>NZ_BDAY01000025.1 GCF_001612685.1 Nocardia altamirensis NBRC 108246
TGGCCGGCGACGACCCCGCCGCGCTGGCCGCGGTCGCCCTTGCCGAGTGTGGGGTGCACACCGAGACCGTCTACGCGGACCGTGCCGAGCTGGAAACCGGGATGTCCGAGGCGCTCTCGCTCGCCGAGCGCGCGGTCGAACTGGCCTATCAGGCGGGCGATCCGGTGGCAGAGAGCGCGGCACTGGACGCGCTCGCCGCGGCACAGTGTTGGACAGGAGACACCTTCGCCACCGCCGAAACAACCCGTCGACGCGTCGAACTGCTTGCCACCGTGCCGGTTTCACCGGCCACCGAGCTCGAACGCGGCAACGCGCTCGCCGAGGCAGCCGAAACCTGTATCGGTGTCGGCGATCTGACCGGCGCGCGCCGCTGGGGCCGGCAGCTCCGCGACCTCCCGCTGCTCGCCGAACAGGGCGATTTCGCCACCTCCCGGCTGATGGTCGCGGAGGTGTTGGCAGGCAACCTCGATGAGGTACTTACCGGCAGTAGGCGTTTCCTGGACGCATGGGAACTGTCCGGACGCCTGCCTGCGCCGCACCTCGCGATGGCGGCGGCCGCGGTGGCGCTGGCGCACGGCCTGCGCGGCGACGACGCGGCGCGCGCCGAGTGGCTGGCGATCGTCGACGAGCTCTGCGTCGCTCCTGAGCAAAAGACTGTCTACAGTGCGGTTTTCGACGCCATCGTGCTACTGCACCACGGCCGCGCCGACCAAGCCATGGCAGGCCTGACCGCCGAACCCGACGAGCTCGACGGGCAGGTCATCTGGGTGTGGCGGCACTGGTACACCGCGCTCCGCGCCGAGGCCGCGGTGCTCGCCGACCATCCAGACGCCCGCGCCCACCTCGCCACCGCTCGAAAAGCAGTGGCGGGCAACCCGATCGCCGACGCCATCGTCGAAAGGGCAACGGCGCTTCTCGACGACGACCCGGCGCGCGTGCGCGCCACCGCAGCCGCGTTCGAAGCCGCGTCCTGCCCCTACCAGCAGGCGAGAAGCCTCACGCTCGCTGACGGCAAGCCCGCCACGACTCGCTGATCAACCCCGGAACCGTTCGAGACTCGCCTCGGACATGCGCCGTTGTCTGGAACAGGACCACCGCCAGCAGGTTCAGCGATTCCGGTCCGCCTCGAGCGCAACGGTGCTGCCGTATCCCCGGCTCAGCGTGGCAGCAAGCACGGATTGCTGCTGCTCAGCCTCGAGCGCGCGCGGGGAGCCCGCCGCTGCGGCGGTCAGGTAAATTCCGCTGATCCACTCCACCAGGTGGACATTGGCGATCGCCGCGTCCAGCGTCGGGCCGACGGCGACCGCACCGTGGTTGGCCATGATCGCAGCGCTCTTGTCGCGCAAAGCTTCTCGAACGCTGCTGGCGAGCTCGGTCGTGCCGAACGCGGCGAACGGAGCGACCCTGATCGCGCCGCCGAGCAGGAGCTGCTGATAGTGGATGCACGGCAGTTCGTCGCGCACCAGCGACAGCGCGATGGCGTTCGGCGAGTGGGTGTGCACGACCGCGGCCGCTTCGGAGTCCTGATAGACGCCGAGGTGCAGTTCCACCTCGGAGGTCGGCTGCCAGTCGCCGTCGATGATCGTGCCGTTCAGGTCGATGACCGTGACGTGCTCCGGTTCCGCCGCTGCGAGGGCCAGGCCGGTCGCGGTCACCGCGACAAGATCGCCCTGTCGGCAACTCACATTGCCTGCAGTGCCGATGACCAGACCGTCGGCGGCAAGTCGGCGTGCCGCGGCGGCGACCGCCGCACGTGGCAGGGTGAAATCAGCGTTTCGGGGGGTCACATCGCGCACGGTACCCGTATAACTGAAGCAAGTTCAGGTTCGGTTCAAAGCTGGTCAGAGCATTACCGACACGTCTGACGCCTTCGGCGTCCAACGACGCGCCGACCATGTCCATCGATCCGCGAGGAGTGAGCATGAACAGCACGACAAGCATGTCCCACCGCCCACGGGCCGCGGTCATGGTCGCGGCCCTCGGCTGTGCAATGACCGCCGTCTCGCTCGGGTCGGCAACAGCGGAACCGAGCACCGGCGGTGTCTACGTGGCATTGGGCGATTCGGATGCCGCCGGGTCGGTGGTCTTCCCGCAATCAGATCTGCTCACCTGCGCGCGGTCGACAGTCAACTACCCCTCGTTGGTGGCGAAAGCATTGCAGGTGCCCACCTTCCGTGATGTCACCTGCGCCAGTGCCACCACCAGGCATCTCACCCAGCCGCAGCCCGGCAACGTCGCAGGCGTCGCGCCACCGCAGTTCGACGCGCTCAGCGCCGACACCACGCTGGTCACGATGTCGATGGGCGGCAATGACATCGGGATCGCCGACGACACCTACGGGTGCATCAGCTTCTTTCCCGAGGCAGCCGATCGCTCGTGCGCCGCCGACTTCACCGCAGGCGGTCGCGACATGTTCGCCGAACGAACCGACGCGCTCGCGGCGACCTACGGCGACGTCATCGAACAAATCCACGCACGCGCGCCACGCGCACGGGTGCTCGTCGTCGGCTACCAGTACTTCTTCCGCCCCGGCGGATGTCCTGCGACACACCCGATTTCGCCCCGCGACAGCGACTACCTCCAGCAGAAGCTCTCCCGCCTCAATGCCATGATTGCCGAGCAAGCCGCCGCGCACAACGCCACCTACATCGATCTCGAGCCGTCGACGATCGGCCACGATGCGTGCGCTCCGGTCGGCGACCGCTGGGCCGAGGGCATCATTCCGTCGCCACCGACCGGGGGAACGTCGTTGTTTCCGATCCATCCGAACGCCGCCGGATACGAGAACACTGCCCGCCAGATACTGGCAGCCCTCGGCCACTAGCGACGCTCAGAGCGCTTCGATGATCGATTGGCCGGACGGGGTGCGGAAGGACCTGGTGGTGACGCCCGCGTTCGGATCGAGTTTGTCCACCGAGCGGAAGTGGAACCGCGCCTCGTTCGATGCCACTTCCAGCACGCCATAGCCGTGGTCGACCATGTTGATGTACTTCGCGTGCGGGTTGCGGGCGTGCCTGGCTGCCTCCTCGTTGTGCGCGGCAACGACGGGATCGCCTGCGTCCGTGGGGAGATAGCCGCCGTCGCCTGCGTTGGTCGAGGTGACCGACGGGACAAGGTATTCCACGGCCGCGCGTGTGGTGCCGGGCGGATTGACCTGCGTGCCGGTGACGGTGCCAGGCGCAAAGCCGGTGTCCCACAGTTCGCCTGCGTATCCGTTGTGATCGTCGCCGGTGACCAGGACCATGTTCTTGATCTGTGCGGCCGCGGTGGACAGGATGTGGGTCCGCTCGGCGCCGTAGCCGTCCCAGCTGTCCATGAAGGCGCGGCGGCCGTCGTCGCCGGTCACCATGCCCATCATCATCACCGCGTTGCCCATCACCTTCCAGGTCGCGTCCGAGCCGCTCATGCCGTCGAGCAGCCACCGAGTTTGGTTGTCGCCGAGCATGCTTCGGCCGCCCGCATCCGCGGCCGAACACACCCCTGACGCGTCACCGCACGGTTGTGCGTCCCGATACTGCCGATCGTCCTGTACCCACAGCTCGACGGTCTTCCCCAGCCGCAGCGATCGATGCGTGCGGTTCGGCGCACCGGGAAAGCGCGGGACCGGCATGTGCTCGAACCACGCCTGCCAGGCCCACTGCTTCTTCTGCTCGAAACCGACTGCGCCCTCGACCTTGTCGGCGCCGAATCCGGTCCAGCCTTCCTTCCAGTAGTTGTTGCGGTATTCGTGGTCATCCCACATGGGCACGAAGGCATGGCGGCTGTGCATCAACTGAAGATCGGTGTCCGAGCGATACTTTCGGTACTTCTCCCGCATCTGTTCCAGCAGCTGCGGATAGGCGTTGACTTCGACGCCGCGGACACCAGGCTTGGTGAACTCGTAGATGTAGTCGCCGAGGCAGATCACCAGATCGAGGTCTTCGGCGGCGAGGTGGCGATGCGCGGCGTAGTAGCCTTCCTCGAACGCTTGACAGGCGAACCAGCCGATCTTCACCGGCTCGTTGGAGTCGGCCGGACGGAGTGTCTTGAACCGGCCGACCGCCGATTCCGTTCCCCTGCCCCGGAATTGGTAGAAGTACTGCTCCCCCGGCCGTAGCCCGGCGGCCTCGAAATGGACGGTGCCGTCGGCGCCGGTGGTGGCGGTCTCGGTCAGCTCCGGACTGGACAGATCGTCGCGGCGGGACACGACGACCGCCAGCTTCCCCGCCGACCCCGCGCTGCCACCGCTGACCCTGGTCCACAGCGTCGCCCCGTCGGTCCGCGGCACACCGGCCATCACCCCGGTGCCGAACAGCGGATTCCCGATCAAATCGGCGGCACCGTCGGGCGCCTGCCGCAAAATCGGCGCAGCGAACCCGGAAGCGGGCAGTGCCAGCATTCCGCCAGCGACCGCCAGACCGGCGAAGAACGAACGGCGAGGCACACTGCTGGTCATAACGCTCTCCTGTGGATCATCGTCGAATCATCAGGTCACGCGGGACAAATCGTACAGGCCGGTCGGTCTCATCTTTCGCGACGCGGCTGCCACCGCCGGGGACTGTAACGTAAGTTCGCCTCCGTAGCTACAGCTGCGCAACCGCGATCCGGCGGATGAGAGCCACGTCACTTACCCCGAGCACGGCCGCGGATTCCCGACGCGAACCCCCTGCACACAAATGGTTCGCGCAATGAAACAAGACCCCAGAACTGCGGGCTGAGACGTGGCGAATTCCAAACGGCGGCAACGGATCATATATTCGAGGGGAATCTGGTCCGCAGCCTTGGAGGAGGTGTGGCGGCGAATGACCTCCATCATTCTCGACCACAGAGCACGACCCGACCGGCCGACGAGATGGCGCAACCCGCGCCTCTTGACGCGCGAACAGGAAGTACTCGTCGCGTGGGTGCGGTCCGGCTCGAAAACCGCAGTGGGAACACAATTGTCCCTGTCCGTCGGGACGATCGACGCGCACCTCGCCCGCATCCGCGACAAGTACGCCGCGGTCGGGCGGGCAGCCGAGACCAAGGCGGCCCTGGTGGCGCGCGCACTGCAGGACGGCCTGATCGTCCTCGACGATCTCTAGCCGGTGCCCCCGGCAACGGTGTCGGACATTTGACCTACAGACAAACGATGCGAAGCCGTGACATCGTCAGAGTTCGCGGACGAAACAGGACTGGGCATCCGGCGAAGGCCGCGCCGTCGTGCAGATCAGTTGCGCCCACGATCTTCTAGCGTTGATAACCCGGGAAACGGTCGCCGGACCAGCGACCGCAGTCGGAAGTGGTGGGCACCTGTCATGAACCGTCGGCACACCTACGAGGTGACTGTGTCAGCCTCGGCTCTCGGCGAGCTCATCCTCGCAGTACACGAGGCAGCAGGCCAATCGGGCGGACCGTCGGCGCGCCGATGGCGCTACGGCAACGTCGTCGGCATCAGCACGCCGCGCGTCCGCGACCTGGCGCTGGCCACGGTGCACGTCAAACATCTCGTCGAAGGGCGCCCGATCGCGGCGATCACCGTCGCCGCCCACCGCAAGGTCGCCGTCGACGTCGTCTTCGTCCTCGACGAGTTCCAGGCGGCAGCGCAATTCCATTGCGCGACAACAGGCTCCGAACAAGTACTGGAACAGGAAACGCACTGGGCCGAGTACCTCGCCACCAAAACCTCGGCGGCCCTCACCGCGACAGACATCGCCGCCAGCCTGTCCCGCGGCTGCCCGAGCGCCACCGATTCCACCGCAGGCTGAACCGCAGCACACCAGCTGAAACCGCCAGCTCAGGAATACTAGGCTGGTGGTGACCGAGCGAGACTACGACGCGAATCCGGAACGGTTCCGTGCCGGTAGCCGGATCACCGCGGCTTACCTGCGTCCCGGTCCGACCTTGTACGAGAAGATCGCTCGCGTGATTGCCGAGCGGCGCGCTGCTCGCGTGCTTGATCTCGGTTGCGGGGACGGCGCGTTCGGCGCCGCCGTGTGCATGCTGCCCGATCCGCCGTGGGTGGTGGGCCTGGATGCGGCCGCGGCGCTGCTGTCGACCGTGCCCGGCCCGGTGGTCCTGGCGGATGTCACGGCAATTCCGTTCGCGGACAAGGTCTTCGATGCGGTGGTCGCGGTGAACGTTTTCGACCATCTGCCGGATCCTGCCGTCGCAGTGCGCGCCGCGCATCGAGTGCTGCGGCCGGGCGGCGCACTGATCGCCGGCGCGATCAGCCGCCGGGACTCACCGGAACTGGCCGCCGTGTGGCGGCCAGCGCCGACGCCGTTCGATGCCGAAGAGGCTCCCGGGATCGTCGGATCGGTCTTCGCTCACGTGACCGTGGACAACTGGGACGCTCCCCTGCTCACGCTTCCCGACGCGGCGGCGATCGCCGACTATCTGATCGTCAGATTCGTGCCGCCGGATCAGGCCGTGGCAAAAGCACACGAACTGCCTGCGCCGCTGGTGGTTACCAAACGCGGCACGCTCGTGATCGCCAGCGATTCGCGAGCAACCCACCGCACAGGTCGCGACGCGAACCAGGCGTGATACTTACGATATCGGCCATCTCCGCGGGATGAATTCCCACAGTCAGGAACACCGGAATAAGACACGCAACTCCCAGCGACACCTGCGCAGGGATGTCAGGTGAATTGCGATGTGGTGATTACGCCTTCGACCTCGGCGGGCTGACGAGTGGGCAGCACCGGCATCGCGTTGTTGCTGTAGCGGTGTTTGACGAGCGCGGCGGCGTCCTCGGCCGTTTCCGGGCGCCACGGCCTGGTCGACAGCTTTTCCAGCACGCAGATCAGCAGCATTTGCCTGGTGCGGGTGACCGGGTGGCAGTCCACCTCCGAACCTCCGCCGTCCTCTTCGTGCGGGACGGTCTCGGTCAGCAGCCAGTAGAGCTCGGGCCCGAGCAGGATCGACTCACCGTGGTTGTCGTTGAACCACCGCACCGAGTACTCGATCAGCAGGTCCGCGATCTGCCCACTCTGCTTCAGCGCATCGACCAGCCGAGGCAGTCCCCCAGTGCCTTCCACATTCCGCTGGATGAGGGTCGCGATTCGGTCCGCGACCTCGCGTAGCTGGGTGATGTCATGGTCCGGCCGCTTGGGCAGGGTCATCGAATCTCCTAACAGGGGCGGGTTCCACGCGCGGGTGGCTGGTCTTGGCACGACTGATCGGGTCGAGTCGCCGACGGTGAGTCTTGTTCGGTCTCGAGTCAGCGCGTTCGGCACCAACACCGGACGCCTGTTCTCGCTCACAACAATCCCGATCTGCCGGTGCGCGCCCGGCGGTGTGCTCGGATCGGGCCGGTTCGGCCCATTCCCGTCCCCGCCACAATTCAGCATTCGTCCACTGGTTGTCAATGGCCGCGCAACAGCTGATAGATATCACATAGTCGGCCCGGTTTCGCCGTGCCGAATGACAACGAAAACGTTTGAGCAGCAACGCGTTCAGCGACCGTTCATCGGATAAGATCAACGTTCATATCGCGTGATACCACCCGTGTCGGCAAAGTCTTCGTAAACCTGCGTTATAGCGAATGGATCTATTTGATGTACGGGCGTCGACGCACAAAGCGCCGACACAATCGCCGTTATCTTTCAATCCGCAGCTGCACTGTTGTGGCGCAATACTTTTCGGTCGATTTTCCCGGTCGAGGTGCGCGGTATCTCGGTGCTGAGATAGATGTCGCGCGGTTGTTCGAAGCGCGACACCCGACTACGGAGGAAGTCCCGTTTCTCTGCCGCCGCAGGGTCGCGACGGCGCGCGGCAACACGAAGGCGACCAGTCGATCAACGAGATTCATACCGAACGTCCTTCGGGAGGAGACCACAGACAAAGGTCCGCGCCGCCATGCCGACCGCCTGATCCCAGGTATAGCTGTGCATGTGGCGACGGAGACTGGTGAAGTGATCGGCCAGTCCCACGACGGTGGACCACAGCACGACCAGCGCCAGCTCGGGTTCTTCGAGGCCGAGTCGGCTGCCGAACGACTGCAGTGCGGCGAGTAGGCGTCCCGCCGCCATGACCAGCTGATCGGCGGTCGCCGGATCGAGGTCGTCTTTGCGTCCGACCAGCGACAGCACGTCGAGTTCCTTGCCGAACTCCGCGTACACATCGCGGTAGGCGGTGGCGATCAGCACGAACAGCTCACCCAAGTCGTCCGCGGCGGCGAGTTCCGGTTCGATCTCGGCCAGCATCCGGTCGAGACGTTCGGCGTACATGGCGGCGTACAACGCCTCTTTCGTCGCGAAGTAGGTGTACACGGTGCCCAACCCGACACCGGCGCGCTGCGCGACTCCACGCATCTGCAATTCACCGATGCCATTCTCGCGCAACAGCATTCGTCCTGCTTCGAGAATATCGCGGCGTCGCGCCTCCCGATCGCCCCATTGCGTCGGCATAAGTCCACCTATTCTGAACAAGGTTCAATATGAACTTCGTTCATAATTGGTGGCCCCGAGATCCAGGTCAACGCAATGTGACGCACGTCTCCGACCAAGCGGAGACGGCTACCTACCGCAGCTGCTCAGGGCTTGTTCGCGGCATCTGCCATGGAGAACTCACCGATCGACCCCGGCTTGAAGTAGGTCTGTGCGAAGGCCTGCACCAGGGTGTCGACATGGTCGACGATGTCTTTCGCGGTGCCGTCGAAGACGCCGGACTGCCAGGCACTGACCAGCTCGACGAAGCCGCCGACGCCGAAGATCGCGGCCATGCGAATCTGTTTCTGGTCCGCGTCGGGCGGCAGAAACCGTTGTGCCGCAATGACCACCAGATCACTGGTCATCTGAACCGCGGTGCTGCGGCAGACCTCGAGCCTGGGGCTACCGCCGTGGTGCATCAGCAGGATTCGACCGTAGGCGGGGTCGGCAGCCAACTTGTCGACGATTTCCGCCGCGGCGCGATGCGCGATCACATCCGGTCGCTCTCCTTGACTCTGCCGATAGATGTCGGCGATCACGCTGAGCATGTCGTCGCGCACGCTCTCCCATGCCGCGACAAGCAGGCCGTCGAGGTCGGTGAACTCCTCGTAGAAGTACCGATCGTTGATTCCGGTCAGTGCGCAGACCCGCCGTTTCGACACCGCCGCCCAGCCGTCTTCGCGCCAGATACCGATGGTCGCATCGATGAAACGGCTGCGACGTTCGGCGCGGCGTTCAGCGGCGGTCCGGCCGCCCCACGTTCCTCCTCGCACACCTACATCTTGACAACCAGGACCCGTCGAACACAAACTGATGCCATGCGGCACCAATGGTGCACATCGGCCCCACTCTCCGCGGCGAGACCGCAACTCGCCCCGACCTGGTTGGCCGAGAAAGGAATTCGGCAATGTCGACAGTCACCGAGGACCGACAGACCCGCACTCGACAGGTGCTGCTGCCGGGACGACCCGCCAAACACGCCAACGCGCTCGTCGCCACCGTGGAAGCGCTGACCATCGGGCTGGAGGAGCAGGGCGGCCTGATAGCGCGCATGCGCGGCACCGAAATGCTCCGCTTCCGAGCAGGCACCCGCCGCTTTCTCGCACTCACCAACCCCGAGCACGTCGATCACGTCCTGCACGCCGGGCGGCTGAACTATCACAAATCGTTCGAATACGAGCTGCTCCGCGCGCTGCTCGGGGTCAGCCTGTTCACCGACGAGGACGAATCCTGGCAACGCCATCGCACGCTGCTGTCCCCGATGTTCGGCAGGCGGCATCTCAACGGGCTCGTCGACCTGATGATCGAACCGATCCAGGCGAGCATCGATGCGCTGGACGCGCACTCCGGCCGGGTCGAGATCGACATGGTCGGCGAGATGGTCGAGCTGACCCTCAATGTCGTCGGAAACGCCCTGTTCGGCCAGCAATTCGGCCGCATCGCGCACAGCATGTCCGGATACGTCACGGGCGGACTGCGTTTCGCCGAACGACTGGAGCGCGTCTTCCTCGTCGCCGCACCGCCGAAGCTGCTGTGGCGGGCCGCGGCACGGACCGCGTTCACCCCGGTGCCGCTGCCGCCGCCGTTGCATCGCATCCAGAAGATCGTCAGGATCCTCGACGGCGCCGTCTGGGATCTCGTCAACGACCGCGTCGAGCACCCGACCGACTCGCCTGACCTCCTCAACCATCTGCTCAACGCCGCGGACGACGACGGTCGACTGCCATTGAAGCGGGTGCGCGACGAGTCGTTGACCTTCATGCTCGCCGGACACGAAACCACCGCGAACGCGCTGTCCTGGATGTGGTATCTGCTCGCGCTCAACCCGGACGCCAGAGCCAGATTGCTCGACGAGGTGGACACGGTCCTGCAAGGCAGAACGCCCACCGCCGAAGACATTGCGCAATTGCCTTGGACCACAGCGTGTTTCCTGGAGGCGATGCGTTACTACTCCCCCGCGTGGGCGATCCCCCGCGTCGCCGTCGACGACGACGTGATCGACGGCCATCACGTGCGCAAGGGCACCGCGGTGATCATCCCGGTGCATCACATTCACCACGACGAGAAGCTGTGGCCGAACCCCGACGAATTCGACCCGTCGCGGTTCCTGCCCGGCGCGAGCAAGGGCCGCCCGCGCTCGGCCTATCTGCCCTTCGGCGGCGGCAAGCGCATCTGCATCGGATCCAGCTTCGCGACTATGGAATCCGTCCTCATCGCCGCCATGTTCAGCCAGAAGTACGTGTTCGATCTCGTGCCGGGACACCCTGTCGAGCCGGAAGCCACGCTGACCTTGCGGCCTCGTCACGGCATCCGGATGACCGCGCGTCGCCGCGAGACCGCCCGATGAGCCGCATCGACCCACGCGGCGCGGTCGTGGTGGTGACCGGAGCAGGCAACGGCATCGGCGCCGCCACCGCGAAGCGATATGCCGGGCTCGGCGCGCAGGTGTGCGTGGTCGACATCGACGAATCAGCCGCGCACGCCAGCGCGGCGGCGTGTCGCGCGGCGGGCGGCCAGGCACACGTATTCCCTTGCGACGTCGCCGATGTCGGCGCGCTGCGGGCACTTGCGGACACCGTCGCCACGACAGTGGGACCGGTCGATGTCTTGGTGAACAATGCGGGCGTCGGGGTCGGCGGCCCCTTCCTCGACACCTCCCTCGACGACTGGCAGTGGCTGCGTTCGATCAACCTCGACGCGGTGGTGCACGGCTGCCACCTGTTCGGCGCGGCGATGGTCGAGCGCGGCAGCGGACATATCGTCAATGTCGCCTCGGGCGCGGCGTACATCCCCAACAAACGGATGGCGACGTACTGCGCGTCGAAGGCCGCCGTCGTCATGCTGTCCCGATGCCTGCGCGCGGACTGGGCCGCCAACCATGTCGGGGTCAGCGCGGTGTGTCCCGGCGTCATCAACACCGGAATCCTCGACCGAACGCGCCTGCGGGGCAGCGCGATCAGCGAACGAGCTTGGATGGCAAAGGCATTCAGCTACAGCCATGCGCCGGACAGCGTCGCGAAGGCGATCGTCGGCGCGGTCGCCCACAATCGTGCGCAGGTCTCGGTGGGCATCGAGGCGCAACTCGCTTATCACAGCCTCCGGCTGTTACCCGGCGCGGTTCAAGACGTGTTGGCTCGGGCATGAAGCCCCCGTCGAATGGGAAGAACGCTATGCAGATCAGCGCACCGCCCGACCATGAAATCGTCGTCATCGGTGCGGGTTTCGCCGGCATCGGGTTCGGCATCAAGCTGCTCGACGCCGGGTTCGCGGACTTCGTCATCCTCGACGAGGCCGACGGCGTCGGCGGCACCTGGCACTGGAATACCTACCCGGGCATCGCGGTCGATATCCCGTCGTTCAGCTACCAGTACTCCTTCGAGCCCCGACCGACGTGGACCCGCACCTACGCACCGGGGCGCGAGCTGAAACGGTATGCCGAACACTGCGTCGACAAGTACGGTTTGCGCCCCTACCTGCGGCTCGGCACCTCGATCAGCTCGGCCGAGTACGACGAGGACCGCAACCTGTGGCGGCTCACCACCGCGGCGGGCGAGGTGTCGACCGCGCGGTTCGTGATCAACGCGGCCGGTGTGCTGACCCGGCCCAATTTGCCCGACATCGCCGGAATCGACGATTTCGCCGGCGCGGTCATGCATACGTCCCGGTGGGATCACGACCAGGAGCTGGACGGCAAGCGCATCGGCATCATCGGAACCGGCGCGTCCGCCGTCCAGGTGATCCCCGAGATCGCCTCGCGCGCCGAGCATCTGACGGTGTTCCAGCGCACACCGATCTGGTGTCTGCCGAAACCCGACGTCCCCCTTGCCGGCTCGTTTCGCTGGACGCTGCGTCGTGTCCCAGGCGCCCAGCGGGTGGTCCGAGCCGCGAGCCAGGCCTTCGTTGAGGTGACCTTCCCGATCGCCGCGCACTTCCACGGCATCCTCCCCGCAGGCCCGCTCGGCGAACGCTTCGGCCGCGCCTACCTGCGCCGCCAGGTGGACGATCCGGTCGTGCGCGACAAGCTCACGCCGCGTTACGGACTCGGCTGCAAGCGGCCGAGCTTTCACAACAGCTACCTCCGGACGTTCAACCGCCCCAACGTCCACCTGGAGACCAGCTCCATCACCCACATCGACGACAGCGCCGTGCACACCGCCGACGGCGCCCGCCACGGCATCGATGTCCTCATCCTCGCAACAGGTTTCAAGGTGATGGACCCGGGCAACATGCCGACCTACCGGCTCCTCGGCGCTGGCGGCCGCGATCTCGAACGCTGGTGGCACGAACACCGCCTGCACGCCTACGAGGGCGTCAGCGTCCCCGGTTTCCCGAACCACTTCGCCATCTTCGGCCCATACGGCTACAACGGCTCCTCATACTTCGCCCTCATCGAGGCCCAGACCGCGCACATCCTGCGCTGCCTGAAACAGGCACGTGCGGTGCGCGCCAACCACATCGAGGTCACGGCCGAGGCGAACGAACGATTCTTCGCCGAGATGCTGGCCCGCCGCAGGCACCAGATCTTCTGGCAGGACAGCTGTGCGACGGCGAACAGCTACTACTTCGATATCCACGGTGATGTGCCGCTGCGCCCGACCACGACGGTGGAATCCGCCTGGCGCAGTACCCATTTCCCGCTGGACGACTACCAGTTCCAGCGCATCGATGCGAGCTGATCAACTCATCATGCCGCTCTGATAGGCCAGCACGACCGCCTGGGTTCGATCACGAGAACCCGTCTTGGCGATCACGTGCGCGACATGGGTGCGCGTGGTCGCCTCACTGATGAACAGTTCGGCACTGATCTCGGCATTGGAGCGCCCGCGTGCCATGAGCACCAACACTTCTCGCTCGCGCGCGGTCAACGCCGAGAGCGTGGCGGGTGCGGTGACCACCCGGGGCCCAGCCCGACGCAGCGCACCGAGGACGCCGCCGACGATGGCCGGATCGAGCCAGCCCTCACCCGCCGCGCAGCAGCGGACCGCCTGCACGAGGTCGGCGGGTGCGGCATGTTTGAGCAGGAAACCGCTCGCGCCTGCGGCCAGCGCCTCCT
Source organism: Nocardia altamirensis NBRC 108246 (assembly GCF_001612685.1). Lineage (GTDB taxonomy): Bacteria > Actinomycetota > Actinomycetes > Mycobacteriales > Mycobacteriaceae > Nocardia > Nocardia altamirensis. The sequence continues at coordinate 13,447 of NZ_BDAY01000025.1, forward strand.
GGACAGCGGAGTCTTCCTGGAAGGTGGTGAGCACCAGCACCGCCGGTGCGTCCGCAGTGGCGGTGATCGCCTTGGTCGCGCCGACGCCGCCCAGGATCGGCATCCGCAGATCCATCAGGACCACCTGGGGTGCAAGCGTTTTCACCGCGTCGATCGCGGCCGCGCCGTCGCCGACCTCGCCGACCACCTCGATGTCGGGTGCGGTGCCGAGCAACAGCACACAGCCCGCGCGAACCAGCGCCTCGTCCTCGGCGACAAGCACGGTAATCGTCACGACACCTCGATCGACGCAGCAGCGGGCAGCGTGGCGTGCAGGTACCAGCCGTCGTTGTCCGGCCTGGAGATCAGCTCGCCGCCGAGCGCGTCGAGACGTTCCCGCAGTCCGCGCAGCCCGTTCCCGGTCGACAGCGCGGCGGCCGCTGCGGGCGGCGCGCATCCGCCGAAGCTGCGCACGGTGAGGTCGAGAACGCGTTTGTCCCAGGCGATGCCGAGCTCGACCGTCGCGCCTCGGCCCGCGTGTTTGGTGACGTTGGTCAGCGACTCCTGGACGATCCGGTAGGCCGCGAGGTCGGCCTCAGGTGGCAACGGTCGCGCGGTGCCGGTTACGTCGACCCGCACGTCGAGGCCTGCGCTACGGGCGGATTCGAGCAGCCGCTCGACATCGGCGAGCCGGGCGGGCACGGTGCCATCGGGGTCGGTAGAGCGCAGCAGTCCGAGCATCGAGTGCAATTCGGTCATCGCCTGCGCGCCTGCCTGTTCGATGACCTCCAGCGCCTGCCGCACCCGTTGGTCGCCACCGCCTGCGAGTGCGCGGGCGGCCCCCGCGTGCAGGATCATGCCCGCCACCGCGCCCGTGACACTGTCGTGCAGCTCGTGCGCGAGCCGCAATCGCTGTGCGGCAAGCGCCTTTTCGGCTTCGGCGGCGATGCGCTCGCGCTCGGCGCGCGCATGCTGTTCGCGGAGGTTGGCCAGCCTGCCGAGCCCCCAGGCGATGGACAGGATGATCGCCCAGGTCGCCGCGACGGCGATGAAGTCGACAACTCGGGCTTGGGACGGGGTCGACTGTGTGGTCCGGTAGCTGAAGAAGCCGAGCGGCAAGGCAGAGGCGACGAATATCAGCCGTGCGGTCGAGGCGGGCACGCTGCTCGCCGCCGTGTACACCGCCACAAGCAAGTACGCGACCGGAAAGTAACCGGGGACAACCAGATTGACGGTGGTGTAGAGCCACACCACCACCCACACGCCCAGCGGAAACCGATGTCGCAGCAGCAACGTGGCGCACAGGGCGATGGCGGCGGCAGGCACCACCCACAGCGGCAGCGTCGCGCCGCCCGCCATCTTCTGGTCCCCACTCCAGAAGGCCAGGTCCACCGCACCGGCGACCATGACCAGTGCCACGTCGGCGACCCGACGACGCAGGAGCGGAGCCAACGCCACCCCAACAGCTTCCGCAGGCGCGGTGCGCCCATCGGACGCGGGAACCGCCGCAGCCCGACGCGAACTGCCGCGTCGCCCCAGCACTGTCCGTCGCGTCATGAGCAGCAGTTTCCCACGAATCGCTGCGGCGGGTTGGCTGTTCAACCCGCTCTCACCTGCCGAGACAGCCTCCCCGGCTACCGAATTGGTGGGATCACCCGCCGCCGAACAGGCGCCGGATCCACCGGATCGGATCCTCCACGGGCTCGCCACCCGCCCCTGGCGGCAACCCCGCTTCGGCGATCAACTCCGCGAACGGGTCATGCGGTGCCGGGGGTGGCGGCGGCACGTCGGCGAGCACCTGGCGCACGGCGGCGACGATCTCGTCGTTGGTCGGCATATGGAACCGCTCGATGCCGAATTCCTCGTCGACAAGCGTGAGCGGTAGACCGTGCTCCGGCGCCCTCGAAGCGACCGCGAGTTCGAGAAACACGAGTTCCGGTGCGTCGGGCACCACCCTGACCTGCGCCACATCGATGACCTCGGTGATGTCGTGTTCGGCGGCGAAGACGCCGACGCGCACCGGTCGCTGCTGCGCGGCCAGCGCCTGATTCAACAGCGGATGGACCAGCACGAAATCCGACTCGATCAAGGTGCCCGCACCGAGGCGCTCCCCGGTGGCACCCGCACCGTCGACCGCGTACACGACGACCAAGGTCTGCTTCGTCATGCGCAGCAGTGTCGCACGAAACATGGGGCTACCACGGCACGATGAGCTTTCTCATCGCGCTGCGGTAGGCGCGGAACACCGCAGCAGGCCGATTCGCCGATGCGGGGTCCCCGGCCATTCTTGAGTCGTTCGATTCCCCGGCGACCAGGCCGAATCCCGGAAGGGCAGCACCGAAATGGCTCAGGATACGGCGTTCACGTTCGCCCACCCCGACTTCTACGAACCCTTCGATCGCACCGATCCGGGCAGGCGCTACAACCCGACCCGGCCGCCCGAAGGCTGGACGCGGCACGAGTTCGAAGTGTGGACCCAGTGGACACCGCCGAATTCCGTAGTACCGGCCCAGGGTTGGAAGGTGCACGTGTCGAGTGCGCTCGCTTCCGCACAGCAGGTGCTCGATGTGGTGAGCGCCGCGTGCGCCGATCTCGGTGTCTCGTTCAAGCATCTCACCGGCAGGCAGTACTTCCTGTGGCTGCACGGCAAGCACGGCAACCGCGTCCAGAGCGGCAAGTTCTGTGCCATCTATCCCCCGACCCCACAGCTCGCCTACGCTCTGCTCGAACGGCTGGAACGCGAATTGTCCGGTATCGCAGGGCCATACGTGCTCACCGATCGCCGGTTCGGCGCCTCGCAGTGTGTCTCCTACCGCTACGGCTCGTTCCGAGCGCGCTACCGTCTGCAGCCCGACGGCACCAGGGAATCGACGATGCGCGCGTTGGACGGGACCGAGGTCCCCGACGAGCGCCGCCCCGAATTCCTGCTGCCCGCAGGCGTCGTCGATCCGTTCGGCCCGGTTGCCGAGGCCGACGGTGACGACGAGGTCAACTTCCACGGGTACACCTTCGAGACCGTGCTGCAGCCGAGCAATGCCGGCGGCGCATACCGCGCCCGCCGCGCCGACGGCACCACCGTGTTCGTGAAAGAGGCTCGGGCGCACAATGGTTACGCAGGCAACGAGGACGCACACAGCCGCCTCCGGCGCGAGTATCTGACACTGCGCGCCCTGCACGCCGCCGCGCCGACCTTGGCTCCGGAACCACTCGAGCTGTTCACCGAGTGGGAGCACACCTTCCTCGTCACCGAGTTCCTGCCCGGCCGCACGCTCATCAAGTGGGTGGTCGCGAACTCGCCGCTGATCCAGGCCGAGCAGGACCCCGAGGTGCTCGCCGCCCACTACCGGCGCTGCACGCATATTCTCGATCAACTCGCCGCACAGCTGGCCGTCCTGCACGACCTCGGCTACGCGTTCGTGGACCTCTCCCCCGGCAACATCCTCGTCGATGACGACGACACGGTGCGGCTCATCGACTTCGAAGCCACCCAGCCCATCGACCATCCGCTCGGCATGCTCGGCACACCCGGGTACGAACCACCCGAATCGCGCTCGCCGGGCACCCGGTCATCGGTCGATCCACTGCGCGTCGACGAGTACGCGCTCACCGCGATCGCGCAGTTGCTGGTCTTCCCCATGCACGAGACGGTCCGGCGCAGCCCGGAGACGCTCGATCACCTGTATGCCGAGCTGGCCGAACGGTGCCCGCCGCCGCAGGAGCTCTGGACGGTCGCGCTGCGGTCCCGGCCCGCGCTCGACGAGCAGCGCATGCCCTCGCCCGCCGAGGTGCGCTCCGCACCACGTGATGCGACGCGCTGGCTGCGCGACCGCACGGCCGAAGCGCTGGAACGCATGGTCGATCTCGACAATCCGCGCTGGACGTATCCGACGGCGCCTGCCGGACATCGGTCCAACACTCGATGCGTCGCCTACGGCACCGCAGGCGTCCTGCACGCACTGCGCGCCGCAGGCCGCGAGATCGACCCCCTGGTCGTCGAACGCCTGCGCACCCTCGCGCTGCGCGACGCGGCAACGACCGGACCGGGTCTGCTGTTCGGCAATGCCGGAATCGCCTGGGTCCTGGACGATCTCGGTGAGCGCGACGCTGCCGTGACGCTGCTGGCCGAGGCCGACCGGCACCGGCTCACGACCGAGTCGGCCGGGTGGGGCGGCGGCGCCGCGGGCGTCGCGATGACCCATCTGTCCTTCTTCCATCGCACCGGCGACCAGCACCATCTCGACCAGGCCGCACGGCTGCTCGATGCGCTGCCCGACGGCGATGCGCTGATCCCCGCGCTCGGCCGGGACCATCAGTCCGGGCTCGTGCACGGACGCCCCGGTATCGCACTCGCCCTGTACTACCTGTCGATGTTCACCGGCATGGACGAACCGTTCGAACGCGGACTCCGGCTGCTCCGCGACGAACTCGGGCACGCCGAGCCGATGCCGGTGGCCGCCTTGGGTTTCCGAGTCTCGGACGCCGACCGGCGCAACATGCCGTACCTGGGCTCCGGTAGCGCGGGTTACGTCCACGTACTCGCCCGCTACCTCGGCCGCAGGCCCGATCCGGAACTCGCCGAGCTGCTGCGCACCTGCGTTCGCACCGTTGGCATTCGGTTCACGGTCGGCCCCGGCCTGTTGCAGGGCCAGGCCGGGCTGATGCTCGTGCACGCCGACGTCGCGGCCCGCTTCCCCGACGAGAAGTTCCTTGCCGACGCACCGATGCGACCGGCCGCCTTGTTCATGCATGCGATCCCGGGTGACACCGGGGTCCGCTGGCTCGGTGGTCTCGGCCAGCGCCTCAGCGCGGACCTCGCCAGCGGTTCCGCGGGCATCCTGCTCGCCCTCCAGCACGCCGTCGCCGGCGTCGCGGATCCGCTGTTCACCCTGGACCACTGCCTCGAATCGGCCGCTGGCCTGCCCGGTAGATCCGTTGCCCCGCAAACCATCTGACCGCCCCGACCACCACAACTACATCAGGAACGGAGGTGAACCCATGACCGACGTTCTGAAGCTGCAGTCACAGTCCGACACCGAGCTCGACAACGACACGCCGTTCAGCGCAACGAGCATCCATCACTGCGCTGACGGCGAGGAGGAGTAGGTGCGGTGACCAGACCACCTACGCCACACGAGACAACGAAAGGAGGTGAACCACATGTCCAAGATCCTGAAGCTCCAGCTGCAGTCCGACACCGAGCTCGACAACGACGCACCGCACAGCTCCCACAGCGACCATCACTGCGTCGCCGAGGAAGAGGTGATGTGACCAAAGCGCCCCTGCCACAACGAGACAACCAAGGGAGGTGAATTACGTGACCAAGATCCTGAAGCTCCAGCTGCAGTCCGACGCCGAACTCGGCGACGACGCACCGATCAGCTCCAACAGTGACCATCACTGCGTCGCCGAGGAAGAGGTGATGTGAGCCGAGCACCCTGCCACGACAAGACAGCAGCGGAGGTGAAACAGCATGACCAAGATCCTGCAACTGCAGGCCGACGCCGAGCTCGGCGACGACGCACCGGTGAGCTCCATCAGCGACCATCACTGCCTCGAAGCAGAGGTGGACCTGTGATCCGACAACACCGAGACCACGAAAGGAGGTGAAAGACCATGACAAACGTACTGAAGCTCCAGCTGCAGTCCGACCCCGAACTCGGCACTGACGCGCCGGACAGCTCGATCAGCAACCACCACTGCATCGAGGAAGAGGTGGCGGTGTAATCCGACGAATCGCCGGGCGCAGGGTGACCCGCGCCCGGCGAAGTCCGTTCCTAGACCGAACAATTCAGGAAAGAACCATGGAAATCCAGAACCTGGTCGCGTTGGCGACCATGGATACCGACGAAGAACTTCTCGACGACGCACCGATCAGCGTGCTCTCGGTCGTCCACTGCGACGACGCGTATTTCGGGTGACGTGATGAGCGCATCAGTCCACGCCACCACGACCGAGGCCGACCTGCGGACCTACCGGGTCGCGCAGGCGGCCTCGACCTTCGGCAGCACCCTCACCGGCACCGCGGTCTCCGTGGTCGCGGTCGTCGGGCTCGGCGCTGGGCCGCACGAGGTTTCGCTCATCGTGGCCAGCGCGATGATTCCGCCGTTGCTGCTCGGTCCCGCCGCAGGCGTGCTCCTCGACCGGGTGAGCAGGCCGCGCAGGGTGTTGCTCGCGGCCGACCTGGTCGCTGCGACAGCGGTGTTGTGCTGTGCGGCAGCGATGTTCACCGGCATGCTGACCGTGGCGGGACTGGCCGCGCTGTCCTTCGTCCTCGGCCTGGCCCGCGTAGCGATCGAGGGCCTCTACTTCAGCCATCTCATGACGCTCGGCGTCACCAATCTCGGTCGGGCGCGCGCCGGGCTGCAGTCCACCACGATGGTGTCGCGCTCGGTCGCGGCCGCCGTAGCGGGACCGCTCGTTGCCGCGGTCGGCGCGGCGGCGATGTTCGCCTGTGACGCCCTCACGTATCTGTTCAGCGCCTATTGCCTCACCCGGCTGGCGGCACCCGACCGGCGACCGACCGAGCAGCGACACGGTTTCGGGCGCGAATTCCTCGACGGCGTACGGGCATTGCGCGGTCACTCCCTGCTTGCCGCATTGGCGATGTATCTCTTGGTCGGCGGGGCGGCCTCCGGCGGTGTCACGGCGTTGCGCGCGGTGTTCTTGCTCGACGAGGTGGCGTTACCTGTTGCGGTGTACGGGATTCCGGCCGTCCTCGCGACTCTGTGCGCCGCCGCAGGAGCATTGGTGGCGCCGCGGGTGCACGCCAGGGCGGTGCCCGCACGGCGGGTGTTGTCGATCGCGGTGCTCGGCTGTGCCGTCGGCACCGTTGCGCTGCCGCTGGCGGCAGGGTCGACGGCAACCGTGCTGATCGCCGCCTGCCTCGGTGCGGCGGTGCCGATGTTCTTCGGTGCGCTGCTGAACATCGCACTGGTGACGGTGATGGGCGACGGCGTCGGTGACGGCTACTTCGCGCGGGTCGGTGCATTGCTGTCCACCGGGACCACGGCAGCCAATCTGCTCGGCGCGGTACTCGGCGGCGTGCTCGGCGAACACTTCGGCGCACGCACCGGGATCTGGACGTTCGTCGCCGTCGACCTGGTCGCCGCCGTCGCCTTCCTCCTCGCCGTCGGCCGCACCCCCGCTTCCCACAACGACAAACCGATAGTGCAGGTGGCGCAATGAATCCCGAGTATCCCCACGCCCCCGCGTCCGATGCGTGGGATGTGCTGCACGGCATCCGGATTCCGGACCCGTTCCGGCGGCTGGAAGACCTGGACGACCCGGACAGCCGCACCTGGATCACCGCCCAGCGACAACTGGCCGACAACTATCTCACCGCGCTCCCCGGCCGACAGCGGTTACAAGAGGCGCTGCGCGACACCGTTGTTCCCGGCCCTGCCGACTCGCCGGTGAAATCCGCAGGCACGATGCGCTTCCGGGTGAGCCGCGCACATCTGGTCGGCCCGTGGCAACTTCAGGTCGCCGACGGACCGACGGCGGACTGGCGCACCCTGCTCGACGCGAAAGTCCTTGGCGCAGGGGCGCTCCTGCGCCGCTGGACGCCGTCGCCCGACGGCAGGTTCGTGGCTGTGCAGGCAAGTGTCGGCGGCGCCGAGGACGCGACCCCACTCTCGTTACTCGACACCGCGACCGGCGATGTCCTGCGGACGTGCGCGCTGACCCGGTATGCGCCGGTGGAGTGGCTCGCCGACAACAGCGGGTTCTTCTACGTGCGACGCCACGACAACCGTTGCGGCAGCGGGGTTTACCGATACCGGGTCGGATCAGCGACCGATGAACTGATCATCGGCGACGACAACCCGGTCGGCCGGTACCACCTCACCTTCTGGCACGACCGCTGGCTCGTCGTCACGGCTAGGACCGGAACCAGCCGAACCACTCGCGTCTCGATCACCGATGTCGCCCAGGGTGGTTCGCCGATGCAGCTCGATCTCGGCGGGCTTTCCTCGGCCGGTGTCGTGCTCGACGCAGCGGGCCGGATCCTGGCGATCTCCACCGCCGCCTGCGAATTCGGGCAAGTGCTCGTCGCGGATCCGGTGCCGTCGGGCGGCTGGGGGCCGTGGCGGTTGCTCGTACCGTCCGACGAACCCGCGGTGCTCGCCGCGTTCGCCCTGGCCGCTGCCGACGGCGAAGACCGGCTGTTGATTCTGCGCACCAGGGACGGCTGCGCGGAACTGTCGGTGCACGACGCGGAGCACGGCACCCGGCTGCGCGATGTCCAATTGCCCGGCGCGGGAACGGTAGCGGCGGTCAAATCCACCGACGAGCCGGGGGTGCTCGAGCTCAGCTATACCGACTGGATCCGGCCGATGGGTCGCTGGCGGCTCGATCTGCGATCGGGTCAGGTCTGCGCGACCGAGTCTGCGCCGCCGGTCCTGTCCGGCATCACCGTCACCCGAACGACCTACCGCTCCGGGCCCGACACCGAGGTGCCGGTCACGGTCCTGTCGCCGACCGGACCTCGGGTGCCGCGGCCGACCATCCTCAGTTGCTACGGCGGCTTCGGCATCACCTTCCGGCCCGGCTACCAGCCGGACACGCTCACCTGGGTGCGGGCCGGGGGCATCATGGTCATCGCGGGCGTGCGCGGCGGCGGCGAACGCGGACGCCGCTGGCACCGCGACGGTGCCGGCGCGCACAAGCTCAACGCGTTCGCCGACCTGCACGCCGCTGGCGACTGGCTGGTCGAGACCGGCTGGACCCGCCGAGACGGTCTGGCACTGCTCGGCGGCAGCAACGGCGGACTGATGGCGGTCGGTGCGATGGTGCAGCGACCAGGGGCGTACGCCGCGATCGTGAGCGCGGGCGCCCCGCTCGACATGGTCCGCTACGAACGCTGGGGCCTCGGCCGTGCCTGGCGCGAAGAATACGGCTCCGCCGACGATCCGACCGCACTGTCGGTCCTGCTGCGGTACTCGCCGTACTACAACGTCACCGCCTCGGCCGGCGAACGCCGTTGGCCCCCTGCACTGTTCACCGCCGGAGACAGCGACACCCGCGTCTCCCCCGTGCACTCCTGCAAGATGGCTGCCGCACTACAACGCGACAGCGGCGGGCCCGTACTCCTCGACGTCATCGTCGGCAAGGGCCACGCCGGTGGTGGCCCGGCATCCGACGACGCCCTGATCTCCTTGCTCGCCTTCGTCGCTCACCACACCGGCTTGCGGCTCGACTGATCGAGTGTTTCTACTCTTGCTCGCGCCCCCGCCGCGATCGAGACTCGGGTACGACATCTTCACGTACCGACAAGACTCGGGGGCCAGGTGAATTCGAAACAGAGCGGGGATTCGCAGCTGTCCAGCCACGAGGCGCCCGGTCGAGAGTCTGCGGCCAGCCGACTGCGCAGGGTGACGCCAGGAGCGGTCCTGCTTGTCGCGGTGGCACTGGCCGGGGTCACGGTTGCCCTCGATGTCGTCGTGGTGGCGCTGGTGCATTTCGGCGGGGCGGCGGTGGCCTTTCCTGGTGACACGCGCTATCGAGGTGACGTCGAATTCCTCTGGGGCGTAACGGTGCCGGCGCTGGTGGCGCCAGTCGTCTTCGCCGCAGTGATCGCTGCGTTGGTGCCGTGGCTTGCGCGGACTCGCGGCCCTGCGCTCGTTGCGCTCGGGGCGGCCACCGTTCCTCTCGTCGGGATGCTGGCCCTGCTCCACACGGGGCTGTATCCACTGATGCTCGACACCACGTGTTCGATCTGCGACGCGATTACCTATGACGCCGCGCCGGGGCCGCCGGGGTATCGAGCAGTGCGGTCAATTCTGTTAGCGCTCTTGGCTGTGTGCCTGGTGGGTGCGGTCGTTGCCGCATCGTCGTCGGCCACCACCCGCCGCGTTCGTGCGTTGGCAACATCGACGGACCGGCCCCCGTCCACCGTCAGCGTGGTGGGTATGGCCATGACAGTGCTCGGCGTCTGCGCAGCGGCACTGTCGTTGACCCTGATATTGATCGCGGCAACCGCTCGGAAGCACACCTACAGAAGTGGATTCGTGCCGTTGCCTACCGACGAGCGGGCGGTCGTCTTCATGGTGGCGGGGCTCGCGGCCGTGTTCGCGGCGGGCACACTGTGGCATGCATGGCTGTGGCGGCATGGTCGCGGTGCGGCCGCGGCGATGCTCACGCTGTCGGGGCTCGGGCTGGTCGCCGGGTCCGTGCTGGTGACGATGTTCCTGCTGATGACCCCCAAAGGCGGTGTCGTGCCGAGCGGTTGGTGGGTCGAGGTCGATCCACCGTGGCTACGGGAAGTGCACGGCACGGTGGCGTGGGCAGCGTTGGCGGCACTGCTCGTCGCGGTGATCACCGTGCTGCGGCCCGCCACGCTGCGCTGGGTTGCGCGGCCGAACCACTAGCGAACGCCGCTGCGGGCCATCGCGATTCAATGCCCGCTCGCACGGTCATTCGATGCCGAGGGTGGCGGCGATCAAGCGCCAGAGGCGTTCGGTGGCCTCGTCAGGGGTGGGGGTCGGGGTGGCACGGAGTTGTTGGGCGATCCCGTGGCGCAGGCCCCCGATGAGGTAGGCGCCCGCACTGTCGGGATCGACATGGCTGGGGAGTTGACCACTGCGCTGCCCGCCGCGGATGTTCTCGGCGGCGTTGTCGCTCATGGCGTGGATGTAGGCGGCCTCGAGCTCGGTCAGTTGGGAGTCAGGGGCGGTGCGGTTGAGCAGGATCGGGGCCAGCGGGTCAGCGAAGTGGTAGGCGACGAAGCGGCCAGTACGTTCGCGTTCCCTGGTCGGCCAATCGGCGTCAGCGGGCAGATGGGCGTCGCCGACGGCGTGCGCGAGGCCGTCGTAGAAGGCGTCGTAGATCGCAACCAGCAGACCACTTTTGGAGCCGAAGTGGTGGTAGAGCGCGCCGGTGCTCAAGCCGGCGCTGCGGGTGAGCGCGCCGAGTTCGATCACGCCGTTGCCGCGGACGAGTTCCGCGCGGGCGGCGTCGAGAAGTTGTTGACGACCAATCGGAGCTCGTGCCATAGTCGAACCATAACAGAATTCAGTTATGTTATGAATCGCGAGGTGATCCTATGCAGACAGAAGTGTCCTCACTGGTCGATCTGGGCGGTGATCTGGCCGGAAAGTATCCAAGGACCACGAGCAGCGGCGCGAGCATCGATCCGGCGATCGTCGAGGCGGATCTTGCGGCCGTGCGGCGGGACGGCTATGTGATCCTGCCCGATCTACTCTCCCCCGACGAGCTCGCCGACATCCGCACCGCGGTCGAGCCGCTGCTGGATCGGCACGGACGCAACCTCTTCGAAGGACACACCACCCAGCGGGTGTACAGCGTGCTCAACAAGACCCGAACCTGCGACCGAATCGCGGACCACCCACGGATATTGGCCTTGCTCGATCGGTTGTTTCTGCCGAACTATCTGCTGTCGATGCTGCAGGTGATCAACATCCTGCCCGGCGAGCAGGCACAGATGCTGCACACCGACGACGGCTTCTACCCGATCCCGCGACCGCGGGAAGCCCTTGGCGCAGCGACCATCTGGGCGATCGACGACTTCACCGCCGACAACGGCGCCACCGACATCATTCCAGGAAGTCATCAATGGGCGCACCGGATGCCAACGGACGAAGAACGCGAACCGGTGGTGATGCAGGCCGGTTCCTGCGTGTTCTTCGTCGGCACCCTCTGGCACGGCGGCGGCGCCAACCGCTCGACCAACCAGCGGCTGGCCCTCACCGCCCAATACTGCGAACCGTGGCTGCGCCCGCAAGAGGCGTTCACGTTGTCGATGACCCGCGACACCGTGCGCGCGGTGTCCGAGGACATCCGGCGGATGCTCGGCTACAGCATCCACCCGCCGTTCATCGGACAGGTCGACGGCATGCATCCGAAGCGACTGCTCGAGCCCGACGCGCCACCGCTGTGAACACGTCGAAATCCACTCGGCGTCAACAGCTTCGACGGCGCTAGGGCGACTCGGCACGCTCGACCGTGTAGAGGTGGTGGGTGCCGTGCAGACCCTTCAATTCGACTTCGCGGTCGCCGGTGACCGCGATATCCGGCGCGTCGACGATCGAGTCACGCACGGCTTCGCTGATCAGGATCTCGCCACCGTTCGCGTGCCCGGCGACCCGGGCCGCCATGGCCACGTTTCGGCCGAACAGGTCGTCACCGCGCCGAACGGACCTGCCCATGTGGATACCGATCCGAACGCGAACACTCTCGCGGCCAACGGATTTCGCGCCGTTGCTCAGCGCACCCTGCACATCCAGGCCGCAGCGCACTGCCTCCTCGGGCTCCGCGAACGCAATCATGAAGCCGTCGCCCTGACTCTTCACGATGTGCCCGCCGTGCTTCGTCACGCGTGCACGAACCAGCCGATCATGGCGGCCGAGGAGTTTCACCCACGCCTGGTCGCCGAGCCGCTCGTTGAGCGCGGTGGATCCTTCGATATCCGAGAACATGATCACGACATGACCGTCCGGCGTCAGGCCCGCCAGATCCGGTCGTTCGACCTGAGCCCAACCGGCCAGATTCTCGATCGACGTGAGTACCGCCCCACGAAACCCCTTCTTACGCAGAAGGTTAGCGGTATCCCACACCGTCTTCACCGCCTCGCGACCACCATTGACGAGCAGCTGACGAGTGTCGAACCTGCGCTGCAAATCGTCGAACGCACGGCGGAGTTCGTCGAAGGCGCGGCGACTGCGCGCGAGCAGCACGATCAAGACGACCAAACCAACGGCCTCCACCGCGGCAACCGCCGCAAGGACGAGCTCGATCATCATGGATTCCGTCGCGAGTAGTGGTCGGCGCGTGCGAGTCCGACCATACCTGCCCGACAGGCCATAGCGCCGACCGTCGCACTCCTCGGCCGCTACCTCGATAGCTCCTTGCCACATCACTTGACTATGTCGATCGACTTAGTCGATACTCACACCACTCTATGTCGATCGGCATAGATCGGCGGGCCGCCCGGACCCACCCCCGACAACCCCGCGGTGTCGTGGATGGCAGGAGAGGGAAAGACGAATGCTCATTTCAGTGCGCCGCATCCTGGTGGCCTACATTCACGCCCTGACCGATTCGCCGGTCCAGTTCGGGGTGTTCATCATGGCGGCCTGGTTCACCAGCAACGGCCCTGCAGCTTATCTGACCTGCACATCCATGCTGTTCAACCCGGTCCAGCCGTGTACCACTCAGGTGCTGGGCTTCATTCCCGTCACCGTCAACCTGCTCCATACGCTGTGCCATCTCAATACCGGAATCATCGGCCTGGTGGCGGTACTGCGCCGGTCCTCGGCGATCACCTATGCACTGATCGGTGCGGCCTACTACATCGCATGGGGAATCCTCGGGTTGGTCGGCGGCGCGGATATCCGCTACTACATGGGCGTCGATGCATTCGGAAGCTGGGTCCACATCGTCGAGGGAACGGTCCTGGTCCTCCTGTGGGCCGGTGACCGGTTTTCACGTAGGCACGCCGCACACCCGAATACTCAGGGCGACCCGAGTCCGGTCGTCACACTCTTCCAAGACGGCGCTCCGCCGCCGAGGATGACGACACACGGATCCTGAGTCGGGTTGTTCATCGCGTGGCTGACGTTTTAGGCGATCTCCATGTAGCTACCATTCAGTTACGAAACTGGTGATCGTCGGAAGGGAGATGCCGTGCGCGCTGCGTTGCCTGCCTCAGGATCTGGCGAGACTTCCCGGCGACTGCGCACCAGGATCTACGCGACTGCCGCATTCAACCCGCCGACCGTTGCGTGCGACGTCGTGCCGGTCACCACATCCGACGGTATTCGATTGCGGGTGCATGCTTATGGGCCCGCCGACGGCGACGTGCTGGTGCTCATTCACGGCTGGTCGTGCTGTATCGAGTACTGGAATCCGCAGATCAACGCCTCTGCAGGCACCTACCGCGTGATCGCCTACGACCTGCGTGGACACGGCGAGAGCGAACTCGGTGACGCTGCGCTGACCGTCGACCTGCTGGTCGACGATCTGGTCGCTGTGCTGGCCGCGACGCTGCGGCCGGGCAGGCGAGCGGTACTGGTCGGGCACAGTCTGGGCGGAATGCTGGTGCAAGCCTGGGCCGGGAGTTATCCGGAGCAGGTTCCCCGGTGCGCGTCCGCGGTGCTGTTGGCCAACACGGCCGCCGGTGATCTTGTCACCGAGACGACCGTGCTTCCGCCGTTCAACCGCGGCTGGCTGAAGCTGCCGCGCTGGCTCGCCCGAGCGGTGTCCGGCTCGTCGGCGCCGATCAGACGGAACGCAGTCACGAAATGGCTGTTCCGCCATCGCATCCTGAGTCCGGCTGCCAGCGCGGATGCCGTCGACTTCGTGATGGCCATCACGAAGTCTTGCCCTGGTGCGGCGCGGTCGAAGACGGGCCTGCTGCTGACCGACCTCGAATTGGGCCGCTCCGCTGTCGATCTGACGGTGCCGACGACGCTGACAGCCGGAGCCTACGACCACTTGATTCCCGTCACTCAGGCCGAGCGGCTCGCCGAAATGCTGAGGGAGGCAGGGACCTTCCAGAAGTTGGTAGTCCTTCCGACCGGACACACGGGCACCCTCGAGGCCCACGAGGAGTTCAACACGGCACTCGCCGAGGTCCTTGCGACCAACGCCGTCCGCGGGACCAGCGCCGCTCAGGCCAAGCCCGCCGCCCTACGAGATACACCAGACTCCAACCCGTAGTTCCGCCACCAGCCCGCCGAATGTCATGCGCACGCAGCGAGTCTGGTCGGTCGGCAGTCATCCTGTCAGGCCGTTGATCGGTGCGGGAATTCTTCGAGCTGGCGGAGTTCGGCGTCTAGGGACTGCCGGGCTTCGGCGGTGAAATGGTGCACTCCCATGGCGAAGACTGCTCGGGACTGGGCTTCGGTGAAGCCGAACTGGGCGGTCAGGCTGGTGATGGCGTCGCGGCTGGAGGCTGCGGCGGCGACGAGTTCGACCAGCTCGCTGCGGCGTCCGATGGCGTCGATCATGGCCGTCAGCACCGAGATTCGTCCCTCGATGCGGTCCCGTAGTTGCTTTTCCTCACGGTGCAGTTCCTTGCGGGCGTCGACGGTGAGGCTCCCTATGCCCATGCCGAGGACCGCTCGCGCCTGCACGTCGGTGAAGCCGAACTCGGCAACCAGGCTCGCGATGACCTCGTCGACGGAGGATGCGGCAGCGACCAGCTCGACCAGAGCACCGCGCCGATCGATGGCGGTGATCATGGCGGTCAGCGTCGAAATCCGTTCCGCCGCCTGCTCACTCCCCGAGGTCTGCTCGCCCGCGACGCCGGACAACTGCCGCAGTACCTCGACACGAACCCGGTTCAGGTCGGCGCCGAGCTTCACCAGCACCTGTGCCGCGACACCCTCACCCTCACGGAGGAGACCGAGCAGAACATGCTCGGTGCCGATGTAGTTGTGGCCCAGGTGCAATGCCTCGCGCAGGCTCAACTCCAACACCTTCTTGGCGCGCGGAGTGAACGGAATGTGACCGGCAGGCTCCTGCCCGCCCGTGCCGATGATCGCCTCGATCTGGCTGCGCACCTGGTCGAGACGCACCCCCAACGCCGCCAGCGATATCGCCGCTACACCCTCGCCCTCATGGATCAGACCGAGCAGGATGTGCTCGGTGCCGATGTAGCCGTGGTTGAGCGTCCTGGCCTCTTCTTGGGCCAGGACCACGGCACGACGGGCACGGTCGGTGAACCTCTCGAACATTGCTCTCCCCTCCAGTGTGCGTAGGCCTCCCACCTCGCGGCCGAAGCCCTACTCAACGATGCCATACCCGGCGGACAGCTTCGACGAAATGCGATCGACAATCCTGGCAGGCGCCAACACCTGGCTCCCTGGCAATTTTTCGCCGTCCAGTTCGTTGCGTCCATGGGCCGCCAGGATTTTGGCGCGTTTACGGGGCTGGATGTTGGCTTTGGTGATGTCGCCGCCGTAGTGCGCGAGCACCCGCGGGTCCATCACGTGCCGCCACAGCGGCGGAATCATCGCGCACATGACCATCGTGATGTATCCGGCCGGAAGCCGTGGCGCCTCATCGGAGCAGCGCAGAGTCTGGTACCGACGTCCGGTGTTGATGTGATGGTCGCTGTGCCGCTGCACATTGAAGATGAAGACATTGGTGACCAGCCAGTCGCAGTCCCAGCTGTCCTGGGGCGAGAAGCGGGCCCATTTGCCGTTGGGCTTCCGCTCACGGAGCAGTCCGTAGTGCTCGATGTAGCCGATCGTCTTGAGCAGCGCCATGCCGAGCACCGCCTGCAATAGCAGGTACGGCAAAATGCCCCAGCCGAATACGGCGAGCAGTCCACCGAACAGCAGCACGGTCATCGCCCACGACTGCACGATCTGGTTGTGCATACTCCACCAGCCCAGACCTTTTCGGCGTAGCCGCGCCCCCTCCAGTTTGATCGCAGAGCGGAAGCCGGTGACCAGATAGCGCGGCAGGAACTCCCAGAGCGATTCGCCGTACCGCGCGCTCGAGTGATCGCGGGGCGTGGCTACCCAGACGTGATGTCCGCGATTGTGCTCGACGGTGAAGTGGCCGTAACCCGACTGTGCCAGTGCGATTTTCGACAGCCACCGCTCCAGCTTCTCGACCCGATGGCCCAACTCGTGGGCGGCGTTGATACCGATGAACGTCACAAAGCCCACCGTCACCGCCAGACCCAGTTTGTCGACCACCGTCAACTCGTGCCCGGACCACATCGCGCAGGCGACGAGCAGGCCGATCAGCTGAACCGGCAGGAACAGGAACGTGCACCACCGGTAGTACCGGTCGTTCGACAGCTCCTCGTATTCCTCGTCCCGCAGATTGTTGCCGTCCTCCCCCACCAGCCAATCCAGTACCGGGATAACGACGAACACGATGATCGGTCCGCTCCACCAGAACACCGGTGAGCCCGTTCGCAGCACCACCTGGGAGGGGAGCAACGCGGTCCCAGGCGCGACGAAACCTAAAAGCCACAGGTGACGCTTGAGATCAGGTGATCCCACACGTTTGCCCAGCATGCGCATGTTTGCCCTCAGATGCCTCTCGAAGCTTCGATTTGAATGCGCGAAGCATAGGGTGAGACTGTCCGTAATGCTCGCCAGGACGGTTTAGTCGGCCTTAATACCTGGTAAAATCAATTGCACTGATCGCATTTCATAAACCCGAGCTTAACTCGAAATAAGCGCCGCTACCCGAGCGCTCGAAAAATTGTAACTCTGCACTGCACAACCCTTTCCGACCTGGTACGGTCCGTTCGCCAAGGAAAAGGAGATTCGGTGTTCGGTTACCGGCCAGTGAATTCGTGGGGTCGTCGGCGTCTATCGCGGCGTAATCGTGGGATCGGACATATTCTGGCGGCAGTGGCGCTTGCCGGAGTAACAATGACCACAGCCGTTCCGGCTGCGGTCGCCGCACCGCATCAGTGCGACACCAATGCCTGGGAGTCGATCAGCTCGACCATCCCCGAAGCCAGGCTGACCGATTCGATGCGGCAGAAGATTCGCAAGGGCCCGGATGTCCCGTCGCCGTGGGATCTGACCTCGGCGGACGGCTTCCTGCTCTGGGTGATGCCACCGAGGCTCGGCGGCCCTTCGCTCCTTCCGAAGGAGCTCTCCGGATCCGTGCTGCCATTCGCGAATTACGGCTTCGCAACCCGGTACACCAACACTCCGGTCGGTCAGTACAACGAGATCACCGGCATGCTCACGTATGCAAGGGCGCAGAACCCCGGGATGTACGCGCACTCGCCATTCATGGTGGTGGACAGTCCGGAGACCGCCAAGAATGGACGGAACAACTGGGGATACCCGAAGTCGCTGGCCGACTTCACTGGAACGCCCCGCATCGGCGAAACGCTCACCGCGAGCGGCCCCGGCTGGAAGGTGTCGGTGTCGTCCCAGCCGCTGCTCTTCGACGTGCCGATCACCCTGCCTAACTTCCTCGGCTACATCCAGACGCCGGACCAGCTGTCGTTCGAACAGCCCTCACCTGCCTGCGGCACGAAGAAGATGCACAGTCTCCGTCTCGGCGGATTGTCGGCCAAGATGAAGCCTGCGCTGGTCACGGTGAAATCCGAAGGCAGCGAAGAACTTCGCGCGATGATGCCGAACGGCATTTACCCCGGGCAGTACGCCACCTTCGACAATCTCGGCTTCGACATGCCGGGTATGAACTAGATCGTCCGATGCGGCAATCGTCATTGAACCGACGCGCCCTGTTGGCGCATGGCGCGGCGATTGCCGCGGGCGCATTCAGTGCACCACTGCTGCTCCCGGCGCGGGCGCGGGCGGAGACGCGGACACACCGGCAAGCGATCGTCATCGGCACCGGGTTCGGTGGGGCGATCGCGTCGTATCGGCTGGCGGCGGCGGGCGTCGACGTCCTCACCCTCGAGCGTGGCCGCGCATGGACCCAGAGCGACGACGCGATCGTCTTCGACTCCGCCCTGGACTACCGTGACCCGCAATGGGTTTGGGAGCCGACGGTGTCCCACACGGCCGGGCTGGTGCAGCCGTACATTGCCGGCTCGGTCAATATCGCCACCGCGGCGTGTATCGGTGGCGGGTCCATCGTCTATGCGGGCGCGACGGTGCCGCCGGTGCGTCGGTACTTCGACAAGATCTTCCCCAAGGATCTGAGTTACGACGAGCTGGAATCGGTGTATTGGCCGCGCGTCACCGCAAGGCTGGCTGCCGCGCCGGTCCCCGAAGACCTTTTCGCCAGTGCACCTTTCGCACACGTACGGTGGTCAGACGCCCAAATGGCGCGTGCGGGAATGGCAACCACGCCGGTGCAATCCACCTTCGACTGGGACATCGTGCGAAGGGTATTCGACCACGCCGGCGGATCGCGGGCTGCGGTAAGCACTGCGTTGCCGTGGAACAGGAACTCCGCCAAGAAATCTGTGACCCGCAGCTATCTCCGCTGGGCCACCGAATTCCCCAACTGGGACCTGCAGCCGCTGCGGGATGTGCGGCACATCGCCCACGAAAACGGTAAGTACGTCATCGATGTCGCGGTGCAGACCGAGGCAGGCGGCACCGAAACCTACACCTGCGACCATCTGTTTCTCGCGGCAGGCGCCGTCGGCACCACCCGTCTCCTCCTGCAGTCGAGGGCACGGCACGGTCTCCCCGATCTGAACGAGCATGTCGGCACCATGGTCGGCGACAACGGCGACCAAATGACCTGGCGCTTCGCCGATTCGCCGGAATTCTCCGGCCCGCAGGCCAGCGCGATCGTCTCCTCGGCCATCGTCGACGACGAATCCGACGTTCCCCCGGTCCGGGTCGAGTCGGTGAGCCTGCCCGGCCCCTCAGGCCAGCCACCCATTCTCGCGAATTTGACAACCACGGCGGACTGGGAGAACCGGACTTCCTGGACAATCGACGGTTCGGAGCCGGTACTCGAGTTCAACCCGGCGACCTGGCAGGATTCGCTGAAGGCCGCGCTCCGAATTCACGAACGTGTCGGCCGATCAGCAGACGCACTCTCCCAGGCAGGCGGATTCCCTTTCGCGCCGGGCATCTCGTTCACCGCGCATCCGCTCGGCGGTGTCCCGATCGGTAGCGCGACCGATATCGACGGACGCGTGATCGGCTACCCGAATCTGTACGTCGTCGACGGCGCACTCGTCCCGGGAAACTGCGCGGGCGCAAATCCCTCGCTCACCATCGCCGGGATCGCGGAACGCGTGTTGGATCGTGTGCTCGGAGACATCGTCCGTTAGGTGTCCCCGTCACGGGCGTCCCAGGAACCCCGATCCCTGTCCCGTACGCTGGCAACGAGTTTCGACCGTCGGTTCCAGGTCACCCGCCCGACGAGACCACGTCGGCGACCATCCGCTAGCCCTACGCCGATCTCAGCTACGACGGCGGCGCCACCCACCCCGGCGCCTACGTCTTCCCGGTCGGCGTCACCCCCTGAGCGAAGCAGCACCATCACCTGGGTCGGAGCGCGCTAGCTGGGGGCGGCGAGGGATTTGCCGACGGTGTTCAGGTGGCGGAGCGCCTGGGCGTAGGACTCGAAAAGGCCTGTCTCGCAATAGGGAACGCCGATTTTGGCGCAATAGGCGATCACGATCGGCCGGGCGTGGCGCAGGTTCGGGCGCGGCATGGAGGGGAAGAGGTGGTGTTCGATCTGGTAGTTCAAGCCGCCCAGGGCGACATCGACGAACCAGCCGCCGCGAACATTGCGCGAGGTCAGTACTTGCCTGCGCAGGAAGTCGAGAGCCCCTGGGGTGTGCAGGACTTCCATGCCCTTGTGGTTGGGCGCGAAGGTGCAGCCCATGTAGAACCCGAACAGTCCCTGCTGAACCGCGATGAACGCCAAAGCTTTACCCGGCGAGAGGACGAGGAAGACCAGCGCCAGGTACCCGATCACGTGCACGGCGAGCAGCACCGCTTCCCGACCCCAGTGCGGCGTCGCCCGCTGCCCGACTGCCCGCACGCTCTTGTTGTGCAGGCTGCCGCCTTCCAGCAACAGCAGCGGGAAGAACAACCACGCCTGGTAGCGGAAGATGAAACGTCGGAGACCGCGGCCAGTCGTGGCCCGTTCGCCGGAAAACGCCAGCACGCCCATGGCATCGGGGTCCGCGCCTTCGGTGTTGGGGTTGGCGTGGTGGCGGTTGTGGTTGCCGGTCCACCAGCCGATGCTCACCCCGATCCCGAGGTTCCCGCAGATCATGCCGAGCAGGTGATTGGCCTGCTTGGTGCGGAACACCTGCTGGTGCCCGGCATCGTGTCCGAGGAAGGCGAGTTGCGCGAAGACCGCGCCGAGGAACACCGCGGTGCCCAGCTGCCACCACGAGTCGCCGATGAGCACGAACGCCGCCCAGCCACCCACGAGTGCACCCAAGGTGATCACGATGCGCACCGCGTAATACCGCAGCCCCCGGTCCAGCAGGCCCGCTTGCCGTACCTGGCGAATCAGCTCCGAGTATTCGCTACCGCGCTGCGATCGCTTGGCTGTGTCGCCGCTTGCGACGTTGTCTAGCTCGAGGTAGGTCACCCGTTCCACCGCACGCGAACTGGCAAACCGGCGGGGCGGCGCAGCGCCGTACTTGGATTGACCTCCACCTCGCAAGCTTCGCAGTTTTCAACGAGATTCGCGAACCCGGGCGCCAGCGCGCCGCGCATTGTTCATCCGCCATTTCGTCAGCCGGGCGGGAGCCGATCGATGAACTCGTCGAAATGCCGGATCACCCCTGCCGGATCCTCGAGCTGCGGCCAGTGGCCGATGTCGTCGCCGAGGCTGACGACGTCGGGATTCGGGATGATCTCGCGATAGCGAGCGGCCATGTGTGCGCCCGAATTCGGGTCGCAGGGTCCGTCGATGAACCGCATCGGCACGGGCGTGCGCTGCATCGCCGTCACCCAGCGATCGCGTTCCTGCTTGCGATCGTGGATGAATCTCCCGACCAGGTGGGTCACGCGTTTGCCGTGGTGGTACGCCATGATCTCGTGCCATTGGCGTAGCAGTTCTTTCGACGGCTTGGTCTCGGGACCGAACATCTCGTCGAGGGCGAGGTCGGTGAGCCGGTCGGTCATGAGGAACGGGAACCGGCCGACGATCGAGCCTGCGATGGTGTCCGAGAGCAGTGTCTGCACGAGTCGAGGCCGATAGACCTCGTGAAAGAGGCCGCCGTTGAGGAAGGCGATCGAGGCGATGTCGGTGGTCGTCGTGCCCTCGGATTGTCGCGTGAGCAATTCCTGCGCGACGCTCACTCCGATGTCGTGCGCCATCACGTGGCAGCTGCCGACGCCGAGCTCGGCAAGCAGCGCGGTGTGCATATCGGCATGTGCGGCAACGCGATACGCATAGTCGACCGGCTTCGCCGAGAAGCCCATGCCGAGCATGTCCGGCGCGATGACACGGAAGCGCGCGGTGAGGTGGTCCCAGATCTGTATCCAGTCCCATGAGCTGAACGGGTATCCGTGGATCAGCAGCAGTGCGGGGCCACTGCCCTCGTCGACGTAGAACACCTCGTGTCCGGCGAACGTGAGGAAACGTCCGCGCGAGTACCAGTCCCGCAGGCCCGGATCCACGAGCGAGTTCGAGCCCGAATCACGCACTATGTTGTTCCCCATAGTTGACATCATTCCCGAAGTTTTCCCATCTGTCGCGAACGCCACGGTGGCGGGAACCGCCGCCTGCGCCGGCGTGCGGCGCAGGCGGCTGTCACTCAAAGCAGGCCGAGGTGCGCCAGATTGGTGAGGTATTTCCGGATCGACGGTTCGGTGATGTGCGGGATGTCCTTGTCAGGGCCGATGTTCGCCTCCTGAACGGCGGCACGGAAAACATCGGCCGGGGCGAAACTGCCGACGGTCGGGGGTTGCGGGTTGGCGTAGTTGTGCAGGAGGGGAAGGAGGGAGTGTTTGCGTTGCCGTTCGGGGAGGGCCCGAAGTTTCGTACCGAACTGGTTCAACCACACGTCGTACTCGGCGATACGAGTGATCGGGCTGCCCGCCTCGATGAGCCAGTCGACGAACGTGTCGAGACCGATGTCGTCGTGGTGCGGGTTCATGACGTGGTAGGTGGAGAATCCGTCGCGCAGACCGAGTTCCGCGACCGCTTCGGCGATGAAGTCGACGGGCAGCCCGTCGAAGTGCGCGGGTTGGCGCAGGCTTGCCGCATCGGTTTGGTAGAACGAGAAAGGTGCTATGCCGGTGGCGGCCAAACTGAGTAGCAGCCTGGTGAACATGTCGGGGACATTCAGCTGGCCGACGTAGGCGCCGTCGACGAGGATCATGTCGCAGCGAAAGACGCTGACCGGCAGGTCGTACCGCTCGTTCGCCTCCCGCAACAGCACCTCCCCCGCCCACTTGCTGTTGCCGTAGCCGTTGGCGTAACTGTCGTTGATCGCACGGGTCGCGCTGATCGTCCGGATGTCGGCGTCCTCGACGAACCGGCCCTGCTCGATTTGGTCGCCGACGCCGACGGTCGAGATGTAGTCGAAGATCTTGCGCCGTCCAGTCAGTGCCAGCCGGATGAGCTCGGCTGTGCCGACCACGTTGGGCCCGAACAGCTGGCTGTACGGCAGCACGTGGTTGACCAATGCGGCGCAGTCGACGATGAGGTCGACGCTGTCGGCCAGGCGCTGCCAGGTCGCCGCGTCGAGACCGAGGTCGGCCTCGCCTTTGTCGCCAGCCACCACCTGCAGATGCCGATCGGCCAATCGCCGGTAGTGCTCGAGTAGCCGCGGGTCCCCGCTGTCGAACACCTCGTCGAGCCTGGCGCGGGCCGCGACGTCGTCGGTCGCGCGGACCAGGCAGATCAGCGTGCCGTCGACCGTGTCGAGCCGCTCGAGCAAGGACAGCGCGAGGAAGCGGCCGAGGAATCCGGTGGCGCCGGTGAGCAGCACGGTGCGCACCGAAAAGTTCGGTGCGGGAAGCGCTGTCGCGGCGTCGAGGGTCGCGCGGTCGAGGAATTTCGCCAGTGTCAGGTCCTCGGCGCGGATCTCGGTCGCACCGGCGCCGTGCACGCCGGCGAAGGTCGGCCGCTCGCCGGATTCCCGCGCCAAGTAGGCGGCGAGGGCGCGCAGATCCGTTGCCGGACTGACGATCACGCCGACGGGCACCTCGACGCCGAGGATCTCGTGCAGCGTGCTGCCGAAGGTCAACGCGGACAGCGAATCACCGCCGAGGTCGGTGAAACGTGCGTCAGGGCGCACCTCGTCGACGCCGATGTCGAGCAGCGCGGCCGCCGCCCTGCACACGGTTTCCAGCACCGGCCGGTCGGCGGCCCCGGCACGCAGCGCGCGCAATTCCGCCGCCTGTCCGGCGGCCAGCCGCTGGTAGAGGTCCTCGAGCTGGTCGCTGTAGCGCTGCCGCAGCGCCGGTCGTGCCAGTTTGCGGATGCCGGTGAGCAGACCGTTCTCGACGGTGAACGGCGTTGTCTCGACGAGGAAGTCGCGCGGGACCTCGTAGGACTGCAATCCGGCATCGGCGGCGACCGCGCGCAGCGACTCGGTGATGAGCGGACCGATATCACCGGAATCCCGTTCCAGCACATCCGCTTCGGGGACAACCACCGCCAACAGATAGGAGCGGGAGCTGTTTCCGTAGACGTAGATCTGGTGAATCACCGGACTCGCCGAGTAGGCGGCTTCCAGCTTCGACACCGTCACGAACTCACCCTGCGACAGCTTGAGCACATTGTTGCGGCGATCCACGTAGCGGAGCTCGTCGGGCCCGAGTTCGGCGACCACGTCACCGGTCCGGTAGTAACCGTCCGCGTCGAACACCGCCGCGGTGACTTCGGGTCGCCGATAGTAGCCAGGAAAGATGTTCTGGGTCTTCACCAATAGCTCGCCGCGCGGGTGCGGCCGGTCGGTGCGGAAGTAGCCCAGTTCCGGCACATCGACGAGCTTGTAGTCCAGCACCGGCGGGCGCATCACCCGGCCGTCGACGAAGATGCCGCCCGCCTCGGTGGAGCCGTAACCGTCCGGCAGGTGGAAGCCGAGCAGTGCGTCGGTGAACTCGCGCACCTCGCCGGAGATCGGCGCCGAGCCGCTCACCGCGCCGAGTACCCGGCCGCCGAGCAGATCTCGGCGCAGCTCCGCCAGCAGGCCAGGGGTGCGCGCGGTCCGCTCGGCCGGGTCGATGCCGTCGAGTGCCCGCTGATATTCCTGATACAGCAGATCCCACACGCGCGGCACGAACTGCAGCTGGGTCGGCCGAGCCAGCGTCAGATCCTCCAGGAAGGTCGAAAGATCGCTGCTGGCAGTGAAATAGGCGACGCCGCCGCGGGACAGGGTGCCGTAGAGGGTGACCCGGCCCATGAGATGGCTCATCGGCATGAAGTTCAGCGTGATCCATGGGCCTGGCGCGTGTTCGGTCTCCCCGAAGCCGAATCCGGAGCGCCACAGATTCCCGACCAGGCGCTCCGAGTACATCGCGCCCTTGGGCGTTCCTGTGCTTCCCGAGGTGTAGATCAGCAGCGCGAGCCGCTCGTCGTCCGGCGCATCGTCCGTGGGAACCGCGCCTGTGGCGCCTTGTTCGGCCAGTCCCGCAAGGCTTTCCAGCGCGACATCGGAGCTGGCGAGCCGCTCGGCCGCGGCCTCGTATGCCTCGCGCTGTGCGTCGATGTCTGGCCGATAGTCGAAGACCACGATCAGCTCCGGCCGATGCTCGGCAGCCGCGAGTTCCACGGCCGCCGCGAGGTGGTCGATGCTCGCGGCGAGCACCCGCGGCCGCGACTCGGCAACGATGGGCAGCAGGCGCTCCGCGGGCGAACTGGACTGCAACGGGACGGCGATCGCGCCGAGCAGCGTGATCGCCAGGTCGAGCACGGTGTACTCGACGCTGGTGAAGCCGAGCGTCGCCACCGGATCGCCAGGTCGAACCCAGCGGCGCCCGGATCCGGCACCGGACAGTCCGGCCGCGACGGCCGCGACTCGCTTGCCGAGTTCGGCATAAGTGGTCTGCTCGTATGCCGGCAGCGTATGCAGCGATGTTCGGCCGGAGGCCGGATCGGTGAACGCATGTGTGGCGCGCGCGGCGACGGCCGGGCGGTCCCCGTACTCGGCGAAGACGATCCGGAGCAGATCCGCCAGGCTTCCGGCGGGATTCTGAATCCGGGCGGTGATCACGGGGTCGGGTTGCGCCTCCGCGAACTCCTTGTCCGAGACGGACAGGTCATTGATTCGTCGAGCTACCTCTACATCTGTCATCACGTGTCTCTTCCTGACCAGCGGGTTGGAACAGCCATGCTCTTAGTTCTGCTAACTATCTAAGAGCGAAGCGTACTCCCCACTCGATGGCCTTGAAAGACCTTGCCCACTATCGCGTACTGGCTACCATTCAGCGAACGAACCGTCCTTGCGCTGCCAGATCGGGTTGCGCCACCGGTGACCTCGCTCGGCGGCACGGGCGACCGCGTTCTCGTCGATGTCGATGCCGAGCCCCGGCCTGCGGAGCAGGTCGACATAACCGTCGCGGTACGCGAACACGGTGCGATCGACCAGGTAGTCGAGCAGGTCCGATCCGGTGTTGTAGTGGATGCCGAGGCTCTGCTCCTGGATCAGCAGATTCGGCGTGGCGAAGCCGACCTGCAGGCTGGCCGCCAGCGCGATCGGGCCGAGCGGGCAATGCGGCGCGAGCGCAACGTCGCGGCTCTCGGCGAGCGCGGCGATGCGGCGGACCTCGGAGATGCCGCCCGCGTGCGACAGATCCGGTTGCACAACGGCCACGCCGCGATCGAGCACGGTGCGGAAGTCCCAGCGGGAGAACAACCTCTCCCCGGTGGCGATGGGAATGCTTGTCGCGCTGGTGATTTCGCCGATCCGATCGCTGACCTCGGGCACCAGCGGCTCTTCGACGAAGAACGGCAGATACGGCTCGAGCAGCGGCAGCACCCGCCGCGCCATCGCGACGGACAGCCTGCCGTGGAAGTCGACCGCGATATCGAAGTCGTCGCCGGTGGCCGCCCGGACGGCGGCGACCCGGTCGACGATGCCGGTGGTCGCGCGCGGGGTGTCGATCGGGTCCAGTTCGGCGGAAGCGTTCATCTTGATCGCGGTGAAGCCCTGCTCTTGTCGTTCGAGCGCGGCCTGCGCGACATCGTCGGGCCGGTCGCCGCCGATCCAGCTGTACACCCGGATCCGATCGCGGACCGCGCCGCCGAGCAGCTGCCAGACCGGGACACCGAGCGCCTTGCCGGTGATGTCCCACAGGGCCTGGTCGATGCCTGCCACCGCACTCGACAGGATCGGACCGCCCCGATAGAAGCCGCCTTTGGTGAGCACCTGCCAGTGCGCTTCGATGCTCATCGGATCCTTGCCGACGAGGTAGTCGGCGAGCTCGTCGACGGCGGCGGCGACGGTGTGCGCGCGGCCCTCGATCACCGGTTCGCCCCAGCCGGTGATGCCCTCGTCGGTATCGATGCGCAGGAAGCACCAGCGCGGCGCGACCAGATACGTGGTCAGTGCGGTGATCTTCACCGAGACTCCTTTCGTACGCTCCAGCCGCCGTCGACGACCAGGTTGGCTCCGGTGATGAAGGACGCGTCGTCGGAGGCGAGGAAGGCCACCGCGGCGGCGACCTCCTCCGGCGCCCCGAGACGGTCGAGCACGGTGGCGCGCGCGGACAGCCTTCGCCCCTCTTCGTCGACGTCATCCCACACGGGCGTGAGCACCGGGCCGGGCAGGATGGCGTTGAATCGCACTCGGGCGGAGCCGTATTCGACGGCGAGCTGCCGAACCAGCGCGGTCAGACCGCCTTTCGCCGCGGCATACACCGGATAGCCGGGCAGCCCGAACTGCGCGTGCACGCTCGAGATCGCGACCACGTTGCCGGTGCGCGTGCGCAGGTCGTCGATGAAGGCGCGCACGCCGAGGAACAGCGGCGTCAGATTGATCGCCAATCCCTCGTCCCATTGGCGCCTGGTCAGCTCGTGCGCGGGGATGGTCTGCTGCATGGATGCGTTGCTGCACAACGCATCCAGCGGGCCGAACAGCTCGTTGACCCGGTCGCGCAGCCGCGCCCACGACTCTTCGTCCGACACATCGCACCAGACGAACTCGGCACGCTGGCCTGCCGCGCGAATCTTTGCCGCGACCTCCTCGCCAGCGGCTTCGGCGATATCGGCGACGACGACCGAAGCACCCTCGGCCGCGAGCCGCTGCGCGGTGGCGGCGCCGATACCCGATGCCGCGCCGGTGACGACCGCGACCCGATCTGCCAGACGACTCAATGGTTTTCCCTTCGTGGTCATCGTTGAATGTCGGCGCCTGCGAGCAGGTCGAGCTCGCGGCGCAGCGGCAAACCCGCCCAGTCGCCCTGCACGGACACCGCGAACGCGCCGCAGGTGGCGGCCAACCGCAGGCGCTGCCGGACCGAGACGTCGTCGAGGAACCCTGCGAGATACCCGGCCACGAACGCGTCACCGGCCCCGACCGGATCGACCATCGTCACCGGGACCGCGGGCTGCCGGAACTGCCTGCCGCCGTGCAGGGCGAGCGCACCCGCCGCGCCGAGCTTGAGCACAACCTCCGACGGGCCAAATGCGGCAAGGGCTTCGGCCATCGCGGCCGGACTCGCGGTTGGCACAAGGAGCGCGGCCTCGTCGAGCCCGGCGAAGACGATGTCGGCGCGCGACACCAGCACCGAAAGCTCGGCGGCCGCCGCCGATCTGGACCACAGCGCACTGCGGTAGTTGACGTCCAGCGACACCGGAACGCCCGCGCCGAGCGCCGCGTCGAGCGCGGTGTGCACCGCGTCGCGAGCAGACGCACTCAATGCCGGTGTGATGCCGGTCAGGTGCAAGATGCCTGCCGCGGCAACCTGTTCCGGATCGATCTCGGCCGCCGACAGCCGGGAGCCCGCCAAACCACGCCGGTAATAGGTGACCCGGATCCGGTCCGCGGTGCGGCGTTCCCGCAACATCAAACCGCTCGGCAGCTCCGGGTCGATCCGGCAGCGGGACACGTCGACGCGTTCGGCCCGCAGCCGGTCCAGCACCATGGTGCCGACCGCGTCGTCGCCGACGCTGCCGATCCACGCGCTCTCGTGCCCCAACCGACGGACGCCGATGGCGACGGTCGCTTCGGCGCCCGCGAAATCCATCCGCATCGCGGCGCCGGGTGCCAAAGGTCCCGGCGCGGTCGCCGCGACAACACCGACGGCCTCGCCGAGCGTGATCAGACTGCCCCTCATGACATTCCGCTCCGATCGCTCAGCACAGCTGCTCGCGCAGGACGGACGCACGGTCGCGGAGTGCGTCGAGATCGCCACCGGTGCAGGCGTCGCCTAACAGTGGCGAGCCGATGCCGAGTGCTGTCGCGCCCGCGTCGAGGTAGGCCATGGCCTCGTCCAGGGCCACTCCGCCGGTGGGCACCAAGGGAATATCCGGCAGCGGGGCACGGATGGCTTTCACGTACTCGGGTCCGCCTACCGAGGCAGGGAAGACCTTCACCATGGTGCTGCCTGCGGTCCAGGCCCGATGAATCTCGGTGGGGGTCAACGCACCTGAGATCACCGGGACACCCAGTCGCCTGCCCTCCGCGATCACTTCCTCGCTGACGATCGGCGTGATCAAATATGCGGCACCGGCAGCGACCGCACGGCCCGCATCGGCGGCGGTCAGCACCGTACCGACGCCGATCGAATGCCCCGGGTAGTCCCGGAGCGCATCCAACGCACCGGCACTGGTGAGCGTGAATTCCACTGCGGTGATGCCGCATTCGTGCAGTACCGCGGCCACTTCGGCGAACCGATTCGCCGTCGGCGCCCGCAAGATCGCGATGACCGGCGTCTTCAGCTGCAACAGATCATCGGCCATCGCTACCCACCAACCCCGCGTCGGCGTAACGCATGCCGGGCACGCCGACAACACCGGGGATGCAGGCGAACAACCGCCCGGCGTCGGGCTCGTCGGCCGCCACGCCCTCCTTGGCGGTGGTGATCACCAAGACGTCCAAGTCCGGCCCGGCGAACACGCAACTGGAAACCTGGGACGGGCCGACGTCGATCACCGCGCGGCGCTGCCCGGCCGGGTCAAAGGCGTGCACCTGTCCCGCACCCCAGATCGCCACCCACACCCAACCCTGGGCATCCACGGTCAAGCCGTCCGGCTCGCCCGTTTCGAACCGCACGAACGGCCGTCCCGCGCCCAAAGTGCCGGTGGCAAGGTCGTATTCGAAGGCGTCGATCCGTTTCGTCGGACTGTCCGCGTAGTAGAGGGTGGCGCCGTCCGGACTCCAGCCGAGACCGTTGGAAATGGTGACACCGGCTCGCACCATGGCCAGTGCGCCGTCACCATCGATCCGGTAGAGGGCGGCGCTGCCCTGGACGCCGTCCTCGGACATCGTTCCCGCCAGCAGACGGCCGCGAGGATCGACCTTCGCGTCGTTCATCCGACGCCGAATCCCGTCGTCCGGCAACGGTATTGCCGCGACCGTGGTGACCTCGCCATCCTCGTCGAGCCGCACGACCTCGTCGCCCAATGTCGCAACCAGCGCGCCGGACTCGCACGACACCACCGCACTGACCGGCGGCGCCAAGCTGATCGTCGCGCGATGAACGAGGTCGAGGCCCGCCCGATCGAGCGCTGCACGATGAATATGCCCGCGCCGGATATCCACCCACCGCAGTTCATTGCCGTCCCACACCGGGCTCTCGCACAGTTGCCCCGGCGGCGGCGCACACGGCCGCGCCCGCATTGTGATCATCGTTCCTCCTGAGATATCGGCCAGACGGGGCTAGGTCGGCAACCCGACCGCCCGCTCACCACTGCGTCGCTGCTGAATCACCACCGCGGCCACCAGCAACGCACCCTGTGCCACGTTCTGCCAGAACGTGTTCACACCAACCACATTCAGCCCGTTGTCCAGCGCACCGAGCAGCACGACGGCAAGCAACGTGCCGCCGACCGTCCCCTTGCCGCCCTTGAGCGCACACCCGCCGAGCGCCGCCGCGGTGATCGCCTTCAACTCCAGACCCTCACTACCCGACACCGGCTGTCCCGATCCGGTCCGCGCGGTCAGGATGATCCCCGCGATCGCGGCGACCACACCGGCGAGCACGAACACCGCGATCAGATACTTGTTGATGTTGATGCCGGAAAGCCGTGCGGCAGTGTCGTTCCCGCCGATGGCGTAGATGTTGCGCCCGATATCGGTGTACTTCAGCAGCACGTGCACGCTCAATGCGACGATCGCGAGGATCAGCACCGGCACCGGAAGTCCGGCGATCTTGCCGCGCGCCAGGAAGATGAACACATCGTTGTCCAGCACGAAACCCTGCGCCTTGCCGCCCGAGATCAGTTGGGCCAGACCCTTGTACGCGGCCAGCGTGGCCAACGTCGCGATCACCGGATTCACCCGGCCGTACACGATGATCAGCCCGTTCACCGCGCCGAGCAGCACGCCGACGCCGATCGCGGCGAGGACGCCGAGCACCGCGTTGCCCGAGGTCGCGGTGAACGCCATCGCGCTGATCACCGAGGCGACCCCGGCCTGCGAACCGACCGAGATATCGAGCGCCCCGCAGATGATCACCACCGTCTGCACCACGGCGAGCAGGCCGAATACCGTGACCGCGTCGCCGATTCCGGCCAGGTTCTTGGGATCGAGATAGCCGTCGTTGAGCGAGCCGAAGATCGCGACGATGACCGCGAGTGCGCCGATCAGGCTGAGATTTCCGGGTCCGATCGCGTGGAGCACCCGTCGCGGGGTCAGTGCCGCGAAGCGGTTCGGCGGGGGCGATGGCGCGACAGTGACTGCCGCAGGCTGTACTTCGAGTTGCTGCTCGGTCATTGGTTTCCTAGAGATGTGAGAGATCCGCGGCCATCGCCAGCGCGAGAATGGACTCCTCGTCGGCGGCGCTGCGGTCGAGTTCGCCGGTGACCCGGCCCTGCTGCATGACGACGATCCGATCGGCAAGGCCGAGCACTTCGGGCAGTTCCGAGGAGATCACCAGCACCGCGACCCCGGCCTCGGCCAATTCCTCGATGACGCGGTAGATCTCGACCTTCGCGCCGACGTCGACACCGCGGGTCGGCTCGTCCAGGATCAGCACCTTCGGCTTGCGGGCCAGCCAGCGGGCCAGCACCACCTTCTGCTGGTTGCCGCCGGAGAGCTTGCGCACCTCCTGCTCGATCGAAGGCGTACGCACCCGCAAGGATTCGACATAGCGCTCGGCCAGCCGACGCTCCTCCCCCACCCGGATGAACCGCAGCCGCCGCAACCGGTCGAGCACGGCGAGCGAAATGTTGTCGCGCACACCACGATGCAAGAGCAAGGCCTGCGCCTTGCGCTCCTCCGGTGCGTATCCGACGCCGGCCCGCACCGCGTCCCTCGGCTGCCGCAGCCGCAACTCCTTACCGTCGATCCGCACGGCGCCGGAGCGAATCGGTAGATCACCAGCCAACGCGCCCGCCAGTTCGGAGCGGCCGGCGCCGACCAACCCGGCCAGCGCGACCACCTCACCCGCGCGCACCTGCAGGCTCACCTCGTGCACGTCGTCGGTGGTCACCGCGTCCACCTCGAGCACGACCCGGCCCGGCGTGCTCGCCCTGCGGGTGAACAAGGTGGACAGGTCGCGTCCGACCATCATCCGGACGATCTCCTGGTCGTCGGTCTCCGCGATCGCCTTGACGCCGACCAGCGCACCGTCCCGCAGCACCGCGACCCGATCGGCGAGCCGGAAGATCTCCCGCATCCGGTGCGACACATAGATCACCGCGAGCCCGCGCTCGCGCAACCGCCCGATCAACGCGAACAGCGATTCGGTCTCGTGATCCGACAGCGACGAGGTCGGCTCGTCGAAGGCGATCACCTTCGCGTCGGTGGTCAAGGCCCGCATGATCTCGACCAGCTGCCGTTGCGCCGCAGTGAGTTTCGAACCCATGGTGGTCGGATCGAGATCCCGGTCGAAGCCGAGCCTGGCCAGGTCGGTGCGCATCCGCTCGTGCAGTGCCGCGCGGTCGAGCATCCGGCCCGCCCGCCGCGGCAGCGCGCCGAGATAGACGTTCTCGGCGACCGACACGTGCGGCACGATCTCCGGTTCCTGGCCGATCACCCGGATCCCGGCCGCCCGTGCGGCGGCCGGGGTGGCCTGATCGAGCAGCACACCGTCGAGTTCGAGGCGGCCGCCGTCCGGTCGGTGATCGCCGCCGAGGATCCGGATCAGCGTCGACTTCCCCGCACCGTTCTCGCCCATCAGCGCGGTCACCGCGCCCGCGGGAAAGTCGAGGCTCACCTCGCGCAGCGCGGGCACGCCTGCGAAATTCTTGCTGAGGCCGGTGGCACGCAAGCCGGTCAGCTGCATGGGACGCCGACCTGCTGCCACGTGCTCGCGTCGACCATCGTCGTCGGCGCGAAAGCCTCCGGCGGCATGGCCTTCCCGTTCTTCAAGTAGTCGTAGATCGTCTGCACCGCCAGCGCGCCGACGTCCTTGCCGTTGATGAACAGTGCCGCTTTGAATCCGGTCGGCTTGCCGCCGCGCCATTCCTTGCAGGCCAGGTAGGCGCCGAGGCCGACGCCGAGCACGTTCTCCGCGGCGTATCCGGAGTTCTGGATGGCCGCGACGCCACCGCTGACGTTCTCGTCGTTGCAGCCCATGACAATCCAGTTCTTCACCGACCGATTGCCCGCGACGGTCGCGGAGATCTTGTTCTGCGCGTCCGACGGTGTGTTGTCGGTGCCGACGTCGATCACCCGCACGTCGACGCCCGCGGCCGCGCGGAAGGCTTTCTTGTTCGCCTCGACGCGGTCGGTGCAGACCGTCACGTCCTGCTTCCACGCATCGACGATCGCGGTCTCCTCCGGCTTCCAGCCCGCCTTCTTGAAGTCCTCGCCCGCGCGGCGGCCGACCTCGGTGCCCATCTGCGTTCCGCTGAACCCGACGCGCGGAACCAGTTGGTCCTTGGCGCATTTCGCCGGATCTGGTCCGGTCGTGCAGACCTGGTCGTCGGAGGTGAGCAGGGCAACGCCACCGGTCTTGGTGAGCTGGGCGACCTGCGGGCCGACCGACGGATCCGGCACCACCACGATGACGCCGCTGGCCTTCTGGTTGATCGCGTTGTTGACCTCGGTGACCGCCTTGTTCGCGTCGTTGCCCAGGTTGACGACCTTCAGATCGATCCCGAGTTCCTTGGCCTTGGCCTTGGCGCCGTCGGCCTCGCCGATGAAGTACTCCTGGTCACCCTGTTTCTGGGCGTAGACCAGGCTGATCGGACCCGTCTGGTGCTGCGGGCCGGTGGCCGCCGAGTCGCTTTCCTTGCCCGACGAGCAGGCGGTCGCGACCAGCGCGAGCGACACTCCGCACAAAACGGCACTGGTCCAACGTCGTCGATGGGTCCAGGACATGGGGCACTCCTAGGTGATCTGACGCATACTCGCGTCGCAAAGTGATGTGGGTTACAGTAAGACTTCCGCTAACTGTTGTAAATACTGTTGGCCGAAATCGTTCGGTATGGTGGCGACCACTCAGGGAGGAGCCCGACCGTGTATCAGCTGACCGCGCGCGACATCCGACGGCGCAACAGGTTCGGCGTACTGCAGGCGGTGTACGCCGCCGACGGGCACATCAGCAGGCAAGAGATCGCGCGGGCGACCGGGCTGTCGTTCGCCACGGTCGGCAACATGATCGCCGAACTGCTCGACGTCGGCGTGCTCGCCGAACTCGGGTACGACGCGCCGGGCATCGGCAGACCGCGCGCGCAGCTGGCCATCAATCCCGAGCGCGGCATGCTGGTCGGTGTCGACATCGCCGAAACCGCCATCCATTTCGACCTTTTCGACCTGGCGATGACGGTGCTGCGTTCAGTCGAGATCCCCGTCGATGCGGCGGCCACCGAGCCCGACGATGTCGCGGCGCTGATCATCCGCGGGATCCGCGAGGTCACCGCGGGCGATGCCGACAAGGTGCTCGGCGTCGGCTTGAGCGTGCCTGGTCTCGTCGAACCCGAGGGCGGCGTTTCGGTGTTCTCGCCGTATTGGCACTGGCACGACGTGCCGCTGCGGGCGTTGCTCGAACAGCACCTCCCCCACCCGCTCTATCTCGACAATCCGCTGAAAGCCAGTACCGCGGCGCATCTGTGGTTCGGCGCGGGGCGTGACGTAGACGATCTGATCGTCGTCACGCTCCGGGCCGGCGTCGGCATCGGCGTGGTGGTCGAAGGAACGCTCTATCGCGGTGTCACCAACAGCGCAGGCGAGTGGGGCCACACCAACCTGGTCCTCGATGGCCGCGAATGCCGTTGCGGGCGAATGGGTTGCGTCGAGGCGTACGTCGGCGCACCCGGCATCGTGCGCACGTTGCGCGAGCTCGCGCCGTCCAGCCCGTTGCTCGGCGCCGACGACGCGGCCACCATCGTGGCGATCGCCGAGGCCGCCGCGCAGGGCAACAGCACCGCGCTGCAGGTGATCGACAAGACCGGGCACTACCTCGGCGTCGCCGTCGCCAACCTGGTCAACCTGTTCAACCCGAGAACCATGGTGTTCGGCGACCTGATCGCAGACCAGCTCGGCGAGCCACTGCTGGAGGTAACCCGCCGGGTCGCGGCCCGCCACGCCATGACCGACCCGTTCGACGCAGTGGCACTGCAACTTTCGACGTTGCCGCACAACCCGGCCAGCCTCGGCGCCGCCACCTTCGCGCTGGAAGGCTTTCTCGCCGACCGGGAAACCTTCGGTTCGGTCGCCGCCCGCCGCGCCATGCGGACCTCCGCCACCTGATCGATCAGAGCCATTCCGAAATCTGGATGACGAGGCCGTTCGGCACACGGAACGCTACGCCGCGCGGTGGCAAGCCGAGTTCACGCGCGGGTGTCCGGCGGAAACTCGACCAGAATGCGCACCCATGGACGCAGCGTCGCGAGCAGGTCGCGCAACCATTGCATCGGCTGGTCCGGTTCGATAATCCCTTCGATCGCAACGCCTTTGCCGAGAGCGAGGACGAGTCTGGCGAGCGTGTGCGGCTCGATCGGGACGGCAAGGCCGCTGTCATCGATCAGCTGCGTGATCAGTCCGCTGACCGTGTCGCGGGCGGCGGCATCGTGCGCGGCCAGCTGGGCCCGCAGTGTCGGGCTGGTGCGGGCGGCGAGCGCCATCTCCGATTTGAGCAGGGCCCAACGCGGATCACCGGCTGCGGTGACCAGCCAACTCTCGAAGGCGTCGAATCGGTCCTCGATCGATCCGCTGCCGAGCGCCGCCCGGACGGCGTCGAACTCCTCGGCCGTGTGCCGGTCCAGCACAGCCAATGCCAGTTCTTCTTTGCTGGCGAAGTTCGAGTACACCGCCCCTCGGCTGTATCCGGCGGCCTCGGCGACCTGGTTGTTCGAGGTTGCGACGTATCCGTTCGCCAAGAACAGCCCGGTGGCGGACGCGATCAGGTCGGCCCGCGTCCGAGCTTGAGATTCGGCACGGCTCAACCGCTTCCGCATCGCTCGACCATAGCGGGACACGCCGAGCGGCGCGCCAGCGGCATCCAGATGCCATTGACATTTGGATGCCGCTGACATTTGATCGATGCGAACGAGTCGGGGTCCAGACCGGTATTCGCCTGGGGAACTTCGTCTTTCGTCGCGAGGAGGGCACATGTCCAGCTATCCGGAACGCTCGATCGCAGGAAAGCAGATCGTCATCACCGGAGCCACCAACGGCATCGGCAAGGAGATCGCCAGAGCGCTGGCCCGCCGCGGCGCGGATATCACCATCCTGGCCCGCAACGAAACCAAGGCGGCGCAGGTGATTCGCGAGCTGTCCGACCAGGACGGCGCCACCGGCACGCTGGCCTACGTTCGCGGCGACCTGGCCGACCTCACCTCGGTACGCGCAGCCGCCGCCGAGATCTCGGCGTGCCACCCGAAGATCGACACCCTGATCAACAACGCGGGCATTCACGCCTTCGCCGCCGACCGCACCGCCGACGGCTATGAGCTGATGATGGGCACCAATCATCTCGGCCCGTTCCTGCTCACCAATCTGCTGCTCGCCCAGATGCACTCGGCTGCGCCGTCCCGCATCGTCGTCACCGCCTCCGAGGCGCACCGCGGCGCGCTCGGCGTCGATGTCGACCGCCTGTCCGACCCGCTGACGCACGGCACCGTCGGCTCCGTTCCGGTCTACGCACGGTCGAAGCTGATGAACATCCTGTTCACCCAGGAATTGGCGAAACGTCTTGCCGGAACACAGGTCACGGTGAACGCCTTCTGTCCCGGCGCGGTATCCAGCGGTCTGGTGCGCGACAGTCGCCTGCTCACCGCCGCCGCGCGCACCGCATCCGCCAGCCCCTTGATCCGGCGACCCGACCAAGGTGCCCGCATGGGCATTCGCCTGGTCCTCGATGCCGACCTGGCCGACACCACCGGCCGCTTCTTCACCTCGACCCCCGGCCTCCGCTTCCTGCCCACCGTGCGCGCCCGTACGAATACGGCCCTCCAGCAACAAGTCTGGGATCGCTCCGCCGAACTCGTCGGCCTCTGATACCCACTGTTGTGCTCAGCTCCGGCGACCCGATGAGTACCATCGTTGCGGATGGATGAGATCACCGCACTGGCCGCCGAACTCGGTGCCCGACTGCGGCCACTGCGCGCACAGGTCGCCACCGCCGAGTCGTGCACCGGAGGCGGCATCGCCGAGGCGATAACCAGGATCCCCGGCAGCTCGCGGTGGTTCGAAGCAGGCTTCGTCACCTACTCCAATCGGCAGAAGACCCGGCAGCTCGGCGTGCCCGCCGCACTGTTCGATCAGGTCGGCGCGGTCAGCCGCGAGGTCGTCGAGGCGATGGCCCGCGGCGCCAAGGCCGCGACAGACGCCCAGTTCACCGTTGCGGTCAGCGGCATCGCCGGTCCGGACGGCGGGTCTCCGGAAAAGCCGGTGGGCACGGTGTGGTTTGCCTGGTGTGCAGGCGATGAGGTGGTGACCGAGCAACGACAGTTCCCCGGCGACCGCGACGAGGTCCGTCGGCAGACCGTGCGTGTCGCCTTCGAAGGCCTGGTGCGGCTAGCCGGGCCATAGCGGCCACGGTGCAGGCCGCGCCGACCGGCCGGTGCTGTCATTGCCGAAACGAGGCGGTGGTTCGAGTGACCGCCGATCCAACCCGCTCGCGGCTCCACACCGGGATTTCTGGCACAGACTGCACTGCCGCACCGGCTGCGGACCGACGCTTACTGCACTGCCGCATAGGCTGCCGCCTGAAAGTCCTTGTGCAGTTGGGGCGTTCCCGGACCGTCGAGGGCCCGCTGGGTGAGAACGAGGACGGTGAGGTCGTGGCGTGGGTCGGCGAGCCAGGAGGTGCCGAAGCCGCCGAACCAGCCGTAGGCGCCGTCTCGGTTGACCGAAACACCATAGCCCCAGGAGTTTTCGGTGAAGAAGTCCGGGTCCAGGCCGCCTGCGGCGCGCTGCTCGGGGGTGAGCTGGCCGGTGGTCATGGCGCGCACCGATGCCGCGGACAGGATGGGAGCGCCGCCGCGTAAGAGCATGCGGGAGAACGCGAACATGTCGTCGACGGTCGAAACCAGTCCGGCCGCACCGTCACCGAAGGCGGGCGGTTTCGACCAGGCGCCGTCCGGGGTGTCCATCACGGTCAGTCCGTTCGGTGTCGGCAGGTACGCGGTGGCGAGCCTGCTGGTGTCGGATGCCCAGAAGGCGGTGTCGCGCATGCCGAGTGGTTCGAAGATCCGGTGGCGCAGGACGTCGGCGAAGGGTTCGTGGTGCGCGCGAGACAAGAGGACGCCGAGGATCGACGAGCCGGTGTTGTAGAGCCAGCGGGCGCCGGGCTGGGCAAGCAGCGGGAGGCGGCCGAGCGCGGCGATCCAGGCGTCGGGATCGGGCTGTTCCTGCGGCGCCGGTGGACCGAACGTGCCGAGACGCGCGGCATCGGCCGCCGCGATCACCGGCCATGGCGTTGTGGCGGTGAGCAATTCGGCGGACATTCCGTATCCGCAGGTGAAGGCAAGCAGGTCGCGGATGGTCGGCTGCCGGTCGGCGGGCACCGTGTCGTCGAGTGGACCGTCGGGCCTGCGGAGCACTCGGCGGTCGGCCAGTTCCGGCAGCAATCGATCGACGGGCTCATCGAGCCGGAAGAGCCCGGCTTCGGCGGCGGCGAGGGTCGCCACCGCGGTGATCGGCTTCGTCATCGACGCGATCCGGAATACCGAGTCGCGGTGCACCGGACGACATTCGACGGCCAGCGTGCCTGCGGACGCCACGTGGGCCTCATCGCCGCGGGCGACCAGCGCGACGAGTCCTGGCACGGTGGTCGGCCCGACGCCGCGCGCTGCCACGTCGCGGAATTCCCGCAGCCCTCGCTCCGCCAATGCCGGTGCGGGCGAGCCACGATCGCTACACCCCGCCGCGGCGACGAGCGCGGCGGCGCCCAGGATCCGGAACGCATCGCGGCGGTCGAGCGGCTTCGACAACACGGTCACCAGAAATCTCCTTCGATCGACTACTTCCTCTGACGGGGCGGCGACCGCGAAGTCATCGGTGTCGTTCGGATCAGCGTGACCGAAATGGCGATCGCGCCTGGTAGCGGGCAAATCCGACGATTCGCCCGCCGCGTGCCCTCCCCGATCGACCGTGCGCTGTCGATTACTCTTTGACGGCTCACGCCCGGCACAAACCGACTGGTCTTCGCCGACGAGAGGAACCGCGTGAATTTGTGGAGCTACCTCCGAGGCCGGGGAGATTTCCTGGCGTTCCTGACGTACCAGCATGCCTCCCTGGCGTTTCAGACGGTCCTGGTCGGCACGGTGGTCGCGGTCCTGATCGCCGTTGCGGTGTATCGGCTCCCGCTGTTGGCCGCGCTCTCGCTGACCTCCAGCCGTGTCGCGCTGACCATTCCTTCGCTGGCATTGCTCGCGCTCCTGCTGGTGCCGTTCGGCCTCGGTGTCGTGCCGTCCTTCGTCATGCTCGCGTTCTTCGCCGCGCTCCCGGTGATCGGCAACGCGATCGTCGGCCTGCGCGCGGTGCCCGCCTCGGTCATCGAATCCGCCCGCGGCATCGGCTTTTCGCGCTGGCGCATCCTGTTGACCGTCGAATTGCCGATCGCCTGGCCGGTGATCCTCACCGGCATCAGGGTGTCCACCCAGATGATCGTCGGCGTCGCCGCGATCGTCGCCTATGTCCTCGGACCCGGTCTCGGCTCGCTGATCTTCAACGGCCTGTCAAGGCTGGGCGGCGCGAACGCGCTCGAAATGGCGCTGACCGGCACCGTTCTCATCGTGCTCATCGCGTTGACGTTCGACGCGCTGCTCGTCCTGCTCGGACGCCTCACGATCGCGAAAGGACTCGAATGACCGATACGGCAATCCGCAAGGTGACCGGTGCGTCCATCAATCTGGACTCGGTCGTCAAACACTATCGGGGCCAAGACAAGCCGGCGGTCGAGCGCCTCGATCTCGAGATCGAGGCAGGCACGATCGTCGCATTCGTCGGCCCGTCCGGGTGCGGCAAGACCACGACGCTCAAGATGATCAACCGGCTGATCGAGCCGACCGAGGGGCGCATCTTCATCGGCGGCCGTGACGTCACCCGCGAAGACCCGGACAAGCTTCGGCAGTCGATCGGCTATGTCATCCAGTCCGGCGGCCTGTTTCCGCACTGGTCGGTCGCCAAGAATGTCGGCGCCATCCCCCGCGTGCTCGGCTGGGACAAGAAGCGGATCGCCGAACGCACCGAGTACCTGCTCGATCTGGTCGGCCTCGACCCTGGCACGTTCGCCGACCGGCTGCCCAAGGACATGTCCGGTGGTCAGCAGCAGCGCGTCGGCGTTGCCCGCGCGCTCGCCGCCGACCCGCCGGTGCTCCTGATGGACGAGCCGTTCGG
Source organism: Nocardia altamirensis NBRC 108246 (assembly GCF_001612685.1). Lineage (GTDB taxonomy): Bacteria > Actinomycetota > Actinomycetes > Mycobacteriales > Mycobacteriaceae > Nocardia > Nocardia altamirensis. The sequence continues at coordinate 53,675 of NZ_BDAY01000025.1, forward strand.
TGCGGTCGACCCGATCACCCGGGTTCGCTTGCAGGACAGTCTGATCGCGATCCAGCACGAGCTGGGCAAGACGATCGTGATCGTCACGCACGACTTCGAGGAGGCCACCAAGCTCGGCGACAAGGTGCTCATCCTGTCCGAAGGCGGACACGTCGAGCAGTACGCGCGGCCGGAGGAAATCCTCACCGACCCGGCAACGCCGTTCGTCGAGGAGTTCGTCGGGTCCGGCGCGAAGCTGGCCTATCTCACCGTGTCCCGGGTGCGCGACGTCGACTATGCCACGGTGATCACCGCCCGCGTCGGCGAGCCTGCGCAGGCCGTGATGGACCGCGCGATGGCCGCCGGGCACACCTGGGTCGTTGTCGTCGACGAGCACGGACGCCCACGCTCGTGGCCGTCGCTCGCGGAACTGGCGACCAAACCGGAGGTCTCCGACTTCCTCGATCGGCGGCTGCCCGTCGTCGCACGCTCCTCGACCCTCAACGACGCGCTCGACGCCATGCTGGCCGCCAGCCAGGGCGCCGCGCTGGTCACCGATGGTCGCGGTGCGGTGGTCGGCTCGCTCAGCATCGGCACGGTGACCGAAACGATCCAGGCCAAGCTCGCCGACGTGCGCTCCGCGGAGGCGGACCTGTCCTACGAGACGTACGTCGACGGCACCGATCCGGCGCCGACGCCGGTGGTGGCCGCCGAGGGGGAACCCGGATCGGACGAGCAGTCATGAACCGGTTCCGTCGCGTTCCGCTCGACGTCTGGTTCGAGCCGATCATCATCGGCATCCTCGGGATCGGCTACGCCCTCTGGTATCGATCGACGACCTTCACGCCGACGGAGAAAGCGGCACTTGGCTGGGACAACCTGCAGACCACGATCCTCGCGCACATCAAATTGACCGTGGTGGCCACGCTCATCGTCGTCGTCCTCGCGATACCACTCGGCATCGCGCTGACCCGCCCCGCGCTGCGGCGGCTGGAACCGTTCGCGGTGAACGTCGCCAACATCGGCCAGGCCGCGCCCGCGGTCGGCCTGCTCGTCCTGTTCACCTTCTGGCTCGGCACCGGATTCCGCACGGCGATCGTCGGTCTCGTGGTGTACGCGATCCTGCCGATCCTGCAGAACACGATCGTCGGGCTGCGGCAGGTGGATCAACGCACCATCGAGGCGTCGCGCGGCATCGGTTTCTCCGGCGCCCGCACACTGTTCCAGGTCGAGCTGCCGCTCGCGGTGCCGGTGATCCTGAACGGGGTACGCACCGCGCTCGTCATTCTGGTCGGCACGGCGACGCTGAGCACGTTCATCGGCGCGACCAGCCTCGGCACGCTGATCACGACCGGTGTCACGCTCTTCTTGCCCAAGTTGCTCATCTCCGGCGCGATCCTGGTCGGGCTGCTCGCGCTGATCATCGACTGGCTCGGCAGGCTCGTCGAGCTGGCCGCGACCCCGCGAGGTGTCGCATGAAACGCGCGGTTGCCGCCCTCCTGGTGACGGCGTCGATGCTCACCGGCTGCGGCCTGGTGAGCTCGTCCGGAACATTCCACGACGCGCGGCTGCCCGGTGGCGAACGCCCGTTGGCTGGCGCGAAGCTGGTCGTCACCTCGAAGAGCTTCACCGAGGGTGTGCTGCTCGGCAAGATCACCGCGACCTACCTCGCCGCGGCGGGCGCCGACGTCAAAGACCTGACCGGAGCGCCTGGTTCGGCCTCGTCACGCCAGGCCCAGCTCAACGGCGACGCCGACATCCTCTGGGAGTACACCGGCACCGGATGGGTCAACTATCACAACCAGACCGAGATCATCGCCGACCCGACGCAGCTGTGGCAGCGCGTGCACGACGTCGAGCGGCGCGATCACGACCTCGAATGGCTGCCGCCCGCGAACTTCAACGACACCTACGCATTCGGCACGTCGACGCCGAATGCGCAACGGCTGCAAGTGAAGTCGCTGTCCGATGTGGCAGCACTCCCGGTGCCCGACCGGACCTTTTGTGTCGACGACGAATTCTTCAGCCGCTCAGACGGTTTCATTCCGATGCTGCAGCAGTACGGGATCCCCTACAACGATCCCAACGGTGTGCCGTCCGGCAACGTCACTCGGATGGACGCCGGCGTCGTCTACACCGCAACGGCCAAGGGCGCACCCTGCCACTTCGGTATGGTCTACACCACAGACGGCCGGGTCAAGAACCTCGATCTGGTCGTCCTCGACGACGACAAGAAGTTCTTCCTGCCCTACAGCGGCACCGCGGTCGTGCGCGGCGCCGTCATCGATCGATATCCGGAACTGCGACCGCTGCTCGGGACCGTATCCGAGCACCTCAACGACGAATTGATGCAAGAACTCAACGGTCGCGTCGACATCGACGGCGAGGATCCGGCCGACGTCGCCTACGACTGGTTGAAGAGCGAGAAGCTGGTCGAGTAGGCCATGTTCAGCGCAACTTAATCCGACACTCGCGGCCGCTGAAGGCGCACCGCCGGTTTCGCGGGATGACCGAAATTCGCTGTACCGTCGGGCATGACCTCCGAAGTGATCGCCAAGGCGACCTACCCAGGCGGAACTGCCGTTACCCGAAGGTCGGGCACCGACCGGGTGCGGGCGTGGATCGTGTTGCTGATGTGTGCGCTACCGTCCGCGGGCTTGATCACGGTGCTGCTCTATGGACTCGGACGCACCATCGGCGGCGAAGCTCCCGTCGCGCTGCCGGTCATCTGGTTTCTGGTGTGCGCGGTGTGGAGCGTGGTGTGTTTCCGGGGCGCGCAGCGCCTGCCGCGCGTCTTTCGGCTACGGCGGCCGACCGACGAGGAAGCACTCACCCTAGGGGTGGCGTGGCAGAACGTCGCACGCAAGGCGGACGTGCCCGCCGCGGACTACACGCTGTGGATGCAAGAAGCGGACCGGCGATTCGTCGTGCCGGATCGAATGCTCACCGTATTTCCCGAATCATTGCGGCTCAGCCCTCGGGAGCTGGAAGCCGTGCTCGTCCATCAGCTAGCGCAACGGGTGCAGGGGCGAGCAGTGTTCTGGCAGTTGCTCTTTCGGCACTACAACCTCCCCGTGGTCTGGGTCGAGCACGCGTTGATGTCCGGTCTCGGACTGGTCGCCGTCGGCGAGGCGGTCGCGCGCAGATTGCCCCAGCGGGGATCTCGCGTCTTCATCCTCGGCTGGGCCGTGTTCAGCCGGATCCTCGTCGCGTTCCCTGCGGTCGCGGCGGCCACGGTGACCATCGGCCTGGCGCCCGCGGTGCTACTCCGGCTGGTGCCCGAAGTCGTGGCGCTCGCGCTGCGACCGATCGCCGACCGCTTCGAATACCGATCCGACCGCATGGCAGTCGATTTGGGATACGGCGCAGAGCTCGGGGGCGTACTCCGCCACGCCCCGGTCCCACCGACCCAAACACCACTGAGCCTGCTCTCGGTCTCCCTGTTCTCCTCGAAAGCCACGCCCGACAACCGGATTCGACGAATCCGCGATCGCCTCGACGAGCTGGCGCGGCGCTGGAACTCGCCGATGCGGTAACGCTCAGTTGGCGCCGGGAATCACGATCCCGGTTTCGTAGGCGAGGACGACGAGTTGGGCGCGGTCGCGGACCGCGAGCTTGGTGAGCAGCCGTCCGACGTGTGTCTTGACCGTGGCGACGCTCAGATGGAGCGTTTCCGCGATCTCCGCGTTGGATCGGCCTGCCGCAACATGTTCCAGGACTTCCCGCTCGCGATCGGTCAGCGCGGCAAGCAGGTCCGGCGGCGTGGCGGGTGCGGTCGGCTGGCGGGCGAACGCGCTGATCATCCGACGGGTGATGCTCGGGGTGAGCAGAGCGTCACCCTTGGCGACGACCCGGATCGCGTGCAGAAGTTCTTCCGGCGGTGAGTCTTTCAGGATGAAGCCGCTCGCACCGCTGCGCAGCGCCTGGAAGACGTGCTCGTCCTGGTCGAAGGTTGTGACTATCAGGACATTCGGGCCGTCGGCTCCTCCGGCCGCGATGTGCCGCATCGCCTCGAGGCCGTCCATGATCGGCATCCTGATGTCCATCAGGACGACATCGGGTCGCAGTTGGCGGGTGAGCCGGACCGCTTCGCCGCCGTTGCCTGCCTCTCCGAGCACGGTGAGATCCGCCGCGGAATCGACGAGCACGCGGAACCCGGCGCGCACGAGGGCTTCGTCGTCGGCGATCAGAACCCGGATCCGGTTCTCGTCGGGGCTGTCAGTCATGGTGATCCTCATCGAGCGGAAAGTACGCGGTGACGGCGAAGCCGCCCTCGGGTCGCGGTCCGGCATCGAGCCGCCCGCCGAACAGCGACGCGCGTTCCCGCATCCCGACAAGTCCGAGGCCGGAGCCGCTGCTCTCGGGTCCGTCGTGGTGCCGCACCGGTCCATCATCGGCGATGAACACCGTCAGCTCGTGCGCGGCATGCCGGATCTCGACCTGCGCCCGATCGGTGTTCGCATGCTTGACGACGTTGGTCAGCGCCTCCTGCACGATGCGGTAGGCCGTGGTCTGCAACAGCGCCGGGTAGTCGGCGGGCGCACCGACGACGCGATACTCCACGGACAGACCGTCGTGGCGCAGGCCTGCGACAAGGGCATCGATCTCGGCGAGACCGGGTTCATCGGATTCATCCGGCTGACCGGGCTCCCTGATCTGGGCAAGGACCTGCCGCAGTTCCCGCAGCGCCGAGCGGCTGGCCGTTTCGATCGTGCTCAGCGCTTCCCGCGCCTCACCCGGTTGCTCGTCGATCAGCAGGCGCGCCACCCCGGAACGGACGGCGACCATGCTCAGCGTGTGCGAGATCAGGTCGTGCACGTCTCGCGAGACACGTAACCGCTCTTCGGCCCTGATCCGCTGCTCCTCCGCCGCGGCTCGGCGAAGCTGTTGCGCGGCAAGGCTTTCCCGGTAGTCGCGGCGGGTTCGGAGCATATCGCCCGCAAGCCAGCCCACGGCGGCGATCGGCAGTTGCACGAAGTCCTGGTCCTGATTCGGGTGCAGAGGCGTGCCGAGCAGACCGCAGACGTAAAGGGCGATGAGCGCTGCACCGGTGACCAGCAAGGAGTCCCGCCGGGATCGCTGGTTGGCCAGCGTGAGGATCGCGACACCCAAGGCCGGCCCGGTGTTGCTCACCCACGGGGTGAAGCGAACCCCGGCGATCGTCGCCAGGCCCAACACGACTGTCACCGCGACCACGGCCGCGACCGGCCAGCGGCGCCGGACCAGCAGCGGCAGGACCGCGGCGGCGCCGAACAACGCCATCGCGGGCAGCGATCCGTGTCCGGTCGTCCCGCTGAACAACTCGGGCACCGTGAACGCCACGAAGCAAGCGGCGGCGATGCCGATATCTACGCCGTCCGGCCCGAGGCCTTCCCCGTGCAGACGTGCGATGCGTCGCTGATACCACGGTGTCGTTCGGGTGGTCTCCGGCTTGGTAGTGATCGCCATGATGCCGACGGTAACCAACCGGGCCTGCGGAAACATCGCGCTGAGGTCGCTGGTTCACGTCATCCGCAAGTCGGACGGCGCCGGCCGTGTCCGTCCGTGGCGGTCGGCGATCTCGCGGCCTCGGGATGACGACAGCGCCCTGGTCGGCGGACCACAGTGGTGGACATGAACACAGCTGCGCGAACCAAGCCGAGATCGCTTGGCGCACAATCCGACTCCCTCCTTTCCTGGCCGCTGGTCACCATTGCCGCGACCTCGCTCAGCGCGGGCATCGTGGTCGGCGGGCTGGCCTACCTCGACCGGTCGCCGCAGCGCGCGCCGTATGTCGGCGGAACCGCCGCGTGGGCCCCGCATATCGCGTTGCTCCTGCTCACCGCCGTCGGTGTCACCGTCATGGTGCGTCGGCGCGGCGCCGATGCCGTGCTACTCATGCTGCTCGCTCCCCTCGGCCCCACGGCAGCGCGGCGACTGGCCAACACCGTCGCGTCGATCCTGCGGCACCCGACTGCCCTGCTTCGCCTGCTGCTCGGGGTGCTCCCCCTGGCCATGCTGGTGTTCGGCCCGTTCCGGGTCGGCGTGCAGATACTCGGCGGGCTCGACCCGAACTTCACCGTCAACGCCTGGGGTGGGCCGACCTATCTGGGCGCGATGGCCTGCCACTACCTGGATGCCGTGCTACTGATGGCCGCCGCGGCCGCACTCTTGAACAAACTGCTGCTGCCCGCCGCGCACGGGACGCGCCGATAGTATTGGCGCACCGCGCCTTTCGGTGATCAGCGGCCCTGCAATGCCTTGACGTTGTTGCCGAAGGTCCAGTTCTTCGAACCGTCCCAGTTGATCGACCAGGTCATCAGGCCCTTCAACGCGCCGCCGAAGGCGTTCCACGACTCGGCGACCAGCGCCGGCGCCATGTAGCCGCCGCCCGCGCCTGGTTGGGCGGGCAGGCCTGGAACCTGTTTGGCCAGGGGGACTTTGATCGTCGTGCCCTGGATGACCAAACCCTTGTCGAGGCAAGTCGTTTGCGCCTTGAAGCCTGCGACCGTGCCCGCAGAGTAGGAATCGCCGGAGCAGCCGTACATGCTGCCGTTGTAGTACTGCATGTTCAGCCACCACAGGCGGCCGTTGTCGGCATATTTCTTGATGATCGGCAGATAGGCGCCCCAGATCGAACCGTATGCCACGCTGCCACCGGTGACATAGGCGGTTTCGGGCGCCATCGTCAGGCCGAAATTCGCGGGCATTCGGGCCAGGATCCCGTCGATGATGTGAATGAGGTTGGCCTGCGAGGTCGACAATTTGTTGATGTTTCCGTCGCTGGTGAGCCCGGTTTCGAGATCGATATCGATGCCGTCGAAATTGTAGGTCTGCAGAATCGGCACGATGGTCGCGATGAACCGGTCGGCGACCACGCGCGAGCTGAGGTCGATGCCCGCCGTCGCGCCGCCGATCGACATCAGGATGGTCGCGCCCGCCGCCTTGGCCCGGCACATCTCGGCCGGGGTCGCGACCTTCACGGTCCGGTCCATCCCGTCCTCCCACAGCGCGGTACCGTCGGAACGAATGACCGGGAACGCCGCGTTGATCACGTTGTAGCCGTGCTGGGCCATGCGCGGGTCGGTGATCGGCGTCCAGCCGAACGGCGGATGGACGCCGTTCGACGCGCCGTCCCAGTTCTCCCAATATCCTTGCAGCACTTTGCCGGACGGTTTCGATTGCACCGCGCAGGTTTCGGCGGGCGCATTCGCCGATGCGACCGGCGCCGGACCGATCAGCCCGATGAGCGCGATGGCCAGTGCTGTTCCGAGCAGACGCGACATATCAGGATTGAAGCAACGGTGAAGATCGAAGTCTATTTTCCCACTTGAACATTCGATGCGGATCGCGATTTCGGCATTTGCCGACCCTTGCTGCCGGGCGGCGCGCCCGGCATTTCACGACACTCAATGTTCGTGCAGGGATTTATATTTCAGAAACTCAGGAAACCGCGCTGATGCGTGCTCGCAACCCGACCGCGAACGCGCGTGCCGCCGCGAAATCGGCGACATCGGGATGCCCCTTGCTGACCCCGCCGACAATCTTGAACGGCAGCCAGGTGTCGAGCCCGCGGCACGAGAACGTGTCGACCACCTCGAAGCCCTTCCGCTCGAGCAACCCGGCCATTTGACGCAGGTACGGCTTGACCGGCGGCTGCGGAAGGCCGCTGGTGGCGTACACGAACGCCTTGCCGCGCGTACCCGGCGGCAGCGACTGAACGAACTGGCGCAGCCGCGGGTGGAAGGACATGTTGAAGATCCCCGAGCCGAATCCCACCAGGTCGTAGTCGGCAAGCTCGGCGGGGTCGACGCGCTCCGGCTCGACGACGCGGGCGTGCAGAATCTCGCCCATGATGTCGGCGACTCGCTTCGTGTTGCCATGCGACACAGAGGTGCACACGATTAAGGCGTTCATGACGATGCTCCTTCGGGTGTTGATGCGGACGTCCTCTGAGACACCGCTCCCTCCGAGACCGTGACATCCGGTCGTGTGGTCTCCATCACGTGTCCCGCCACGCGTAAGGCGTTGTGTGCCCTCAGGTATCGCTTCGGTCGAGGGTGCGCAGCACCTCCGCACCACCAAGCTTGTCCGGATTGCGCACCGCGTACAGCCGGGTGATCCGATCTCCCGACAGTTCGATCAGCAGGACGGAATCGAGCTGTCCGCCGGAACGGACCAACAGGGCGGGTAGCGCGTTGAAACTGCCGAACTCGACATCCATGCCCGCCATGCCGTTCTGGGCGAGCGCGATGAGGTACTTGGCGACGCGCTCGGCACCGACAACCGGACGGCCTGCCACGGTGGCCTTGCCGCCACCATCGGAGAGCTGCACCACGTCGGGCGCGAGCACATCCATCAGGGTTTGCACATCACCGTTGCGGGCCGCCCGCAGGAACTGGTCGATCACCGCCCGGCTGGTTTCCGCGTCCGGCTCGTAGCGCTTACGCCTGGCCTGCACGTGTTGTCTGGCACGGTGCGCAATCTGGCGCACCGTGCTGTCCGTCTTGCCGATCATGTCGGCAATCTCGACAAGACTGTGGCCGAACACCTCCGACAGCACGAACACGGCCCGCTCGGTCGGACCGAGCGTTTCCAGCACGAGCAGCATCGCCATCGACACCGATTCGGCAAGCACCACATCGTGACTGGCGTCATGTTCGGTCCGGATCGGCTCCGGCAACCAGGTGCCGACATAATCTTCGCGACGGCGCCGCACCGACCGCAACTGATTCAGCGCCTGCCGCGTAACAACCCGCACCAGGTATGCCCGCGGGTGCGCTACCTCGTCCGGGTGCACATCACGCCACCGAAGATAGCTGTCCTGCAACACATCCTCGGCGTCAGCCGCACTACCGAGGATCTCGTACGCGATCGTGAACAGCAGCGGCCGCAGCCGGTCGAACGCCTCAGACTCACTCATCGGCCCGCCGCCGTCCCCGAGCCGGACCGGACAGCGGCGACGACACAGCGGAGCATCTGTTCTCTGACCACGCCTACCAACGTATCGTCGGCACCCGCACCTGCATGCAGTGCACCGAACGCTCCACCAGGCTCGACCTGGCGGGCCCAACCTCGCCAGACTTCGGCAATCCGCGAAATAGCGAGCAGATCAACGTGATTCGCACATCGACGGGTACGGAGCGGTAGGCTGCCGCTGTCACCGGTTCGGCTCGGCCCTCGACGGAGTTGTCATTGCGAGCTCGCGCCCTGGTCGCCGGACGGAGAAGAGCTCGTGATGAAGAACGCCGCCGCCGCGGCCACCGTTTCGCTGGTGCTGGTTGGCTGTTCAGGTTGTGATTCCACCACGCCGTCCACTCCGTCCGGAACGACAGCGGTGCCGATTGCCGCCGTGAACCCGGCGCCGACGACGGAAGCCGCCGCGAATCCGATCCTGCTGTCGGACCATGGCATGGCCGTCAGCAATGTGGACGGCGCAGGCAACACCTTCATCCTGACTCGATGCGGCTGGACCGGGGACGGACCGCAGATCGACGGCGTCGCCACCGACGGCACGACGGTCGTGTTCGCCAGCCGCGGCCGCCGGATCAACCTGCGGGGGCCGGCGGGCAACTTCGAAGGCGCTTTGCTCACTTGGGAATTCACCAAGACCGGCTTCAAACTCTCCGGAGACGAGGTCGCCGGACACCGCAAGTGGGCCCTTGCCACCGATTGCAGCTAGGCGGTGTCTCGCCGCTAAACGGTGGTGAAAGTGGTTTGAAGATAGGGAGTTACGTTGTTCATCGCCCGGGCGACGTAGTCTTCTTTTTCGCCGACCGGCGCGACGTAGCGGATCGCGTCTTCGGCGGCTTCGCGGCCGACCAAGCGGGCGATGATCCAGGCGGCCAGGTAGTGCGAGGCGAGGCAGCCGCCTGCGGTGGCGATGGTGTTCTCTGCGTAGAAGGGCTGGTTGAGGACCTCGACTCCGGCCGCGACCACCCATGGCTTGGTCGTGAGGTCAGTACAGGCGGGGATGCCGTCGAGCAGGCCGAGCTTGGCGAGGACGAGCGCACCGGAGCATTGGGCGGCGATCAACTGGCGGGCAGGATCCAGGTTTCCCAGCACGTCCATGATGGCGGGGGTCTCGACGACCTCGCGGGTCTTGGCGCCACTACCGACGATGACAGCATCTGCGGCACAGGCTGTTTCGAGGTCGACCATGGACTCGATCACCACACCGTTCATGGACCGGACAGTGCGCGTCGGGCTGGCGATCGATACTTGCCAGCCGGGCAGCCGCACTCGGTTGAGAACGCCGAGGGCGATCAGCGAATCGAGCTCGTTGTATCCCTCGAAGGTCAGGATCGCGATGTGCATGGCGGTGTCCTTTCAGCCTGATAGACGCAGCCTAAGACCATCACCCGCCAGGCACTCGAGAGAGTGCGGCAAGTAGTCGACGACGACGCGTTCCATTGACTGCGGAAACCGATCGCGCCGGGCAATGAATCCCGAGTGACGCACACCACAGATGCGCCCCCGAATCCTCGAATACCGCCTCCGAACTGCAGGTATTCGGTGTCAGGGCGGTGCACGAACGACCGCGACCGGCCCGCAGACAACCTACCGTTTGCCAAAAGTTAGCTGTACGGTTCTCCTTAGAGCACGAGACATCACAAGAGCCGAGTTCCATACCGACTCGACACGACGAGGATGAACCAGATGGCCAGAACCGAGACCGCGTCCGGCGACGTCGCACTCGCACCGGTTGCCTGCGCCGTCGGCTTCTTCATGCTGCTCGCGGCCTTCGCGCACCTGGATCGGGTGCCAGGATGGGCCGACGACTACGGCGCGATTCTGGTCTACCTGGCCTTCTTCCTCTACATGTCCCTCGCCGGCCGCCTGACCTGGTGGGGCGTCGATATCCTCTACGCGCGCATGAAGACCGGCCGCCCCGGCCGATGAGCGTCACCCGGTCAGTCGTAGCCATCCTGGCGACCGTGACTGCGGGCGTCGGCCTCGGCTTCGCCGCCCTCGCCACACCGACCGCCGCCGCCGACCCCTGCGCGGAATGGCAGCAGCTGCACCCCGGCTGGCCGTGCAGCGCACCGTTGGCCCCGGTCGCACCAAACACCGGCGGCATCGAGCCGAGGCAAGGCACCAGCCACGACGGGCGAATCCCGTTGCTGCTCTTGGCCGGTGCCGCAGCCTTCGCCGCACCCGCTCCCGGCTACGCGGCGGCAGTCAAGCACGGCAACGGACGATCACTGCCGATCGAGTAGACGTTCGGCGGCGCGACATCCGCGAGTGATCGCGTCGCCGCGGCCGAACAATTGGCGATCGTGGTTGGCCTGCAACAGCAGCGCGTGCAACTCGAAAACAAGCTGCTCGATATCGGTGTCGGGCGGTAGTTCACCCAACCGTCTTGCGAGTTCGGCCTCTCGCCGCAGCAGCGCGTAGCCGTTCTCGACGGCACGGGCGATGGCATCGCGCACCGGCCCGGTCCGTCCGTCCAGCTCGCTGGCGGCCGCAACGAAAAGGCAACCGCCCTCGAAGATTTCGAGGTAGTCGAACCAGCCCGAGAGCAGCGCACGCAGCCGTGGCAGCCCGTCGGTCGCCGACTGTGCAGGTTGCCGGACGTGCCGATCGAAGACTCCCACCGCCGCCTCGACGATCGCGAGCTGAAGGTCCTGCTTGGTGCCGAACAGCGTTTGGATTCCGCTCTTGCTGGTCTGCAGCGCCTCGGCCAAACCACCGAGCGAGAGGCCCTCCAGCCCAGTGCTGGACGCGACGTGCACGGCACGGTCCAGGACCAACGAACGACGGGCATCACCTGATCGAGACATACGTCCGATCGTATCGGAACATACGACCGACCGTATTGACGCATACGACCGTATCTAATACGGTCGTATGCGTAGCACCGCATCAGCACCGAAGGATTCGCCATGACAGCAAGAACTCTCGACCTCACCGCGCTCGCTGCGCAGTACCTCGAAGCCTGGACGTCGCACGACGTCGATGCCATCGTTGCCATGCACACCGCCGACGCACGCTTTCAGACGCACGGACGCACCGACGTCATCACCGGACGAGATGCCTTGCGGCAGACCTTCGCCGGGATTCTGGACCTCTATCCGAACTTGGGCTGCGACACGCACCGGCTGCTGTTCGGACCGGCGCACTGGGTACTCGACTGGACGCTGACTTTCGACGCCGCCGATGGGCAGCGCCGCGGCTTCCAATGCCTGGACGTGGTGGAGGTGTCCGAGGGCCTCGTCTCCCGCAAGGACACCTACTTCGACTTCGCCCAGGCGCGAGCAGCATTCGGCGGCCAGGCATGACCACCGACGTCGGCGCACCGTTGTTCGAACGCGCGCTCATCGACGCGGCGCCCGTCGATCACCTCTGCGATCTCAGCATCGATCTGGAGCCGACGCAGATCATCGGCACGCCGGTGGGTACGCGCTTCACCTACATCGTGAAGGGTGGCCGATTCACCGGTCCCCGCTTACAGGGGAGCCTGCTCCCCGGCGGCGGCGATTGGGCGACCGTCGGCAGCGACGGCATCGGCCGCCTGGACGTGCACGCGACCCTCCGCACGGACGACGGCGCTTTCATCCACTACGAATCGCGCGGCGTTGCCGTCTTCCCGCCCGACGGCCGCAAACGGCTGGCCGACGGCGAACGAATTCCGTTCGAGGAAAGCTACATTCGCATGACGCCGAAGTTCGAGACGGCCGACCCCAACTACACCTGGGTCAACGGGCTTGTCATCCTCGGATACGCGGAACTCTCCAAGGGCCACTTCGATCACCGCATGTACCGGGTCTACTGAACACTCGACCGCGGTGCCGTCGCGAGCGCGTCCGGCACCGCGGTCGGTCTCGCCCGATCAAGGGATCGGATTTCTCACGTGCGCGCGACGAACCGGAAGCGATCGCCGCGATAGACGGATCGGGTCCATTCGATGGCACGGCCGGTGGGGTCGGCGGCGCGACGCTGGATGAGCAGGGTCGGGGATCCGACCGCGACGCCGAGCAGGTTCGCTTCGTCGGGGGTGGTGAGGGCGGTTTCGACAGTGTCCTCGACGGCCGCGACTTCGATGCCGTAGCAGTCGCGCAGGGTCGCGTACAGCGAGCCGTGTTCCGCGAGGCGGCGGGCGAGGTTCGGCAGCCGATCGGCGAGGTGGGCGATCTCGATGGCCAACGGTTCGCCGTCGACCGAGCGGAGTCGCTCGAGGCGGTGGATCCGGTGGCCCGGCATGATGGCGAGCTGCTCGGCGACGATCTCGTCCGCGGGCACCTTGGTCAGCGCGAGGATGCGTGAACTCACCTGCAGCCCTTGATCATTGAGATCGTCGGTGAGCGACGTCAACTGCTGCAGGTGCACGACTTTCGGCGGCGCGACGAAGGTGCCGCTGCCCTGGACACGCCGCAGCAGACCCTCGGCGGCGAGTTCGGCGAGCGCTTTGCGCAGCGTGGTGCGCGAGGTCGCGAGCTGGTCGGCGAGCACGCGCTCCGGCGGCAGCGCGGCGGACGATTCCATCGTGCCGATGAGCCTGCGCAAGGCCAGTTTGGTGTCGTAATACCGCGGATGCGGCTGCATGACTTCCGGAGCGATCCCGGCGGCGTTAACCATGCCGCAGAACCTACCGCTCCGCCTCCGAGTTGACGCCGGAATTGGCGTATGCCAATCTCGTCACCGGCAAATTGGTGTACACCAATTACTTCCCTGATCAACGGTGAGAGGCGAAGAAACATGCAGTTCGTGGCCGAGCTACGGGCGTCGTCCCGGTTGGGGGTGCTGGTCGGTGTCGCGGCCGCCAGCGTCGGGGTGATCTACGGCTACGACCTGTCCAACATCGCAGGCGCGCTGCTGTTCATCACCGAAGAATTCGGCCTGACCACCCGGCAGCAGGAGCTGCTCACCACCGCGGTGGTGATCGGCGAGATCGCGGGCGCGATCGGCGGCGGTGTGCTCGCGAACCGGATCGGCCGCAAGAAGTCGATGGTGCTCGTCGCGGCGACCTACGGTGCGTTCGCACTGCTCGGTGCGTTGTCGACGGCGCTGCCGATGCTGGTGGCTGCCCGCTTCGCGCTCGGCATCACGATCGGCATCTCGGTGGTCGTTGTGCCGGTGTTCGTCGCGGAGTCCGCGCCGACCAGGGTCCGCGGCGCGTTGCTGGTTGCGTATCAGATGGCGACGGTGATCGGCATCATCATCGGCTATCTCGCCGCGTACCTGCTCGCCGGTTCGCAGAGCTGGCGGTGGATGCTCGGGCTGGCCGCCGTCCCCGCCGTGCTCACGACCGTGCTGTTGTTGCGCCTGCCCGACAGTGCGCGCTGGTATGTGATGAAGGGCCGCATCGACGAGGCGCGCCGCGTGCTGCGCCGCGTGGAACCCGAGCTCGACACCGACGTCCAACTCGCGGAAATCCAACGCGGCCTGCGCGAGGAATCCGGCGGCGCCGCGCTGCGGGAGATGCTGCGCAAGCCGTACCTGCGGGCAACCGTGTTCGTCGTCGGACTCGGCTTCTTCATCCAGATCACCGGCATCAACGCGATCGTCTACTACAGCCCGCGACTATTCGAGGCGATGGGCTTCCGTGGCCATTTCGCGCTCCTCGTGCTGCCCGCGCTGGTTCAGGTCGCGGCGTTGGCTGCGGTGCTGGTTGCGCTGGTGCTGGTCGACCGGGTCGGGCGCAGACCGATTCTGTTGTCCGGCATCGGCATGATGATCGCGGCCAACGTGCTGCTCATCGCGGTATTCCTGGCCGGCTCCGATTTCGGTGGTGTGCTGACCGTGCTCGGGTTCCTCGGGGTGCTGCTGTTCACCGTCGGCTTCACCTTCGGATTCGGTGCGCTGGTCTGGGTTTACGCAGGCGAGAGCTTCCCGGCGCGGCTGCGTTCGACGGGCTCGAGCGCGATGCTCACCTCGGACCTCGTCGCGAATGCCATTGTGGCGGGCGCGTTCTTGACGATGCTCGAATCCCTCGGCGGTGCAGGCACATTCATGGTCTTCGGCGTGCTCGCGGTGGCGGGATTCGCGTTCGTCTACAAATTGGCGCCGGAGACCAAGGGGCGTCAGCTCGAGGAGATCCAGCACTACTGGGGCAACGGTGGACGCTGGCCGGAAGCGCCGAGCACCGCAGCGGCCACCCAGGAGGTGCGCTCGTGACCACCACGCTCGGCCTGGACATCGGCGGGTCCAAGACGATGGCGGTGCGCGCCGAGGGCGGCGTCGCCGTCGCCGAGGCGCGGGCAGGCAGCGCCAACGTGGCCTCGGTCGGCGTGCACGAGGCAGGCCGCCAACTCGATGCCATTCTCGAACGAGTCGGCGCCTACGGCGTCAAGGCCGTGTGCGCGGGCGCGGCGGGCGCCGATACTCCGGAAGGCTGTGCCCGACTGCGGGATCTGCTCGCGGAACGGCTGCCCGATGCGATGATTCGCGTGGTGCACGACAGCGAACTCGTGCTCGCGGCGGCAGGCGTCGATGACGGTGTCGCGCTCATCTCGGGCACCGGTTCGGTCGCCTGGGGCAGGCACGACGGCCGGACCGCGCGGGCCGGTGGCTGGGGATATCTGCTCGGTGACCAAGGCAGCGGTTACGCGATGGCCCGCGCGGCCGTGTGCCGTGCGCTGGCCGCCGTCGACCGCGGCGAACCCGCGGACCGGCTCGGTCGGGCGATGGCCGCCGAGTGCGGGCTACGCTCCACGGAACAACTGCTCGACCATTTCTACAACCACACCGACCGCAGGTATTGGGCGCGCCGCGCCAGCGTTGTCGTCGAATTGGCCGAGGCGGGCGATTCGGCCGGCCGCGCGATCGTCGAGGAAGCCGTCGCCGATCTGGCCGACCTCGTCGGTACGGTCGCCGACCGGCTGTCGTGCCGCGGACCGGTGATCGTCGCAGGTGGGATGGCGGTGAACCAGCCGCTGGTGCACAACGAGCTGCGCAGGACGCTCGCCGCGCGCGGTATCGACGATATGCGAGTGCTTGATGCCGACCCGGTCCATGGCGCGCTGCGGTTGGCGGCGCAACTCCTGGACCGTGACGCGGTCGCACTGTCCGGATAGGCCGCCTTCGCGGGGCTGGATAAGACTTTGACATCGAGGAGTGGAATGACGGAGCAAGACAACCCCGGCGTGCTCATGGCGAGCGAGATCGCCGAACAACCCGCGGCCTGGCAGCGACTGCTCACCGAGGGCACCGACGCGATCCGCGCCGCCGCCGCGCGAATCGCCGCGTACCAACCGCGATTCGTGCTGTTCGTCGCGCGCGGCACCAGCGACCACGCGGCGCTGTACGGCAAGTATCTCGTGGAGATCCACCATGCGCTGCCCGCAGGGCTGGTCTCGCCGTCGACCATGACGATCTACAACAGCGCACCGGATCTGCGCGACGTGCTGTTCATCGCGGTGAGTCAGTCCGGTGGCTCGCCCGACCTGGTGCAGTCGGTCGAGGTGGCGCGCCGCCAGGGGGCGTTGACCGTCGCGCTCACCAACAACCCGGACTCCGCGCTTGCGGCCGCCGCCGAGATCCACGTCGACGTCCTGGCCGGTCCGGAGCGCGCGGTCGCGGCGACCAAGTCGTACACCGCAGAACTGCTCGCGCTGTATCTCCTGCTCGACTACGCACGGGGCGGGGACGGCGCGGGCACGGCCGAACTGCCCGCGCTCGGCGCTGAGGTGCTCGAGTCCGGTGCAACGCTGGCCGCCACCGCCGAGCGGTACCGGTTCGCGCAGCGCCTGATCACCTCCGCGCGCGGCTACTCGTATCCGACCGCGCGCGAGGCGGCGCTGAAACTCATGGAGACGTCGTACCTTTCGGCGCAGGCGTTCTCCGGCGCGGATCTGCTGCACGGACCGCTGGCCACCGTCGACCCCTCGGTCCCGGTGCTGGCGATCGTCCCCGACGGTGCGGGCGGGCGGGCGATGGCTCCGGTGCTGGCGCGGCTCGCGGAGCTGCGTGCCGACGTGTTCGGCGTCGGCGCCGCCGACGCGATCGCGGGACTGTCGGCGGGCGTCGCATTGCCGACCGGCATTCCCGAGCCGCTGTCGCCGCTGGTGGAAATCCTTCCCCTGCAACAGCTCGCGCTGCATCTGGCGATCGCGCGCGGCGGCGATCCCGACCGGCCGCGTGGACTGATGAAGGTCACCGAGACGCTCTGATCGACGACCGTTCGCGCGCCGTGGCGCAGCAGCGACACGGCCCAGTACACGGCGTCAGGAAAACAATCTTAGTGAAGTCTTAACATTCAATATCATTGCCGAACAATCGATTTCGAATACCCAGAATGAGAGCTCGGTGTAGCGTTCGCCTCGACGCCGCATCGAGTTTCCATGACACCCGATGCCGGCGGGGCGGGTAGTGGCAGCTCGCCTGCGTTCGATTGTTGGGTAGGAAATGCGATGGCGGACAATGAGATCGACAATTCGGCATCGATCCGGCCGGTGCCGGTAGCCATCGATTCGCGACTGGCACTCGACGGCGGAAGTCCCGTCCGGCAATCACCGTGGCCGACCTACGATCGCGGCGCGGTGTGCGTTTATCCGGAGGACGAGGAAGCGGCACTGCGCGCGATCCGCAGCCACCTCTACTTCCGCTATGACTACCGCCCCGCGCACGAAACCGAATGCGGCAGGTTCGAGGCCGAGCTGTGCCGCTACTTCGGCTGCAAGCACGCGCTGGCCACCTCGAGCGGCACCACCGCGCTGGCACTGGCCATCATGGCGGCGGGCATCGCACCGGGGAGCCTGATCGCCTGCCCCGGTTTCACTTTCGCGGCGACACCGAGCGCCATCATGCTGGCCGGATGCACTCCGTTCCTGGTCGATGTGGACGAGGACCTGCACCTGGATGTCGCCGATCTGCGCAAGCGGTGGACCTCGGAGATCAAGGGAATCATGGTCGTGCACATGCGCGGCTTCGCCGGGGACATGGCCGCGCTGCTCGATTTCGCCGACGACATGGGCGTGCCGGTCTTCGAGGACGCAGTCCCCGCACTCGGCGCGGAATTGGGCGGCCGCAAACTCGGCACGTTCGGTTTGGCAGGCGCGTTCAGCACACAGTCGGACAAGTCGCTCAACAGCGGCGAGGGCGGCTTCCTCGTCACCGATGACAGCGCGCTGTTCGCCCGCGCCACAGTGCTTTCCGGCGCGTACGAAGGACGCCTGCGCCGCCACTTCCCGGACGGTGAACCGCCGATCCCCACCGATCTCGACCTGCCGCTGCTCAGCTTCCGGATGGATGAGATCCGCGCGGCATTGCTGCGTTCCGAACTCGAACGGCTCCCAATTCGCTTGGCCGCCTTCCGAACCAACTACGACTACGTCGCCTCGGCACTGGCCGACGTGCGCAATATCCAGATTCGCAGGCCCGTTGCGCCCGGCGCTTATTTGGGCGAGGCGTTCATCTTTCGCGTGCCTGGACGCGCGCAGTGGTTCGCACGAGCGCTGTGCCACGAGGGTATCGAGGCACGCAATCTTGGTTCCGACGCCGACACCAACATCAGGGCGTTCTGGAATTGGCGGTTCCTGTTCACCGGGATGGCGACCGCGGCCGTGCAGGACCTGCTGCCGAACGCGACCCGGTATCTGCAAGAGGCCGTGGATATTCCGCTGTCCTCGACGCTGACCCAGGCGGATTGCGACCATCTGATCGCGGCGGTGCGCAAGGTTGCCGAGGCTGCGGCCGGTCAGCCATGACGGCGCCCTCCGAAACCGGAACCATCCCCCGCCTGGCGCTGGCCGGCGTCTTCGGCGGGCTGTTCTGCGGATACCTCGGCCTGTCCGCGGCGATCCCGGTACTGCCCGCCCACGTTCGGGACCAGTTCGGCGCAGGCGATCTCGCGGTGGGGCTCGCGGTCACGTCCACCGCGCTGACCGCGCTGCTCACCCGCCCGATCTTCGGCGGGCTGGCCGACCGGTACGGACATCGCTCGGTCATGCGGTTCGGCGCCGTCGCCGTCGCGGCGGGCGGGCTCCTCTACTTCCTACCGCTCGGCCTGGTCGGCCTGCTCGCGGCGCGCCTGCTGGCGGGCATCGGCGAGGCCGCGCTGTTCACCGCCGGCGCGGTCTGGACCGTCACACTCGCACCGCACCACCGGCGCGGCCAGATGATCGGGCTCTACGGGGTCGCGATGTGGGGCGGTATCTCGCTGGGCACCGCACTCGGCGCTGCCATCCGGCCGCTCGGCATAGAAGCCGTGTGGGCCTTTTGCGCGGCCGCGCCGCTCGTCGGTCTGATCCTGATCAGCATCGTCCCGCCGCAGCCACACGCCCAACCGTCCAAGGGCGGACGCGGGTTGCTCCTTCGCCCCGCGGTGCTGCCCGGCCTCGGCCTGGCACTCGGGGCCGCAGGCTATGTCGGCCTGGCCGCGTTCGTCATCCGCGACCTGGAGCTGCGCGGAATCGACTCGGGCGTCATCGTTTTGAGCACGTTCAGCGCCGTCTACGCGGGCACCCGCCTGGTGATCGGACACCTGCCGGACAAGCTCGGGCCGCGGCGGGTCGCATCCTGGTGCGGCGCAGGCGAAGCCGCGGGACTCCTGATCATCGCGGTGGCGCCGAACCTACCGGTGGCGGTGCTCGGCGCCGTCGTCATGGGTGTCGGATTCTCGCTGCTGCACCCGTCATTGGCGTTGATGGTCATGAACAACACCGAAAGCGCGAAGCAGGGTGCGGCGATCGGCGCCTACACCTCGTTCTGGGACCTCGGCCTGTTCGTCTGGGGCCCGGCCACCGGCGCGATCGCGGCCGGGTTCGGTTACCCGGCCGTCTTCGTGGTCGCAGCGGGGTGCGCCCTCGCGGCGTCGTTGCTGGCCATGACGATCCCGCAAACGGTGCGCACGGAGAAGGCGGTCGACGCATGACGAATACCCCATCGAGCAACGGCAGAGGCACGGGAGCCGACGGGGTGGGCGGCCGGACACCGCTCAAGGTGCTGTGTATCACCGGCTGGTGCCGCAACGGCAGCACCATCATCGGCAACATCCTCAACGAGATTCCGGACTTCTTCCACGTCGGTGAGCTGCATTTCCTCTGGAAGAACGCGGCGGGCCGCGGCGTCAACGAGGCGTGCGGCTGCGGGCTGAAGCTGGTCGAATGCCCGGTGTGGTCGACCATCCTGCCGATCGGACAGCCACAGGGAAGCACGCTGGTCGAGCACGCCGACGCAGTCATCCGACGTCAACTCGGCAGTGTGCGGACCCGGCATACCTGGCAGGTGCTCGGACGCGGTCTGCACAACGAGCAGATTCGTGCGCACGCCACACTCATGACCGACGTCTACCACGCCATCGCGGCGCGCCGAAGCGCACGGGTGATCGTCGACACCACGAAGATCCCCGGCGAATCGGCGCTGCTCGAGCATCTCGACGGGATCGTCCCGTACTACGTCCACCTGGTCCGCGATCCGCGGGCGGTGGCCCAATCATGGAGCAAGCCAAAGGAATACGTCTACGCGATGGGGCCGGGCAAGAGCACCGGCTACTGGACCGGATTCAATCTCGCCGCGCGCGCGATCACCAAGCGGTACCCACAGCGCTCGATGTTCCTGCGATACGAGGACTTCATCGCCGATCCGGCGGGCACCATCGACCGGCTGCTTCGGTTGTGCGACAGCACGATCGAAGCGAATCCGATGACCGATCGGACGGTGCAGTTGCACACCAATCACACGGTCACCGGGAATCCGGACCGATTCCACACCGGCGCCACCGTCATTCGTCCGACCGACGACGGGTGGCGCACCGGGCTGTCCAAGTCGGCGCTGAGAACCGTTGCGGCACTGTCGTGGCCGCTCGCGCGCCGGTACGGGTACGGCACCGCGGGCGTACCCGCCCGCGATGCCACGAAGTCGAAGGAAAGGGGCTAGCCGAGTGGAATTGGGTCTCCAGAACAAGGTCGCCCTGGTGGCAGGCGGGTCGAGCGGCATCGGCTTGGCGATCGCCAGCGAGCTCGCCGCCGAAGGGGCACACGTCGCCATCGGCGCACGCGATCCCGGTCGGCTCGCGACGGCGGAGCGTGCCATCAAAGAGGTGGCGCGCGCCAGGGTGCACGCCACCAGCGTCGACATCACCGACAGCACGGCCACCCGCCGGTGGATCGACGAGGTCGTCGCCGAGTTCGGCGCGTTGCACGTCGTCGTCGTCAGCGGCGGCACCCCGCCGACCGGCAACGCGGCGGATTTCGCAGTAGCGGACTACCGGACAGCTGTCGACGGCGTACTGATACCCGCTGTCGACGTGGCACTTTCGGCGCTGCCACATCTTCGGAGCGCGGGCTGGGGCCGGCTGCTCTTCGTCGCGTCGGAGACAGCGAGCGTCCCGAGCAGCGGGCTGGCGCTGTCCGGCGTGACCCGCGCCGCCATCGTCCGGTTCGCCCAGTCCCTCGCCGCGGAGGTCGGCAAGGACGGCGTCACCGTCAACGTGCTCGCGCCGAGTGCGACGCACACTCCCCTGCTCGAACGCGTTGCGGCGCAACGCGCTACCGACGGCCGGATCGACGACCAGTTGACGGCCATGGGCACGCACACCGCCGTGGGACGGATCGCCCGCCCCGACGAATTGGCCGCCGTTGCCGCCTTTCTGGTGAGTACCCGGGCCTCCTACATCACCGGCACGGTCCAGCTGGTCGACGGCGGGGCGAGCGTGCTCGGCCCGACGTGGTCGCATCGCGCCACCCCATCGGAGTGAACAGCGCTCGGTATCGAACGAGCGCGCAACACCGCTTCCCAGGAGGGAACATGCTGAAGACAGATGGCATCAAAGAGACGCTCGCGCAGGTGGTCTCGGACCGCAAGCAGGAGTTGTCGCCGGGGCGGATGTTCGTCGAGTGCTGCACGAACAAGGGACTGGACGCCTCCGTCGAGTACGAGGTCACCATCACCGATACGCTGACCAGCTCCCGGCGCAAATCCCGTTACCCCGCCCGAAACATCTTCAAGGCCATCGACCTGTCTCGTGATCCGCGCCAATTCTATTGGCACGAAAGCCCGCCCGAGCCGGGCGACGCTCCGATCGACGGCGCCGACGTGCGCAGGGAACTGGCCAGCCGATTCCACAAGTCGCCCATCCCCGAACTGCTCACCACCACGGCGTGGGTGCAGGTGCCGCCCGGGCTGTGGGAGGATCCCGAAACCTTCGAGTCCTTCATCAACTATCGCCTGATCGTCCGGCTGTGCACCGCCGAGAACCACACGATCCTCAGCGGCGAGGGCGGCCTGCTGAACATGCCCGGGATCGCCCGCATGACCGACCCGGGGCCCTTCGCCTCGACCATCCTGCGCGCGTGCAACGAGGTCGAGCAGATGGGCGGCACCGCCGACGGCCTGATCCTCAACCCGGTCGACTACTACCGGGCCATGGGCTCCGGCACGCTGATGACCGACCTCGAACAGAACGGCGTGTTCATCGTCCGCACCCGTCTCGTCGAACCGGGCAGTGCCATCGTCGGCGACTTCGGCCACGGCGCACAGCTTTTCGATGCGGGACGGTCGGTGATCCAGTTCGCCGAGCCGCCGCCAGGCACGTTCGCCGAGCCTGGTCCGGCGATCATGGCAGAGATCTACGAGCGCGTCGTCGTCAATCTGCCGACCAACTTCTTCCTCGTCACCGTGTAGGCCGGATGTGACAAGTAAGGACGCCGACCCCGATGTGGTGGTCATCGGCGGCGGGGTCGCCGGTCTGTTCTGCGCGTACCACCTCCGGCGCAGCGGTGCCACGGTCACCGTGCTCGAGCGCGGCGCGCTCGGCGGGCCGCAGTCGTGTTCCACCGGGAACACGGGTTTCGTCGGCACGCACGGCGCCGCACCGCTGGCCGAGCCGTGGATGGGCTCGATGCGTGCGCTCGGCATGCTGCATCCGGACGCGCCCTTCTACGTCCACCTGCGCGCTGACCGCGAATATTGCGCTGGCTGAGGCATTTCGGGCGGGCTTGCACGCCTGCGGCCGCGGCCGCGGGCTTCCGGACGCTGGTCGGGATGAAGAAGCGCAGCCTCGACCTACTGGTCGAACTCTGCGAATCAGCAGACATCGCGGCCACCTTCGAGTCGCCAGGCATCATCCTGACGTACAAGACCGCACGCGGATTCGCGGAGGCGGGACGATCCGTGGCGCGCGCCGTCGCGGGCGGTGTCCCGCTGCGTGTGCTCGACGCCGGGGAACTCGACGAACTGGAGCCGAAGACTCGGTTCGACATCGCCGGTGCGTTGTACAACGCGGAAGGCGCCTATCTACGCGTGCCGGAGTTCATCCACGAATTCGCCCGCATGCTAAGGGCTCTCGGCGTCGACATCCGCGAGCACACCGCCGTCACCGACTTCGAGGTCGGCGCGGGCACGATCCGCAGGCTACACACGACCAGCGGGGAGTTTCGCGGGCGAGACGTGGTGCTCGCCGCGGGCGCGTGGTCCACCGAGTGCGCGCGGATGGCCGGGATCGAGCTGCTGCTCCAGCCGATCAAGGGCTACAGCGTCACCGTGGACATGCCGCCCGGCGGCCCCGGCCGGCCGGTGTTGCTCAGCGAAGGGCGAATAGCGCTGGTTCCGCTCGGTGATCGGCTGCGCATCGGCGGCACGCTCGAGCTGACCGGCATGCACACCACCGTCTCCGCACGCCGGCTGGACGGCATGCTGCGCACCGTCCGCGACTACCTGCCCGACTGGGCGGAAACACCGATCCACGAGACGTGGAGCGGGCTTCGGCCTGCCACACCTGACGGACTACCGCTGATCGGCCGAGCCGGACCGCGAAATCTGTTGGTCGCGGCCGGTTACGGCCACATCGGCATGGGCCTCGCCCCCGCCGCGGGCGAACTTGTCGCCCATCTCCTTGCCGGCACACAGCCGGTGCTGGATCCGATCCCCTTGCGGCCGGACCGTTTCGGCCGCACACCCCTGAAGCGATAACCAGAAGTGCAACAAGATTTCCCCGGCGACATCACCATCGGTGTGCTCTGTCTCGATACCCAATTCACCAAGATCCCCGGTCACATTCGCAATCCGACGACCTTCGATTTCCCGGTGGTCTATCAGGTGGTCCATGGCGCGACACCGCAGCGCATGGTGACCGAGGCCGATCCGACGCTGCTCGAGCCGTTCATCATCGCCGCCAAGGAACTCGAAGCCCGCGGTGTCGCGGCCATCACCAGCGGATGCGGTTTTCTCGTCCTGTTCCAACAGCAGCTTGCCGAGGCTGTGCGCATCCCGCTGTACAGCTCCAGCCTCATCCAGCTGCCGATGGTGCACCGCATGCTCGCTGCGGACCGCACCGTAGGTCTGCTGGTGGCCAGCAAGAACTCCCTCACCGCGCGTCACCTCCGGGCGATCGGCGGCGAATCAATATCCCTCTGCGTCGCCGGAATGGAAACGCACCAGGAATTCCGCGAGGTCATCCTGGAAGGTCGCCGCACCGAGCTCGACGCCGACCGTCTCGGCGCCGAGGTGCTCGACGAAATCGATCAGCTGGCCGCGGCCAACCCCGACATGGGCGCGCTCATCATCGAATGCACCGACCTGGTCCCCTACGGACACGCAATCCAACAACGCCTAGGCATCCCCATTTTCGACATCGTCACCCTCACCACCATGCTGCACAAAACCTTGTCCCACACCCCCTTCAGCCACAGGCACCATCAA
The DNA here is from genome assembly GCF_001612685.1 of Nocardia altamirensis NBRC 108246. GTDB lineage: Bacteria > Actinomycetota > Actinomycetes > Mycobacteriales > Mycobacteriaceae > Nocardia > Nocardia altamirensis. The sequence goes on from NZ_BDAY01000025.1 coordinate 78,212, forward strand.
CGCCGGGATGGCTGAGGGGTGCGGTTCTCGGCGGCCCTAGTTCCCCTCCGAATAGGGCCACGTCTGTCTGCGCAGCCTCAGCTATCCACGGCGCTCGCAAGGGTTTTCACGCGTTTACCGGTTTGCCATTCGGCGGCGAGGATCGCCCAGACCTGTTTGTCGTAGCGCGTGCCGTCGTAGGGCCATGCCGCGCGCCGCACTCCTTCGAGGGTCATGCCCAAGCGTTCGGCGACCGCGGAGCTGCGGTTGTTGTCTGCGCGGCAATGCCATTCGGCCCTGTGCATTCCCCGAGTGCCGAAGGCCCAGTCCAACAGGGTGCGGCAAGACGCGGTGATCAGACCCTGGCCTTCGGCGGCCGGCTCCAGCCAGCAGCCGATTTCGCAGACTCCGGTGGCGGGGGTGAAGTCGACGAACATCACGCCGCCCACCAGGAGGTCGTGGAGCCAAATGCCGTACAGGCGTTGACCGTCCGCGGCTTGGCGTTCGCCGTACCACCGCAGCGTGGCTCGGGCGCCGTCGAGGTCGTCGGTGACGAAGGCGGGTCCGACGAACGGGCGGATGTGCTCGCGCGCCCGGTCCAGATGCGCGGCGAACTCCTCGGCGTGCCAGGTCTCCAGCGGGCGGAGCTGCGCGGAATCCCTTAGCGGGAGGGAGAACACGATCACCTCTCATTCACATAACGCTTGTTATTTCTATTACCCTAGCAGCATGCCGCGCCCCAAGGGAGATCACGAAGCTCGCCGTCGCGACGTCTCCGAGGCGGTCTGGAAAGTGTTGACCACACGGGGATTCGGCGGTTTGACGCTGCGCGCCATCGCCGCCGAGCTCGGCGCGACGACCGGGTTGCTCACCCACTATTTCCCCAGCAAACGTGACTTGGTCGCGTACGCGCTCGCCCTGCTCACCGAACGGACCATCGCTCGTCCGCGCCGCGAAACCGGTCCAGGCATGGCCGCGGTGCGCAACGTCCTGCTGCACCGGCTCCCGCTGACCGACGAGGCGAGGGACATCAACAGGATCTGGGTCTCCTCCTGGGACACCGCCCTGGCCGATCCAGCCATCAGCGCCGATTACGAGACCAAGTACGCGCAGACCCGCGAGAACATGCGTGAGCTGATCGTCGCCGCACAAGAGCTCGGCGAGTTCCCTGACCGCGATCCGGCGCGCGTCGCCGCAGGCGCCATCGCCTTCACGACCGGCCTGATCGTGCAGGCCCTGTTCTCCCCCACCGCGTTTCCGCCCCACCGCCTGGTCGAACTTCTCGACGACTACCTCGACGCATTGAACGCCCCACTGGACCGGTAGGTGGACTGGTCGACACACGCTGCGGCACTGACATTTAGGCTCAGTTCGGCCGTGGTGCGCTGCTGTGGTCGTTGGAGGAGGAAGAGTGCGGATGATGGGCAAGGGTCGCCCGCTACGCGCGGTGCTCGGCGTACTACTCGGGGTCGTCGCACTGATGCTTGTGCTGACGGCATGCACCAAGGAGTCCGGTCCCACCGCGGCGGCGACACGCACGCCGATCCCGAGTGCGGTGCCGACCACCGTCAGCCCGACGAGTTCGAAAGCACCGCAAAGCAATCCAGGAACTCCCCAAGCCGCGGAGGTCGGCAGGCCGAAACCGATCGAGCCTGCCCAGCCCGCCGCTCAGCCGCCGCCGGCACCCGGCGGTACCGACAACTGCGGTGACCAGTGCGGCATAACTCCAGGCGGCACCGACAACTGCGGCCCCGGACAATGCGGCATCCCACCCGGCGGTACCGACAACTGCGGCCCCGGCCAGTGCGGCGAAGGACCTACGGACCAGTGCGGCCCGGTGTCCCGCGGAAAGCCCGGTCCCACAGACGGTTACGTGAAATGCACCGATAAGATCAACTATGCGGGCGACCCACGGTCGAACGCGGAGATCAACACCATCGGCGAGCAGACCGGCAGCTGCCCCGAGCCGATCCGGCCCACCGTCACGGTGACGCCGACCCCGACGTCCACGGTGACCACGTCGCCGAGTCCGGCGCCGACCACCGTCACCACCTCACCGGCGAAGTAACGTCGATCGACACCTCAGCTGGTTCACCGCAGTGAGCCGGCCCCTCGGCAACGATCGAGGATTCGACCTACCCTCCCACTCGATCCGACCCAAACAAGCTGCGCCACAACGCGAGTTAGAAGGCCTAACTCGCGCTATTGACACTCACATCCCCTAGTTATAGGTTCTAACTAAGTCGAGAGACGCTAACTCGAATCGAAACCTACTCCGATGAGGAGAGCAGCCATGCCGAACTCGCCACTCCGCCACCGCACCACCCAGGTCCTGATCACGCTGGCCGCCACGGCCGCGCTGACCACCGTCACCGCATGCGGCAGCGACACCAGTGCGACCGAGCCGAGTCACCCAATGCCCGCCGCGCAAACATCCCCGGCCGGACTCACCTGCGGAGGGCAAGGCATCGACGCCAAGGCCCCCATCCACTACCGCACCGAAACGGTGATCAACGCACCCCTGGACACCATCTGGAACCTGCAGACCGACGTGGAACGCTGGCCGTCCTGGCAGCAGCCCGTTCTCACCAACAAACGCCTGGATTCCGGTCCGCTGCAAGCAGGTTCACCCTTCCAGTGGACCACCCCCGCCCCCGCAACGGCCACCACCCCCGCCACCACCCTGACGATCACCTCCACCGTCCAACAGCTGGCGCACAACTCGTGCATCCGTTGGAGCGGGCCAGCGGTCGGCGACGGCCTGCACATCGAAGGCGGCATCCACGTCTGGACCTTCACCAAGGTCGACGGCGGCGTCCTGGTGCGCACCGAAGAGAACTGGAACGGCACCCAGGTCGAAGCCGACGTCCCCACCTCAACCGCCTTCCTCGGCGCAGGCCTCGAAGCCTGGCTGAAGGACCTGAAGGCCACCGCCGAAGCCAAGCGTTGAAGCCGATCCCCCAGCCCACCAACAGCATTGGCGCCGACTCCCGTGGTGCGCGTCGTTGAACGCGTGCCGCCGCAATCCCGGAACGCGTGCCGCGGCAATCCCGCTGCGGGGCATCCCTAGGAGCGACCGGGGACCACCAAGCCGGTTTCGTAGGCGACCACCACTGCTTGGGCGCGACTGGTGAGGTCGAGTTTGTGCATCACGCGGTAGAGGTGGGTCTTGACGGTGCCGTTGCTCAGGCAGAGGTGGGCGGCGATTTCGGTGTTGGAGATGCCGGTGCCGACCAGGCGGAGTACTTCGACTTCGCGGGCGGTGAGGGTGCTGAGGTCGGGGTGCGGCTTCTCGCGCGCGACGGTCCGGTCGGCGTATTCCTCGATGAGGCGGCGGGTGATGGTGGGTGCGATGAGCATGTCGCCGGTGGCGACGGCGTGGATGGCGGCCAAGACCTGTTCGGGCGAGGCGTCTTTCAGGAGAAAGCCGGAGGCACCGAGGCGGAGTGCGGTGTAGACGTACTCGTCGAGGTCGTAGGTGGTCAGGATGAGCACCCGCGGCGGGTGCGGCGCGTGGGTGGCGAGGATGCGCTCGGTGGCGGTGATGCCGTCCATGCCTGGCATGCGAATGTCCATCAGGACCACGTCCGGCCGTTGGCGCGCAACAAGTGCGACCGCTTCGTCGCCGGTGCCCGCCTCGCCCGCCACGTCGAGCTGCGGGCTGCTGCGGATCAGCGCGGCGAGGCCGCCGCGGACGAGGGGTTGATCGTCAACTACCAGGACGCTGATCATCGAGCCGTCCATCGCCGACTGGTCGAGGCTGCCGATCCGCGGGCGGTTCATCAGCAGTCGACATCGGCAATGTCAGCATGACCCGAAATCCCTTCTGCGGCAAGGCACCTGCGGTCAGCGTACCCCCGTACAGTTTGGCCCGCTCACGCATCCCGATCAACCCTTGTCCGCCGGCCGCCGAACCGGCGCCAGGTGCGGCACCCGACCCGTTGTCGACCACCTCGACGACCACGTCGTCGACCCGGTAGGCGATGGTCACCCTAACATGGGCGCTACCAGCATGTTTGAGCACGTTGGTGAGCGATTCCTGGACGATTCGATAGATGCACAGCTCGGGACCGGGCGCCAACCGGCGGACGGTGCCGGTGACGTTCTTGGTGACCGGCACCCCCGCCGCGGTGACGTTGTCCACCAGCTCGTCGAGCCGATCGACACCCAGATCCGGCTCCACGAGCGGCACAGCCTGCGGGCGGTCGGGATCAACGCGGAGCAGGGTCAGCAGCCGCCGCATGTCTTCGAGCGCCTTACCACTGGCATCGCTGATGGCCTGCACCGCCGAGTATGCGGTGGTCGGATCGGTATGGAAGACATAGCGAGCCAGGCCTGCCTGAATCGAGATCGCCGACATGTGATGGGCGACAACATCATGCAACTCGCGCGCCAACCGGACCCGCTCCTCGACGACCGCGCGCCGCGCTCGCGCGATCCGGTCCCGATCGAGCTGCTCGGTCAGCTCGGCCAGTCTTTCGTTGCGCGCCACCAACAACCGCCGGACGTTGCCGAGCATCCATGCCGTGAGACTGAACTGCGGCGCCAACACCAGGATCATCCACAGTGCCATCTCGCCGGTCACCTGCGCGGCGAAGATCTGCGCGAGCGTGTGTGTCACCGCGGCAGGCACCGACCGGCTCGGCGGACAGCGGGCGGCAACCGTATACAACGCAAGGAGCACGCCTGCGCCGTTCAACGCTTCCCAATATCCGGCCGCGGCAAAGGCGGCCATCCCGGTGCAGCACACCACGAAAACCGGGATGGGCGCGCGGTTCCGGAATATCACCGGCAGATTGGACAGCACGATCAACGCGGCGCCGAAGAGGTCGAGCTGCTTGACCCCCGAGGCGTAGTTGCTGTGCGCGGCGAGCAACGCGGCACCGGTGATGACGAACGGCCCGCCGATGTCCCGGATATGCGGTAGCGCCACACTCCAGCGCTGCGCCAACCCGACCACCGTCCCCACTCGCCCACCATATTCCGGCACGCACGAGCAGTCATCCACTCGCGGTACACCTTTGCCTACTACCAGGGTTGACCCCGAGTACCGGCACCGCCGTACAGGTCGCCAGGAAAGACAACTCTCACCCGATGTACCGAATCAGCCTTCCTCGTAATTTCAGAGGGGTACGGCGGTGCCGAACACCCTGGCAACCGCCGAGAGCTGCCCACGAGGACGACTCGATGCCGGGCGAGTCAAGCACCGAATGAGAGGCCGCAGTGCACACACAGCTGTACCCACTGGACACGCTCACCGAACGCCAGCGCCAGGTCGCCGAGCTGGTCGCGACCGGACTGACGAACCGCATGGTCGCCAAGCAGCTCGAGCTCTCGGAATGGACGGTGGTCAACCATCTCCGTCAGGTGATGGTGAAACTCGACTGCCCGTCCCGCCTGCACGTCGCCCTGATCATGATGCGGGACAAGAACTCCGCCGTCGACGAAGCGGCCACCTCATGACCCGTGCTCAGTGCCCGGCACGGTCGGCGAGCAGGGCACGGGTGATCTCGACGAAACGATCCTCGGAAACCTGCTGCGCGCCTTCGGCGTTGATGAGGATGCCGGTCGGGTAGATGCCGCGCAGCACGTCGGGGCCGCCGGTCGCGGTGTCGTCGTCGGCGGCGTCGAACAGTGCCTCGACGGCGATGCGCAGCGCCGTGTCCTCGTCGATGCCGCGGGTGTGGGTCTTCTTCAGCGATGATTTCGCGAAGAGGGAGCCGGAGCCGACGGCGGCGTAGCCGAATCGTTCCTCGCTGCGACCGCCGACAACATCATAGGAGAGAATCCGGCCCGCTTTGTCCGGATCGATGGCGTCGACGTCGTAGCCGACCAGCAGTGGGACGACCGCCATGTCCTGCATGGCGGCGGGGAGATTGTCGCGCACCATCTTCGACAGCTTGTTGGCCTTGCCCTCGAAGGTCAGCGTCACGCCCTCGATCTTCTCGTAATGCTCGAGTTCGACCGCGAACAGGTTGAGCAGCTCGACCGCCATGCCCACCGTGCCCGCGAAACCGGCCGCCGAATAGGAGTCGGTGATGAAGACCTTCTCCATGTCGCGGCTGGCGACCAGATGGCCCATGGTGCCGCGGCGGTCGCCGACGAGCAGGACGCCGCCGCGATACGTGAGGGCGACAATCGTGGTCCCGTGCGGCGCGATGTCCCCGTGCGCGGTCCCGACACCGAAATCGGTCGGCGGCAACAGTTCGGGCGCGTGCCTGCGCAGGTATTCGGAGAAGGAGGACGACGAGTATCCCTCATCGAATTCATCCACCATCGCAGCCCTACTTCCACGCCCATGATCACCAAACTGGTAGTCGACAGTACCCGTTCGATCAGGGTGTCGCCGCCCGCCACCGGCATGGGTGGCGCGAATATCCAAGACGACCGGCCCACCGGTGGCGAAGAATTTGCCGCATGGCTGAAACGACTATCTCTCCCGCCGACCGCTACCGTGCGCTGTCGGCGACCTTCACCGGCAAGGTCAGCGCGGTGCCCGCGGGCCGCTGGGACGCCGACTCGCCCTGTGCCGGGTGGACCGCGCGCGATGTGGTGCGCCATGTCATCGACACCGAACGCAAGATGGTCGAGGTGGTCGGGCTCGAATTGGATCCGGGGCCGTCGGTCGACGACGATCCGGCCGCGGCATGGGCGGCAGTCCGCAGCTCCATGCAGCGCATTCTGGACGACCACGCCCTGGCCACTCGCGAGTACGACGGACATTTCGGTCGCACGACGCTGGCCGCGACTATCGACCGCTTCTACTGCTTCGATCTCGTCGTGCACGGCTGGGATCTGGCCGCCGCGACGGGAACCGACACCCATATTCCGGCGGACGAGCTCACGTGGGCGGTGCAAGTCGCTCATTCGCTGGGCGACTCGCTCCGCATGCCCGGCGTCTGCGGGCCGGAACTCGACGCACCGGAGGGCGCCGACGAGCAGACCAGGATGCTGGCCTATCTCGGTCGAGCGAACTGATCACAGGAGACTGCTCAGGAACCGCCCTATCCGGTGCATCATTTCCGGCCGGTCGAAATCGCCGTGGGAGCAGTCGACCTCGAGCACGTCGATGCGTCCGGTGATGTGCGGGCGCCAGGCCTGCACCAGATCGTCCTTGGCGTCGGGCGTTCGGTTGCCGTCCTCGTCCACGGCGGCGGCGAAGAGGGTCGCGTCGCCGTCGTAAAACGGGGAGGTATAGCCGTCGAGGAGCGTGCTGTTGTTGATGAGCACCTTCGTCGCCTGCTGCACCAGGTTCTGGATGACCGGTGACTCGAGTTGCTCGCCGAATCTGCTTGCGGCCCAGTCCCGGATGCCTGCCATCGCCTGCTCTTCGGAGATGTCGGGTTCGTCGGCCGCCGCCACCGGTGGCTTGCTGTCCATGATGCCGAGGAAGGCGACTTCCTCTCCCTGCCTGGCGAGTTCGCAGGCCATCGCGTGCGCGACAATGCCACCGTAGGACCAGCCGAGCAGGAAGTACGGGCCATCGCCCTGGACGGTGCGGATGCGGTCGAGGTAGTCCGTCACCATCTCGTCGAAGGATTCGGCCACCGGGCCGCCGTCCAATCCGCGGGACTGGATGGCGAAGACCGGGCGGTCGGGCAGGTGCGGGCCGAGCTGCTGATAGAACCAGCCGAGACCGCCGCCGGGGTGCAGGCACCACAGTGGCTGCTTCGAGCCGGAACTCTTCAGTGCCAGCACCGGGTCGAAATCCGTACCGGCAGTGGCGCCTTCGTCGAGGCGCGGCACCAACTGGGCGACTGTCGGCGCGTCGAACACCAGCCGGACCGGGACCTCGACCCCGAGGGTCGCCCGGATCCTGCTGGTGAGGCGGGTGGCCAGCAAAGAGTGGCCGCCGAGGGCGAAGAAGTCGTCATCGATACCGACGCGGCCGACCCCGAGTATTTCGGCGAACAGATCAGCCATGGCCTTTTCCCGGTCCGTCCGCGGGGCCCGGTATTCCTTGGTGGACACCAGCTCTGGATCCGGCAATGCGGCACGATCGAGTTTCCCGTTCGCGGTCAGCGGCACCGCATCGATCACGAGCACCGTCGCGGGCACCATGAATTCGGGCAGCCGGTCGGCCGCCCACCGGCGCACCTCGGCGGCCAGCACGCCGGCTTGCGGGTTGTTGGCGTAGGCCGCGGGTTCGTCGGCCGCGGTGGTGGCGTACACGTCGGTCAGTGGCCGTCCGTCGCTGGCTGCGGCATCGAGGAAGACCGCCTCCATATGTCCGGGTTGCGACGACCAAGTGACCGCAGTCCGGTATCCCAGTCCCGCGCCGAGCATGTGCAGATCCTCCGGCAGTAGACCGATACCCGCAGGGGTCTCCGCGTCGAGCACTCCCTCGAAACCCGCTGCCAGCAAGCCGCCTTCGAGCCCGGCAGGCTGACCGCTGCTGATCCGCTGTGCCGCAGCGATCTCGCCGGTCAATCCGGCGTGCGGGATGCCAGCGACCCGCACCCCGTCGGGATGACGGTCCCGCAAGAGCAAGCGCAACCAATCACGGCTGTGGAAGTCGACTTTCGGCGTATCGGCGACCGACAGCGGCGTCGTCGGAGCCTTGTACAGGACCACGTCGTATCGGTACCGGGTCAACTCGTCGACCGAGCGCCCGCGTTTGAGCTCGATGTCCACCGCATCGAACCCACACTCCCCGGCCACCGCGACGAAGTATTCCGGCGCAAGCAGCAGCTCCTGCTCCGCCGACATGTCGCGCCGCACGCGCTCCCGCACCGCCGCGGGATCGTCGCCACCGTTGCGGGTGACTTGCACTGCGGTCGTGAACTCTTCCAGCAGAGCAAGATTGCGCACATCGCCGAGGAACACCGCACCGCCGGGGGCCAGCACCCGCAGGACCTTGTCGAGGACCTTGCGCAGATAGGTCTGGCTGGGGAAGTACTGGATCACCGAGTTCAACACCACTGTGTCGAAATGACATTCGGGCAATCCGTCAGCGTCGTCGGCCGACTGGGCACGCAAGAACACGCGGTCGGCCCAGCTTGCATCGAGGTCCGCGACCTGCCGCCTGAGTTTGGCTATGGTCTCCGGCGAGAGGTCCGTCGCCCAGTACTCGGCGCAGTCGGAGACCAACTGCGACATCAGCAAGCCCGACCCGACGCCGATCTCGAGCACCCGCTGCGGGCGCAACCCGCGGATCCGATCGACAGTGGCCGAGCGCCACTCGCGCATCTGCTCGAGCGGGATCGGCGCGCCGGTGTAGCTGCTGTTCCAGCCACCGAAATCACTGACCAGCTCGACCGGGCCCGCCGCCCTGTCCACGCCGCTATCGTCTTTCCCTGCCCCGGAATACAAGTCGTCGTAGATCCGCTGCCACTGCCCGACCAGTTCGTCCTCACCGACGGCAGGCCCGGACCGGTCGGCAACGACGTATCCGACGAGCTGCTTGCCACCGCTGCCGGTGTCGCGGGCAAGCACCACCGCCTGCGCGACCGAAGGATGCTGTGCAAGAACCGTTTCGACCTCACCCGGCTCGACCCGGAATCCGCGGATCTTCACCTGATCATCGACTCGACCGGCGAACTCCAGTACCCCTGCCGATGTCCAGCGCACCACGTCGCCCGTGCGATACAACCTGCCGCAGGCGGGATCGAACGGATCGGCGACGAACCGCGCCGCGGTCAAACCCGACCGGCCGTGATAACCGCGGGCCAACTGCGCACCGGCCACGTACAACTCACCGGCGGCCCCTACCGGAACCGGCTTCAGCCACGAATCCAACACGTAGGCACGGGTATTGGCGACCGGCGCACCGATCGGCACCACGGTTCCCGCGATCTCGTCGGGCACGACGAACGCCGTGACATCGACCGTCGCCTCGGTCGGCCCGTAGAGGTTGTCGATCCGCACGCCGCGACAGCTGGCGCGCACCGCCTCGGCCAGTCCCGCGGAGAGCGAGTCCGCGCCGGTATTCACCTGCGTCAGACTCTGGAACGGAGTGCCGGGCAACGGCTCCAGGTACTCGACCAACGCCGCAAGCAAGGGTGGTGTCGCGAACATCTTTGTGACCTGTCGACTCTCGACCAGCCGGGTGATCTCGGCCGGATCCGACCGCTGCTCCCCTGCCATGACCAAGGTGGCGCCGCCACACAGCGCGGGCCAGACCTCGTAGGTGGAGGCATCGAAGGCGATCGACGAATGCACGAGCACTCGATCCGCGGGACTGGTCGACCATGCCTGCACGACCAGGTTCACCACGTTACGATGCGTGATACCAACACCTTTGGGCACACCGGTGGAACCAGACGTGTAGATCATGTACGCCAGATTCGCCGACCGTGGCAGGCGACCTGCGGTCCGGGCGACGTCTACGGACTCGAGCGCGTCGAGGTAGAGATGCGGTGTCGCCGAATCCGGCAGCAGGTGCGCGGTGGCGGAGTCGGTCACGAGGACCACAGGAGCGGCATCGCTGAGGACAAAGGTCAACCGATCCGAGGGATAGCTCGGATCGATCGGCAGATACGCACCACCGGCCCGCACAACCGCCAGCAATGCCACGATCAACTCTGCCGACCGCGGCAACGCCACCGCCACTATGCTGTCTGGGCCGACCCCACGCGAAACCAGTACGCGCGCAAGCCGTTCGGCGCGGGCGCCGAGTTCCCCGTAAGACATCTCGGCATCACCGCAGACAACGGCGACCGCGTCCGGTGTCGCGTCGACCCGGTCGCTCAGCAGCCCGACCAGCGTGACGTCCGGTTCGACCGCGATCGTGGTCGCATTCCACCGCTGCAACACCACATCGCGTTCGTCGCTGCCGAGCACATCGATCGATCCGACCGGCGCACCCGGCTGCGCCACCACCTGGCGCAGTATGCGCACCAACCGGTCGGCCATCGCCTCGACGGTGGACCGATCGAACAGATCGGTCGCGTATTCGATGAACGCACTCCACGGATGACCTACGGGCGTATCGGCGACATTGAAGAACAAGTCGAACCGCGCGGTCGCGGTCGTCGTGTGGTACGGCTCGAACCCGACTCCCGAGAACTCCAGCGTCGGCAGTGGATTGTTCTGGAAGGCGAGCGTCACCTGGAACAGCGGATGGTGTGCCGCCGAGCGGACCGGGTTGAGCAGCTCGACCAGCAACTCGAACGGCGCGTCCTGATTCTCGTACGCGGCCAACGCTTTCGACCTGACCTGACCGACGAGGTCCGCGAACGACGCCGCAGGCGACACCGCCGCGCGCAGCACCCAGGTGTTGACGAAGAACCCGATCAGGTCGGTCAGTGCCTCGTCGGTGCGGCCGGCGATCGGCGCTCCGATTGGAATATCCTCCCCCGCACCGAGTTTGCAGAGCAGCACGGCCAGCGCCGACTGCAGCACCATCGACACCGTCGCGCCCGCGCGGCCCGCCAGCTGTTCCACCGCAGCACGGGTCTCGGCATCGATGACGAACAGCACCATGTCCCCGCGATAGCTGGCCACCCGCGGCCGTTGCCGATCGGTCGGCAGCCGCAGCTGTTCGGGGAGGCCGTCGAGTTCGGCACGCCAGTAGTCGAATTGGCGGGACAACGCGCTGTCAGGGTCGCTCTGTGCGCCGAGCAGATCCTGCTGCCACAGCGTGTAGTCCACGTACTGCACCGGGAGCGGCGCCCACGCAGGCTCGCGGTGTGCGACGCGGGCTGTGTAGGCGATGGCCAGATCTCGCAGCAACGGCGTCATCGACCAGCCGTCCCCGGCAATGTGGTGCATCAGCAAGACCAGCACGCAGTCGTCCGCGCTGCTGCGCACCATCGTGACCCGAATCGGGATCTGCGTCGACAGGTCGAAGCTGTAGCGCACCGCCGCGGTGACCGCCGCGTCCACCGCCGCAGGCGCAACGTCGGTGATATGCACCGGCACTTCGACATTCGCGGCATCGACGACCTGCTGTGCAGGTACGCCGTCGACTTCGACGAAGACGGTGCGCAAACTCTCGTGCCTGGCAACGACATCGCCGATCGCCGCACTCAAGGCCGCAACGTCGGCCCCGTGCAGCCGCACCGCCAACGGGATGTTGTAGGTGGCAGAAGGCCCTTCCAGGCGATGGATGAACCACAACCGGCGCTGCGCGTACGACAGCGGCACCACGTCCGGCCGTTGCCGATTCAGCAGCGCGGGCCGCACCTGCACGTCGGCGTCGAGGCGGGTCACCAACTGCGCCACCGTCGGCGCGTCGAAGACCGTGCGAATCGGCACCTCGACACCGAGCTCGACCCGGATCCGGCTGATCAGGCGCGTCGCCAACAACGAATGGCCGCCCAACTCGAAGAAGCTGTCGTCGACACCCACCCGCTCGTGGCCGAGGACTTCCCCGAACAGCTCGGCGATGACCCGCTCCCGAGCCGTGCCCGGTGCCCGATACCGCGCCGACGACACCAGCTCCGGTACCGGAAGGGCGGCACGGTCGAGCTTGCCGTTCGTGGTCAATGGCACGCCTGGGATCACCATCACCACCGTCGGCACCATGAACTCGGGCAGGCGCTCAGCGGCGAAGTCCCTGACCTGTGCGCCATCGAGCTCGGCAGCGCCGGTGCGGTCGGCGACCACATACCCGATCAGTTGCTTGCCGCCGACCGCGGTCGCCCGCGCCACCACGACGGCCTGGGTCACCGAAGGATGTTTGGCCAGTACCGCTTCCACCTCACCGAGCTCGATCCGGAAGCCACGGATCTTCACCTGATCATCGACGCGGCCGACGAACTCCACGTCCCCGGAGCCGTTCCAGCGCACCACATCACCGGTGCGATACAGCCGACCGCCGGCCGGATCGAACGGATCGGCCACGAACCGCGCCGCGGTCAACCCGGCCCGACCGTGATAGCCGCGGGCCAACTGCGGACCTGCCAAATACAGCTCACCGGCCACTCCGACAGGCACCGGACGCAACCATGCATCCAGCACGAACACCCGCATATTCGCCAACGCCGACCCGATCGGCACCACGTCGCCGTCGAATGCTTCGCCCACCTCGAACGGGCGACGGGTCGCGAACGTTGTTGTCTCGGTTGGCCCGTAGACGTTCACCATGCGGATGCCGGGGCAGGCGCGCCGGGCACGATCGAGTGCCTCCGGCGGCAACTCCTCACCGCCGAACCACACCTGACGAAGCCCGGCGATGGCTTCCGGGCACTGCTCGATGAACAGCTCGAACAACCGAGTGGTCAGGAATGCCGCGGTGACGTCGTGCGCCATCAACCGGCCGAGCGCCGCGATGTCGGCACGCTCCTGCGGGGCAACGACTACTCGCCCCCCGCCGAGCAGCGGAACCCAGATCTCGTACGTGGAGGCATCGAAGGCGACCGAGGAATGCATCAAGACCGCGCCGTGCCCGCCATCGCGCCACGCAGGCTGGGCGGCAAACGCCACCACGTTGCGATGGCTGACCGCAACACCTTTGGGCACGCCGGTGGAGCCGGACGTGTAGATCACGTACGCCAAGTTCTGCGGGCGCACAGTGGCGAGCCGATCGACGTCGACCCCGTCGTGGCCTTCGCTGGTGCCGAGCGCGTCCAGGTAGAGATGACGTATTGCGTTCTGCGGCAAGGACTCCACGATGGTCCGCTCGGTCACGATGACGACCGGCGCGGCATCGGTCAGGATCAGCGTCAACCGCTCCGAGGGATACGTCGGATCGATCGGCAGATACGCGCCACCGGCCTGCAACACCGCAAGCAGAGCCGTGACGAGCTCGGCGGACCTCGGCAACGCAACGGCGACAACCGTGTCCGGGCCGACGCCATACGAGACCAGCACGTGCGCAAGATGATTGGCCCGCCCGTCGAGATCCCGGTAGGTGAGCTCCGCGTCCGCGCAGACGACCGCCACCGCATCCGGAGTCGCGACGACTCGGGTTCGGAACTGCTCAATGATGGTGGCATCGGGCACCTGCACCGTGGCGCCCTGCCACCGGCGCAGCACCGTCTCGCGTTCGTCACCGAGCAGATCGAACGACCGCACCAGAACATCCGCGTCGGATACCACCTGCTGCAGTATCCGTACCAGCCGTGCCGCCATCGCCTCGACCGCGGACCGTTCGAAGGCATCGGTCCGGTATTCGAGGTGCAGCGTCAACGCGGGAGTGGCATTGGCGACCACCGTCAGGGGATAGTGCGAGGGCGTATCGGGATGCAGGTCGGTGATGGCGAGGCCGCTCGTGGTGGCGGCCGCGCCGATACCCGTCTGGTCCACGGGATAGGACTCGAACCCGATCAGGGTGTCGAACAACGCATTCAGGCCGAGCGCCTGATGGATATCGGTCAACCCGATGTGGTGGTAGTCCAGCAGCGCGACCTGGTGCGCTTGCACGCCGCGCAAGACATCGGCGAGGGTGTCGCTCGGCCCGAACCGCACCCGCACCGGGACGGTGTTGATGAACAAGCCGACCATCGCATCCACGCCAGGTATCCCAGGCGGTCGCCCCGACACGGTGGCGCCGGCGATCACGTCGCCACGGCCGGTCGATGCGGCGAGCAGGATTCCCCAACTGCCTTGCACCACAGTGTTCGTGGTGATGCCGAGCGCCGCGGCTCGTGCGCTCAGCGCCGACGCGGTTTCCGGTGGCAGCGGCACCGTGACGCGCTCGATCCCTGCCGTCTCGGCGGCGGCAGTGCCGGTGTTTCCGGCGAGCAGGGTCGGTTCGACGATGCCTTCGAGCTCTCGTGCCCACGCCTGGATCGCGGCGTGCGAATCCTGGCGGGACCACCACTTCAGGAAATCCTGGTAGGCAGGCGGTTGCGGCAACTCCGCAGGCCGACCACCAGAACTGTAGAGCGAGAACAGGTCCCGGATCAGCAACGGCAGCGACCAGCCGTCCATCACTATGTGGTGGGCGGTCAGCACCAACTTGGCGCTGTGTTCGGTCATCGGCACCAGCGTCAACCGCAGCAATGGCGGAACCGCCATGTCGAAGTGCGTGCTCTTGTCCTCGACGAGCAACCGCGCCAAGGCAACGTCACGGTCCACCTCGCTCGAGCCACGCAGATCCGCTACCCGCCATGGCAATTCGACGCTGTCGACAACTACCTGGACGGAATCACCTCGGGCGCTGACCGCAAAGCCTGCCCGCAGATTCGCATACCGATCGAGCAAGCCTTGACCGGCCGCGCGCATGCGCACCGGATCCACGTCTCCGGCCAAGCCGAACACGACCTGCATGTGATAGGCGTCGAAACCCGAGGCCGCCATCGCCTGATGGAACAACAACCCGGACTGCATCGACGTCAACGGCCACACGTCGGCCAGCCCCGGATATCTCGCCTCCAACGCCTCGATCTCGGCCTGTTCCACCGCAACCAACGGCAAGTCCGACGGCGTCAGACCGCCGGCGTCCGCTGTCACGGCATGCGTGGCCAAGCCGACCGCCGCGGCACGCCACAGGTCGGCCAACTCTTGTATCTCGTGCTCCGCCAACACTCCCGCAGGCGCGGCGAACACCGCCTGCAGCACGGGACCCGCGCCGGTGTCGATCACCATCGTGTTCACGTCGAGCACGGCGATCGCAGGCCGCTCCGCCATGGCCGGATCCAGCGGCGTGATCAACTGCTCGGCATCGACCGCAGGCGTCCAGCCTGCGCCACGCAGCCGTTGCGGCAGCAGGTCGGTCGAGGTGAACCTGCCGAGGTAGTTGAAGCCGATCTGCCCCGCCGAAAACCGTTCCAGCACAGCGGACGTGTCCGGATTGAGGTAGCGGAGCAACCCGTACCCGATGCCCTTGTCCGGCACCCCGCGCAACTGCTCCTTCACCGACTTGAACAGCACACCAGCGACCGGACCACCCGCACACAACTGGTCCCACTCAACGCCGTTCGCGCACAACCGCACCGGGAACATGCTCGTGAACCAGCCGACCGTACTGGACAAGTCCGCACCGGGCACCGTGTCTTCCTCGCGGCCATGGCCTTCCAACCGGATCAGCACCGAGTCCTCGGCCAGACCATGGTCGCGGCGACGGCGGGTCACGGCGGCCGCCAAGGCGGCAAGCAACCCGTCTTCGACACCACCGCGGAACACCGCGGGCAGCGTGGTCAGCAGCGCCTCGGTGAGCTGCACCGGAATCTGCACTTGGACATGGGCAACGGTGGCCATCACGTCGACCGCCGGATCCAACGCTCGGCCACCGAGGATCGGATCGGGGCCGTCGAGGACCGATCGCCACCACGACAACTCCGCGGCCCGCTCCGGACGCGCCGCTTGTTCGACCAATCCGTGGGCCCAGCGCCGCATCGAGGTGCCTGCCGCCGGGAACACCGGTGACACACCCGCAGCCACGCCTTGCCAGGCGGAGGCCAAGTCGGGCAACAGGATTCGCCACGACACACCGTCGACCACCAGATGATGCGCCACGAACGACAACCAACCAGGCCGCCCGGGACCGGCATCGAACCACACGAACTGCACCATCACGCCGGCGGCCGGGACCATCCGGCCGACCGCAGCACCTACCTGCGAAACGATCACCTCGGCACGGTCCGCTGGATGCGGCTCGAAGGCGGCGATGTCGACGCGGTGCAGCAATGCGTCCACGTCCAACGCGCCCGGCGGCGCTACCTCGAGCCCAGCCCCGCGCTCGTCGTCGACGAGCCGCGATCGCAGCACATCATGCCGATCAACGACCGCAGTCAACGTGGCCACCAACCCGGCCCGATCGATACCCACCGGCAGATCCAACAACAACGACTGCGTGAAACTATCGAAACCAGCGCCAAGGTCACGTACGAACTGCGCCACCGGCAGCAACGGCAGCCAACCGACGCCGCCACCGGGCAACTCTGCCAACACCGGATCCGCTACCTCACGAGTCAGCGCCACCGCCGCCAACGCAGCCGCCGTCCGATACTCGAACACCTCACGAGGACTGATCTCCACACCCAATTCCCGTGCCCGCGAGACGACTTGAATCGAACGGATACTGTCGCCACCCAACTCGAAGAAACTGTCGTCGACCCCTACCCGGTCCAACCCAAGCACCTCGGCGAACACCCCCGCCAACACCTGCTCTTGGTCCGTGCGCGGCGCCCGGTATTCCATCGACGAGCTCAACTCCGGCTCCGGCAACCCGCGACGATCGAGCTTTCCGCTCGCGGTCAGCGGCACCGAGTCGATCACCATCACCACCGCGGGCACCATGAAGTCGGGCAACCGCTCCGCCGCGAATCGGCGCACGTCTCCCCCGTCGACCTGCCGCACGTCAGTGCCGTCGATGACCACATACCCGACCAGCTGCTTGCCCGCACTCCCGGTCTCATGGGCCACCACGACCGCCTGTGCGACCGAAGGATGCTGTGCCAGGACGGTTTCGACCTCACCGGGCTCGACCCGGAAGCCGCGGATCTTCACCTGGTCGTCGACGCGTCCGACGAATTCCAGCTGCCCAGAACCGTTCCAGCGCACCACGTCACCGGTGCGATACAACCGGCCACCGGCCGCGTCGAACGGATCGGCCACGAAACGGGCCGCGGTCAAGCCAGGCCTTCCGCGATAGCCACGCGCCAATTGCCTACTGGCCACATACAACTCGCCGGCCAGCCCCACCGGCACCGGTGTCAGCCACGGATCCAACACGTAGGCACGAGTATTGGCGACCGGTGCACCGATCGGCACCACCGGGCCGGTCGCCCCACCCGGCACCGCGAAGGACGTCACATCGACCGTCGCTTCGGTCGGCCCGTAGAGGTTATCGACCCGGACACCGCCGCAGCTGTCTTGCAAGGCGCGTACCAACCCTGCGGTGAGACTGTCCGCCCCGGTGTTCACCTGCGTCAGGCTCCGGAAAGGCTTCCCCGGCAACGACTCGACGTACGCCACCAGCGCCGACAGCAACGGTGGGGTGGCGAACATCTTCGTCACCGAGCAGCTCTCCACCAGCTCGGCGATCTCGGCCAGATCCGACCGTGGTTCGCGCGCAAGCACCAAGGTCGCGCCGCCGCACAACGCGGGCCAGATCTCGTAGGTGGAGGCGTCGAAGGCGATCGAGGAATGGACGAGCACCCGGTCCTCGGGACTGGCCACCCAGGCCTGCGCGACCAGGTTCGCCACGTTGCGGTGGGTGATGGCAACGCCTTTGGGCACGCCGGTCGAACCGGAGGTGTAGATCACGTAGGCCACCTGCTGCGGCGCGACAAGTCGTTTCCGGCCGATATCGTCCTGCCCGCCAGCGCTGCCGAGCGCCTCGATCACGTCGGGTGAGTCCAGATACAGCGACGACGTCGAGACATTGGGCAGCAGGCGCGCAGTCGCCGAATCCGTCACGACAACGACCGGAGCGGCGTCGGCAAGGACGAACTCCACTCGGTCCGAGGAGTACGCCGGATCGATCGGCAGATACCCGCCGCCCGCCTTCCACACACCGAGCAGCGCAACGACCAGCTCCGCCGACCTCGGCAATGCCACCGCGACAACACCATCCGGGCCTACGCCACGCGAGATCAAGACCCGGGCGAGCCGCTCGGCTCGCGCATCGAGCATCCGATAGGACACCTCGAGGTCACCGCAAATGACGGCGACCGCATCCGGTGTCCGCGCCACTTGGGCCTCGAACAGCTCGACCATGGTGCCGTCCGGCACCGCTACGGCGGTCTCGTTCCAGCGATGCAGCACCGCCTCGCGTTCCTCGGCGCCGAGCAGATCCATCGACCGCACCGGAATGTCCGCGTCCGACACCACCTGCTCCAGAATCCGCACCAGTCGCGCCGCCATCGCCTCGACCGCGGATCGATCGAACGCATCGGTCCGATACTCCAGTCGGAGCTGCAGAGCCGGGGCCGCACCCGCGACCAGGGTCAACGGATAATGCGATGGCGCGTCGGGGCGCAGATCGGCGATGGTGATGCCGCTGGCGGTGGCCGCCGCGCCGATGCCGGTGTAGTCGACGGGATAGGACTCGAAGCCGATCAGCGTGTCGAACAAGACATTCAGGCCGATCGCCTGATGGATGTCGATCAATCCGACGTGATGATGGTCGAGCAGCGCGATTTGATGCGCCTGCACGCTGCGCAGCACCTCCGCGAGCGTGTCGCCGGGACCGAACCGCACCCGCACCGGGACGGTGTTGATGAACAGGCCGACCATCGCATCGACTTCGGCGATCGCCGGTGGGCGACCCGATACGGTCGCGCCCGCGACCACATCGTCGCGCCCGGTCGCTTTGGCCAGCAGAATCCCCCACGCGGCCTGCACGACGGTGTTCACCGTGATCGCGAGCTCGCCTGCGCGCCGGTTGAGTGCCGAAGCCGTCGCAGCGGCCAGTGCGACGTCGACCCGTTCCACTCCAACAGCACCGTTACCGCCGGTCTGTCCTGCGAGCAACGTGGGTTCCCGCAGGCCGTGCAATTCGTCGACCCAGGCCCTTACGCCGTGCTGGGAGTCCTGCTGGGACAGCCACGTCAAGAAATCCCGGTAGGCAGGCGCCTGCGGCAATGCCGCACCCGCGTCGCCGGAACCGTAGAGCCGCAACAGATCCCGGATCAGGAGCGGCAGCGACCAACCGTCCATCAGCACATGGTGGGTGGTGAACAGGAGCTCCGAGCGTTCGTCGGTCATCAACACCAGCGTCAGGCGCAGCAAAGGCGGTACGGCCAGATCGAAGTGGGCGTTGCGATCCTCGATGAGCAACCGCGCCAAGGTCGCGGTCCGGACACTCTCCTTCAGTTCACGGAGATCCACTATCCGCCAAGGCAACTCGACGTCGTCGACGACGACCTGCACCGAGTCGCCGCGGGAGCCCGTCGCGAACCCCACTCGCAGATTCGGATATCTGTCCAGCAGGCCTTGACCGGCCGCCCGCATCCGCGCCGGATCCACGCGCCCGGCCAACCCGAACACCACCTGCATGTGATAGGCGTCGAAACCGGACCCGGCCATCACCTGGTGAAACAACAACCCGGACTGCATCGACGTCAGCGGCCACACGTCGACGAGCCCCGGATACTCGGCCTCCAACACCTCGATCTCGGACTGGTTCACCTCGACCAACGGCAAGTCCGACGGTGTCAAACCGCCGACGCCTACTGCCTCGGCATGCGCAGCCAGGCCGAGAGCGGCGCTGCGCCAGAGGTCGGCCAGCTCGGCCGTCTCGGCGTGCCCCAGTACGCCGGAGGGTGCCGCGAAGACGGCTTGCACGACCGGACCTTCGTGCGTGTCGACGACCATCGTGGTCACATCGAGCACCGACAGCGCAGGCATCGCCGGATCCGGGGCCGCGATAGCGCCTGCACCGTCTTCGGTTGGGGCCCAGCCGGTCCCCCGCAGACGCTGAGGCAGCAGGTCCGTCGAGGTGAGGCGGCCCAGGTAGTTGAAGCCGATCTGGCCGGTCGAATGCTGGTGCAGCACAGCGGCAGTGTCGGGATTGAGGTACCGAAGCATCCCGTAGCCGATGCCCTTGTCCGGCACCGCGCGCAACTGCTCCTTCACCGACTTGAACAACTCACCAGCGGCCGGACCACCCGCACACAACTGATCCCACTCAACGCCGTTCGCGCACAACCGCACCGGGAACATGCTCGTGAACCAACCGACGGTGCGCGACAACTCGGCACCGGCAACAGCGTCCTCTTCGCGGCCATGGCCTTCCAACCGGATCAGCACGTCATCCTGGCACGAGTCGTCGGCGTGGCCCGCGCACCGCCCTCGGGTGTGACGCCAACGGTGCACCGCGACCGTCAATGCCGCCAGCAATCCGTCCTCGACGCTCCCATGGAACGCCGCGGGCAGGGTGGTCAACAGCGTCTCGGTGAGCGCTGCCGGAATCTCGACGTGCACACGATCCACCGTCGCCATGACGTCGACGGCAGGATCCAGCGGCCGGGTGCCCAGTGTCGGGTCTTCGCCTTCGAGAACCGAACGCCACCAAGGCAGCTGGTCCACCAGGCGCGCGGCAGTGGACTGCTCGGCCAATCCGTGCGCCCAGCGCCGCATCGAGGTGCCGGTCTCCGCCAGTGCCGGCGTGACCCCGGCCGACACCGCCTGCCAGGCCGAGGCCAAGTCGGGCAACAGTATTCGCCACGACACACCGTCGACCACCAGGTGATGCGCCACGAACGACAACCAACCAGGCCGCCCGGGACCCGCATCGAACCACACGAACTGCACCATCACACCGTCCGCAGGCGCCAACCGGGCGACCGCAGCACGGACCTCGGCAGCGATCATCGCGGCCCGCGCGCCGGACTGCGCGCCGTTGGTGTCTGCGGAATGTTGCTGGTACGCGGCCACATTCACGCGATGCAGCAGGTCATCGGCATCCACGGCACCGACCGGTGCCACCAGAAGGCCCGCCCCGCGCTCGTCATCGACCAGCCACGACCGCAACACATCATGCCGATCAACCACCGCAGTCAACGTGGCCACCAACCCGGCCCGATCAATACCCACCGGCAGATCCAACAGCAACGACTGCGTGAAACTATCGAAACCCGCGCCAAGGTCACGTACGAACCGCGCCACCGGCAACAACGGCAGCCAACCAACACCGCCACCGGCCAACTCCGCCAACACCGGATCGGCCACCTCACGAGTCAGCGCCACCGCCGCCAACGCAGCCGCCGTCCGATGCTCGAAAACCTCCCTAGGACTGATCTCCACACCCAATTCCCGCGCCCGAGAGACGACTTGAATCGAACGGATACTGTCGCCACCCAACTCGAAGAAACTGTCATCGACCCCTACACGCTCCAACCCGAGCACCTCAGCGAACACCGTGGTCAAGGCACATTCCTCGACGGTCTGCGGTGCCCGATATCGTGCCGATGAGGTGAACTCGGGATCCGGCAGGGCAGCACGATCGAGCTTTCCGTTTGTCGTCAACGGAAGCGACTCGAGCACCGTAACCACCGCGGGCACCATGTACTCCGGGAGCCGCTCGGCGACGAAACCGCGCACTTCCCCGCCGTCGACGTCCGAGCCATTGGCGACGACATACGCGACGAGCTGTTTGCCCGCATCGGTGTCCCGTGCCACGACAGCCGCCTGCGATACCGAAGGATGCTGTGCCAGTGCGGTTTCGACCTCGCCGGGTTCGATCCGGAAGCCGCGGATCTTGACCTGGTCGTCGACCCGGCCCGCGAACTCCAGCACGCCTGCCGACGTCCAGCGCACCACGTCACCGGTGCGATACAGCCGCCCACCGACCGGATCGAACGGATCGGCGACGAACCGCGCCGCCGTCAATCCCGCCCGCCCCTGATATCCGCGCGCCAACTGCGTTCCGGCCACATACAACTCGCCGGGGACGCCGATCGGGACCGGGCGAAGCCATGAATCCAGTACGAACACCCGGGTATTGGTCACCGGACGTCCGATCGGCACCGCACCCTCGATACCGGCCTCGGCGTCGTAGTCGGTCACACAGGCCGTCGTCTCGGTCGGCCCATACCCGTTCATCACCTGAGCAGCGGCGTAGCTCGTATTCAACTTGCGGACAACGCCCGCGGTCAGCTCGGCCCCGCCGACAATGACGCGACGGAGAGACCGCAAAGGGCTGCCGGGCAAGGACTCCACATGATCGACCAACGCTGACAACAACGGTGGTGTGGCGAACATCTTCGTCACCGACCTGCGCTCTATCAGCTGTGTGATCTCCACCAGATCCGAACGCTGCTCCCCCGCGACCACCAACGCCGCACCACCACACAACGCAGGCCAAATCTCATAGGTAGAGGCATCAAAAGCGATCGAGGAATGCACCAACACCCGATCCTCAGCACTCACCGACCAGGCCTGAGCAACCAGGTTGACGACGTTACGGTGCGTGATACCAACACCTTTCGGCACGCCTGTAGACCCAGACGTGTAAATCACATACGCCAAATTCTGCGAACGTGGCAGATCGTGGGCTCCCACACCGGTGGCCTCTGCCGTGTCGTGTGCGTCGAGGCAGAGGCGCGGCGCCGCCGGGCGCGGCAGCAACGGCGCCGTCTCAGAGTCGGTCACAACGACCACCGGAGCAGCGTCGGTGAGCACGAACGCCAGCCGATCCGAGGGGTACGCCGGATCGATCGGCAGGTACGCCCCGCCCGCCTTCAGCACACCGAGCAGGGCCACGATCAGATCTGCTGACCTCGGCAATGCCACTGCCACCACACCATCCGGGCCGACCCCGCGCGCCACCAGGATCTGTGCGAGCCGGTCCGCCCGGGCATCGAGCTCTCGGTAAGTCAGCGCCACGTCAGCGCACACGACGGCGACCGCGTGCGGCGTCCGAGCGACCTGCGCCTCGAACAACCCGACCAGCGTGCAGTCGGATTCCACCGCGGTCGTTTCGTTCCATCGATGCACCACCATGTCGCGTTCGCCGGAGTCGAGGACATCGATCGAGCCCACCGGCAGTTCCGGTCGCGCCGCCACCTGCCGCAGCAACCGCACCAGCCGCGCCACCATCGTCTCGACCGTCGACCGGTCGAACAGCTCGGTCGCGTACTCCACCAGCCCACGCCACTCCTGACCGGCCGGAGCGTCGGCGATGGTGAAGAACAAGTCGAACCGTGCGGCCGCAAGCGACACCGGGTACGGCTCGAACCGTGCGCCAGGCAGCGCCAAGGTTGGCATGGTGTTGTTCTGGAAGGCCATCGACACCTGGAACAACGGATGATGGGCGGCCGAGCGAACCGGATTCAGCAACTCGACGAGCAGCTCGAACGGAACGTCCTGATTCTCATACGCGGCCAAGGCTTTCGCCCTGACCTGTCCCAAGAGCTCAGCGAACGATGCCGCCTGCGAGATACGGGTGCGCAGCACCCAGGTGTTGACGAAGAACCCGACCAGATCGGTCAGCGCGTCATCGGTACGCCCCGCGATCGGTGACCCGATCGGAATGTCTTCGCCCGCACCGAGTTTGCCAAGCAGCACCGCCAGCGCCGACTGCAACACCATCGACACCGTTGCGCCTTCGCGGGCAGCCAATCGTTCGACCGCCGTGCGGATCTCGGGATCGATGCCGAACGTCACCACATCACCCCGGTAGCTCGCGGCCCGCGGCCGCGGCCGATCCGTCGGCAGCGGCACCTGTTCCGGAAGTCCCTCGAGCTCACGGCGCCAGTAGTCGTGCTGCCGGGAAAGCACACTGTCGGGCTCGGTCGCCGAACCCAGCAGTTCCCGCTGCCACAGCGTGTAGTCCACGTACTGCACCGGCAGCGGTTCCCATTCCGGCGCACGATGTTCCACCCTGGCCGCATACGCGGTCGACAGATCCCGCAGCAACGGCGTCATCGACCAGCCGTCACCGGCGATGTGATGCAGCAGCAACACCACAACACAGTCGTCGGCGCCGCACCGGAAAACGGTGGCGCGGAGCGGTATTTCCGACAACAGATCAAACCCGTACCGCACCGCGTCGGTCACCGCCGCATCCAACGCGGCGGGATCCACGTCGGAGACCACTACCGGCACCTCGACGCTGTCCGCATCGATCACACGCTGGGCAGGCACGCCGTCGGCTTCGACGAACACCGTGCGCAGGCTCTCGTGCCGGGCGACCACGTCACCGATCGCAGCAGTCAATACGGCGACATCCACCCCGTGCAGCCGCACCGCCAACGGGATGTTGAAGGTGGCCGACGGTCCCTCCAGGCGGTGGACGAACCACAACCGCCGCTGCGCGAACGACAGCGGAACCAGCTCGGGGCGCTCCCGCACCAGCAACGCCGGACGCAGGCGCGCCCCCTCATCGAGCCGAGTCACCAACTGCGCCACGGTCTGTGCCTCGAAGATCACCCGGATCGCGACCTCGATCCCCAGCACTGCCCTGATCCGGCTGGCCAGTCGGGTGGCAAGCAGCGAGTGGCCGCCGAGCTCGAAGAAGCTGTCGTCGATGCCTACTCGGTCACGTCCGAGGATCTCGGCGAACAACTCGGCCAGCCGCTGTTCCCGCTCGGTGCCCGGTGCGCGGTACCGCACCGCGGACCTCAGCTCGGGGACCGGCAACGCCCGGCGATTCAGCTTCCCGTTCGCGGTCAGTGGCACCGCGTCGATCACCATCACGGCGGTCGGCACCAGGAAGTCCGGCAACCGTTCGCTGACGAATCGGCGCACCGCCGCACCGTCGAGATCGGCAGCAACCCCGTTGCCGCCGACAGCACGGGTTCGGTCGGCCACCACATACCCGACCAGTTGCTTGCCACCGGTGTCGGTGTCGAACGCGACCACCGCCGCTTGCGACACCGAAGGATGTTGCGCCAGCGCCCTTTCGACCTCACCCGGTTCGACACGGAACCCACGGATCTTGACCTGGTCATCGGCACGGCCGACGAATTCCAGCTGCCCGGAGCCGTTCCAGCGCACCACATCACCGGTGCGATACAACCGGCCGCCCGCCGCATCGATCGGATCGGCCACGAACCGCGCCGCCGTCGATCCGGGCCGACCGTGATAGCCGCGCGCCAACTGTGGACTGGCCACATACAACTCACCGGCGACACCGACCGGCACCGGCATCAACCACGAATCCAGCACGTATACCAGGGCATTGGCCACCGGCTTACCGATCGGCACCACCGCGTCCACCGCACCGTCCGGCACGCGATAGGACGTCACGTCGACGGTCGCCTCGGTCGGACCGTAGAGGTTGTCGACTCGAACTCCCTCGCAGCGGCTGCGCAGCGCCGCAACCAGTCCCGAGGGGACCACGTCCGCCCCGGTATTCACCTGAACAAGGCTCGCCAACGGCGTGCCGGGCAACGGCTCGACATACTCGGCCAACGCCGACAACAACACCGGCGTCGCGAACATCTTCGTCACCGACCGGCTCGCCACCAACCTCGTGATCTCCGCCAGATCAGAGCGTGGCTCGGTGGCGACCACCACCGCGGCGCCACCGCACAGCGCGGGCCAGATCTCGTAGGTCGAGGCGTCGAACGCGATGGAAGAATGCGCGAGCACCCGATCACCGGGGTCGACAGACCAAGCCTGCGCAACCAGGCTGACGATGTTGCGGTGCGTGATACCAACGCCTTTCGGCACTCCGGTCGAGCCGGACGTGTAGATCACGTACGCCAAGTTCTCCGGACGGAGCCGTGCAGGCGAGGCGACGGAGATCTCCGTGAGGTCTTCTGTATCGACAAGCACGCACGGTACGGCCGTGTGCGGCAACAGGTTTACTGTCACCGAATCGGTTACCACGACAACCGGAGACGCGTCGGCAAGGACGAACCCCAGCCGATCCGAGGGGTATCCCGGATCGATCGGCAGATACCCACCGCCCGCCTTCAGGACTGCCAGCAACGCCACTATCAGCTCAGCTGATCGCGGCAATGCCACTGCGACAATGCTGTCCGGGTCCACGCCGTGCGAAAGCAATACGGCCGCAAGCTGATCGGCGCGAGTCCCGAGGTCTCGATAGGAGATCTGGGTATCGCCACAGACCACCGCGACAGCGTCCGGTGTGCGAGCGGCCTGCGCGCTGAAGAGCTGCACGACGGTAGCGTCCTGGACTTCGACTCGAGTGTCGTTCCATCGACGCAGCACCACGTCGCGTTCCTCGGCCTCGAGCACATCGATCGACCCCACCGGGGCATTCGGGGCCGACACCGCCGCGCGCAGTGTCCGCACCAACCGGTCCGCGATTGTCTCGACCGTGGTCCGATCGAACAGATCGGTGGCGTATTCGACGTGCAGATCCCACCCGGCGCCCGCGGCATCGGCGATGGTGTAGGTCAGATCGAATCGAGATATGTTCGCCGCCAAGGCATACGGTTCGAACGCCACCCCGGACAAGGACAGGGTGGGCGCCGTGTTGTTCTGCACGCTCAGCAGGACCTGGAACAACGGATGGTGCGCTGCCGAGCGGGCCGGGTTCAACAACTCGACCAGCAACTCGAACGGAATATCCTGATTCTCGTAGGCGGCCAACGCTTTCGCCTTCACCTGGCCCAGGACCTCGGCGAACGACGCCGCAGGCGCAACGGCGGCGCGCAGCACCCAGGTGTTGACGAAGAACCCGACCAGATCGGTCAGCGCGTCGTCGGTACGACCGGCGATCGGCGCACCGATCGGAATATCCTCGCCGGCACCGAGTTTGCCGAGCAGCACCGCAAGCGCCGACTGCCACACCATGGACACCGTCGCGCCCTCGCGCGCGGTGAACCGTTCCACCTGGGCACGGACCTCGGCATCGATCCCGACGACCACCACGTCCCCGCGATGACTCGCCACCCGAGGCCGGGGCCGATCCGTCGGCAACGGCACCTGCTCGGGCAGGCCGTCGAGTTCATCACGCCAGTACGCGAACTGCTGGGACAGCACACTGCCCGGGTCGGTCGGCGACCCGAGCAATTCCTGCTGCCACAGCGTGTAATCCACGTACTGCACCGGCAGCGCCTCCCACACGGGCGCCGTCCCCTGCCGCCGCGCGGCATACGCCTCCGACAAATCTCGCAGCAGCGGCGTCATCGACCAGCCGTCACCGGCGATGTGATGGATCAGCAGCACCACAACGCAGTCCTCGGGGCCGCACCGGAACACCGTGGCGCGGAGCGGAATTTCGCACGACAGATCGAATTCGTGCCCGATCGCAGCGGTCACCGCCGCACCGACATCGGCGGGATCGATCTCCGTGACGATCACCGGCGCCTCGACGTCGTCGACCGCCAGTACCTGTTGGCCGGGCACGCCATCGACCTCGACAAAGATCGTCCGCAGGCTCTCGTGCCTGCCGACCACGTCGCCGACCGCCGCCGCGAAGGCCTGCGCATCGAACACGCCCGTCAACCGGACCGTCAACGGCATGTTGTAGGTGGCGGAGGGCCCTTCGAGGCGGTGGATGAACCACAACCGCCGCTGCGCATACGACAACGGAATCATCACAGACCCACCTCTCGATTCATCCTGCGCAGTGCTGGTCGGCGCGAGGGGGCCAGCTGATCCCATCGGTCCGTGAGTTGGGCGACGGTGGCGGCCTCGAACATCACCCGGATCGGCACCTCGACACCAAGCACCGCCCGGATCCGGCTGGCCAGGCGGGTCGCCAAGAGGGAGTGACCGCCCAGTGCGAAGAAGCTGTCATCGATGCCGACCCGTCCGACGCCGAGTACTTCGGTGAACAGCTCGGTGAGCGTGCGTTCCTGCTCGGTACGCGGCGCCCGATATTCGTTGGCGGACACGAACTCTGGGTCGGGCAGTGCCGCACGATCGAGCTTGCCGTTGGTCGTGAGCGGCACCGAGTCGATCACCAGCACCGCGGTGGGCACCATGAAATCGGGCAGTCGCTCGGCCACGAAAGCGCGCACCGCGGCGGGCAGCAGGGTGTCCTGGGGGTTATTGGCGTAGGTTGCTTGGTCCCCGAGGGCATCCGAGGGCAGGTACACGTCGGTCAGTGGTCGTCCCTGTGCCGTCCTTGCGTCGAGGAAGACCGCGTCCATCCGGCCCGGTTCCGCCGACCAGGTGACCGCGGCGGCGTATCCGCGCTGCCTGCCGAGCAGGTACAGATCCTCGGGCAGCAAGCCTGCGTCCCCATACTCGGCCGTGTTCAGCTTTCCTTCGAAACCTGGTGCGAGCGGGTCGGTTCGCTCGACATCGGGCACCCGGTGACCGGTCCGTATCCGGGTGGTGGCGGCGAGCTGGCCGGTCAACCCGGCATGCGGAATACCGGTGACCCGAATGCCGTTGGCGTGTCGACTCCGCAGCAGAGTGTGCAGCCAATCACGGTCGCGGAACGTCGCTTTCGGTGCCTGAGCAACCGACAGGCATTGCGCAGGAGCCTTGTGCAGGATGACGTCGTAGCGATACCTGGTCAGCTCGTTCACCGAGATCCCGCGTTTGAGTTGTATATCGACCGCGTCGAACCCGTTCGCACCGCGCGCCATGGCCAGGAAGTACTCCGGTGCCAGCAGCAGCTCCTGCTCGGCGGCGACGTCGCGGTGCACGCGATCCAGGACCGCCGTGGGGTCGTCGCCACCGTTGCGGGTGACCTGCACCGCGGTCGTGAACTCTGCCAGCAGAGCGAGATTGCGCACATCACCGAGGAACACCGCGCCGCCGGGCGCCAACAGGCGCAGCACTTGGTCGAGTACTTGACGGAGATACCGTTCACCGGGGAAGTACTGGATGACGGAGTTCAAAACCACTGTGTCGAAGTAGTTCTCCGGCAAGCCACCGATGTCGTCCGCCGCCTGCGCACTCAGGACGACGCGATCGGCCCACCACGGGTCGGATGTTGCCAATCGCGTTCGGAGCGTGTCGATTGTCGCTGCCGACAAATCCGTTGCCCAGTACTCGGAGCTGTCCGGAGCCAACTGCGACAACAACAATCCCGACCCGACACCGATCTCGAGCATCCGGCCCGGGTTCAGCCCGCGGATCCGATCGACCGTCGCCGACCGCCACTCCCGCATCTGCGCCAGCGGAATCGGCGCATTGGTGTAGCTGCTGTTCCAGCCGCCGAAGTCGGCGACGAAACCGGTTTTGGCCGCACCGCCGTTGCCGTTGCCGTTGCCGTTGCCGTTGCCGTTGCCGTTGCCGAGCTTTGCCGCGCCGGAATAGAGGTCGTCGTACACCCGGCGCCACTGGCCGACGAGTTCGTCTTCACCAGCGGTCGGCCCGGTCCGATCGGCGACCACATACCCGACGAGTTGCTTTCCGCCCGCCTCGGCTTCCCGCGCAACCACGACCGCTTGCGACACCGAGGGATGCTGCGCGAGTGCGGTTTCGACCTCACCGGGCTCGACACGGAATCCACGGATCTTGACTTGATCATCGACACGCCCCGCGAACTCCAACTGTCCGGCGCTTGTCCAGCGCACCACGTCTCCGGTGCGATACAGCCGCCCACCGACCGGATCGAACGGATCGGCCACGAACCGCGCCGCCGTCAACCCCGGCCTCCCGCGATAGCCTCTGGCCAACTGTGCGCCCGCCACATACAACTCGCCGGCAACGCCGACCGGGACCGGCCGAAGCCATGAATCCAACACGAACACCCGGGTATTGGCCACCGGACGCCCGATCGGCACCGCACCCTCGACACCGCTCTCGGCGTCGTAGTCGGTCACACACGCCGTCGTCTCGGTAGGCCCATAGCCATTCATCACCTGAACGTCGGCGTACTTCGCATTCAGCCTGCCGACCACACCGGCTGTCAGCTCAGCACCACCAACAATCACCCGACGCAACGACGTCAACGGAAGGCCGGGCAAGGACTCCACATGATCGACCAACGCTGACAGCAACGGTGGTGTGGCGAACATCTTCGTCACCGACCGACGCTCGATCAGGCTTGTGATCTCTACCAGATCCGAGCGCTGCTCCCCCGCAACCACCAACGTCGCACCGCCACACAGTGCAGGCCAGATTTCATAGGTAGAGGCATCGAACGCGATCGAGGAATGCACCAACACCCGATCCTCAGTACCGACAGACCACGCCTGCGCAACCAGGTTGACGACGTTACGGTGCGTGATACCAACACCTTTCGGTACACCCGTCGAGCCAGACGTGTAGATCACATACGCCAAATTCTGTGGATCGGGAACTCGATCCACACTGGACTGTCCCGTCCCCTCGTCAAACGAGTCGACACACAGCCGCGGTGCCGCGGTGTCGGGCAGCAGCCGCGCAGTCGCCGAATCCGTCACCACGACAACCGGATCCGCATCGCCGAGAACGAATGCCAACCGATCCGAGGGATACGCCGGGTCGATCGGCAAGTACGCTCCGCCCGCTTTCAGCACACCGAGCAACGCCACGATCAGGTCCACCGACTTCGGCAACGCGACCGCGACAACGGCATCGGGACCCACCCCGGCCGAAATCAAGGAGCGCGCCAATTGGCCGGCACGGGCACCGAGTTCGCCGTACGAGACTTCGATATCACCGCACACGACCCCGATCGCCTCCGGCGTCCGAGCCACCTGTGCCTCGAACAACCCGATCAGCGTGCAATCAGGAACCTCGGCGGTCGCACCGTTCCACGAGCGCAAGATCGACTCGCGTTCCTCGGCGCCGATCACATCGATCGCGCCCACCGCGGCACCCGGATCCGCCACGATCTGCCGCAGTACCCGCATGAGCCGGTCCACCATCGCCTCGACCGTCGACCGGTCGAACAGCTCGGTCGCGTATTCGACCAATCCACTCCACGGGTGCCCGGCCGGAGCGTCGGTGATGTTGAAGAACAGGTCGAACCGCGAGGTCGCGGTGGTGGCGACGTACGGCTCGAGCCGCACCCCAGGCAGTTCCATCGTCGCCATGGTGTTGTTCTGGAACGCCAGCGACACCTGGAACAGCGGATGATGGGCGGCCGAACGGGCCGGGTTGAGCAACTCGACAAGCAGCTCGAACGGCGCATCCTGATTCTCGTAGGCGGCCAACGCCTTTGTCCTGACCTGACCGAGGATCTCGGTGAACGCGGCTGCCGCTGGAACCCTGGTCCGCAGTACCCACGTGTTGACGAAGAGGCCGACCAGGTCGGCCAAGGCGTCATCGGTCCGGCCCGCGATCGGCGATCCGATCGGAATATCTTCTCCCGCACCGAGTTTGCACAGCAGCACCGCCAACGCCGACTGCAAGACCATCGATACGGTCACACCCTCGCGAGCGGCCACCCTTTCCACCGCACCGCGGAGCAGTGGGTCGATCTCGAACAGCACCATGTCCCCGCGATAGCTGGCCACCCGCGGCCGCGGCCGATCCGTCGGCAAGCGCAGCTGTTCCGGGAGCCCATCGAGCTCCTGCCGCCAGTACTCGAACTGGCGCGACAGCACGCTGTCCGGCTCGGTCGACGCACCGAGGAGTTCTCGTTGCCACAGCGTGTAATCCACGTACTGCACCGGCAGCGACGTCCACCGCGGCGCGCGCCCTTCCCTGCGCGCCGCGTACGCCTCCGACAGATCCCGCAGCAACGGTGTCATCGACCAACCGTCACCGGCGATGTGATGGATCAACAGCACCGCGACACACTCGTCGTGGCCACACCGAAACACACTGGTGCGCAGCGGAATTTCGGTGGCCAGATCGAATCCGTACCGCACCGCCGCGGTCACCGCCGCAGCCAGGTCGGCGGGGGCGACCTCGGTGTCGAGCACCGGCACACGGATGTCGTCGAGCACCCGCTGGGACGGGACGCCGTCGGCGTCGACGAAGACCGTGCGCAGACTCTCGTGCCTGGCCGCCACATCGCCGATCGCCGCACCGAGCACCGCGACGTCCGCCCCGTGCAACCGCACCGCGTACGCCATGTTGTAGGTGGCCGACGGCCCCTCCAGCCGATGAATGAACCACAGCCGTCGCTGCGCGAACGACACCGGAATCACGTCCGGCCGTTGCCGGGCGTACAGCATGGGACGCACCTGCACATCGGCGTCGAGCCGAGTCGCCAACTGCGCCACCGTCGGCGCGTCGAACACCGTCCGGATCGGCACCTCGACGCCGAGCACCACCCGAATCCGGCTCGCCAAGCGGGTGGCCAACAGGGAGTGCCCGCCCAACGCGAAGAAGCTGTCGTCGATGCCGACGCGATCGAGTCCGAGGATCTCGGCGAACAACTCGGCAAGTGCGCGCTCCTGCTCGTTGTGCGGCGCCCGATACTCGCCGCTGGCGGCGAACTCCGGATCCGGCAACGCCGCCCGATCGAGCTTGCCGCTCGCGGTCACCGGCACCGAATCGATCACCAGCACCGTCGCGGGCACCATGAACTCGGGCAACCGGTCGACCGCCCACCGCCGCACCTCGGCGGCCAGCAGGCCCGCCTGCGGATTGTTGGCATGGCCTGCCGGATCGCCCACCGCCGTCGGCACGTACACGCCTGTCAGCGGTCGTCCTGCGGTCGCCGCGGCGTCGAGGAAGACCGCTTCCATCCGACCCGGTTCGCCCGACCAGGTGACCGCGGTGGCGTATCCCAGTTGCCCGCCGAGCACGTGCAGGTCCTCGGGCAGCAAGCCGCTGCCCGTCCGCGCGGCGGCCTCGGCGAGCATCGCCTCGTAGCCGACGTTCGGTCCGTCGGCGCCTGCGTGGCCCGTCCGGATCCGGTGTGCCGCTTCGATTTCGCCGGTGAGCCCGGCATGCGGGATGCCGGTGACCCGGATGCCGTCACCGTGTCGATTCCGCAGCAGTGACCTCAGCCAATCATGGTCGCGGAATTCGACTTTCGGGACGTCGGCGACCGCTACCGGGGTGACCGGCGCTTTGCGCATGATCACGTCGTATCGGTAGCGCGTCAGCTCGTTCACCGAGGAGCCGCGTTTGAGTTCGATGTCGACGGCATCGATGTCGAGGACGCGGCTCATGGCCAGGAAGTACTCCGGCGCCAAGAGCAGCTCCTGCTCGGCGGCGATGTCTCGGCGTACCCGGTCCCTGACCGCGGCCGGGTCGTCGCCGCCGTTGCGGGCGATCTGCACCGCGGTCGTGAACTCTTCCAGCAGAGCCAGATTGCGCACATCGCCGACGAACACCGCGCCGCCCGGTGCCAGCACCCGCAGCACTTGCTCGAGGACGCGACGGAAATACCGTTCACCGGGGAAGTACTGGGCCACCGAGTTCAATACCACTGTGTCGAAATGACTTTCCGGCAATCCGGCCCCGTCGTCCGCGGCACGGACGCGCAACGCGACGCGATCGACCCACTCCGCGCCGAGCCCAGCCAACTGCGCGCGCAGTGTCGCGATGGTCTCCGCCGAGAAGTCCGTCGCCATGTACTCGGCGCAATGCGGCGCCAACTGCGACATCAGCAAGCCGGACCCCACACCGATCTCGAGCACCCGCCGCGGACGCAACGCACGGATCCGATCGACCGTCGCCGACCGCCACTCCCGCATCTGTGCCAGCGGAATCGGTTCCCCGGTATAGCTGCTGTTCCAGCCACCGAAGTCGGACCCGAAATCGCTGCCTGTGACGAGTTGCGCAGCGTCGGCCTCGGCGTACAGATCGTCGTACACCCGGCGCCAGTGGCCGACCAGCTCGTCTTCGCCGACTGTCGGCCCCAACGGGTCGGCGACCACGTAGCCGACCAACTGCTTCCCACCGGCAAGCCCGGTATCACGAGCCACCACCACCGCTTGGGCGACCGAGGGATGCTGCGCCAGCACCGTTTCGACCTCTCCTGGTTCGACACGGAAGCCACGGATCTTCACCTGATCGTCGGCGCGACCCGCGAACTCCAACTGCCCGAAGCTGTTCCAGCGCACCACATCGCCGGTGCGATACAACCGCTCGCCCGTCACATCGAACGGATCAGCAACGAATCGCGTCGCGGTCAGCCCAGCCCTGCCGTGATAGCCGCGCGCCAATTGCGCACTGGCGACGTACAACTCACCGGCGACGCCGACCGGCACCGGCGTCAACCACGAATCCAGCACGTACACCCGAGTATTGGCCACCGGCGCACCGATCGGCACCACGGCGTCCCTCGCGTCGTCGGGCACGCGATAGGCCGTCACATCGACGGTCGCCTCGGTCGGACCGTAGAGGTTGTCGATTCGGACGTCGCCGCACGTGGCCTGCAGCGCCTGAACCAGTCCTGGCGACAGCGTGTCCGCACCGGTGCTCACCTGGTTCAGGCTCCGGAACGCATTGCCAGGCAACGACGCGACGAGATCGACCAGCGCCGACAGCAGCGGTGGCGTCGCGAACATCTTCGTCACCGACCTGGTCGCGACCAACCGGGTGATCTCGACCAGATCCGAACGCTCTGCGGCGGCGATCACCAAAGTGGCGCCACCGCACAGCGCAGGCCAGATCTCGTAGGTGGAGGCATCGAACGCGATCGAAGAGTGCACCAACACCCGATCCTCGACACCGGCCCGCCAAGCCTGGGCCACCAGGTTGACGACGTTACGGTGCGTGATACCAACACCTTTCGGCACGCCTGTCGAGCCGGACGTGTAGATCACGTAGGCCAGATTCTGCGCCGTGATCGCCGACGCCCAGTCCACACCGAACCGGACAGGCCCGTCGACGGTGGGCGTTTCCTCGATCGTGTCGATGTAGAGGTGGGGTGTTCCGTTGTGGGGCAGGCGCTGTGCCGTGTGGTGATCGGTGAGAACGAGCACCGGAGCGGCATCGGCGAGGACGAACGTCAACCGGTCCGAGGAGTACGCCGGATCGATCGGCAGATACGCACCGCCTGCCTTGAGCACACCGAGCAACCCGACGATCAAGTCGGCCGAGCGCGGCAACGCCACCGCCACAATGCTGTCCGGACCGACACCCTGGGCGGCCAGAATCTTGGCGACCTGGTCGGCCCGACTGTCGAGATCCCGATAGGTCAACTCGACGTCATCGCAGACGACCGCGAACGCATCGGGCACGGTGGCAACCTGCGCCGCGAACAACCCGACCACGGTGTTGTCGAGGACAACGCTCGCGGTGTCGTTCCAGCGCTGCAACACCAGCGCACGTTCGTCGTCGCCGAGCACATCGATCGACCCCACCGGCGCGTCCGGCCGCGCAACCACCCGCCGCAGCAGCCGAACCAGTCGCTGCGCCATCGCCTCGACAGTCGACCGGTCGAACAACTCGGTCGCGTACTCGACGAACCCGGGCCACGGCGCATCGGCGGCCGCCTCGGCGATGTTGAAGAACAAGTCGAACCGTGCCGTCGCGGTAGCCGCGCGATAGGGCTCGATCCGCACTCCCGACAGCTCGAGCGCAGGCAACGTGTTGTTCTGGAAGGCCAGCGTCACCTGGAACAGCGGATGATGCGCCGCCGAGCGAGTCGGGTTCAACAACTCCACCAGCAACTCGAACGGAACATCCTGATTCTCGTACGCGGCCAACGCTTTCGCCCTGACCCCGCCAACGATCTCGGTGAACGGCGCCGCAGGAGCGACGGCGGCGCGCAGCACCCAGGTGTTGACGAAGAACCCGACCAGATCGGTGAGCGCCTCGTCGGTCCGGCCCGCGATCGGCGCACCGATCGGAATGTCTTCTCCCGCACCGAGCTTGAACAGCAGCACGACCAACGCCGACTGCAGCACCATCGAAACGGTCGCGCCCTCGCGGGCGGCCAACCGTTCCACTGCGGCACGCAGCGCCGGATCGATCTCGAACGGCACCACATCCCCGCGATAGCCGGCCACCCGAGGCCGCGGCCGATCCATCGGCAGGCGCAACTGCTCGGGCAGGCCGTCGAGTTCATTACGCCAGTAGTCGAATTGCCGAGCCAGCACACTGTCCGCGTCGTCGGACGAGCCGAGCAGTTCGCGCTGCCACAATGTGTAGTCCACGTATTGCACCGGCAGCGGCGCCCAGTCCGGCGCCCGGTGCGCCAGCCGAGCCGTGTACGCCGTCGACAGATCGGCCAGCAACGGCGTCAACGACCAGCCGTCGCCGGCAATGTGATGGATCAGCAGCACGGCAACGCATTCGTCGCCGCCACCGCGGAATACGCTGGCGCGGAGCGGAATCTCCGACGAGAGATCGAACCCGTACCGCACCGCTGCGGTCACCGCCGCGTCCAGCGCTGCGGGCGCTGCGACCTCGGTCACCGTGACCGGCACCTCGAGCCCGTCGGCATCGAGCACCCGCTGCGACGGCACCCCGTCGACATCGACGAAGATCGTGCGCAAACTTTCGTGCCGGACAACGACATCCACGATCGCCGCACGCAACGCCGACACGTCCACCCCGTGCAGCCGCACCGCCAGCGCCATGTTGTACGTCGCCGACGGCCCTTCCAGCCGATGGATGAACCACAGCCGCTGCTGCGCGTACGACAACGGAACCACCTCGGGCCGTTGCCGACCCAGCAACGCGGGCCGGACCTGGGCACCGGTATCCAGTCTGGTCGCCAGCTGCGCCACCGTCGGCGCGTCGAAGACCGACCGAATCGGCACTTCGACGCCGAGCACCACCCGAATCCGACTTGCCAAGCGAGTGGCCAGCAATGAGTGGCCGCCCAGCTCGAAGAAGCTGTCGTCCACCCCGACCTGATCGCGTCCGAGGATCTCGCCGAACAGCTCGGCAAGCTGCTGCTCCTGACGGGTGCTCGGCGCACGGTAGCGCACCGAGGACACCAGCTCCGGATCGGGCAACGCGCCGCGATCCAGCTTCCCGTTCGCGGTCATGGGCATGGCATCGAGCACCGTGATCGCCGCGGGCACCATGAATTCCGGCAACCGCTCGGCCGCGAACGCGCGCACGTCCGCACTAGCGAGATCATGGCCGACCACGTACCCGATCAGCTGCTTACCGCCGTCGGTGTCCCGCGCAACCACGACCGACTGGGCGACCGAAGGATGCTGCGCCAGCACCGCTTCCACCTCACCGGGTTCGACCCGGAAGCCGCGGATCTTCACCTGGTCGTCGACGCGGCCGACGAACTCCAGTTGCCCTGACCTGTTCCAGCGCACCACATCACCGGTGCGATACAACCGGCCGCCGGTCGCGTCGAATGGATCGGCCACGAACCGTGACGCACTCGCGCCTGCTCGACCGTGGTACCCCCGCGCCAGCTGTGGACCGGCCACATACAACTCACCGGCGACGCCCGCCGGAACCGGGTGCAGCCACGAATCCAACACGTACACACGCATATTGGCCAGCGCAGCGCCGATCGGTACAGCGCCGCCCGCGGATACGGCGTCGGCCGCGAACGTTGTGGCGAACACCGTGGTCTCGGTCGGGCCGTAACCGTTGTACACCCGCACCTCGGCGCTGCTCTGCACGCGCCGCACCAACGCCGAGGTCAGCTCGGCGCCACCGACGATCACCTGGTTCAGGCTCCGCAACGGTGCGTCGGGCACCGCTGCTGCCTCGTCGAGCAGCACCGACAGCAACGCGGGCGTCGAGAACATCTTCGTCACCGACCGGTTCGCGACCAGCCCGACGATCTCGGGAGGATCCGAGCGTTGCGCAGCGGCCACCACCACCGCCCCACCGCTGGTCAGCGCGGGCCAGATCTCGTACGTCGAGGCGTCGAAGGCGATCGACGAATGCACGAGCACCCGCTCGCCGGGACCGGTCGACCAAGCCTGGCAGGCCAGGTTCAGCACGTTACGGTGCGTCACCGCAACACCTTTGGGCACACCGGTCGAACCCGAGGTGTACATCACATAGGCCAGGTTGTCCGACCGCACGATGCCGGTCCGGTAGCTCCCGGTCGCGCCGGGATCGAGCGAGTCGAGGAAGAGCCGCGGCGCGGGGATAGGTGGCAACGTCGGCTCAGTTGCCTTGTCGGTCACGACAACAGCAGGCGCAGCGTCGGCGAGGACGAACGCCAACCGATCCGAGGGGTACGCCGGGTCGATCGGCAAGTACGCACCGCCGGACTTCAATACGCCGAGCAACGCCACGATCAGGTCCACCGAGCGCGGCAGCGCCACCGCGACAATCGTGTCGGGACCGACCCCGTCGGCGATCAAGACCTGGGCGAGCCGATCGGCGCGGCCATCGAGTTCGCCGTACGACACCTCGGTGTCCGCGCAGACGACGGCGACCGTGTCCGGGTGCGCGGCCACCCGCGCCTCGAACAACCCGACCACCGTGCCGTGCCGGTAGATCGGGACCGCGGTGTCGTTCCA
Organism: Nocardia altamirensis NBRC 108246; assembly: GCF_001612685.1. Taxonomy (GTDB): domain Bacteria; phylum Actinomycetota; class Actinomycetes; order Mycobacteriales; family Mycobacteriaceae; genus Nocardia; species Nocardia altamirensis. The sequence continues at coordinate 116,629 of NZ_BDAY01000025.1, forward strand.
GTGATGCACCAGCAGGTCGCGTTCGCCTGCGTCGAGGACGTCGACAGAGCCCACCGGAATACCCGGGTCCGAGGTCACCTGCCGCAGTATCCGCACCAATCGGCCCGCCATCGCCGCGACGGTGGCCCGGTCGAACAGCTCGGTGGCGTATTCGATGTATCCGTCCCAGCCGACCGCCGCGGGCACGTCACCGTTGTGCCTGGCCACGGCCGGGGCATCGCCGATATTGAAGGTCAAGTCGAATCGCGAGGTGGTGGTCGGCGGCAGATACGGCTGCACCGCGACACCCGGCAGCGCCAAGGTCGGCATCGTGGTGTTCTGCAGCGTCAGCAGCACCTGAAACAGCGGGTGGTGCGCCGCCGAGCGCGTCGGATTGAGCAGTTCCACCAGCAGCTCGAACGGCGCGTCTTGATTCTCGTAGGCGGCCAGCGCTTTCGCCCTGACGTCGGCGAGGATCTCGATGAAAGTGGCTGCCGGAGCGACTGTTGCGCGCAACACCCAGGTGTTGACGAAGAACCCGACGAGCTCGTTCAGCGCGTCGTCGGTACGGCCCGCGATCGGCGCCCCGATCGGAATATCCGCTCCGGCACCGAGTTTGCGCAGCAGGACCGCCAGCGCCGACTGCAACACCATCGACACCGTTGCGCCTGCCCGACCGGCCAACCGCTCGACCGCGGCACGGGTCTCGGCATCGATCTCGAAGAGCACCCGATCGCCCCGGTAACTCGCGACCCTCGGCCGCGGCCGGTCGATCGGCAGCCGCAGCTGGTCGGGCAGATCGGCGAGTTCGCCACGCCAGTAATCGAATTGCCGGGACAGCACACTGTCAGGGTCAGCCGACGAACCGAGCAATTCCTGCTGCCACAGCGTGTAGTCCACGTAGTGCACCGGCAGGGGCGCCCACGCCGGCGCCAGCCGCTCCATGCGCGCGGCATACGCCGTCGAGAGATCCTGCAACAGGGTGGCCGCCGACCAGCCGTCACCGGCGATGTGATGGATCAGCAGCACCAGCACCCACTCATCCGCACCGCAGCGGAAAACACTGGCGCGCAGCGGAATTTCCGATGCGAGGTCGAATCGGTAGCCCGCCGCCTGGGCAACCGCCACCTCGACTTCCGACAGCGCGATGTCGGTGACCGCCACCGGCACCTCGACCCCATCGAGCACCCGCTGTGCGGGCACACCGTCGACATCGACGAAAACCGTGCGCAGGCTTTCGTGCCTGGCCACCACATCGCCGACCGCCGCAACGAACGCAGGGACGTCGAAGACGCCCGTCAACCGCGCGGCCAACGGCACGTTGTAAGTCGCCGACGGCCCTTCCAGCTGCTGAATGAACCACAGCCGGCGCTGCGCGTACGACAGCGGAATCACCTCGGGCCGTTGCCGAGCCGTCAACGCGGGCCGCACCTGGACACCGGCGTCGAGCCGAGTGATCAACTGCGCCACCGTCGGCGCGTCGAAGACCGTCCGGATCGGCACCTCGACACCCAATGCCGCCCGGATCCGGCTGATCAAGCGCGTTGCGGACAACGAATGCCCGCCGAGCTCGAAGAAGCTGTCGTCCACGCCGACCCGTTCCAGCCCGAGCACCTCCGCGAACAGATCGGCCAAGACCTCCTCGCCCGCACTGCCCGGTGCCCGATAGCGGGCCGAGGACACCCATTCCGGGGCAGGCAGCGCGATCCGATCGAGTTTGCCGTTCGGCGTCAACGGCACCGCGTCGATCACCATCACCACCGCGGGCACCTGGAACTCCGGCAGCCGTTCCGCGACAAACCGGCGGACCTGTCCCCCGTCGAGTCCGTGACCGTTCGTGCTCCGATCGGCGACCACATACCCGACCAGCTGCTTGCCGCCGTCGGTGTCGACGGCGAGCACTACGGCTTGCGCGACCGAAGGATGGTGCGCCAGTGCCGTTTCCACCTCACCGGGTTCCACGCGGAAGCCACGGATCTTCACCTGGTCATCGGCCCTGCCCACGTACTCGAGCACCCCGAACGCCGTCCACCGCACCACATCGCCGGTGCGGTACAACCGACCGCCCGCCGAGTCGAACGGATCGGCAACGAACCGCCCCGCAGTCAGACCCGCCCGCCTCTGGTAGCCACGTGCCAACCCCGCACCCGCGACGTACAACTCACCGGCCACGCCCACCGGAACCGGCTGCAGCCACGAATCCAGCACGTACACGCGCATATTGCCCAGTGGAGACCCGATCGGACTGCCACCCATGGACCCGCGGGCTGCCTCCATGTCCAATCTCGTGACATGCACGGTGGTTTCGGTGATCCCGTACATGTTCACCAGCACCGGACCGGCCTCGACGCCTGCGGAATACCAGGGCCGCAGGTACGCGGGATTCAGCGCCTCGCCACCGAATATCACCATGCGCAAGGCGGATTCGGGGTTGCCTCCGGCCGAGCGCGCATCGGCGAGCGCGTAGAAGGCGGACGGTGTCTGGTTGAGGACCGTCACGCCTTCGGCGACGACCAGCTCCCACAACTGCGCGGGGGTACGCACCACGTCCCACGGCACGACAACAACCCGGCCGCCGTGCAGCAGCGCACCCCAGATCTCCCATACCGAGAAGTCGAATGCCTGGGAATGGCACCACGCCCAGACGTCCTCGGCGCCGAAGTCACACCACTGCGCGGTGCTCAGAAAGAGCGAGGCCACGTTGCGATGCGTGACGCCGACGCCCTTGGGCGTGCCGGTGGAACCGGACGTGTAGATCAGATACGCGAGATTCCCCGGCCGCAGCGGAGCATGCCGGACGATCCCGGACTGTTCGGCGTCATCGCCGTCGATCATGACCAGCACACCGCTGCCATCCGGAAGTGTCTGTGCCGTCGCGACATCGGTGAGGACGGCGACCGGCGCGGCATCGCCGAGCACGAAAACCAACCGCTCCGTTGGATATGTCGGATCGATCGGCAGATAGGCGCCGCCCGCCTTCACGACCGCCAGGATCGCGACGATCAGCTCCACCGATCTCGGCAGTGCCACCGCCACCACGCTGTCCGGACGCACCCCATGGGAAATCAAGGTGCGCGCAACGCGATCCGACCACATATCGAGCTCCCGATACGAGAGCTCCGTGGCACCGCACACCACGGCCACCGAGTCGGGCGCGCGGCGCACCTGCTCCTCGAACAACCCGACCAAGGTCGCCTCGGCATCGACCGGCACCGCCGTGTCGTTCCAGCCCTCGACCACCAGCGGCCGGTCGGCGCCGAGGATGTCGACCGCGCCGATCGGCGCACCCGGGTCGGTGATCGCCTGCTGCAGGTAGCAGGTGATCGCCGCGAGATACCTGCGCAGATCGGCCTCGGTATAGAGCTGCGCATCGCCCTCGATCCGCAGCGAGCCACCGCGATCCGACTCCCGCTCGTAATAGAAGACGATCGACAGATCCCCGCTGTTGCCCGCCGAATAGACCTGGAGATCGGCGGTGCCGCCCGACATCCGCAGCGCGCCGAAGAACGACATCACGTTGATCACCGGGCCGAAGAGATTCCCCTTGGTATTCGGCATTTTCCGGTCTCGCCTGATCTCCGACATGCCGTATCGCAGATGATCTCGTGCGCTCGCGATGGTGTCGCTGATCCGGACAGCCAACTCGCCGAGCGAGAGAGCTCTGCTCGAATCGACCAGCATCGGCACGGTGTCCGAGAGTTGGCACGGCGTCCGGCGCGGGATGGCGGCCTGATTCGACACCGGTATCTGCACACAGAATTCGTCGCGGAGCGCGTGCCGCTGGATCGCGGCCGCCGCGACCGACATCAAGAGGTACGGCAGCTTGACCCCGACCGTGCGCGCAGAGCTCAGCAGCGCGTCCAACTCCGCACTCGAAAAGCTTTGGGTACCACCGACTCGCCCCGGCCGCACGCCGTGCTCGGCGCTGCCAGGCAGCCGCACCGGTTCGATTCCCGCCGGAATCTGCCCGTCCCAGTAGGCACGATCGATCGCCTGCCGAGTCCTTCGGTACTCGAGATCGCTCTCGACGATGTCGTCGACGGAGACGAAATCCGCAGGCGGCACCGGGTTTCCGGCCATCAGTGCGCAGTACACGTCGAGCACCCGCTGCGCCAACGTGACGACGCCGACACCGTCCATGATGATGTGGTCGAAGCACAGCGACAGCACATAATGTTCGGCGCCGACCTCGAGTATTGCGACGCGCAGCAGTGCATCCAGCGCGAGGTCGAATCCCGACGCGCGTTCTCGGGCCATATAGTCGAACGCGGCCGCCATCGGATCCGGCTTCTCGGTGAAATCTACATAGCTCGGCCGCCATTCCCTGATATCACGTTCGACCTGCTTCGGCCCATCGGCGCCACGCACGAAATTGACCGCGAGAGACTCCGACTCGCCGTACACATGGTGCAGTGCCGCAGCAAAATGACCGAGGTTCAACTCGGTATGCATGTCGATGTATATGAGGCAATTGTTGGGAATATCCGAAAGTTCGTGCGCTATCCACAGCTCTTTCTGAATCGACGTCACACTGCGCAGCAGTGATTTGTTACCGGATTGCATAGCGAACTCCCTCGCTCATCACCCGTGCCTAGCGGTGCCGATCTTCTGCTAGCCGAACGTCTGTGGTGGTGAGCGTTCCTGGCACGTCCGATCGCACAGCCGGAGCAGGTCATAGGACATGCGCGTGCCACCCACCCTGAATCCCCTTGGGCGACAACCCCGTCCACAGCCCGCATCGACAGGCCGGTACGGTTGCTCAGCTGGTGCGCTGCGTTTACCCACTCGATCCGCCGCGATCCCGCGGCGTGTCGGCCGATCCAGCAAGTGGACGTTCGACCATAACAAGATGAGTAGGTGCGAGGTGACCGGTCGGTCGGCCGCCTCGTACGTTGTTGCCCCCGAATCTTGGTGCAGCACACTCGATCAGGATGTCGCGGCCGGCATAACTGCGGCTGTACTAGTGCATAAATGACTGGTCAAAGTGGTAACTATCGCCCCGTTCCCGGGCTTGTCGCGACCGTTGCCGCCTATGCTCTGCGCTGGCAGCACATGGTTCAGGAGGGCTTGTCCATGGCTAAAACTCAGATCAGATATGGAGTACTCGGTTCGTTCACGGCATGGCGGGATGACAGTGAAATCGACTTGGGCCCAGCGAAACAACAGGCAGTACTCGTAGCGCTGATGCTCGAGATGAACCGGCCGGTAACCGTGAACGCGATCATCGACGGGGTGTGGGGTGAACACCCGCCGAGCGACGCGCGCAACGGCGTCCAGACCTACGTCAGCCGACTGCGCCGAGCACTGGGATCGCGGCGCAAAGTGGCTGAGCCTGCGCTGGTCTGGTCCGAAACGGGGTACGTGCTGCACGGCGATCCGTCGCTGTCGGATCACGTCGCGTTCGATCGGCTGATCGCGACGGCCGAGCGGTGTCGGCGCGACAGCGACCTGGCCGCGGCGGCCGCGCACACCGATGCCGCGCTGGCCCTGTGGCGGGGCGAGCCGTTCAGCGGGCTGGCCGGCCCCATCATCGAGGCCGAGCGGCGCAGGCTGCAGGAGCGCTACCTGACCGCGCTCGAAGTGCGCGCCGCGCTCAAACTCGCCCGCGGCCACCATGCCGAAGCAGTCGCCGAACTCGCCCCGCTTGTCACGTCATATCCGCTGCAAGAACGGTTTCGGACGCTGCTCATGCTCGGTTTGTACCACTGCGGTCGCCAGGCCGAGGCACTGCTGGTCTTTCAGGATGCGCAGCGCAGGCTCGCCGACGAGATAGGGATCGAGCCCGGCCGCGAGCTCCGCGAGCTGCACCGGCGGATCCTGCGCGATGAGATCGAACCACCGCTCGACGCTGCCACCGCGGTGACCGACTACGAGCAGGAGTCGTCGCTGTCCGTTGCGAACTCGCACAGTGAGGGGACGGCGAACAGCACCCTCGAAGTGCGCGCCGAGTTGCTGCCGAGCCGCAACCAACTGCCCGGCGATATCGCGGACTTCACCGGCCGCACCGACGAGATGGGCAGTCTGCTCGCCGATCTCCCGCCGAAGCCGGCCCGCCCGACGGTGCTGATCGAGGCCATCGACGGTATGGCAGGCGTCGGCAAGACGACGCTCGCGATTCACGCGGCCCATCGGCTCAGCAGCCGCTACCCCGACGCGCAGCTCTACATCGACCTGCACGGGCACGCCGCCGAGAGCGCACCCGTCGAACCGATGGTGGCGTTGGACAGGCTGTTACGTGCCGTCGGCGTGCCGAGCGAATCCATACCGCCGGACCTGGATGCCAGGGCGGCGTTATGGCGCACCGAGATCGCGTCCCGGTCCGCGCTGCTCATCTTCGACAATGTCGCCGATGCCGACCAGGTGCGGCCGCTGCTGCCAGGCACGCCCAGCTGTCTGGTGCTGATCACCAGCAGGCGCAGGCTCGTGGACTTGGAAGTCTCGCAAACCCTTTCGCTCGATGTGCTGTCGCCCCAGGACGCGACGGCACTGTTCGCCACCATCGTCAACGACGAGCGGGTGCAGGCCGAAGCCGATGTGGTGGACGAGGTCGTTCGACTGTGCGGCTATCTGCCGCTGGCGATTCGCATCGCGGCGGGCAGGCTGCGGGCACGGCCCGTATGGCCCATCGATCGGTTGGCCGAACGGCTTCGACATCCGAGCCAACGCCTCGAACACCTGGCCGCGGGGTCGCGCAGCGTGACCGCCGCACTCGCCGCCAGTTTTCAAGACCTGCCGATCGCACAGCAACGGGTGTTCCGGCTGCTCGGTGTGCATCCCGGTCGCGACTTCGATGTTTATGCCACTGCCGCCCTCGCCGACATCGGCATCGACACCGCCGAACGAATTCTCGAAGCACTCGTCGACGTGCATCTGCTCGAACAGGCTGTCTCCGAACGGTATCGGTTCCACAACCTGGTTCGCGATTACGCCGCGACGCTGAGCGGCCCCGGCGACAGCGACCGCGGCGCGGCGTTGACCCGGCTCTTCGACTATTACCGGTACGGCGCCTGGGCGATCGGGCGCAAAATCCTGCCGGAGCGCGCAGGTCGCATCGCTGAGCTGTCGCGGCCGACGACACCGACTCCCGCCTTCGCCAGCCATCACGAATGCGTAACCTGGTTACATACCGAGCGCCTCAACCTGCTGGCCATCGCGCGCGAAGCCACCAAAGCGCGCTGGTCGGATTACACCAAGTTGTTCTCCGAAATCCTGTGGTGGCCTTACGTCACCGGGCTTCGCTGCTCCGACGATGCCATCACCTTGCACTTCGACGCGGTCGAGGTGGCACGCAGCAACGGGGAACAGGCCGAAGAATGCAGGCTGCTGGTCAACCTCGGCTACACGCTGTGGCGCATGCGGCATTGCCAGCAGGCGCTCGTCGTGCTCAACGACTCCATGCGCCTCGCGCACGGCATGCGCGACTATTCCAATGCCGCAAGGGCTATGCATCACAGCGGCCTCGTCTACTTCCGCATGGCGCACTATCGCGATGCGTTGATGGGTTACTACCAATGTCTTTCGTTGTCCCGGTTGATCGGCGACAAGTTCATGGAAGGCTATGCGCTGCAAGGACTCGGACAGGTCCACGAACGCATGGGCTACGTCAACGACGCCTACGACTACTTCGCGCAAGCCGTCGCCATCTCCGGCGAAACCGCCGACCCCTACCTGCGCTCCTGCGCCCTCATGCGCACCAGCGACGCCGACGTCCGAGTAGGCCGATACACCGACGCGCTCACCCATTTGCAAGAGGCCGGACAAGCTTTGGCCTCGATAACGTCGAAAACCCTATTCCACAACTATCTTTCGGTCCGCATCGGCACCGTCTACGCCAACATGGGCAAGTACGACCTCGCCCTCGACAGCTTCAGCGGCGCCATGGCGCGTGCCGAGCGAAACAACGACCTGATCCTCAAGTGCTGCACCCATCTCGGCATCGGCGACGTGCATCGCCGACGGGACCAGCGCCGCGAAGCGCTCGCCCACTTCGAGCGTGCTCTCCACATCGCCTGCGCGTCCGGCTCACCCTACGAAGAGGTCCTCGCCTACGACGCCATCGCCACCGTTAACTACGGCTCAGCTCACTATTCCGTTGCGCGCCAACACTGGAAGGACGGTCTGGCCATCGCCGTCGGCCTCGGCATCCCCGAAACCCGACGCATCGCCGAGCAGGTGGCAGGCATCGACTCCACTTTCCTCGCCGCCCGAGCAACTCGAGCCGCGGACGCCAACGCCAACGAATTCCGCAGGGCCGCAGACCTGATCCGCCTCGAGATCCCGCCTGCCCACCGTCCGCCCACTGCTGACGCGAGCTGACCGGGCCATAGATAAGGCTGGAATCCCTTGCACTACAAAGGATTCCAGCCTTCCACCGGTCAGTCCTGACCGGTCAGGTGGCGATTCAAGTCCGGCGGGCGTACTTCCCACTCCGGATTCGACTCGGTGTAGTAATTCATCGCCACCACAACTCTGATGTCGTCGGGATCCACCAGCTGCCTGACGTAATGGCTGTGCCGTCGACCGTCGAAGAGGACCAGGTGACCTGTTCGCGGCACGATTATTTCGCAGTCTTCGTCGACCTCTCGCACCGAGCGCACATCGCCACGGTTCGAGACGACGAGCTCGCCGCCGCCGGCCGGGTGGCTCGTGCAATAGAGCAGTGCCTCAACGGGATTCGTATCCACGTGACACTCGTATCGTTCGTTCTCGCTTTGGATGTTGAGCACCATGGCGAACCGGTCATCCAGCATCGTGGTGACGGTCTCCTCCGACATCGACTTCGCGACATCGAGAAACTCTCCGTCGTAGAGCTTGCGAAGCCAAGGCAAGCGGGCGCTCAGCACGCGTCCGCCGACTCCGCCGCAGGGCAGCTCCTCGTGCGTGGTGGCCTCGCGCGACGTCGAGTGACTGCTGACGAGCGTGCGTCCGATGCGCTCCTCTTCGGCTACCTGCATGATCTGGGCTCGCCAGTCATCGGGCAGCAGGTGGGTGACGTCGCGACTCGTCCAGTCAAAAGGGCTCATCCATGAGGCCTTTCAGGTCAGGGTAGGTGATGCAGTGGCTGTCAGGGAGTATGCCTAAGTTTTCGGCACAAGACGCGCCAAGGCGCGCGCAGCCAACCGCTGGCGTTCAGTGTCTACCAGGAAGTAGGCCCGAAGGGGCGACGAGGGTGGTTCGATGTACCCGATCCGTCCATCGCTTCCGATGTAATCTCGCACGTACTGGAACAAGACCGGGCTCTGATTCTTGAGGCCTTCGACGTCGAGCTCGAAGAAACAGAAGCCGACATACACGGTGTCGAGCGCAACACTGAACTTGCAGCGTTCCAGATCTTTTTCGCTGACATTCTCTCGCAGGAGCAGGGCCCGAAACTGCCGAATGAGCAGCTCGCGGTCCGGCATGTCGGGCGACAGAATGTAGTGATAGGTACGCTTTTTCGAAATATTCTCGGCAACGACCGTCAGAAAGTTACCCGCGGTCACACCCTGTTCGATCTCGCTGTCGACCTTCACGATGTCATCGTCGAGGTCTGTCGTGAAAATGGTGCTCGAAGTGCTGTGCCGCTCGAGCTCGAGCAGCTGCTCCTTGTCGAGCATGCCGTAGAGCGTCGCCGGACGCTTTGCCGCAGCCCGGGCCGCCGCTTCGATCTGCTCGGTCACGATAGTCCCGATCTTCGCGACAAAGGCCGACTCCGCAGCGATGTCGGCGCGCACGGAAGAGAATCCGGCTTCTACGAAACGCGCGAGCGGGCCGTACTGTAGCATCCCGGTCGGCGCCGTCACCGCATCCTCACTGAACATCAAGTAGTCCAGCGACACCTTGAAAAGGTCAGCGATCGCTACGAGTTTCTCGAGGCTCGGCATCGTTTGGCCGTTGATGTATTGAGACAAAGCAGCCGTGGTGATACCTAGCTCGGTCGACACCCGCTTACGGTTGCCGCGATACTCACCCTCATCGACGAGACGCTTCAGTGTTGCTGCTAACTTCACCTCGCGCATGGCTGCCCCTAGGTGTAGGCCCTCCCGATCAAGCGGAGCTTACCAGCGTTGAAATAGTTGCAAAGCCCTGCTTGACAATGCCGGGCCATCGCGTCACTCTCGAGCTCACAGGGAAGCGCACGAAGTCCGCGCAAGAAGCCCCTGATGATCCGGTGAAAAGAGGTGCCTCCGATGCATCACGTCCCTTCCCGCCAGATCGGGGCCGAGCCGGAAACCTTCCTCGAGACTGCTTTGCGCACATTGCGGGCGGTCGTCGTCGGCCACGGCATCGCCGGTCATCAGATCGTCTATGAGCTGTTCTCGGCAGGGCGCCGCGCCTGTCGCCCGATCGAGATCCTCTGGGTCGCGGATCGGCACGACCGTCGCATCGCGAGCTTCGGCGCGAGCGGGTGGCACATGCCCATTCTCAGCGGCGACCCGAGAACTGTAGCCTGGGCACATCGCTCACTCCGCCGGTGGAACATGCTGTCGGACTTAGGGTTCGGCGATTTCCTCGCCCGCACCGAGAGCGTGTTCCTCAGCCGGGAAGCACACATTCGGCTCCCGCACGGACATCCCGGTAAGGTCTCCATCGCGGATCCGGCCGACCTCGCCGCATCCTTCTACAGTCGAGCCGCACGCCTCGACGACGGGTCCATCATCTCGACCTGCACGCTGATGCCCCGCTTGTATCAGAAGGTCCGCCGACTACCCGGTGTCACATCACTCGTGCGCCATATTCGCGACCTCGCCGATCTACTGGACATCACCGCGGAATTCGGCGCCGAAGTCGCGTGCGTCGCCGCAGGCGATCGGGCGCAATTCCTCCTCGGAGACAAGCGAATCGAAGGAAACTTCGGCCTGTTGTTGCTTGTCGACCTGTCGAAGGTGCCCGCGCCGTTCGATCGAATCGTGCTGGTGGACAAGGATCGAGACCACGAACTGACGCACAGCATTCCGCATCGGGCCTGTGGCCACGTCTGCCTCGGCGGCGCCGCAGGCAGGCTCATCACCGAACCCGAGGAGTACGCCGAGCTCGAGCACGGACTCAGCGATGTGACCCGAGCTCCTCGCTATGTCATCGAAGCGATGCAAGGGATTCGAGACAGGCTGCTCGAACGATTCCCCTTGCTCGGCCCCGCCCTCGCGGATGGCGACTACCGATACTGGTACGGCCTGCGGCCCGCGGCCGAGCGGGCGATTGCGGAGTGGGTGCCGCGCAGTAGCGCTGGGCATATCGGCGTGCTGCACCTCGGCGGGTTGGGCGGCGCCGGATTCACTATCACCCCGGCGTTTGTGGAGGACGGCTTGCGCCTACGCAGACCAACAGAAGATATCGAGACACATTTGGGGCGGCCGACGCCCGCGCACTCGTCCTAGCAGCGCTCGAAGTCGCCGCATGTTAGTATATTTGGCGATGCTTTGGCTTGCCCTTGTTCGTAATGCCACAGCCTCAATTATCTGTGGCTGGAAGGCAAGGTGTGCAGCCCGTGAAGCGTTACCCCGTCAATACGCGGCTCACCGTGGGGTTCTCGCCAGTCGTCATGTCCTTGATCCGCATCCTGGCCGACGAGCGTGGCACGTCAGAGGCTGAACTGATTCAGTCGGCAATAGTAGCCACGCTCAACGACTTCGACGTTGCCGGCGATATCGAAGCACTGGCAGGCGCGGTCGACATCGATACCTACAAGACAGGCAGCACGCAATCCGGGGATTTCGATCCGCTGCAGGGTGCCGTTGTCCACAGAAGCGTCACACTACGATTCGCGAGTCCGGCAGATATCGACCTCGACAAAACGACCGCCGAGCGACTGATACGTTTCTGTACCGCCGCAAAGTTGAGTAGGGCGTGGGCAATTCGAATGGCAGTCGATCGATACCTCTTCTACGAGGTGACGAACACCGGATTCCGCACGGCACAGGCCATGGACAACACGACCGTCATAGACCGCACCTACTCGACTACCGATAGTGCGCAACAGTCCGAACAGCAAGCGTAGGGGCCCCGCCCAGACGAATCGTCACGAGGGCTACGGGCCGAATTCCAGTGTGACGAGGAAGGTGACAGCTGTCGCGGCCTCGGGAGCTCCGATACGCTGGTAGATTTCGATCGCCTCCCGCAGCTCGACCGGACTCCCCAGATCACCTATGCCCACTCGGCACCGCGCGATGCCCTCCAATGCGTGGGCTTGTTCGAGTTGGCTACCGATCCGACGGGCGAACTCGAGCGCATCATTGAACACCGTGAACGCTGCGCCCGCCGCACCCATTTCGAGCAGCAGCTTCCCGATATCAATGAGTACCTCGGCTTCTCCACGCTGGTAGCCGAGCTCATGGAACAGGGCAAGCGCTTGTCGATGCAGCTCAACGGCTTCGGCGTGCAGACCCGTCCGGGTTCGAACAATACCAAGATTATTCAACGCGCTGGCCTCACCAAGACGATTACCCAGCTGGCGGTAGAGCGCCAACGCCTGACGATGCAGATCAACAGCCTCGGCATGCAAACCGCTCCGAGTCCGAACAATACCAAGATTATTCAACGCGCT
>NZ_BDAY01000026.1 GCF_001612685.1 Nocardia altamirensis NBRC 108246
CGAGATGCCTATCTTGCCCGAGCTATCTGCTGTTCGGGTTGTAGGGATAGTCCTGCACGAGATGGAATCCTCGGCCGAGCAGCGGCATGGATTCGAGCGCGATCCGACGCAGGTTGATCTCTACTCGATGGCCGTTGAGTATCCCCGACATCGTCGCGGTGTCCGATGTGTTGGTGTCCAGCACGAGGGTGGAGGTCTCCCCCGCTCCGTCGTAACGGGTCAGTTCGAGCCGATGGTTCTCGACGTCGACGACGGCTCGATAGAAGCCGATCGAGTCGTCCATACGCTGAAACTTGAACTCGTCGGGGTACTCGAAAAAGACTCGTCGCCAACGGTTTTCATCGGACAGGAGTGGCGGCACTTCCTGACCGTCCGACACCAGCCGATCCACATTCCACACCCCGTACATGGGCGGTTTCGTTCGGCCTTCGCCATGTTCTTGCCAGGCGCCGACGCAATCGAGGACGATCGGGATCGCGATCCACACCCCGAGCATGACCTGGGCGACGGCGGCGAGACGGTTCGCGCGATGCGACCGGAACAGCGGAGGTTGTGTCGAAAGTCCGACCGGCCGCCGCGACAGCAGCACATCCACCAGACGTCCGAGTTCCGGCGCCAACAGGAAGATGCTCAACAGCAGCAGGTGCAGCGACATCGTCTTGACCGGCACGTCGTAGCTCAGGTTCAGCACGAAGACCTGGGTCAGTCCAACAGTGCTGACCACCGCGCCGAGCGTGACCGTGCGCGGCAGGATGAGCAGCAGGCCGCCGACGGCTTCGAAGGTGCCGATCATGATCTCGTAGCTCGGCGCGGCCCCGACCGAGGACCACAGCAGGCCCATCGGCGTCAGTTCGCCGAACGGTGTCACCAAGGTGGTCAGCGGCGGTGACGGCATCTGGGTCAACAGAATCTTGGCCACCCCGTACAGCAGGAGCTGGCCCGCCAACCCGAACCTGAGGAACACTCGAAACCAGACGAGCAAGGTCGAGTAGTGCGTCCGGCGACGGTCGAGCACCGACCACACGAGGGTGCCGACAACCGAGATCACCACCAGGCAGAACAGCATCACCCAGTCGTAAGTCCGGTCGCTGCTTGCGGTTTCGATCGTGACCAGTGGCTCGGTGACGCCGAAGACGTGCTTCGCGGTCCACTCCACGAGCGGTGTCGCCAGCGCCGCGCCGCTGACGCCCGACGAAGGCTTGCTCAGCAACCCGAGCAGTGTGCTCGCCAGCTGGGTGAGCACACTGTAGAGCCCGAAGTAGACGACGCAGAATCGGAAGACGATCCGAGTCAACGGATTCCACGCGCCGACCACCGGATCATCGCGCCGAACCGTGTCCGGTTCGGCATGCGTGATCACCACCATCCCCACCCCTCCGTGGTGCTACTCGATACGGCCTGTCGACTCGGACCATCTGTCGAGTTCGTCGAGATGATCTGTCAGCGTGAGCCGATCGCTCTGACTGAGCTCGGCGCCGTCGACGGCCTTCTGAAATACGTGGCGATACAACTCGACGGTCGAACGGTCGTAGCTGTAGCTGAACACCGAACGCTCATCGACGCCGCTGGCCCGTTCCTCGATTCCGGATGCCGCAGCGAAGTCGGCGACGCGATCGACCTGCGCCCTCGTCAGCCCGTCCAGAAACAGAATCTGCCACAACCGTGCACCTGGCTCATCCATCGTTTCCGGTCCTCTCCGTGCAGTCGAAGTCGAAAAAGGCGTCGTCCGCGTCGTAGATCTGATCGCGCGGATACGCAAGGTGCGCCAGCCATTCGTCGAATCGATGGATCATCCCGGTGATGAGCGCGCGGTCCGCGTCGGTCAAGGGCGTTCCCTCGACGACCGCGCGGAACGCCCGCCGATGGGCGTCGACCTCCGACCGATCCAGTGCACCCGACAACCAGAAGCGAGGATCGCGACCCGAGCGGAGGAATTCCGCGGCGTCGGCGTCCGCAATGCCGTCCGCGACAGCGAAATCCGCGATCAGCTCGACTTGCTCCTTGGTGATGCCGGGATCGAAAACGATCTGCCACGATCTCGAATCGGGCACGCTATCGGGCGCACTGGCGGTCGGACGATCCAAATCAGTCACCAATCCGGTTGAGGTTCTCGTCATAGGTGCCCATCCGGGTGTCCTTGGACGCGAGTCGCTCCGGCGAACTCGCCATCTTCCAACGCCCCCCGTTGTGCCCGTCGAGATCCTGCGAAATGTACAGGTTCTTCTTGCTGTGCTTGAAGATCAAGCACCCGTGGCTTCTGCCCACTTTGGCCTCAGCGTAACCGAGCGACTGTGCGGCGGCCCGATCCTCGCCATCGTTGAATCGCTTGCCTGCTACGGCCTCGAACTCGAACGGCAGATCCTGAGTGCCGTCGGCAACCACCACAGCGGGCGATTGCGCGAGTGGCGTGGCTGCCGCCTCGACGCTGACGAGGAGCGGAAACGCGGTGATCAGTGCCATGGCGAAGCCAGTGCGGATTATTTTCATGATGGATCCCCAGTTCAAAAGATGTGGCGGTAAATCGGGTTCGCGCACCGGCATGGACGCGCGAACCCGACTGCTTCGGCGAGTAGCCGGCCTCAGAAGACCGTGACGATGTAGGCGTCCTCGTTGATCGCCACCGAAACTCCGCCCCAGGTCACCTTCCAGGTCCGATGGTCGGGCTGCCACTGCCCCTCGTAGCGGCTGGAGATAGCAGTCTCGACCTGGTCCTTGCTGATTCCCCGCTGCGCCATGCGGGTCAGCGCATGGTCGGTATACCCGGCAATGTAGTGCGGCCGACGACCCTGCACCGCATCGAATCCGGTGTCGAGCACCGAAATGGCTGGATCGGTCGTTGCGTACGCAGGCCCCGCCGCGGAAGCCGCCCCGGCAAACGACAGTCCCGATACCAGAATCGCAAACGTCGCCAATGGCGCGGCCGCGAGACGCATGATGGATCGCAAAGGTTCCCCTCCTGAATAGCACCGAGTCGACTGAGACCCGATATTCGAATCAGGTCCGTATTCGAATTCGGATACGGACCAACAGCGAGTCCATCGTGCCTCGCGGCCCCCCGAATTTCCTTGGCTCACGCCGTCTTTGGCACCCACGTGGCAGACGCGTGGCAGCCAGGCGACTACTCCTTGCGGGCCGCAGCCTTCATCGCCGCGCTCAGTTGAACTCGCGCGTTGAGCAACTCGATGCCGATCAACTCGCCGTCCTCGCCGAAATCGAGGACGGCAACGACCTGCTCGCCGCTCTCATCGTGCACGGGGATAGTGCGCAGCGCGCGTCGCTCTCCCCTGTTGTTCTGCGGGAGCGCGAGATAGGCGACATTGTTCTGCTCGTCCCAGGTCAGGTAGTCGACGAAGTTGGATTGCATGGCCACATCCTCGCATCGCGAGTCGCCACAACACAGGAGATCCGACTGCCATGCCCGGCACCGCCGGAGCACACCTACGCGTGCGCCTCGAGGTAGCGGGTGAGAGTACCGCGCACCACCGTCGTGCCGCTGTACGCACCCTGATCGCGAAATGTACTGCGTCAGTGGGCAGACGGTGCCGCTGAACTCTTGATCGCCCGCCACAGCGTGCGATAGAAGTCCGGGTATGTGCGTTCGACGTGCACCGCGCGGCTGCGGGTCTCCTCGTGCCTGGCAGGCAGCTGGTTGATCGGAACCGCCATCGCCGCATGGTGTTCGATGTGCAGGTTGTTGCCGTTGGTGAACCAGGTGCTCAGCCTGCTGCCGCGGATGGAGCGGGTGTTGCGCAGGACGTCGGTGCTTTCGGTGTCACAGAGGATGTGCTCGGGCAGTTCGACGAGGAAGTGCATCGGGACCGCGAACAGCAGCGGGAGCAGCCAGAGGCGAATGACGATGTCGTAGTGGCCGATTGCGACCAGAGCGAACGCGCCGCAGAGGAGCGCGCCGAGGATCAGGTACTCGGTGACGGCGCGGCGCCGCATCGCCGGGCTGAGTTCGCCGTACTCGTAGCGCCAGCGACCTGTCACCGCGCGCACCACGTCGCGCAGCACGAAATACACTCGCGCATAGTCGAACATGCCGCGCAGCAGCAGCCCGACGGTCAACGGCTTGCGGGTGTCGAAGCCGAAGAACTCGGTGTCCTGCGCGGTGCCGAGGTGGCGGTGGTGCTGCAGGTGCCGGATCCGATAGTGGGTGTACACCACCAACATCGGCAGCCCGAGCGGCACGCCGACCAACCGGTGCGGCCAGGACGCCCGAAAAGCCGAGTGGTGCAACGCTTGATGTTGCAACTCGACGGCGTGGGTGTACATCGCCGCGAGCAGCAGCACGCCGACGATCAGCGCGAGCGGCTCCGGTCGCAGCGCGAGCACGACGCCGAGTGCGGTAAGCACCGCGAGCAAGGCCAGTTTGGCCAGGTAGACGCGTTCGTCGGCGGCACTGGTCCTGGCACGGGCGAACAGCAGCCCGGAGGCAGAGTGGGTCATGTGTTCTTCTCGAGTCGGGTCAGCGGCCGCTGAGCAGAACGACGTGGGTTCCGGTGAGCGGCGTGTGCTCGGCGTGGCGGAGCAGTCCGGCCAGCGCGACCGCGCCGGACGGCGTCGGCCACGCCCCGTGCTCGGCAAGCACTTCTCTGGCCGCAAGCAGCTGATCGTCGTCGGCGCCGTGCACCCAACCGCCGGTCTCCGCCACCGCGGCCATCGCCTCCGGCCCCTGCAGCGCATGCCAATTGACCAGCGGCTGATTGTGATCGGTGGTCACGACACCCTCGGGCGGCAGCATCTCGTACGCGCCGGGCCAGCTGGTCACGACGGGGTTGTTGGCGGCAGAGCCGACGCCGTGGATCGGCACGGTCCAGCCCACCGCAGCCAGCTGCCGGTGGATCGCGATGATGGTGGTGCCGTTGCCGACCGGAATCCACAGTGCGGCAGGCGGTTCGACGAGTGCCGCATGCAGCGCGTGCACTACGACGCCGTGGCCTTCGAATACCGAGTCGACGAACGGACCGTCGACATTGCCGTCGATCCAGCCGTCGGTCTCGGCGAGCACCCGCGATTGGTCGACCGCGTCCTCGTAACTGCCGGGCACCAGGTGCACGTCCGCGCCCGCCTCCCGCATGAACGCGCCACCGTCGCTCCAGCCTTCTGGCAAGACGACGGTGCACGCCATGCCCGCGGCCGCGCAGGCCATCGCCATCGCCCGGCCGTAGTTGCCGCAGGTCGCGATGACGACCCGCTGATAGCCCTCGGCTGCAGCGCGCAGCACAACGGCGCGTGCCGCCGGTTCCTTGTGACTACCTGAGGCATAACGGGTTTCATCCTTGATCAAAACCCGGGCGCCGGGCACTAGCTCCCCCGCGTCGATGAGCGGGGTGGCATACGCGTCGGTCGGCGCGGTGGACAGGGGTGAGCGGGACAAGGTCGGCCTTTCAGCGGGAAAGTTGAGCGTCGGCATGGCGTTGTAGGTCGTCTCGGGAATCGATCTCGTTGGGCGGCAGGGCATCCGGCAGGCGGTCTTCCAGCATGCGCAGCTCGGTGTCGAGCCAGCCGCGCAACGCCCAGCCCAATTGCAGTAGGCCGCTGAGGATTACCAGCATGGCGAGGCCGCGGCCCGGTCCGACGCCGATGAGCTGGCCCACCGTGCCTGCGAGCGGTCCGCCTGGTTCGAGCAACGGCTGTACGTAGCGTTCGGCGAGCGGACCGACCACCAGGTAGCCGAGCGGCATGGTCAGCATCATCACGGTGATGAAGATCGACAGCACCCGACCCTGCAGCTCGAAGCCGACCTTGCTCTGCACCACCGCGATCCAATGTCCTTCGGCCAGTGACTCGCCGAAGGTCAGCAGGAACATGCCTGCGACAACGAAGGCGGGTGCACTACCGAGGCCGACCACGGCCATGCCGAGGCTGCCGACGCCCATGAACGCGATCAGTCCGGTGGTGCGCCGCGGCGTGCCACCCCACAGCCCCATCACGAGACTGCCTGCCAGGCCGCCCAATCCGCCTGCGCCGAGGGCGACGCCGAGCACCGCCGGTGACTGTTCGAGCAGCAACATCGGGGTGACGACGGCGAAGCCGAGTGTGTAGAACGCGTGGTCGATGACGAAAAACCGGAGTGCGGCCCGCATTCCGGGCCTGCGGACGATGTAGCGCCAGCCGTTGACGATCTCGCTGCGGAAGGTCTCCTCGCGGCGGTGGAACAGCAGGTTCGGGAACCGCACCAGCAGCAGGGTGAGCACGCCGATGCTGAAAGTCAGCATGTCGAGCAGGATCACGCCGGAAATGCCAATCAAACCGATCAGGCCCGCGCCGAGCATCGGCGCGAACACCAGCCCGACACCGACGCCGAGCTGGCTGATGCCGTTGGCGTGCCCCAAGTACCGCTTGGGCACCAGCTGCGCAACGGCGGCCAGATGGGCGGGCCGCTGGAACGCGCCGGCGATCGAGGTGACCGACACGGTGAGATAGACGTGCCACTGCTGAATACCGCCGGTCCACACCAGAATTCCGAGCACGCTCATCGCGAGCGCGGCGGCGCCGTCGCTGACCAGCATCACCCTGCGCCGGTCCCAGCGGTCGGCGACGGCACCGGCGATCGGGCTCACCAGGATGCCCGGCAGCAGGCCGATCGCGTTGACGACGGCGAAGTCGGTGATCGAGCCGGTCTGCTGGAACACCCAGATGCTCAGCACGAGCGCGCTGAGCCCGCTGCCGATCATCGACACGAACTGGCCGAGCGCGACCAGCGCGAATTTCGCGAGGCTCGGCGGCGGTCCGGCGGCGGGCGCAGCCACCGGCTCGACCGGAGTTTCGGCCTCGCGGTCGACGAACCCGACCAGCGCTTCGGCCAGCGGCTCCGCGTGTGTCTTCACGAAGAAGTGACCCGCGCGCGGCAGCACCGCCAATTCGATAGGGCCGTCGCTGAAATGCTCCCATTCCCGCTGACGTTCGGTGTAGTGCTCGGTGACCCGGTCCTTCGCGCCGACGACCGTCAACACCGGAGTCCGCAGCGGCGCACGCGGATCGGTGTAGGCGGCGGTGAAGTACTCCTCGGCGTCGCGCGCATCGTGGCGCACGTTGCGCAGCACGAACGCCTGCTGTTCCGCGTCGTCGACGTCGGTGAAGCCGCCGCGCCCACGCAGATAGGTGAGGTATTCGCGATCCGAGGTGAGCCGGTCGGTCGGAACGAGCCGATAGAACCAGTCGAAGAACCGCCCTGGCAGTCGCGCCGTCGGGAACCCCGCACCGAGCCCGACGCCGACCAGCGGAATGCCCGCGGCCTCGGCTTGTCTGGCGAGTTCGACGGTCACCGCGACGCCGAGGCAGTGTCCGTACAGCAGGATCGGCCCGGCGATCGCGGGCATTTCGGCGAGGATGAGCTCGGCGACCGCCGCGGCAGGGAGCAGTTCCTCGTCGGGGCGGGCGCGGTCGTGCCCCGGCAGTTCGGCCGCATACAGCGCCCACGTCGCGGGCAGCGCGTCGGCGAGCGGCTGGTAAGCGACCGCGCTGCCGCCGGAGTACGGCACCGCGACGACCGTGACGCCGTCGGGTTCGGCGTCGGAGTCGGTGAGTCGGTGCAGCATTCGACGCTCGGCGGGTCGGTCGGTAGTGCGGCCGTCGAGCAGTGCGGCGAGCCTGCGGATCGTCGGGTGCTGGTAGAGCTCGATCAGTGCCGGTGCCGGTTCGATGCGCCGGATCACCTTCAATGCGGCGAACGAGTCGCCGCCCAACGCGAAGAAGGTGTCGTCGATGCCGAACTCCGCGACGCCGAGCACCTCGGCCCACATCGCCGCGATCCGCTGCTCGGTCGGGGTGCGCGGCGCGGATTCCGTACCCGCTCCGGCACTTTCCGGCGGCTCGGGCAGCTGCTTGCGATCGAGTTTGCCGTTGGGTGTCAGCGGAAGCTGTGGGAGCGTGAGGATTCGGGCCGGAACCAGGTGGGTCGGCAGCCCGGCTCCGAGCGCGTCGCGCATCGCGGCCTCGTCGAGCTCCGCGCCCGCCTGCGGCACGACGTAGCCGACCAGTCGGGCCAGCCCGGTCGACAGGGTCTGCACCGTTACCGCACAACCGATTACGCCGGGCAGCGCGCCGAGCGCGGCCTCGACCTCACCGGTTTCGATCCGGTAGCCGTTGACCTTCACCTGACCGTCGAGACGGCCGAGGAAGTCGACCTCACCGTCGAGCCGCCAGCGGGCGGCATCGCCGGTGCGATACATCCTGGCGCCGGGCTCGGGGGCAAACGGGTCGGGGACGAACCGGGTGGCGGTGAGCTCGGGCCGATCGTGATAGCGGTCCGCGACACCGACGCCGCCGAGGTACAACTCGCCGATGATGCCCGCGGGGACCGGCTGGCGGTACGCGTCGAGCACGTAGACCCGGTTGTTCGGGAAGGGTTTACCGATCGGCAGCGGCGCGGTCGCGGGCAGGTGGTCCACCGAACCCTCGAACCACACGTTGTCGACGGAGACCTCGGTGACGCCGTACGCGTTGACAACTCGGTTTGCCGGGCCGACCAGGCGACGGGCCAGGTCGAACTCCCTGACCCGCCATTCCTCGCCACCGCCGATCAGCAGGCGGACGAATTCGAGTGTCTCCCCGGACTGTTCGACGTGGGCGAGCAAGGTGCGCAGCACGGCGGGCACCAACTCGGTGCACTGGACGCCCTCCGTGCGCATCAGCGTGAACAGCTCGGCGGGATCGAGCAGGGTCTCCCTCGGCACGATCACCAGGCGGCCGCCGGTGGTCAGTGCGCGCAGGGTCTCGCCGACGAACATGTCGAAGGAGAAGCTAGCGGCCTGCTGATAGGTCCATTCGGCGCGCAGATCGTAGGCGTGCTGCCACATTCCGGCCGCGTGCACCAGGTTGCCGTGGGTCACCACGACGCCCTTGGGCTTGCCGGTGGAACCAGACGTGTAGATCAGGTAGGCCGGGTCGTGTGCGGTGTTGACCGACGGCAGATCAGTATCGTCGGAAGGGGTTTCGGCGCTCAGGTAGGCGTCATCGATGACTACCTGCGCGCGGCAGTCGGCGAGCATGTAGTCGAGGCGGTCCCGCGGATAAGTCGGGTCGAGCGGCACGTAGGCCGCACCGGCCTTGAGCACCGCCCACATCGCGGTGAACAGGTCGAAACCTCGATCGAGGCAGATCGCCACGCGCGCTCCCGACTGCACGCCTTCGGCGCGGAGCCGACGGGCCAGCCGGTTGGCTCGGCGGTTCAGGTCGCCGTAGCTGATCGTGGCGTCCCGGAAGGTCAGCGCTGGGGCGTCGGGAGTTGTTGCGGCACAACCTTCGAACAACTGATGGATGGTTGTCGCGTCCAGCAGGGGTGTTGCGCTGTCGTTCCACTCGTCGACGATTCGCTGCCGTTCAATGGCAGTGAGGATTGGCAGCCTGGTCACCGGGGTCGTCGGGTCGGCGCAGGCGGCGGTCAACACGGTAAGCAGGTGACCGAGCAAGCCCTCGATCCGTGGCGCGTCGAACAATTCGGTCGCGTAATCGATGCTCAGCGTCGCGTGATCGAGCGGAAAGTCCAGACCGATGGCGAGATCGACCATCGTTGCGGCAGGGGCGATTTCACCCGCGTACCGAATATCCGGGTCGGCAGGGGCCGGGTTGTTGTGCACGGTCAGCGTCACCGGACTGATCCGGTTGCGGTTCCCGTTGCCAGGCCGAGCCAGCGCATCGACCAGATCAGGCAGTGCCAGGTTCTGATGGTCCAGATCACGCACGACCGCGGCGCGGACGCGGTCGAGCAGCTCCGCGAACGACGGCTCGCCCGAAACGTCGCCGCGCAGCGGCAGGATGTTCAACAGCGGCCCGACCAGTGGTTCCAGCTCGGCCGCGGTGCGCCCGGCGACCGGGGCCAGGACGGTGAGGTCGGTCCGGCCGGTGTAGCGCGCCAGCACCGTCTGCACACCGGCGAGCACGACCATGAACAGGCTGGCTCGCCGCGTCTGCGCGTAGCTACGCAAGCGGTCGAGCAGTGCCGGATCGACGCGAGTGCTGATACGTGCGGCGGTAAAGGAGCGCGCGGCCGGACGCGGCCGATCGGCGGGCAGTTCCCAGTCGAGATCGGCGCCGTCGAATCGATCTCGCCAATAGGTGGTCAACGCCGGGTCGGCCTTCGCGGCGGCGGCGAGCGCGGCCAGGTCGGGCAGCGGTGCCGGGCAGGGCAATTCACTGTTCTTGCCCACACGAACCGCGCGATACAGCTGTGCGAGTTCGTCGCCGACGATGCCGACCGACCAGCCGTCGAACGCGAGATGGTGGACGACGAACACCAATTCGTCCGCGTCCTCACCACGGAGCAGGTGCGCCACCGCAATCGGCCCGTGCTTCGGGTCGATCGCGCTGGTGTCCGGCGCGGATTCGACGAGCGGGATCGTCGCGTCCTGCTCGATCACCAGACTCGGTTCCGTGCCGTCGTCCGGGAAACGGGACCTGAGCAACGGATGGCGGCGAGCCAGCTCGGCAAGGCTTGCGACGAGTGCCGCCGCGTCGATCCGGCCGTTCCACTGATACCGAACGCCGAGGGTGTGCGCGGGCAGCCCGACGCACACCTGTTCGGCCACCCAGAAATCACGCTGCAACGGACTCAGTGGCAGCGCCACGTTCTCCGGCAAGCCGTCGACGAGGTCACCGCGACCGACGGGCGCATCCTCCCCGAGCAGTGCGGCGACCGCGGCGACGGTGGGTGCTGAATACAGTTGGCTCAGTGTGAGTTCGACGCCGTGTGCGTGCCGCAGGGCAACGATCATGCGCATCGCGGTGAGCGAGTCACCGCCGAGTGCGAGATAGTCGTCGTCCGGTCCGTGCACCCGAACGCCGAGCACCGACTCCCACAACGCGGTGATCCGCGCTTGGTTCGGGGTGCCCGTCCACGGACTGCCGATCGGTTCCTGCCGAATATCCGTCGCGGCCAGCGCGACTCGGTCGATCTTTCCTTGCGGCGTGACCGGGAATCGTTGGTGCCGAACAAGAGTGGCGGGAACAAGGTAAGCGGGCATGGTCGCACGCAGTCCCGCCATGACCGCGACCAGGTCGACGTCGGCACCGGCCACCACATGACCGACGAGCCGAGGCTGCGCACCCCGCCGATCGACCGCGACCACCGCGTCGTCGATCCGCGGATCCGCCCGCAGCGCCGTCTCGATGTCCGCGGGCTCGACTCGGAAGCCACGAATCTTCACCTGATCGTCGAGTCGACCGAGGTACTCGAGCGCGCCGTCGGCCCACCGCACCAGATCGCCGGTGCGATACTCCACGCCGTCCTGGCCGGGACGGAACCGCTCGGCGGTCAGCTCGGGCTGGTTCAGATATCCCTCGGCGACCATGCGACCGCCGATCAGCAGCTCACCGGTCTGCGCGGCGCGCCCGTCCGCATCGACAACCCGACAGGTCACGCGGGTCAGCGGGGTACCGATCGGCACCGTGTCGCCGGTCCACTCGGTCAGGTCGGCGACGGTGGCGACCACCGTGGTTTCGGTCGGGCCGTAGGTATTGAGCAGCCGTGGCGTCCGGCCGACCGCCGCCTGCCACCGGCGCACCGTATCGGGGGTGGCCGCCTCGCCGCCGATGATGACCAACCGCACCGCGGCGGGCAGCACGGCGGTCCCGCGGTCGAGCGCCGCGACCAGTTCGTGCCAGTACGCGGTCGGCAGATCCAGCACGGTCACCCCCAACGCCGCGCACCGATCGAGGAACAGATCCGGCCGACTGATCACGTCCTCGTCGCGAAGCACCACCGCCGCACCACAACTCAGCGCAGGGAACAGCTCTTCGACGCTGGCGTCGAAGCTCAACGACGCGAACTGCAACACCCGATCGTCGACGCCGAGCTCGTATCGATCGACCGCGGCCGCACAGAACTCACCGAGTGCGCGCCGCGAAACCACCACGCCCTTCGGCCGCCCGGTCGTCCCTGACGTGAAGATGACGTACGCGGCATCCGGTTGCGGCACACCGCCGTCCACCGCATCGACACCGTGCTCGGTGACGAGCGCCCGCGGCCGCGCATCATCGATCATCATGTCCAGTCGCGCGGCGGGATACGCCGGATCCAGCGGCACGTATCCGGCACCGATCCGCAGCGTCGCCAGGATCGCGACGACGGCACTCCGACTGCGCGGCAACCGAATTCCGACGAGATCCCCCGCCTGCACGCCTGCCGCGACCAGCCGCGCCGCGACCTCGTCGACCAGGTCCGCGAGCTCGGCATAGGTCACGCTGCCGTCCGCGTCGACCAGCGCGGTGGCGCTCGGCCGATGGCCGACCTGACGTGAAATCGACTGCCAGATCCCGTCTGCCACGTCGGGTCGATATTCCTCGGTGGCCGAACTCACCAGGTCTCCTCGCGCTTGTTGATAACCACGGGAGAGGTTATGGCTCAACTGATCTGAGGGCCGATCGAGCGGACGTATCGATGATTTTTTGATGATGCGATGCACGCGCCCGAGCAGCAGGTGTCGAGGCAGGTGAGCCGATCGCGACGCGTACGTCCCTTGGTGTGCCGTGGCGCAGCAGCGATGATCCTTTGATGATGGATCAGGCAACCCGCCCGAAACGGGCAATAGCGCCCCGGCGTATTACGCGCGTATTATGTGGTGGTGGGTTTCGAGTGGCCTGATTGGGCGCTGGACATGCTCATCGGGATCACGCCGGACGAGGTGATGCAGGTGTTGACCAGGCAGCGACGGTGGCCGCGACGTGGCCGTGGCGGTGCGGGCCTCCAGATGTTGACGATCTGGGGTCGTACCGCGGCGGGCCGCCCCTTGATCGTGGGGTTGCGGCAGGCGGAGCCCTGGCAGTGGCAGATCGTTGCCGCGCGACCGATGAGCCAGGAGCAGGTGACCGAGTTCGAAAAGTGGGAACAGGAGAACCCGTGATGGGCGACAAGGACTTTCCGTCCACCCCGCAGGGGGTGGAGGAGTTGATGAACAGCCTCGTCTTCGACGACGAACCGGTACGCGACGCCGACTTACCGGCCCCGCTGGCGCCCGGCGAAGACATCATGGTGGTGCGCTCGCTGCGCCTCCCCCTCGCGATGGACCAGTCCATCAAGGCCGAAGCCCAGGCCCGCGGCCTCACCATGAGCGAGCTCATTCGCGACTGGCTCGCCGTCGAACTGGCCGCCCTGGCCGACGACCAACCCATCTCCCGCGCCGACGCATTACGCGCCCTGGCAGGCGTCCGCCCGATCCACCCAAGGGCCAGTTGACTCGACAAGACCAGGTCGTGCCGGTCGACTGACCGGCCGCGGCACTGGGACGGCAGTGCCAGTTATTCATGTCGGCGATCCGACCGGCGCCGAGTCTGCGGTCCAGGGCAGCTCCGTCGCCGCCACTCGAGCCTCGCTCCAGTCAGTACTATCTGCGGCAATGGCTGAGCGAAGGGGATGGCCACGATGAGCGTGCTGGTTTTGGGTGGATACGGTGCTGTCGGTACCCATCTCATGTCGTTGCTGCGGGCGGCCGAAACACCGGCGCTGACGGCCGGGCGGAATGCGACGCGCGCGGATCGAGTCGTCGATCTGTCCGACATAGGCAGCTTCGAAGCCGCACTGGACAGCGTGACAGCGGTCGTCAATTGCGCAGGCGCCGAGGATATCCGGCTCGCCGAAACCTGCGCAGGCCGCGGCATCCCCTTCCTCGACATCTCCGCGACCACCGATTATGTTGCCGCGCTGGAGAAGATCGGCGGCCCGGTGGTGCTCGGCGTCGGGTTGGCGCCGGGTCTGACCACACTGCTCGCGGTCGATGTCCTGTCCGCCCAGCCCGGCCCTGTCGACATCCTGATCGGCCTCGGCGCCGGCGAACACCACGGCCCCGCCGCGACCGCATGGACGTACGGCCTACTCGGCCAACACTTCCCCGACCCCGACGGCACCGCCGTCCGCAACTTCACCAAACCTGCCCGCTTCGACGTCCCCGCGCAGTCGGGCTACCGGTCCGGCCGCGCCCTGCGCGCCGACTTCGCCGACCAGCACCGCCTCACCCGCGAATTCGGCGTCCCGGTCCGCGCCTACCTGCGCACCGACTCCCGCATCGGCACCGCCGGACTCGCCCTCCTCACCCGAGCACCCGCCCTCCGCTCCCTGATCCCGCCGCGCATGCCAGGCAGCGACCGTTGGATCCTCCTCGCCCGCGCCACCGACGGTTCCGCGCGCTGGGCCTACGGCCGCGGCCAATCCAAGGCGACCGCGGTCGTCACAGCAGCCACGGTGCACGCCGTCCTGAACCACCACCCCACCGACCCCACCTGGATCCACCAGCTCCTCACCCTCGCCGATGTCAGGGACACCTTGCACGACAACGAAATCGAACTCGGCGACCGTCGCTGAACCAGTCGACGAGAGCCCGTGCCACGCCATCGGAACACCGTGCGGATCGCCGCCGATCGATCTCCTGCGAGCGTGTAACACGATGGCCGCCCACACGATTCATTCGTTGCGGGGGCAATGACGGGATAGTGGGATGGGCGAATTACGTCTGGTGCGACCTTTGGTCGGCTCGGTGGCGGCACTGGCGCTGGTCATCGGCGGGTTGACGGCATTCTCGAACGCCAGCGAGCCAGGGTCGCCGCAGTGGCGGGTAGAACTGCTACCCGCGTGCACGGGTCAGTGCCCGGCCACCTGGAAGTAAGCGCTCAGCTCGCGAGGGTCTGACCCGGCCGCAGCACCGGCCCGCAGGAACCTGAATTCCGGAACCCCGGCCACAGGGGTGGCAGGACCCGCCCGGCGTACTGGCGCAACTCCTCGAGTTGGGCTTCGTCGCGGACCACTTCTTTGCGCACCCAATCCTCGTCCGACATGTCGAGATTCGGGGATCGGTGGATCCGGTAGTAGTCGCGATCCATGCGTGGATCGATGGTGACCTGGTTCTGCATCCACGCGCCGTGCGTGTGTACGAAGGTGGGTTTGACCTGCTCGAACACGTAGTCGCTCAGGTCCGTGGGATCCTTGCCCGCGTACATGTCCGCGATCTTCGCTTCGGTCAGCCCGGCCATGTCGATCAACCGCAACCGCGATGTCAGCGACGTGCCGCCCATATCGGGAGAGAACAGACTGCCCTGCTGCAGACCGATGATGTCCGCATAGCCGTTGAAGACATACCCGAACCGTTCGACGATCCAGCACAGCGGCACATCCGACGTCGCACGATACGACTCGGAAGCGCTGGCGAACGCGCTGCCGGACGGAATCAACACCCCGACCAGCGTCAGCGCGACCAGCACCCGCCCGCGCGTGCGCAGCCGTGCCACCAACTCCCCTACCGAGACCACCACGAGGAACACCGCGAGCACCCACACGGGGGTGGCGAACCGGAACTGCCCCATCCAGTCCGGCTCCAAAACGCAATAGGCGACCAGGGCGAGCGCCAACGGCACCACCACCGCGACAACACCGTCGCGCCACCGACTCGGCACGGCCAGCGCGAGCCCGACCACGCCGACGGCGGCGATCACCGCGGGCGCGCCCGCGTACTGCACCAGATCCCCGGCCCTGGTCAGGTCCTGCACCGTCGGCAGCGCTTGGTCCTTGGCGACCGCGGTGTTCGGCACGAGCCTGCCGAACTCGCTGATCCGCCACACCAGATAGGCACCGTACGGAACAGCGAACGCGAGCCCCGAGTACAGCGCGGATCGGACGGCAACGAGCAACGTCGCGCGCCGGACCAGGATCACCGAAACCAGCGGATACGCGACCAGATAGATCAGACCGTCGGGCCTGGTCAACGCCGCGAATGCCGCGATAGCGCCGGCGGTGACCGCCACGGTCGGCGTCCACAACCGCCCGTCGAGCACCGCGAGCAAGAGATAGACGGCCAACACGCACGCCGCCAACGCGAACAACGGATTCTCCAGACCGGAGAAGCACCAGATCACGAACGAGGGAATCGCGGCAAGCGCCGCACCGGTCGCGAAGGTGATCAGCGCAGGCCACCGCGAGACCCGGCGCGCGGCGACATAACACGCAGCGAGGATGCCCGCACAGCACAGCAGCGCGATCGCCTTGGGATAGAGGACATAGTCGGGAACACCGAAGACGGTGCCGCGGTCGAAGAGTCCGAACCATTCGCCGAGTACCAGCACAGCAAGCCAGGTGGGGTTGGAGAACCCTTCCACCGCAGGTACACCGGGCTGCAGCACCGGGCCCGCGCCCTCCGCGACGCTGCGCGCGTACGCGAACGTGATGCCTGCGTCGTCGACCATCCAACTGCCGTACCGGCTCGCCCGCCAGCCGATCAGCACCAATCCGCCGACCACGGCTGCCAACGGGGCCAACCACGACCGATCACGATGTCGCCGTGCACCCTCGGGTACCTCGACCGGAGCGGACAACCGCGCCGTCTCTACCTCAACCATTCACCAGATCCCGCGTTCGAACGACATTGCCAGAGGCACAACAACGTTCGCACCGTCGCGAATTCTGCCATCGGACTTGACTGATCTTAACAACAGCTACACGGGCCCCGAACACGTGATCAACGGTGGTTGGGTGGGAGTTGCCGGGGTACCGCGGAGAGATGGGCCCCGTTTCACCGGAGCTCGTCACGCATCCAGCAGTGGACACTGCAGGGGAAAGGAACTGCGAACGATGACCGATACCGTCGTCGACATCACCGATATCACCGTTGACAATGAGCACGTCGCGCGACCGGAGCAGGGACCGCATACGCAGCCCGACACGGCCACCATCTGGCGGGATGCCACTACGGTTTTGGTGACCAGGGTCACCGGACCGCGACAACTGACGGCGGTGCCGCGGCTGGTCATCCCGATCGGTGACACCCAACTCGCCTTCCGGGTGTCGTCGCGATCCGCGGAAGCGCAGCAGTTGGTGCGCGACGGCCGCGTGCTGGTCCAGCCCGCCGACTGGCGTGGCACCCCCGTGCTCGGTTCCCATCAGCGGCAGGGGCAGTCCCAGTTGGTGACGGCGGGCACGCTGCTTCCGTACGTGCAGTCGGAGATCTCGGCCAAATACCGGTGGCGAATTCCCATGGCGCGGTTCGCGCATCGGCTGACTCGCCGCACGGCACCGTACGGCGATGTCGTCGTGCTGGTGAACGTCTCCGAGCCGAGCCGGATCCCGATGCTGACCAGGTAGCGAAGGCGGGGCTGCTTTTCGACAAATGCGCAGTTCAGCGGCGTGTCGGCGGCGGAGGCACGGTCCGGCGATGTCAGGATGGCTGACAGCAGGGCAACGTTGTCGGACGCTCGTCGAGGAGCAGGTATGTCGCGTCGCCATCTTGTCGGCATCGTTGTGCCCCTGCTGCTTCCCTTCATCCCCGTCACGGCGCACGCTGAGACTGTGGTCGATGCCAGCAAGTACGTGAATCCCTTTGTCGGTACGGCGGACGGCGGCCCGGATTTCGGGCACGGCGGCGGCGCAGGCATGACCTTCCCCGGCGCGGTGACTCCGTTCGGCATGATGCAGTGGAGCCCGGACACGGTGCGCACCGCGGGCGGCGGCTACAAGTACGAGGACGACCGGCTGTACGGGTTCTCGATGACGCACATCTCCGGCCCCGGTTGCACTGGCGCGCAAGACTTTCCGGTGCTGCCGATATCCGGGGTGATCGGCCGGTCGCCCGCGGTCGACGGCCCGGGGTATGTCCAGACCTTCGATCATGCGAATGAGCAGGCGAGCCCCGGCTATTACCGCGTCACCACCGACTCCGGCGTGCGGACCGAACTGACCGCGTCGACGCGAGCAGGCGTGGCCCGCTTCACCTTTCCGGCGGGCACGCCGGGCACCGTGCTGCTCGATGTGACCGGCTCGGTCAACGGTGTCGACGATGCCGAGGTCTCGATCGACGGCAACACCGTGTCCGGCTGGGCGCACACCGGCGGATTCTGCGGCGCGGCAAGCCGATACCGCGTGTACTTCCACGCCACCTTCGACCGCCCGATCACCGCGGCGGGCAGCTGGAAGGACGGTGTCGTCCAGCCGGGCATCACCGTGGTCTCCGGTGCATCGCCGAGCAGGCGCACGAACTCGGGCGATATCGCGAGCAATGGCCGTGGCAGCGGCATCTACCTGCAGTTCGACTCCGACCGGCCGGTGCAGATGCGGACCGGGCTCTCCTACGTCAGCGGCGAAGGCGCGCAACGCAATCTCGAGGCCGAGATCGGGATGAAGGACTTCGACACCGTCCGGGTCGACGCGCGGGAGGCCTGGCGGCAGCGGCTCGACCAGATCGAGGTGTCCGGCGGCGATCCAGATCGGTTGCGCACCTTCTATTCCGCGCTCTACCACGTGTTCCTGCAGCCGTACGTCTTCGACGACGTCGACGGCAACTACACCGGATTCGACGGCAAGACCCACCAGGTGCGCCGCGGCCACCACCATTACGCCACCTTCTCCGGCTGGGATATCTACCGCAGCCAAACGCAATTGCTCGCGTGGCTGGTGCCCGACGTCGCCGCCGATATCGCCCAGTCGATGTACGAGAACGCGCACGTCCTCGGTGACGTGTGGGATCGGTGGTCGCATCAGAACACCATCACCGGCGTGATGAACGGCGACCCGTATCACTCGATCATCGCTAGTACGTACGCATTCGGAGCCGACGACTTCGACGCCGATGCCGCACTGGATTCGATGGTCGCGGGTGCAGAGCGGGTCGGCGAGAAGGCCGGCTACACCGAGCGCCCCGGCAACGATCAGTATCAGCGGCTCGGCTGGGTGCCCGGTCAGGTCTCCGACACCCTCGAATACTGCCTCGCCGATTTCGGCATCGCGCAGCTGGCGGACCGCCTCGGCAACCAGGAGCAGCACGAGAAATTCCTGCGCCGCTCGCACGGCTGGCAGCACCTGTACAACCCCGATACGGGCTGGCTGCAGCCGCGTTCCGCCGAAGGCGTCTTCGGGTACCCGTTCGATCCGGCCGCCACCGACGGATACGTGGAAGGCAATGGCGCGCAATACCATTGGATGGTCTTCCAGGATGTGCGCGGCCTCTTCGACAAGATGGCGGGCACCAACAGGATGGCCACCAATACCGGGACCACCCGCGACGACACGGTGATCAGGCGGCTCAACGAGTTCTTCGCACAGCTGAACGCCGGTCCGCACGCCCCCTACGCCTATCTCGGCAACGAGCCGTCGCTGCAAACACCGTGGCTCTACGCCTGGGCGGGGCAGCCGTGGCGCACCCAGGAGGTGATCGACCGCGCCCGCTTCGAACTGTTCGGCCCGACAGCGGACGGCCTGTCAGGCAACGACGACCTCGGCACCATGTCGTCCTGGTACGTCTGGGCGTCGCTCGGCCTCTTCCCGGTGATCCCCGGCCGCGCCGAACTCTTCGTGCACGGACCGGCTTTCGCGCACGCCGAGATCCGCCGCTCGTCGGGCGAGCAGTTCACCATCAGCGCTCCCGACGCGGGCGATGCGGCACCGTATGTGCAGGCATTGCAGGTCGACGGCAGCGCGACCACGAAGGCGTGGTTGCCCGAGTCGTTCGCCCGCGACGGCGGACGCCTCGACTTCGTGATGGGCCCCGATCCCGAAAAGAGTTTCGGCGCGGCGCCTTCCGACACACCGCCCTCGTTCGGCGTACCCGGGCCGTGAGGTCACCCGCCCGCAATTCATGCCATCATCGGATGTCATGACGACCGACCGGCCGGGATCCCTTCCGCTGCGGTCGAATTGGGCCCGAAACGCACTCTGACGAGCTCACTATTGACTATGGGCATAGATGAGTTGGCGGCTATAGATGCGGTAAACGCGACAGTCGGCGTTGTCGAGGACATCGACGCGTTCCCGACTGTCGATGAGCTCAACACCTTTGTCGACGCACTCGCCGAGGCGGCGCCGGATCGGGTGACCGTCACCGAGATCGGCCGATCACGCGGCGGCGACCCGATCAGGGAAGTCCAGATCGGCGCGGGGACCAGACACATCGTGGTGGTCGGCAATCCGCATCCGAACGAACCGATCGGGATGGCGACGATCCGGCACCTGCTCGGCAGGCTGGCCATGGAGGGCATGCAGGACTTCGACGCCACCTGGCACTTCCTGCTGTGTCTCGATCCCGACGGCACCCGGCTCAACGAGGGCTGGTTCGCCGGACCGCGAGCACGGACCGTCGTCGCGCGTGGCTTCTATCGGCCGCCCGCCGTCGAGCAGCCCGAATGGTGCTTTCCGACCAGGTGGCGCGGCACCGCGGTCGGGCAGCCGATGCCGGAGACCCACGCGCTGATGACGTTGATCGATCGGACCAGGCCCGCGTTGATCGTTTCGCTGCACAATGCCGATTTCGGCGGCGGATTCTTCTATACCACCGGAGGCGATCCCAGCTACTGGTCCGGACTGACGAGCCAGCTCGTCGCGGCGGGCGTGCCGATCTACGAGGGCGAGCCCGACGTGCCCGGCGCACGAACCTTCGCGCCCGGTGTTTTCGAGCTGCCGTCGTTCCACCGGATCGCGAAAACGTTGGAGGGCAACGGCATCGATCCGCTGGCGATGATGTACGGCGCCGGGATCCGCGACTATGCCGCAAGCCACGGCACCGCGGTGCTGGTGTGCGAGCTGCCGCTGTGGACCGATCCGAGGGTCGCCGACGAAACACCGAGCACACGGTCAATGGCGACCGTATCGTTCGCCACCGCAACCGCTTACGAGGAGATCGCCGATATCGTGAGCGGCATCCTCGACCGGCTGTCCGGCTCACTGCACGGCCGCAGTCCCTTCGAGCGGGCGCTGACCGACACGGTGCGCGCCCTTCGTGGCGGCGCCATGTCCAAACGCGCTGCGGCCAAGGAGCATTCGGCCGCCCTCGGCGATATCTTCATCGAAGAGTACGTCTGGGTGGGCGTCGCACGACTCCGCGCGGGCGGCATGCTGACCCGGCTGCTGGACGAGCAGGCACGCCTGCAGCGCACCGCCGCGATCGACGCCGAGCGCGCCGCCTTCGCCGCCATCTTCGAAAAGTGGTGCGCCGATATCGAAACCAACGCACCGGGCAACCCTGTCCCGATCCACCGGCTGGTCACCATCCAAGCCGCGGCCATCATCACCGCCGCCGCCCGCCTGCACGCCGGCCTCCCCGTCTGAACGGGGCATGGGCTGCGGCCCTCTTCGCCGCAGCCCATGCCCCGCTCGGCAAGTCGTTATGCCGTGCCGGTCGCCTTCGCCACGTCGGCGAGCATGGTGTCGGCGGCCTGGACGCCGATGCCGGACATCCAGGTTTCGTCGAGCACATCGATGGCCTTGCCGTTCTTCACCGCGGGCAGATCACGCCAGACGGGGCTGGTGGTGACCGCACCCTTCTCCGTCTTGCCCGGGTCGTCGATGGTGGCGACGAAGATGAGGTCGGCGTCGGCCTGATCGATCTGCTCGGGGCTGACGTCCTTCATGGTCTTCTTCGGATCCGTGGAGACCTGGGAGGCCGGGCGCGGCAGGCCGATGTCGGCGAGCACGACACCGCTGAAGGAGTTGGTCTGGTACAGCCGGGTCGGTCCGGCGAGGAAGCGCACCACCGAGGCGGTGGGCAAAACCCCGTTGTTCTTGGCCTTGATCGTGTCGCCGAGCGCGCGGGCCCGATCCTCGTACGCCTTCAGCGCGTCCGCGACCTGCTTCTCCAGCCCGAGCGCCTTGCCGTGCACGGCGAGGTTCGCTTTCCAAGTGCCGCCGGTGTTTTCGGTGAACACGGTCGGCGCGATGCCGCTCAGCTTGTCGTAGATCTTGTCGTGGCGGACCTTCGAGGACAGGATCAGGTCGGGCTTGAGCGAGGCGATCCGCTCGAGGTTCGGCTCGAGCAGCGGACCGACATCGGTGACGCCGCCGACCTTGTCCGCCAGGTACGCAGGGAACCCGCCCCTGGTCTTGGTGTGCGGAATGACCGCGCCGACCGGCTTGATGCCGACCAAGGTGACCGAATCCAGCTCACCGGTGTCGAGCACGACCACCCGCTTGGGCACCTTCGGGATCGTCACCTGCCCCATCACGGTGTCGAGGGTGCGCGGAAAGCTCGTCGCGTCCGCGGCCGATACCGTGGCATCCGTTGTCGCGGAGTCTTTTCCGCAGGCCGCGAGGCCGGACAGGCTCACCGTCGCGACCAGCGCCGCGATCCCGATGCGACCGAGTCCGCGCATGCGGAATCGCCGTGTCGACATGATCAGTTCTCATCTCTGCAGTGGTGACGCATCATCTCGAACGAGGCGATGCCATGGGGTCGGCCGCTCACACGCGAGCGGCGGCGGATCTGGTGGCTCTGCTGCGCGGAACCACCAGTGGCGTACCGGTTTCCGGATCCGGCAGCACCAGGCAGTCCACACCGAAAACGGTGCGGATCAGGTCGGCTTCCAGCACCTCGGCAGGCGGGCCCGCGGCCGCGAGGCGACCATCGTGCAGCACCACCAGGTGATCGGCGTAGCGGGCCGCCTGGCCGAGATCGTGCAGCACCATCACGACGGTGCGGCCCGCCTCCTCGTGCAGGTCGGCGACCAGGTCGAGCACGTCGAGTTGATGGCGCAGGTCGAGGAAGGTCGTCGGCTCGTCGAGCAGCAGCAGGTCGGTGTCCTGCGCCAGCGCCAGCGCGATCCAGGCCCGCTGGCGTTGCCCGCCGGAGAGTTGGTCGACCTGCTGGTCGCGCAGCTCGGCGGTGCCGGTGCGGCGCAACGCATCCTCGACAGCCGCCTGGTCGGTGGCCGACCACGGACGCAGCAATCGCTGATGCGGATAGCGCCCGAGCCGGACCAGCGCCTCGACGGTGATCGCCTCCGGGGTGATCGGCTGCTGCGGCAGCAGGCCCATCCGTAAGGCCAACGCCCTGGCCGACATTCGATGGATATCGGCGCCGTCCAGGGTGACCGTGCCGCCCGACGGGCGAAGCAGCCGGGTGAGCCCGCGCAGCAGCGTCGACTTGCCGCAGGCGTTGGGGCCGACGATGGCGGTGACCGAACTACCGGGCAGCACCAGGTCGAGCCCGTCGATCACCACCCGGTCGCCGTAGCGCAGATCGACTGCGCGGGTGGCCAATTCGTTGCCTGCCCGGTCCTGCTCGGCGCGCGTTTCGCTGTGCTCACTCATGCGGTCCTCCGGGAAACGGGTGCGCTCTCGCGGAGCATCAGGATCAACAGCCAAGGGGCGCCGACGGTGGCGGTGACGACGCCGACCGGCAGGCCTTCGATCGGCAGTGCGTGCTGCACGATCAGGTCGCAGCCGAGCAGCAGTGTCGCACCGGCAAGTCCGGTGACGGCGAGGGTGATCGCGGTGGGCGGACCGGCGAGTCGCCGCACCAGATGCGGAACAGCCAGTGCCACAAAGGAAATCGGCCCGGTCAGCGCGGCGGCCAGCGAGGCGAGCGCGATCGTGGTGCCCAGCAGGGCGAGGCGGGCGTGCGAAACGCGCACGCCGAGTGTGCCTGCCGAATCGTCGCCGAGGTCGAGCACCGAGAGCGTCCGGTACTGCACGGCCAGCGCCACGAGCACCAGCAGGCAGGCGACCGCGGCGCCCTCGATTTCCGGCCAGGTGCGTCCGTAGAGGGATCCGGTGGTCCACTGCACGGCCGAACCGGCGAGTTCCCTCGGGAAACGCACCACCATCAGATTCACCGCGGCCGCCAACCCGGCCTGCACCGCGAGGCCGACCAGCACCAGCCGGGTGACCGGCAGTCCCGAGCGCCAGCCGAGCGCGCCGAGCAGCACCGCGGCGAGCATGCCGCCGCCGAGCGCGCCGAGCGGAATGATCGACTGGCTGGCGCCGAGGGCGAGCACGAGCACCGAACCGAACGAGGCGCCGCCGGTCACGCCCATGACATCGGGCGAGGCCAGCGGGTTGCGGAACAGCCGCTGCAACACCGCGCCCGCCACCGCGAGGCCCGCGCCCGCGAGCAGCGCGGCCACCAGCCGCGGCGCACGGAACTCCTGGACGATGTACACCTCGCCCTGGTCGCCGAGGCCGACCGCGGCACGCAAGGCCGTACTCACCGACATCTCCACCTCACCGACGGTGAGGGCGACGGCGGCCAGCACAGCAATCGCGGCGGCGCACACCGCGCCGATCAGGAGCGCGCGCCTGCGTTGGCGCGCAAGAACATTGCTACCCGAGGCAGGGCGCTTGGCGAGTCGTTTGGGACGCGCCGACCCGTTCCGCAGCGCGGTGTCGTCGATCATCGCGCCGACCGCCTGGCCAGCACGGCAAGCAGGGGCGCGCCGAGGAACGCGGTGACGATGCCGACCTCGAGCTCGGAAGGCCGCGCGACGATCCGGCCGAGAATGTCGGCAGCCAGCAACAGCAGCGGTCCCGCGATCAAGCAGCCGGGCACCATGACCCGGTGGTCGTTGCCGAGCACCAGTCGAACCAGATGCGGCGCGGCCAACCCGATGAACGCGATCGGCCCGGCCACCGCCACCGCGGAGCCTGCCAGCAACACCACCGCCGCCATCCCGGCCATGCGAATCCGGCCGACCGGCATGCCGAGTGCGGTCGCGGCTTCGTCGCCGAGCGCGAGGGTGTTGAGCGCAGGCGCGAGCACGAGACCGAGCACCGCACCGATCAGCAGCGTCGGCAGCATGGGCAGCAGCGTGCCGAGGTCGCGTTCGGCGATCGAACCGGCCAGCCAGAAGCGGGCCTCGTCCAGCGTGCGTTCGCTGAACAGCAGCACCGCCGAGGTCCACGACACCAGCACCAGTTGCAGTACCGTGCCGCCGAGGACGAGCCGGACCGGATCCAGATCGCCGGCTCGGCGACCGAGCGTCAGCGTGAACAGCGCGGCACAGGCCGCACCGGCGAAGGCGAACCACACGTACTCGATCGGACGACTCAGCTGCAGCGCGTAGATGGCAACCACCACCGCGAGGCCAGCGCCGTGATTGATGCCCAACGTGGTCGGCGAGGCCAGCGGGTTGCGGGTGATGCCCTGCACCACCGCGCCCGCAAGACCGAGCGCAGCACCGACCGCGAGCCCGACCACCGTGCGCGGCAGGCGCATGCCGGTGACCACGAGCGCATCGCGGCTGTCGTCAGCGCCGAACAGCGCCTGCACGACGGTGCCGATCGGGACCGAACGCGCGCCGAGAGCCAGGCTCAACACGATGCACAGCAGCAGCGCGGCAACCCCGAGCAGCAGCATCGGGATTCGGCGCGCAGGCACAGCTGTGCGGGTCGTGTCGACAGTGACCATGGGACGAAAGCTTAAGTTAGCGGGACCTAAGTTTGTCAAAGCGAGGGCTGCAGTGTGACGCCCACCTCGTTCGAGCCCCGACCAACGCCGTGACCACCGGCAACACCTCCGCAACCGATCGATTCGTCCGTCACGGTTTCGTAACGACAGCTAATGGGTATCACAAGAACATGACATCGACGGATCACCGACCAACCCGGATCGCGGGCGTGGAGTCGGGGACCGCGGTTTTGGCATTCGCTACGTGCCTTGCCTTTTCGATCGGCATCGGCTTCCTGACGCAGTCTGCTGTCACCACGGTCCTCGCGTGCCTGAGCATCGCGGCCGGACTCGCCCTCGTACTGAACATCCTCCCGCACAAGGCATAACGCCTGCCGCCTCTTGATTCCCCGGCGCGGCCCTGGTGCCATTGCGCCACGGGTTCTGCGCAATCGGAGGCAAACATGCTGTCCCTACAAGAAATATCGGACCGCCTGGAAATCCAGGACCTCATGGTCCGCTATTCCCACGCGGTCGACACCAGGCAGTGGGACCTGCTCGACGACATCTTCACCGAGGACGCGCACATCGATTACACGGCGATGGGCGGAGCCGAGGGCGACGTGGCGGCGACGAAACAATTCCTCGCCGCCATGCTGCCCCACTTCCCCGCGTTCCAACACCTGATCAGCAACTCTTCGATCGTCGTCGACGGCGACACCGCCACCGCACGCACCATGTGCCACAACCCGATGCTGCTGTCCGGCGGCGACGGTCCGCGCAGCCTGATGCTGTGCGGGCTCTGGTACCACGACACCTTCGCCCGCATCGACGGCCAGTGGCGGATCGCCCAGCGGATCGAAGAGAAGAGCTACATGTTCGTCGCGCAGCCACTCCCCGGCACCAGCTGACTCAGCCGATGACCGGTAATCCCCGTTCCTCACAGAGCTCTGTCAGCTTGTCTTGCATGATGCCGGTGACGTATTCGTAGGCCGCTTCTCGATCCAGCTCGGGGCCGAGTGCCGCGTGCAGATCGATCGGCGGGAGGAATTCGACGGTCACCTTGCTCGGCAGCGGGATGTGCCCGGCGAGGTCACCGATGTTCAGGCCCCACGGCAGCGCGATCGAAATCGGAAACACCTTCAGGCGCATCATCCGATCCAACCGAAGCAGCCGGGCGAGCCGATCGCCTCTGGTCAGCATCAACGCGGTCTGCTGCGCACCGGCATTGACGAACGGCACGATGGGAACCTTTTCGTCCCAAGCCAATTGGAGGAACCCGGTGCGGCCGGCGAAGTCGATCTTATCCTCCTCCCACGTCGGGCGATGCACCTCCCAGTCGCCGCCGGGATAGACGAGCACCACCGCGCCCTCGCGCAACACCTGCCGCGCGCTGTCCTGGTTCGCACCGACCGTGCCGAACCGGCGCAACAGCGTGCCGATCAGCGGGTAGGCCATCACCATGTCGTGGGCGAGTTGATAGAACGGCCGATGCGGGCCGAAGCGACGCACGAACGCGAGCGAGGTCACCAAGACTTCGGGAGAGACATTGCCGCCGGAGTGATTGCCGACCAACAGCACCGGGCCGTCCGCAGGAATGTGTTCGATGCCGCGGACCTCGGCTCGGAAGTACGCCCTGGCGAACCACCAGGCCGGACCCACTGTGTCGATGATGAATTCGGGATCCCGATCGGCCGGATCGGCCGCGGGCACCCTGGCCGTCAACTGCTCGGAAATCCAGCCGGTGACCTCGTCGATCCGATCGGTCGGCAATCGAAACAGGCTCATGGGCAATGTCTCCCGCCGACGCAGCTTACGACTCGACCACGAGCAGTCGATGGAAGAAGCCGCGATAGCCGCGAATCGCCTGGCGCAGCTCCTCGGTATCGGCATCGCCGACGCCTGAGCAGTGTTCCTCGAGTGTCCGCTTGCGTTCGGCCAACGTGGTGGTCAGCTGGTAGATGATGTCGGAGACGATCTTGTCGGCTTGGGTGACCGCGTCGCGCGGGTTGTCGACGAAGGCACCTTGTACCTCGCGCCACTGGATGCGAAGCTGGTCAACGTCGGCCGCTGTGAACAGTGGGTTGCCGACATCGTCGAGTGACACCCGTTGCGGCGCAGCGCTGTCCGTTGCACCAGCCGGTTCGCCTGCGACGAGTACTGCCGCGGACGGGTCGGGCTCATCGGTCGGGGTGGTCGCGGTGTCCGCCTCGATGTCGTGTGACTCGGCGGACATCTGGTCCGGCATGCCGTCGTCGGTGGGTGTGCCGTCGGTCCTCGAGCTGTCGTCGGTCGTCGAACCCAGCGGTGTCCCATCCCTCTCTTCCGCTCGACCCGCGTCATGGTCGGGCGTGCGGGACTCCCCGTCGTGTTCGACCACCTCCGACTTGGCAGGCCCGGTGACATCCGCGGCGGTCGGCTCGTCGGATTCGGTGACATCCGCGCGCGAGGTGGGCTCCGACTCTGTTGCCACCCACCCGCTCTCGGCATGCTCGCGGTCCCGCCAGCTCGACGACTGCTCCTCGGCAGAATTGTCGGGATGCACGCTGCGTTCGTATTCCGTACTCATGACAGTGCCTTCTTATCGTGCTTCTCATGCTTGGATGGTTCGGTCTGCGGTCCGCCGTTCGCACCGTTCAGCAAGTCCTGGAACAGGTCTCGGTAGTGCACGATGGCGGTGCGCCGGTCCTCGGTGGACACCTCGCTGCCGCCGGCCCTGGTCGCGATCTCGTGTGCGGCGCGGTAATGCCCGAGGGGTTCCGCGTGTTCCACCGACAAGTCGGCGACCTGCTGATCGAAATTCTCGGTGGGATAGCCGCGTTGGCCCATTACCGTGGTCAGCAGCCGGTCCGCGGCCTGCAGCGCCTTCTGCGGATCGTCGATGAACTGCTCCTGCACTTCCACCCACCGCGCGGTGTAGAGCTGCTTCTGCTCCGAGGTCAGCGGACGAAGTTCCAGTTCGGCGTGGCGCCGTTCCCGTTGGGCGAGTTCACGTTCGGCCGTGCGCCGGTCGTCGTGCTCCTGCACGGTCCTGTCATATTCCGGACCGAACCGGCTGCGCAATCGCTGCCTGCGCACCATCGGCCACACCAGTAGGGCGATCACCGCCGCCGCCACGACGACCACCAGAACGATCACTATGATCAACACTCCAGTCGACACCTGAACCTCCTCGCCGAGCCTGTCGTATCGACCAGGTAATGCCTCGTTCGAGCAGATCCAAACTGTTGATCAAGCCCCGGTGTCAGCCAGTGGGATCAGGCGAGTCGCAGTGCCGCCACCGGGCAGCTGTCGATGGCCAGTTCGGCCAGTTCCCGGTCGGATTCGGCGATCATGTCGACAAGAGGGCTGGCGAGGGCGTCGTCGCCGACGCGGAAGAGGTTGGGCGCGATGGCTTCGCACATCGCGTGTCCTTCACAGCGAGAACGATCGGCGATGATTCTCATCACGGCAGTCGTTCCAGGTGGATGGGCAGACCATCGGCGGGCATGGGACCGGTCCCCGCGACCAGCGGCACCTGGTACCCGGGCCGCACCGACCACCGGTAGCGCAGGAGCATCTGGTGCAGAACGGCTTTCACGGTCATCCCGCCGAAGTACAGGCCGATGCACTTGTGCGCGCCGCCGCCGAACGGGGCCCAGGCCAACCGGTGGGATTTGTCTTCGCGGCGGTCGTCGGCGAAGCGTTCCGGGTCGAACGCGTCGGGGTCGCGCCAGTACTCGTCGATGCGCATCATCGGATAGGGGCCGACCATGACGAGGGTCCCCTTCGGCACGTAGCCGCCGAGGATCTCGGTGTCCCTGATGGTTTCGCGAACCTGTTGCGCCACCGGTGAGTACAGGCGAAGCGTCTCTTTGAACGCCAGGTCGAGGCCGGGTAGTCGGTCCAGATCCGCGTACTCGATGGCAGGTTTACCGAGGGCACGGGCCTCCGCGCGCAGCCGGTCCTGCCAGTCGGGATGCCTGGCCAGTTCGTAGGCCAGCATCGACGCGGCGATCGTGCTGGTGTCGTGCGCGGCCATCATCACGAAGATCATGTGCTCGATCACCTCCTGATCCGAGAAGGTATGGCCCTCCTCGGTTTCGGCGCGACACAGCACGCTGAACAGGTCGCTCCCCTCGCCTGCCCGCTTGGCGGCCAGCTCCTTCCGGAAGTACTCGGCGAGGATCCGCCTGCCACGCAGACCGCGCGACCATACGCCCCCCGGCACGTTGGTGCGGATCAGTGCGGCCCCACCGTGCACCGCGTCCTCGAAAGCCCGCGCCAGCACTCTGCTTTCGGGCCCGAGCTCGGCGCCTGCGAAAACCTCGGTGGCTTGTTCGAGCAGAATCTCCTTGATCGCGTCGTAGAGCAGGAAGTCTCGGGCGGGCTGCCAGCCGCCGACCCCGCGGGTGATGCGCGGCGTGGTCAGGTCGAGGTAGCCGACGAGCCTCGGCCTGGTGAAGGCCTGCTGCATGATCCGGCGATGGAACAGATGCTCGTCGAAATCGCGGAGGAGCAAACCGCCGTGAAAGAACGGGCCGATCATGAATTCCCAGCCACGCTGCGCCGAGAACACCTTGTCCCGGTCCATCAGCACCGCCTCGATGGCGGCCGGGCTGTAGACACCGACCACCGGGCGCCCGAGCACACCCATCCAGTTCACCGGCCCGTAGCGCTGGAACCGCTTGCGCGCCAGCTCGACCGGATCGCTCAACGCATGCAGGGTGTAGCCGATGCCTGGCGCACCGAAGTTGCCGAGGACCGGCCGCAAGCCGCTGCCGGGCGGCGGCTCCGCCAATGGGCGCTCGGCGGACGGGTAATGATCGACGACACGAGCGCCGAACTGTTGGGCACGGATGGCGATGCGCGCGCGCAGCTGTCGGACATCACCGGAAACATCGGTGATCCTCTGGGGCACAAGAAGACTCATAACGGCCGTCCCTTCGCGACACTGCGACCTCTCGACCATACCGGAAACGCACGTTTCCGTAAACAGTTGTTTCCCGACTTCTGGTGTGCAAGGCTGCTCGGGTGACCCGAGCATTCAGCGGCACCTACCGAGGTACGTCGACCGCCGAGCGCAGGGAAGACCGGCGCAGGCGGCTGCTGGACGCGGCCCTCGACATCGTCGGCACCCAGGGATTGTCCGCGCTGACCGTGCGCGGCCTCTGCGAACAGGCCCGCGTCGGCCCGCGCTTCTTCTACGAAGCGTTCCCCGACCTCGATGCCCTCGCCGCGGCATTGCTGCTGGAAATCCAGGAGTCGGCGCTCGAACGCGCACGCACGGCCGTCGCCGACACGGTCGGCGATCCCGCCGACAAGATCCGCGCCGGGGTCGCCGCGCTCATCGTCGAACTCACCGACGACCCGCGCCGCGCCAAGGTCGTCTTCGCCCAGGCCTACGGCAACGAATCGATGATGCGCAGCCGTTTCACCGGCATGCGCCGGGTCGCCGACGTCATCATCGAACAGACCCGCCTCGTCCTCGACCTCCCCGAGGGCCACGACACCGCCGTCACCACGACGTCACAGCTGATCACCGGCGGCGCCGCGGAACTCGTCCTGGTGTGGCTGGACGGCGGACTGGACGTCGACCGCGACGGCCTCATCGACCTGCTCGCCGATTTCGCCATCGCCATGGTTGCTCGCCTCCCCGAGGTCGCCCAACGCCTACGCTGACCGACATGCTGGTTGGACGGGCTGCTGAGCTAGCCGAGATCGATCGGCTGCTTGCCGCCGCGGTCGCGGGACACGGTGGCGCCCTGGCCATCCGGGGGCCTGCCGGGATCGGTAAGTCGGCGTTGGTCGAGCATGCCGCTGCCGCGTCGACAGGCATGCGGGTGCTGCGCGGTATCGGCATCGAATCCGAGGCCGAGCTGGCTTTCGGCGTGCTGCACATGCTGTGCTATCCGTACCTGGATCGCATCGATGGGTTGCCAGGTCCACAGGCGGCGGCGTTGCGGGCCGCCTTCGGCGAGTCGGCGGCAGCGGAGGCGAGCCGATTCCTGGTCGGCGCAGGAGCATTGACGCTGCTCGCCGAACTCGCCGCGGAAACACCGATGCTGCTGCTGATCGACGACGCGCAGTGGATCGATCAAAGTTCCTCGGACGCATTACTTTTCGCAGCCCGCAGGTTCGGCAGCGATGCCATCGCGGTGATCTTCGCGGTGCGCGACGGCGCCCAACCGTTCCCGACGCCCGGCCTCGAGACCATGCAGCTTGCGGGTCTGCCGCAGACGGCCGCCGCCGATCTGCTCGATCGGCGCGCGCCTGGACTGACGGTTCCCGGCCGGGCGCGGGTGCTCGCCGAGTCGGCCGGAAACCCTCTTGCCTTGATCGAACT
The DNA here is from genome assembly GCF_001612685.1 of Nocardia altamirensis NBRC 108246. Lineage (GTDB taxonomy): Bacteria > Actinomycetota > Actinomycetes > Mycobacteriales > Mycobacteriaceae > Nocardia > Nocardia altamirensis. The sequence continues at coordinate 31,393 of NZ_BDAY01000026.1, forward strand.
CGGTGCCGCGCGCCGCACCGCCGAGACCACCGGGCACACCGACCCCGTGCACGAAGTCGGCCCGCTCCCGGTTACCCGCCTGGTACAGGAGCGTTTTCGCGCACAGATCGCCGCGCTGCCGGAGCGCACCAGGACGATGCTGCTGGTCGCGGCCGCGGATACCGGCGCCGAACTCGACGCCATCCGTGCCGTCGCCGCCGTACTCGGCCTTTCCGATGCCGACCTCGCCCCGGCCGAGCAGGTCGATCTGGTCACGGTCTCCACTGATCGACTCGGGTTCCGGCACCCGCTCATCCGAGCGGCGGTCTACCGCAACGCGCCACATCACCAGCGCATCACCGTGCACCGGTCCTTTGCGCTGGTGCTGACCGCTGCCAAGGATGCCGACCGCCGCGCCTGGCATCTCGCGGCGGCGACCACCGAACCCGACGAGCAGGTCGCGGCGGTGCTCGAACAGACCGCGGTGCGCGCGCAACGTCGCGGTGGCGCCATGGCCGTGTCGTCGGCGTACGACCGCGCGGGCCGGCTCAGCGTTGACGTCGAACGCAAGGCCCACCGCTTCCTGATGGCCGCGCGCGCCGCCTACGACGCGGGTAAACCGGACCGGGCGATCCGCCTCGCCGTCGAAGCCGCTGCGCTCACCGGGAACCGCAGCATCGTCGCCGAGGCGACCCATATCAGAGCGCAGGTTGAGTACGAGCGCACCGGACCGGCCGCCGACGCCGAACTCGCTATGCAGGCCGCGACGCTGGTCCTCGACAGCGATCCGGAACGCGCGGTGTCCATGCTCGCCGAGGCGGTGTGCGCCGCGCGCGACGCCGGTGTTCCCGAGCTGCTCCGGCAGGGTGTCGAACTCATGAATGCCGTTCGGCTGCCTGCGGATTCCGGCTTGCAGATCCATCTCACGGCGCAGATCGCGTGGGGCGACATGCTGACCGGGCATCCGGAGCGCGCGGTGGCGGCGATGGCAGCCCAGATCCGGTCCGCCACTGGGGATTCGATCGAGTACCTGCACAAGATGGTCGCGGCGTTCAGCGGAGTGATGCTGGCGGACGACGCGGGCACCATCGACATGATGGACGAGCTGATCGATGGCACTCGCGCCATCGGTGCGCTGCAATGGATTCCCTACGCGCTCGAGCTCCGCGCACTGGCCGAGGCGCTCAGCGGCAGGCTCCAGCACGCGCGAAGCACAGTGGCCGAAGGGATTTCGCTCAGCACGGAACTCGGCATGGGTATCCAGGTCGACACGCTGCGAGCGATCGAGATCTGGCTGACGGCGGTCGGCGGCGACGAAGCGCAAGCCACCAGCTTGGCCGCCGAGGTCCTTCCGGAACTGTCGACCAGGCACCGGACCAACACTGCGCTGGCCTCCTGGGGACTCGCCATCGCCGACCTGGCCGCTGGCCGCTACGACATCGCCATCGACCGGCTCGACGAGATCTGCACCGGCCCCGCCGCACGCGACTTCCTGATCCGCGCGGTGCCGGACCATGTCGAAGCCGCGATCCGCGGCGGCGTCCGCGACCGGGCGGCCAATCATCTTCCCGCCTTCGAGAACTGGTCCGAGCACGTCGAAAACCCGTCAGCGACCGCGCTTTTCCGCCGCTGCCGCGCACTGCTCGACGAGGGCGACGACGCGGAGACGCACTATCGCGCCGCGCTCGCGCTGCACGAGCAGCAGCCAAACCCCTACGATCGCGCGCGGACCCAGCTCGTCTTCGGCGAGTGGTTGCGCAGGCGGCGGCGCCGTTCCGACGCCCGCACTCAGCTGGTCGAGGCCATGGCCACCTTCGACCGCCTCGGCGCAGGCGCATGGGGCGCGCGCGTCCGCACCGAATTGGCCGCGCTGGGTGAGCAATCGGTGGTGCAGGCCCGCACCGATCCGCTGGCGCAGCTGACGCCGCAGGAGAGTCAGGTTGTCCGCCTGGCCGCGGCCGGATTCAGCAACAAGGAGATCGGCGCCAAGCTGTTCCTCAGCCCACGCACCATCGGCCACCACCTGTACCGGGCCTATCCCAAGCTCGGCGTGACCCGGCGGACCGAACTGGCGCAGTTCCGGCTGTGAACCACCGGATGACTGATCCGAGCGTCATCGTCGCCGCCCGACACCGGTAATTCGGCCGATTCGGCCGGGCATACCGCCGAATTAGCGTCTTCCCCATCGGGATACACCCCATCGGAAAGAGAACACCATGCTCCTCGAGAACAGGACCGCAGTGATCTACGGCGCCGCAGGTGAGATCGGCTCTGCCATCGCCGAAGCCTTTGCCGCCGAAGGCGCGAACTGCTTCCTCGTCGGCCGCACCGCCGCCACCCTCGACACGGTCGCAGGCAAGATCCGTGCCGCGGGCGGCCGGGCCGAGACCGCCGTCGTCGATGTCTACGATGCGGCCGCGGTGGACGATCACGCGGCCACCGTCGTCGAGAAGGGCGGCAGCCTGGACATTTCGGTGAACGTCACCAGCCAGGAAACTCACTTCGCACCGCTCGCCGATATCGCGGTCACCGACTTCGCCCAAGCCGTCGCCAAAACCCTCACCTCCCAGCTGATCACCACCAAGGCCGCCGCACGGCACATGGTGGAGCAGGAGTCCGGCGTGATCCTGTTCTTCGGCGGCTCCGACTACTCGAACAAGATGCCCGGCCTCGGCAACGTCCAGATCCAGTTCGACGCCATCGAGGGCTTGCGCAGGCAATGGGCCTGCGAACTCGGCCCGCACAACATCCGATTGATCACCCTGCTTTCCGGCGGCATCGCCGAAACCTTCCCGAACATCCCGGAAATGGACGCCGCCAAACAGGCGATCATCGACACGTCACTGCTCAAACGAGCTGCCACGCGCGCCGATGTCGGCCACGTCGCGGCATTCGCCGCCTCGGATCACGCGGCCGCCATCACCGACACTCAACTCAACATCTCCTGCGGCACCTTCTGCGACTGACCCTACGAGCTCGCCGTCGCGCTCGGCGCGAAGAACGAGAACAGCTCGCGCAGGAGTTGTTCCGGCTGTTCTTCGGGGAGGTAGTGCCCGCTGCCCTTGATCTCGACGACGCGGATGTCGGTACCCTTGTCCGCCGACATCTGTTCGCGCAGTTGCGGATACGACTGCTCCCCCGACAGGGTCAGGATCGGCAGGGTCACCGGTGGGTAGGTGTCGAGGTCGGCGATGTCCTGGCGCATCGTCTGGTACCAACCGTTTCCGGCTCGGATGGCGTCGGGGGAATCGTAGGCGTGCGCGTAGATGCGCCGCGCCTGCTCGTCGACGGCGTCCTGCTCGAGCAGCATGTGCCGGTAGAGCCAGTCGATCACCAGCCGAAAGCGGTCGGCGAGCAGCGCTTCCGGCAGCCCGCGCAGCTGATTGAAGGCGAACCACCACGGGTAGCCGCCGAGCCCGTGCGCGAGCGCCTCGACTTGTTCGTCACTGCCGGGCAACATCGAAATCGCCTGCCACGCCGCGTCCGGCACCCCCATGTCCACGGTGATCAGCCGCCGCACCGACTGCGGGAAGTTCGCGGCGAGGTGATAGCCGAGCGAGGCGCCGATGTCGTGCCCGACGACGAACGCGGACTCGTGGCCGAGGTGCCGGATCAGCTCGTGGATATCGCGGGCCATCGTCTTCTTGTCGTAGCCGGATTCCGGCTTGGCCGAGCCGCCCATGCCGCGCAGGTCAACGGCGGTCACCTCATGACGAAGGGCCAACTCCGGCATGATCTTTCGGAACTGCCACCAGGTTTGCGGCCACCCGCCGAGCAGGATCACCGGCTCGCCGGTCCCGCCGGTGACATGGTGCAGGCGAATGCCGTTGACCTCCGCGTAGGCACTGGTGAAATCGCTGGCCAGGGAGGCGGCGAGCTCGGCGTCGGTCGGAACAGTGGAAACCACAGAACATCCTTTTCTTTAACGATCAGTCCAGAAAATGGACATGACACTGCGAAACGAGTCATGCGAGAGTTTGTGGGCCGAAGGGTCAGCCGAGCATGGCGAGCGCTTGATCGACGGCGTCGTCGAGGAACCGTTGCCGCAGCGGTGTCTTGCCGACCACCCGGATGCCCTGGAGCAGGGTCACCAGGAATCTGGCCAGCGCGACGGGATCGCGATCCGCCGCGAGCTCGCCCTCGGCACGGGCCCGCATGAGTGCGCTCGTGAGCACCGTCTCCATGGTTTCGAGCCCCGAGGTCACCAGCCGCCCCGCGCCCTCGTCGCCGGGCAGCTCGACTGCAGTGTTGGTCATCAGACAGCCTTTTCGCGTGTCGTCGGCCAACGCGGTCTCGGCGTACCAGCGCACCACGGCGCGCACCGCGTCGAGCGCGGACCCCGGCACGGAGAGCTGACCGAGCAAGCCTGCCCTTGCGTCTTCGTTGTAGCGCTCGACCGCCTTGAGATACAGCTCCCGCTTGCCGCCGAACGCGCCGTAGATGCTGCCGCGGCCGAGCCGAAGATGGTCGACCAGATCTTGCATCGAGGTGGCTTCGTACCCCTGCCGCCAGAACAGCTCCATCGCCGTCCGCAGCGCCACATCCGGATCGAATTCCTTCGTTCTGCCCACGATCGAGAAACCTACCTTATGTGGACCGATCGTTCAACAAAAGCGGCCCCCTGCTGCCTCCTGTCACGAGAATTAATCGGCTTTACCTCCGCCAACCGATCTTGCTACCGTGTCACCCATGCAATACCTCTACTTCCTCTGATAGGTCAGGGTCGGCTGCGCTTCGAGCGCGCCTCATGACCCCACATCGGTGACCCGCGCGTTGTCGCGCGCCCATCGACTAGAGGCACATCTCCTGCACGCGACCGTGGATGAGACGTGCCCGGAGGAAGAATTCATGGCTATCTGGACTCAGCCTGCTCGCGAGCGGGCTCAATTGACGTGCTCGAACATTCGTGTGGAGTTCGGCGATCGCACGGTGCTGGCAGGGGTCAGCATGACGGTGTCGCCACGATCGCGGTGGGGGATCGTCGGCGAGAACGGCCGCGGCAAATCCACCCTGCTCCACGTGCTCGCCGGCACACTCACCCCGGACGAGGGCAGTACGCAGTGCACCGGCACGCTGGCATTGGCCACACAGGAGCTGCCCGATCACGACGACCGCACCGTCGGCGATGTGATCGACGAACAGCTCGCCGCCACTCGTGCGGCGATACACCGGCTCGACGAGGCCACCGCGGCACTGGTCGAGGAATCCCCCGGCTCCGACGAGGAATATAGTGCGGCACTGGAATTGGTGCAGTTGCTCGATGCGTGGGACGCCGACCGCCGCGTCGATGTCGCGCTGGCGGGACTCGGTGCCGACACCGATCGGGATCACCGGTTGTCGACACTGTCGGTGGGGCAACGGTATCGGGTGCGGTTGGCCGTATTGCTCGCCGCCGGAGACGATTTCCTGCTGCTGGACGAGCCGACGAACCATTTGGACCTGGCCGCACTGGAATTCCTGACCGAGCGATTGCGGGCCTTCCCCGGCGGTGTGGTCGTGGTGAGCCACGACCGTGCCCTGCTCGCCGATGTCGCGGACACCATCCTCGACCTCGACCCGACGCACGACGGCCTGCCCCGCACATACGGCAACGGTTACGGCGGGTACCGCGAGGGGCGCGAGGCCGAATTGGCGCGCTGGGAAGCCGAATACGACCAGCAGCAGTCCGAACACACCCGGCTGGCGCGCGACCTGTCGGAGGCACAGAACCGACTCGTCACGAGCTGGCGTCCGGAGAAGGGCTCGCCGAAGCACGGGCGCGCGACGCGAGCCGGAGCGCGGACTCGCGCGGTGCACCGTCGCCAGGACGAGCTCGAGAAACACCGGATCACCGCGCCGGTGCCACCGCAACGCTTCAGCATGCCTGAACTGCCTGCGAGGCAAGGGGTTTCGCTCGTCAGGGCGGAGAACGTCACGGTGGCGCAGCGCTTGCCGCAGCCGGTCGACATGACGCTGGAATCCGGTGATCGACTGGTCGTCACCGGAGCCAACGGCGCCGGTAAGTCCACGCTGCTCGCCGTGCTGGCGGGGTTGCTCGAGCCGACGGACGGGACCGTGCACCACGCCCGCAAAGCGCGGGTGCATCTGCTACAGCAGGAATCGGCACGTTCGCTGCACCGTCGCGCCCGCGACGTGTTCACCGAGTACCTCGCGAATCTGGTGACGGCGGGGCGCCTTGCCGACGGCGAGGCCGCCGGGTTGGCGTCGCTCGGCCTGTTGTCTTCGCGTGATGCGAACAAGCGGATCGGCGAACTGTCGATGGGCCAGCAGCGACGACTCGATCTCGCCTGCGCCCTGGCCGCTCGTCCGCACGTGCTGCTGCTGGACGAGCCGACCAACCACCTCTCGATCGCGCTCGTCGACGAGCTGACCGAGGCTTTGCAGGCCACCGAGGCAGCCATCGTCGTCGCCACGCACGACCGGCAGCTACGGCGCGATGTCGCGGCGTGGCCGACGCTCGAGCTGGCCTTACGGTCGGTTCCCGCTTAGGATTTGTGACATGTACACGTGCACGCGATTTCTGTGCCCCGGGCCGATGGTCGGCCGCGGGGGTTGCTGCGTGCGCACGCTCACGTAGTTCCTGTGGCCGGCGCCGGTTCGGGGGTTTCACCGAATCCGACCGGCTACCAAGGAATTACCGATGCCTACCTATCTCACTCCCCTAGATCTGTCCGCCGCACTGGCCGTGCGCGACCTGAGCGACACCGCTCAGGGGGCGCACGCCATGCAGACGCTGCTGAACGGAACGGTCAACGCGCTGGCTCGGGCGTGGACGGCCACGGTGCGGGTTGTCCGCAACTCGCCGATCGTGGCCGTCGCCGACAACTACGACAAGCTCGGCTACGACCCGGCCGACGTCACCCGCGACGCTCGCTACACCCGCTACCTCAGCCCGACCGCGATGCTGCGCAGCCACACCACCGCCGACATCCCCACGGCGCTAACGGAATACGTCGGCAAGAGCGCCATCGATGAACTGATCGTCGTGCCAGGCCTGACCTACCGCAGAGACGTCGTCGATCGGATCCATGTCGGTGAACCACATCAGGTCGATCTGTGGCGGCTGCGCTCACGACCCGATACCGGCGACGCGGACATGCAGACCATGATCGCCCACCTCGTCGACGCGGTGCTGCCCGGCGCCGCCTGGCGCACGACCCCGGCCGAACATCCGTACACCGCCCTCGGCAGACAGGTGGATGTCCGGCTCGGCGACACCTGGCTCGAGCTGGCCGAGTGCGGCCTCATCGCCGACCACGTCCTTGCCTGCGCAGGCCTCGATCCCGCCCACTGGTCGGGCCTCGCGCTAGGCATGGGCCTGGACCGAGCCCTCATGCTGCGCAAGGGAATTCCCGACATCCGCTACTTGCGGTCCGATCACCCGCGCATCGCCGAGCAGATGCGCGACTTGGCGCCGTGGCGTCCGGTCTCCATGCTGCCGCCGATCCGCCGCGACCTCTCGGTGGTGATCACCGACGACACCGACGACGAAACCCTCGGCGACACCGTCCGCGCGGTCCTGCACGACCGCCTCGACGACATCGAATCGGTCCTCGTCATCGCGCGCACCCCGTGGGCCGATCTCCCCGAAAAGGCAAGGGAACGACTCCAGCTCGTGCCGGGCCAGACGAATGCCCTTGTCCGCCTGACCCTGCGCCCGCTGGCCAGCACCCTGACCGACGATCAGGCCAACGCCATCCGCAACGAGGTCTATCGCGCCATCCATCTCGGTCCGACCTGGGAACTCGCCTGATCGACGCGGGCCGCAATGCCGTTCAGGAACAACCGTATTGCGGCCCGCGCTGGCAACAGTCCGACTCAGGCGGGCTCGCCGAACCAGCGGGCCAACGCCTCGGTCAGCCCGTCCCGGCTGCCTGCGTCGGCGGCCCAGGCCACGATGCCGTCGGGGCGGACAAGCAGGCCGGTCAGCTCGGCGGGTTCGGCGGGCTTGGCCGTGACCACGCGCACGCGGGACGCCCAATTCGCCGCCGCCGCACGCACTTCGGCCGAGTCGGCGAAGTCGAACAGCACCGCCCCGCCCGCGCTGAAATGCTCGCCGAGCCTGGTTCCGTCGGACAATTCGAGATCGGGCGGCGCCGCACCGACCCGTTCATGTCCCCCACCGAGGTCGTATCGATGCAGCACGCCGGAGATCTTCTTGAAGACCATGGTCGCGCCCTCGCGGGTGGCCAGCAGTTCGGCCATCACCGCGCGAAGCTGCTTGCTGCGCTGGTCCAGTCGCATCAGCGCGACCTGCGCCCTGGTCCAATCCAGCACCCACGCACCGATCGGATGCCGTTCGGCGGTATAGGTATCCAGCAGATTCGCGGGCGCCCAGCCCTGTACGACAGCGGCGAGTTTCCAGCCGAGGTTGACGGCGTCGCCGACGCCGAGATTGAGACCCTGACCGCCGAACGGCGAATGCACATGGGCCGCATCGCCTGCCAGCAGCACCCGGCCCATGCGATAGTCGGTGGCCTGCCTGGTGTTGTCGGTGAATCGGGTGGCCGAATGCACCGCGCTGATGGTGATCTCCGCGCCGGATACCGCGCGCAGGCTGTTCTCCAGTTCGGCCACGGTGATCGGCGCGTTCCGGTCGGCGGGCGGGCCGTCGAGCTCGACGGTGAGGACGCGGCCTGTCGTCATCCCGTTGATGACGTAGATGCCGTGCTCGGTCGTCACCCAACCCGGTTGCAGCCCTTCGGCACCGGTCATGTCGACGATCGCCTGATGCCCGGTGATCTCCGGACCGAGTCCGGGAAAGTCGAACGCGGCCAGTTTGCGCACCGTGCTGCGACCGCCGTCGCAACCGACCAGCCAGTCCGCGCGAACCACGTCGTCGCCGACGCGCACGGTGACACCGCTGCCGTCGTCGGAAAAGTCGGTCAGCGCGACGCCGCGCCGAACCGGCACACCCAACTCGGCGGCCCTGGCACCGAGGACCGCCTCGATCCGCTGCTGGGTCACCATGAATACCGTCGCCGCCGGGCCGAGCTCGGCGAAGGCCGGATCCTCGAAGTCGATATCGTCGAGATCGAGCATGAGGCCACCGAAGTGACCGGCGAAGGGCGGCCGCTGCGGCGCGCCCGGCTCGGCCCCCTCGTCGACCATTCCCCATCCCGCCCGCATGGCGCTGATCGCCTTCCGCTGCTCCTCGATCAGCTCCGGCAACAGCCCACGGTGATAAAACGCTTGCGCGGTAGGCACATTGATCGCACCGGCCTTGATCGTCAGATCCGGCTCGGTCAGCCGCTCGACCACCAGCACGTCCACCCCGGCAAGCCGCAATTCGCACGCCAGCATCAAACCGACGGGTCCTGCGCCCGCCACCACCACATCGAATGTCTCGTCCATGACTTCGACTGTGCCCAGCACCGATTGCGGGACTCTTGCATCGCCCTTGCACCCCCGCGACAGCACGAGGGGCGAGGCCGAACGACCTCGCCCCTCGAATCCGTCTTAGTGTCAGCGGTTCCGGTGGCTGCGCGCGCCGCCGAGGCGCTTGGCCTCGACCGGCTGTGCCGCCGCTCCCTTCTTGCCCGCCTCGCTGGCGCGCTTGGGGTCGTTGTCGAAGCTGCCGCTGCTCGCCTTGCCACCTTGGCTGGCGATCTCGCGTTGCCGTTCTGCATCCATGGCGGCGAAGCCACGTGGGGCGGCCATGTGCATCCCTCCTTGCCTCGAGTACTGCTGTCGGCGACGGCCGTTCGGCCCGTCCCTGACGCGCTACCCGAGGATTGCGGCGGCAAACACTGCGGAGGTCAGGACTGGTGTTGCGGCACCAGCGCAGGCACCGGTTCCGGCGCAGGCGTGCGCTTGCGCCTGCCCGAGACCAGATACAGCGCGACGAGCAGCACGCTGAACCAGACATAGGTGTTGCCGATGACGTGTTGCCAAGGCGTCCACGCGGTTTCGCGATTCTCCGCGGCGGGCAGCCAGTTCTGCGGGCCGTAGACGAACACCGCGGTGATGACCACGATGGTCACCGACCACCCGATGGCCTGCTTGCGCGGCAGCAGCGTGGCGTACCCGACGGCGCCGAGCAGCGCGGGGGCGATCCACACCCAGTGGTGCGACCAGGAGATCGGCGAGAGCAGCAGCGTGAAGACCGCGTTGATGCCGAGCGCGAGCGGCGGGAAGTCGACCGCGCGCCGCATGGCCGCGACCACCAGCACGAGCAGCGCGAGGCCGAGCACCACCCACAGGCCGGTGAACAGCGGCTCCGGCACCCGCAGCCGAGCCATGACCGCTTGAATCGACTGATTGGTATGGAACGCGGAACCGCTCAAACCGGACACGTTGCCGAGCCCGCCGAACCAGTACTTCGCGGAATCGTGCGGCAGGATGGCGAAGCCGAGCAGCGTGGCGCCCACGCCGGTGGCCGCGGCCGTCGCCGCCGACTTGTAGTCCTTGCGCACCAGGAAATACAGCACGAACGCGGCCGGGGTCAGCTTGATCGCGGCGGCGATGCCGATCAGCATGCCGCGCTTCCAGCGTGGCTTGTGCGTGAGGCAGTCGGCGGCGACCAACGCCATCAGCAGCAGGTTCACCTGCCCGAAGCCAAGCGTCGAATGGACCGGTTCCAACAGCAGGCCGAGCGGGGTCGCGCACGCGGTCGCGAACAGCGCGAGCGTGCGCTGCTGCTCGGCGGGCCAGATCCGGCGCGCGACCAGGTACAGCGTGAGGGCGAGCGCGGCCACCGAGGAGACGAAGAAGCTGAACGCGGCCACCCCCCATGGCAGCAGCGCGAACGGGCTCAGCGCGAGCGCGGCGAACGGCGGGTAGATGAACGGCAGCCCGGCGCCGATGGTGGTCTGCGGCAGCTGTCCGTACATGTCCGCGCCGTGGCGTAAAGCATCGACACCGAGGCGATACACCTGCAGGTCGATGAACCCACCGGTGATCTTCTGGAAGGGCCAGACCGGCAGCAGCAGACAGAACGCGGAGAACGCGACGGAGAGCACCGGTGCCAGCCACACCACGACCCCGAGTCGACGGTGCTGGGTCTCCGGCTCATCGGCGGTGGTGACACTACTCATCCGCGGCGACTATACCGACTCACCGCGGCTGATACACCACGTGGGCGTTACCGCGGCCGCCCACCACGCCGCTCCCCGGACATTGCGGGCATTTCCCCAGCACAGGACGGCTCACGGGCCACCGAGGGTCGGCCGGGTCGCGCACCTGGTAGGAATGAGCGAATGGGCGCTGACATGGATCCGGAACTGCTCGAGCTGGCCACCAAGATCTTCGGTTTCGCCAGGCAGGGCGACGCCGCCTCGCTCGCCACCTACCTGGACGCCGGCGTCTCGGCGGACCTGCGGAACGAGGCGGGCGACACCTTGCTCATGCTCGCCACCTATCACGGCCATCGCGATGCGGTCGCCGCGCTGCTCGACCGCGACGCCGATCCGACGATCGCGAACGACAAGGGCCAAACTCCGTTGGCGGGTGCGGTCTTCAAGGGCGAAACCGAGATCGTGCGGCTGCTGCTCGAATCGGGCGCCGACCCCGACCAGGGCACTCCGTCGGCCCGCGATGCCGCGCTCATGTTCGGCAAAGAGGATCTGCTGAAGTTGTTCAGCGACTACTGATCCCGGCTACCCGCGCTTGCGGACCGCGGCCACCGCCTTGCGCGCCGCCACCAGCACGGGGTCCCACACCGGCGAAAACGGCGGCGCGTACCCGAGATCGAGCGCGGTCATCTGCTCGACCGTCATGCGCGCGGTGAGCGCGACAGCCGCGATATCGACCCGTTTGCCCGCGCCCTCTCTGCCGACGATCTGCACGCCGAGCAGCCGCCCGGTGCGGCGTTCGGCCAGCATCTTCACCGTCATCCCCGCCGCGTCCGGGTAATAGCCCGCGCGACTGGTCGATTCGATGGTGACGGTGACGTACTGCAGGCCCGCCGCCCGAGCGTCCTTCTCCCGCAGGCCCGTTCGCGCGACCTCGAGGTCACACACCTTGCTGACCGCGGTGCCGACCACGCCGGGAAACGTGGCGTAGTCGCCGCCGACGTTGGCGCCGATGATCTGACCGTGCTTGTTGGCGTGAGTGCCGAGCGCGATATGGCGGTCCCGGCCCGAGACCAGATCCAGCACCTCCACGCAATCGCCGCCCGCCCAGATGTTTTCGTGGCCACGCACCCGCATCGCGAGGTCGGTGAGCAGCCCGCCGTGCTCCCCCAGCGGCAGCCCTGCGGCGCGGGCCAGGTCCGTGTCCGGGCGCACGCCGATGCCGAGCACCACCACGTCCGCGGGGTATTCGGCGCCGGCGGTGACCACGGCGCTGACCCGTCCCTGCGCGTCGGTGCGCAGCTCGGTCACCTCGGCATCGTCGACAACGGTGATGCCCATGCCCTGCATGGCGGCGCGAACCAGTGCGCCCATGTCCGGATCCAGGGTCGCCATCGGCTCGGAGCCGCGGTTGACCATGGTGACCTCATAGCCGCGATTGATGAACGCCTCGGCCATCTCGACCCCGATATAGCCCGCGCCGACCACGACGGCACGCTTGCCCTCGGTGCGCTCGAGGGTGTCGATCAGCGCCTGCCCGTCGTCGAGGGTCTGCACGCCGTGCACGCCTGCCGCGTCGATGCCAGGCAGCGGCGGCCGGATCGGGCGCGCGCCGGTGGCGATGACGAGTTTGTCGTACTCCGTCCAGGTTTCGGCGCCGGACTCGAGGTCGCCTGCGCGTACTCGGCGACCGGCGACGTCGATCTCGGTCACCTCGGTGCGCAGCCGCAGATCGATGCCGCGGGCGCGGTGCTCCTCGGGGGTGCGGGCGATCAACGCGTCCCGGTCGGTCACATCCCCGCCAACCCAGTACGGGATGCCGCAGGCGGAGAACGAGGTGAACCGGCCGCGCTCGAAGACGACGATCGCCAGCTCGCTCGCGTCCTTGAGCCTGCGCGCCTGCGAGGCCGCCGACATGCCCGCCGCGTCCCCGCCGATGACCACCAGTCGTTCCATACTCCTCACGCTACGACCCAGCATCGATAGCGCTGCGCACGGGCCAGGTCACGGCGATTTCGGCCGGGATTTCTGGTTGCCATGCGGTTTGACCCGCGCTTACTCCACACTGATCTTTCGCAAACACTGTGTGAGGGCAGTGTTTACCCCCGGGAGCAGTAATGACCGACACCACATCCCCCTCCGACGACGAACGTCGACTCGCCGAACTCGGCTACAAACAAGAACTGGCCAGATCGTGGTCCGGCTTCTCCAATTTCGCCATCAGTTTCACCATCGTCTCCATCCTGACGGGCGGATTGGCCAGTTACGGAATAGGTTTGGCCAATGGTGGGCCGATCACCATGGCATGGGGCTGGCCGCTCGTCTCGATCATGGTGTTGTTCGTCGGCCTGGCGATGGCGGAATTGGCGTCGGCCTATCCGACCTCGGGCGGGTTGTATTGGTGGGCTTCGCAGCTCGGCGGGCCGGTCTGGGGCTGGTTCACCGGATGGTTCAACCTGATCGGCCAGATCGCGGTGACCGCGGCCATCGACTACGGGGCGGCGATCTTCACGACGGTCGTGCTGAACGTGATCGGCATCGATATCGGCACCGACCGCACCGCGATTTTCCTGGTCTTCATCGCGATCCTGGTGCTGCACGCCGTGCTCAACGCGATCGGACCGCACCTGTCCGCGGTGATCAACAACATTTCCGCGTGGTGGCACGTCGGTGGCGTGGCGATCTTCGTGCTCGTCCTCGCGTTCGGCGCGAAACAGCATCAGAGCATCGAGTTCGTGTTCACCGAAACCGTGGACAACAGCGCGGTCGGGTTCGGTGGGGTGGCGTTCAGCTTCCTGCTCGGCCTGCTGCACGCCCAGTACACGTTCACCGGGTACGACGCGTCCGCGCACATGTCCGAGGAAACGCACGACGCCTCGCGGATGGCGGCGAAGGGCATCATCAACACCATTGTGGTCTCGGCGATCGCGGGCTATCTGCTCATCATGGCGGTCACCTTCGCGATCCCGAATCTCGATGACGCCCTTGATCCGACGAAGAACAGCGGCTACCCGGTGATCTACATCCTGGAGAATTCGCTGAACTCGTTCTGGTCGGGGCTGCTGCTCGTCATTGCCGCGAGTGCGCAATTGTTCTGCGGCTACGCCTCGGTCACCTCGGCCTCGCGCATGCTTTTCGCGTTCGCCCGCGACGGCGCGGTGCCGGGATCGCCGCTCTGGTCGAAACTTTCGGCGCGCAAGGTGCCGGTCAACGCGGTGCTGTTCATCTCGTTCTTTGCATTCCTGCTGCTGATTCCGTCCATGCTGGTGCCCGCGGCGAACGCGCCGACCGCCTACGCGGCCGCCACCTCGGTGGCCACCATCGGGCTGTACATCGCCTACGGCATTCCGATCCTGCTTCGGCAGTGGCACGGTGCCCGATTCCAGACCGGCCCTTGGCAACTCGGCCGCTGGTATCGCCCGATCGGCGTGGTCGCGCTGATCTGGATCGTGCTGATCAGCCTCCTGTTCATCCTGCCGATGGATGATCGCGGCTATCCATGGAACAGCGAGTTCACGTGGACGACAGTCAATTACGCGCCGATCGCGCTGATCGGCGTCGTCGGCGCGATCGGCATCTGGTGGGTGGTCTCGGCCCGCACCTGGTTCACCGGGCCGAAGCGCACCGTGGACGAGGCAGGCGACGAGACGGCGGTGAAGGCCTGATCGTCGCGGGATTGTCGAATCGTCGGGTTTCCCTGATGTCACGCACGGTCGCCGCGTGCTCCCTGGTCGTTAACTCGGATCAGGCGAAACCCGACATTTCGATTTCCTGGCAGTTGACGGCAGTCACGCTCATTTCGGCCGCACCTCGTGGCCGTTGATCAGTGCCGAGTTGGACAAGGCGATAGCCGCTATCTGCCGAGAATGACGGGTGCCGCGCGGTATGTCGGTGGTGGTCGCTAGGTTCGAGGGATGGAAAGGATCGACCTGGAAGGCAGACCGACGGTGGGGCGGATTGCCTTCCCGGGAAACCCATGGCCTGCCGGGCACGCGATCGAGGAGTTCGCGTGGACCGGGCGGATCGACGAGAACGGCAATCTCTGGTTCGACCTGCATCTCCGGTCGGCCGACTACTGCGCCGACGGTGCACCGAAAGGCACAGGGGACGAGGAGGATTGGGCATCGCCGGTGGTGTGGCAGAACTACGGGCGCTGCACGTTGTCCTCGACATACTGGGGTGAGGACGACGGCACCGGATTCCTCGCCGCCACCCCGGGGAAAATGTTTCAATTGAAATCGTTGACACCACAACGTTTAACCGCGGACCCGCTACCGCTCGTCGATGCCGATCAACTCGAATTTCTCGCCTTCAACATCTACCTGCTCGGCCATGATTCGGTCGCCGACCAGGAGGTGGTTTTCACCAGGCGCCCAGACGGCACGCACGACATCGACTGGTCCGGCCGCATCGCCCTCACCTACGTCGACGACACCGAATTCCGGCACCGATTCCTGGTCCGCAATACCGCCGCGCTCGAATACATCCGCTACCCGGCCACGCTGTCACCGGTCGAGGCGCACGACCTGCTCAGGGCGGTGCTGGACGCGCCGGAATTGTTCGAGACGGGCCTCGTGGACGGACAACCAGCATGGGTGCCTAAACGGTAATTCGCAGAGTTGTTGTCCCAGCCTGTTTTCGGTGAATCGCGCTACCGTTGGACAGATGAATTACGAGTTCGTTGTGCTGCCGATGGGGGCCGTCGACTCGCCCGCACAGGTTCGCGACTATGTCCGGACCCAGTACGGACAACCTGTCGATGAGCAGCTGCACCGATTCGTCGTTGTCGCGCTGCATGGCTGGAATACCCGCGTCCCCGCCGCCTACCGCCACGCCTTGCTCAATGTGGAAGCCGCAGGCCATTCCGTGCGCGTGACCGCCGCCGATCGCGCCGACCGCCGCCGACATCGCAGTTCTGCCGTCGACAGCGCGGCAACAGCGATCCGCCGCTTGATCGAAGGCCTCATCCTGGGATTGGAGTACCAGCTCTACGACGCGGCCGACGACAGTTTGTGGCCGCCGAAACGTTCCGAATGATCGCCGCGCATTGAGCGCTCCTCGAAATCCGCACCCGTTCTAGGGATCCGCACCCACTGCGGGGGCCCTGAGGGGTGCGGATCCCAAGAAGGAGTGCGGATTTCGACCGGGTCAGGCCGCGGAGTGGCCGGGGAGGACGCAGGCGGTGTCGAGGCCGAGGACGCGGTTGAGGCGGCCGAAGGCCAGCCAGGAGCCGATGCTCATGCTGAGTTCGACGACCTCGGTCTGGGTGTAGTGGGCCAGCATGCGAGTCCAGAAATCGTCGTCGATGCTGTGGTGGTCGAGTGCGTACAGTTCGGCGTATTCGGCAGCGAGCCTGGTGCGTTCGTCGAATGCGTCGGTGGTGCGCCATTCGGTGACGGCGTCGGCGAACTCGGGTTCCACCTTCTTCCCGTCGCGCTCGGTGCGCCAGTCCTGACAGAAGAGGCACCCGTTGATCTGTGCGATGCGCAGCCGGGCGGCCTCGAATTCGCGCAGACCCAACGTGCTGTGCGAGTACACCGACAGCGAGAACTGCGACGCGGCCAGGCCGATGCCCGGCACCATTTCGCCCCAGACGTAGCCGATCGGATCCTTGCCCGCGGGAATGTCGATGATCATGGGTGCTTCCTTCCGAGTTTGCCGACCGCCGGACGCAGTGGGATGTCGAGGGCGTCGTAGAGCCCGGGCTCGGCGTCGACGAGCCAATCGATGGCGCTCACCAAACGCCCTACGGCAGTGGCGTTTCCGCCCGCGGCCCGGTTGCCGCCCTCGTCGGTCGCCTCGATGGTGACCTCGATGCGCGGGCGGCCCTCGATGATCACCCGGTGCGCGCCGTCGCCGTCGGCGGGCGCGGGCCAGTCCGGCGCGCAGGACGCATGAATGCGGGTCACGTGTTCGATGACGATGCGCGGCACGCCCGCGACGATGCCTTGCACCTCGAATCGCACCGCGCCCTGCGTGCCCGCCTCGAAGTCCCCCATCGACGCGGTGGTGATGGTCGTGTCGAGCGCCCGCCGGTCCAGCGTCTCGCGAATCTCGTCGAGTTCGACGCCGAGTGCCCGCGCCATCAGCCGAATCTGCCCGCCCCACACCATGGTCGGCACGGACGCCGCCAGCATCGGCGGCTGATAGTCCATCGGCTGGCCCATGCCGACCAGATAGCGGACCGAGTCCGGTTGGTCGTAGGTGGCGTAGTCGAAGATCTCTTGGCAGCGCACGACATCCACGGTGCCGCCGAGGCCGCTCACCAGCAGTGGCAGCACATCGTTGCCCCACCCGGGATCCACGCCGGAGACGAACAGCGAACCGCCGCCTTCCCCGATCGCGGCCAGCACCGGATCACGTACCTCCGCAGGCGCATTGCGCGGGTCGTACAGCGCATAGAGCGCGGGCGTGACGACCACCGCGCCAGCCCGGATCGCCCGCACGATATCGGCGAGCGCGTCGTCGGGCCGGATATCGCCGGACGCCGCATACACGATCGCCTGCGGTGCCGCGGCCAGCATCGCCTCGATGTCATCGCTCGCGGCGACGCCGACGCGATAGTCGAGACCGCTCAACTCCCCCGCGTCGCGGCCGACTTTGCCGGGATTGTGCACGAGCACACCCGTGAGTTCGAGCGCCGGATGCGCCTCGACGGCCCGAATGGCCGCCCGGCCGACATTGCCGGTGCCCCACACCGCCGTGGAGATCATGCGGCCGAGCGTAGCAAGCGCTTGGTCGGTTATTTGGGGTATTCGCGAACCTTGGGGGTCCTGTGACAACAACGGGCCGCACAAGGTACGCTGTCCCTCGTCTGAAGATCTGCGAGCTGCGATCCGCGCCCACATCTTCGAAATCCCTTCAAAGTATGTGTAACCGGCGGTAACAGTTACCGTCGGTTACACATACTTTGCCGCTACGGGCAGGCCGTGGCCAGCGGTCCACCGCGCAACGCGGAGTCGATCAACTGCTGCACCGCCCGATCGGTCGGCTCGTCGGCGTGGCCGACCTTGCGCCCAGGGCAGAACGATTGAACGCTGGCATTGACGGCACCGGGCAGCAGCTTCGTTTCGCCACCCTCGGTGTCGGAGAAAAGGTGAAACGCGGACAGCCCGGCCGGAACCGCAGGCGGCGCATTGAGCTCGGCGAGGAACGCAGAACCGGGCAGCAGATCACGACAGCCCTGCGCGAACAGCGCACACGCCACCGCGAGCGGCTCCCCCTCCTCCGGCGTCCCGAAGTCGACGTAGGTGCCGACCTGACCAAGCCCGCCAAGGAACTTCACGAAGTGCCGCTGCGCCAAACCGCCCATCGAATGACCGACCAGGTCGACCCGCGCCGCACCGGTCTCGTGCCGGATCGCGGCGACCCGGTCGGCAACCGCCTTCGCCGACTCGGGAATCGCCGCAGTGCCAGTGGGGGTCCCGAGCAACTGCATCGAATAGGCCGGGTAACCGCGCGACCCCAGCCAAGCGCGCAAAGTGTCCAATTTGGTCTGATTCGCGTCGAATCCGCCAATTACCAGAACCGGATTCGGGCCGACGGCATGCGCGGCGGCAGGCAAGAGCGCGAACCCGAAAATCACGCAACACAGCACAACGGTCGAGCGAATGATTCGCACGCGCATGAATGTCGACCTACTTTCGGAAACGGTTCGTTTCCGTAGAAACCCTACTGCCTATAGCCTGAGGGGTACGCGACTCAGCTACTGTCGACACGACAGGCGCGCGGCATACCGCGATGTCCTGCACGCCGGGGTGGCGTAAACGCCGATGTCAGAGTTGACTTGGGTGACGAGGAGGTGGTGATGGCAGTGAAACCAACCGCACTCGGCTATGTGCGGCGCGACGTGTCGGGCGCGCAGCAGGTTTGGGATGAGCGGCAGATGCGTAGTCTCGCAAGGAGACTCGGCTACGATCTCACCAAAACTGTCGTAGTCGATGCCACCGAGGACCGCCTCATCGAGCTATTGGGCGCGGTCCATCACTTCGATGCCGAAGCGGTGATCACACCGAACCTCGAACACCTCGACGGCACCGCGGATGCGGTCGTCTCGACCTGCGATGTGATCACGGTTCGCCCCGAAAACACTTACGCTCGCTGGGCTTTCACACCCCACGCAGGGATGGACAAGTAACTCTCGCCGCCGAATCCGGCGCTGCTGAGGAAACACTCTCACCGTCCGCCATAGGCCTTCGATCATGCCGTGCGGATTGGTAGTCCGGATATTTCCGGGCAAACGTTCGGTTTCGCGGCGACCGCGGAGATACGATGCGCAGATGGCGCACCCCGCCCCGCCGGTTTCGGGAGCGACGGTCGCATCCGACCGTTCGCCCGTCGACTCCCGCGGCAACAGCGTCGCCGACGTGGTCGAGCGCTTCGCCGACGCGTGGCGCACCGCGCACACCCCACCCGATCTGCGGGCCTATCTGCCCGACTCGCCCGCGATCCGCCGGGTCTCGCTGATCGAATTGATCAAGGTCGATCTGGCCAACCGGTGGGGACGCAACACCGAGCCCAAGCGGCTCGCGGAATACGTGGCGGACCTGCCGGAGTTGCGCACCTGGCCGCTGCCGCCCGACCTGATCTACGAAGAGTTCCATCTACGGCGGCGGGCCGACAGCTCGGTGCAGGTCGCCGAATACACCGCGGCCTATCCCGAACAAGCCGAACAGCTTTCGGAAATGCTGGCCACCGACGACTATCACAGCACGATGATGTCGGCCGCCGAACCGGTCAACCTCGACGAGATCGAGGTCGGGCAGAAGATCGACGACTTCGACCTGATGACCGGGCTCGGACGCGGCGCGTTCGCCAGGGTGTTCCTGGCCAGGCAGCGGTCGATGCAGCGGCTCGTCGCGGTGAAGATCTCCAGGGACAAGGGCACTGAACCGCAGACGCTGGCGCAGTTGGACCACGACTACATCGTGCGGGTCTTCGACCAGCGGGTGCTGGCGAGCCGCAAGCTCCGGCTGCTCTACATGCAGTACGTGCCGGGCGGGACGCTGTTCACCGTGCTGGAACGAGTCAGGACGACGCCACCGGAGCAGCGATCCGGCCTACTGCTGCTCGACGTCATCGACTCCGTGCTGACCGGCAAGGGCGAGATCCGGCCGAGTGAATCGTCGTTGCGCGCCCAACTCGCGGCGCTGTCCTGGCCGGAAACCATCGCCTGGCTCGGCCGCAGGCTGGCCGAGGCACTCGACTACGCGGGCAATGCCGGTGTGCTGCACCGGGATATCAAGCCGGCGAACGTGCTGCTCACCGCAGACGGCGTGCCCAAACTCGCGGACTTCAACATCAGCTTCAGCGGCAACGTCTCCGGCGACAGTCCGGTCGCCTACTTCGGCGGCTCGCTCGCCTACATGTCGCCCGAACAACTGGCCGCAGTGCACCCGGACCGGCCAGGCACGGCTGAAGACCTCGACACCCGAAGCGATCTCTACGGGCTCGCCGTGGTGCTGTGGGAATTGCTCACCGGGCGAAAGCCTTTCGACGACGACTCGGTGACCGGTGGCGATCGCACGGCACTCGACGGCATGCTGGAGCGCCGGTCAGGCAGCCCGAAAGCGCTGCCATACCAAGACCTTCCCGCCGACTGCCCCGCCGCGCTGCAACGCGCGCTGGTCCGGGCGCTCGACCCCGACCCGGACAAACGATGGCGCTGCGGCGCGGACATGGCACAGCAGTTGGAGGTGTGCCTGGACGCCAGGGCCCGCGACCTGGTCGACCCGCCGCCGAGCAGCTGGCGGCTGCGGGCCCGGCGGCTCATGCACCCGGTCATGGCGCTCGCCATCGCGGTGCCGAACGCGCTGGCCATCTGGTACAGCTACAACCACAACCGGACGCTGATCATCGGCAAGCTGGATGCGCAGGCGCAGCACCGATTCGACCAGATCGCGACCCTCACCTACGGGTTGTGTTTCCTCATCGGCTTCATTGCGACGAATGTGCTGCTCGCCAATCTGTGGTCGGTGTCGAGCGGATTGCGCAAGGGCAAGTCCTACGACACCGACACGCTCGCGCGGGCACGGTCGGACACCTTACTGCTCGGTAAACGAAATGTGCTGACCTGCTTCGCACTCTGGGTCATCGCGGGCATCATCGTGCCGTTGTCCGTGCGGGCCTCGGGCAACCACCTCAGCGCCGAGTCCTACGTGCATTTCTTCATCACGCAGATCGTGTGCGGCGCGATCGCGATGGCGTATCCGTACTTCATGGTCAATTTCTATGCGGTGCGCTCGCTGTACCCGATGTTCCTTCCGCACGGTGGACTCGGCGGGAAAGACGCGCTTCGGCTCGCCGAGCTCGACCGGCGCAGCACCTATTTCCTGGCCATCGCCGCCGCGGTCCCGCTGCTCGGTGTCGCGGGCGCGACGTTCATCCCAGCCGAAGACATTCCGCAGGTCATCGTGGCGCTCCGGGTGCTGTGCGTCGGCAGCGCGCTCGCCTTCATCGGGGTGTATTGGCTGTTCCGGATGTTGGAGCAGGACCTGGCCGCGCTGGAACGTGTCGTCACGCGATGAGCTCGATCGGCCTGCGAAACCGCGCTCTCGACGTCCGGTGGACGCGGTGGCGGCCCGGCCGAACGTTCGGCTCCGGCAGCCGTAAAACCGATGAACTGATCGGTATCCGGTACTCGGAGCTCCCAGTGGTGGCCCGCCGTATTGCTGGGCCATTTCTAGCTTCGGCGAGTACGGTATATCCCGCCGCACAGCGCAGGGACGGCGAGACACTTTCGGCCGGAAAGGCGGGCACTACATGAACGAGCGGTATTCGTCATGGGGTGCGCGGAATTCGCAGGAAGAGCTACCGCTCGCAGCCCGCTATCAGAGTGCCGAACCGATCGTTCTGCGTGGCAGCAAGATCTATCCGATGTACACCGAGCAGGTCGGGCCCGTGCCGACGACCGTCACGGTGACCCTGCTCTCGGCCGCCCCGCCTGCTGGTCTGCGCGGGCTCGGCATGGGGCTGTCGGTGGTGAACGGATACGTCGAGCTCAACGGCAGGCGCCTGGCCGGGGTCGACGTCTGGTCCGACGCACTGGTCGGCGGCATCCGCTTCGACATCGTCAGCAGCGCGCCCGGCACGCTGGTCACACTGACGCCGGTCTGGGTCGACGGCTACGGCGAGCAGAAGTCGTGGGTCGGCAACTACGGCATCGTCATCGAGAACACCCCGGACGGGCGAATCGTCTTGTGGTGCAGCATCGGCGAAGGTCCCGCCAACTTCGCGAACCTCGTCGTCGACGTGCGCACCGCACCGACCGCCAACGACACGGACCCGGCCAGCGGCCAACACCCCGCCCTCGACGCCGCCCACACCCAGCCCCTCCGTTCCACACCGAGCCTGCCTGCCAGCGTGACCGGCGGACACCCTGCGATCCAGCAGCACCCACCCGGCCAGCCCCCGCACCCCGGCGCCGGACCCGGTGCGTACTCCCCTGACGCACAACCGCATCCGGGCCTGCGCTCGAATCGCACCCACCCCGGCCCCGACCGCCGAGCCCAGTTCGATCCCACCCGAGCACCCAGCTCCGACGATCCCGCCCACTTCGATCCGGCGACGCATCCCGGTTCTGATCGCATCTCCGAGCTCGAACCGACAGGATCCGATCGCGCTGGCCAGTTCGATCCGACAACACACTCTGGATCCGACCGCCTCACCGAGTTCCAACCGACAGGATCCGATCGCGCTGGCCAGTTCAGTCCGCCAACGCACCCCGGATCCGATCGCGTCGCTGAGTTTGAGCCGATGGCAGACCCCGGATCCGACCGCGCCGGCCAATTCGATCCGACAGCACCCCCTGGATCCGACCGCCTCACCGAGTTCGAACCGATGGCATACCCCGGATCCGACCGCGCTGGCCAATTCGATCCGGCAGCGCACTCCGGACCCGATCGCTTTCCCGGGTTCGGAGCTGCGACGGATTCTGGGTTCGACCGCGCCGCCAACGCCAATTCGGCATCGCACATCGATTCCGACCGCGCCACCAAGTCGAGTCGAGCACCGCATCCGGATGCCGATCGCGGCGCGCAGTTCGATCCGGCGATACATCCCGGGACTGAGCACGCTGCTCCGTTCGAGCCGACAGCACAGCACGGTTCTGGTGGCACAGCCCCGTTCGATCCGACAACACAACACGGCACCGGTGGCACAACCCCGTTCGATCCGACAACACAACACGGCACCGGTGGCACAACCCCGTTCGATCCGGCAGCGCACTTCGGTGCCGATGGTGCCGGCCAGTTCGATCCGGCGCCGCCCTTCGGTGTCGGTGGTTTCGGCCAGTTCGATTCGGGAACGCACTCCGGATCCGATCGTGTCTCCGGGTTCGGTCCGGCGACGCATGCTGGTTTCGACCGCGGCGCGCAGTTCGATCCGGGGATGCATCCCGGGACTGAGTACGCTGCTCCGTTCGAGCCGACAGCACAGCACAGTTCCGGCGGCGCAGCCCCGTTCGATCGGGCAGCACAACACGATTCCGGTGACGCAGCCCCGTTCGATCCGGCAGCACACTACGGTGCCGATGGTGTCGGCCAGTTCGATTCGAGGGCGAACTCCGGATCCGATCGTGTTCCCGAGTTCGGTCCGGCGACGCACCCTGGTGCCGATCAACCGGCAAGCCCAAGTGCGCCACCGCAACTCGCTGCTGATCGGACCGTGCAACCCCGTCTGGCTCCGTACCCGGGTTCCGAACTCGACTCCCAGGCCGATCCGACCGCGACGCCGGACGCCGATCGCCCTGCCCAATCCGGTCCGGCAGCACGCCCCGGTTCTGATCGGCCTACCAGGGGCGGCTTGGCCTCGTACCTCGGTTCCGGTCGCACCGCGCGCAATGCCGCCGCCCGGCCTGGTGCCGACCGCACCGTCCAGCCAAGCGCCACACCACAACCCGGCTCCGACGACACCGCCAACGCCAACTCGGCACCGCACATCGCGTCGGACCGCGCCGCCCAACCCAATTCGGCACCACACATCGCGTCGGACCGCGCCATCCAACCTAATTCGGCACCACCCTCTGGTCCCGACCACGCCACGCCGTTCGGTCGGGCACCGCATCCGGACACCGACCGCAGCGCACAATTCGATCCGGCACCACACTCCGGTTCCGACCACGCCACCCGGCCCGGTCGAGGGACGAATCCAGGCACCGATCGCAGCGCCGAGTTCGATCCAGCGATGTATCCCGGTTCTGAGCACGCTGCTCAGCTCGATCCGGCACCGCACCCCGGCTCCACCCAGCCCGGTCGAGCACCACACCTCGAACCCGATCTCAGCATCGCGCCCAGCCCGGAATCGCAGTTCGACGCCAACCACGGTGCCCAGTCCAGTCGAGCACCGCATCCGGACACCGACCGCAGCGCACAGTTCGATCCGGCACCGCACCCCGGCTCCAACCGCGCGGCTCAACCCGGTCGAGCGCCACACTTCGATGCCGATCGCACCTTCGCGCCCAATCCGGAAGCGCAGTTCGATTCCAACCACACCGCCCAACCGGGTCGAGCACCACACTTCGATACCGAGCCCGGCCCGGAATCGCAGTTCGGCGCCAACCACGCCGGCCAACCCGGTCGAGCACCACACTTCGATGCTGATCGCAGCATCGCGCCCAATCCGGAAGCGCAGTTCGACCCCGACCGCACCACACAGTCCAGTCGGGCACCGCATTTGGATACCAATGGCAACGGGCAGTTCGATCGAGCGCCGCATCCGGGTACCGAACACGCTCAGTTCGATCCGGCACCGCACCCCGGCTCCAACCGCGCGGCTCAACCCGGTCGAACACCACACTTCGAACCCGATCGCACCACCCGGCCCGGCCCGGAATCGCAGTTCGATGCCAACCACGGTGCCCAGCCCGGCCGAGGACCGCACCGCGATACCGATCGCAGCACCGAGCCCATTCCGGAAACACAGTTCGGCTCGGACCGCGCCGCCCAGACCGGTCGAGTGCCACACTTCGATACCGAACCCAGCTCGGGATCGCAGTTCGATTCCAACCGCGCCGACCAACCCGGCCGAGGACCGAACTCCCATGCCGAGCCCAATCG
>NZ_BDAY01000027.1 GCF_001612685.1 Nocardia altamirensis NBRC 108246
CGATTCGGACCACGCCGCCCAGTCGGGCGCCGCTCCGGGCCGCGATGCCGAGCCCTCGTACGGGCCGAGTGCTCAGGCGCCGATGCCCGACGAGGAGATCGGCGACACCAGTTATCGGGCCGCGCTCTATGACCTCGGGGTCGCCATGTACAGCCGGGGTGAGGAAGACCAGGCGTGCGGGCTGTGGTCGCAGGCTGCTGCGGCAGGTCATGCCGGGGCCGCCTATGACCTCGGGGTTGTGCGGTTCCGGCGCGGGGATTTGGCGGATGCCGAGCGCTGGTGGCGGACGGCGGCGGATCGGCGTGAACCGCGCGCGATGGCGGGCTTGGCCGAACTGCTCGATCGCCAAGGCAATTACGCCGAGGCTCGGGTGTGGCGCGCGTGTGCGGACGAGGAACGCACCACGAATGCCGACCAGTCGGTTGGTTCTAACTGAGCGCTACTCACGGGCGTGCCGCAGCCGGTCCCGCGTCTCCATCAAGGCGAAGCCGAGGAGATTGAGCCCGGCCCACTTGGTCGGATCCTCGGCGCGCGGATCACTGGCCGCCAGCCCGATACCCCATATCCGGTCCACCGGACTGGCTTCCACCAGCACCTGGTCCCCCGTGCCGAGCAGGTAGTCGAGCAACGGTGGGTGCTGCCCGAACTTCGCGACGTTGCCGACGACCACGGTCTCGAATCGGTGCGTTGCCCACAGCTGCGTGTCGAAACCGCGGACCCGCCGCCCGATCGCCTTCGCCTCCTTGGGCGTCGCCGCCGCCAGCACCTGCTCGGCATTCTCGCTGTCGCCGAACACCATTGCCTTGCCCCACATCATGTAATGCTCGGCCGTCGCGAAATTCAGCCCGTCGACGGTGAACGGCGCCGGCCACCACTGACTCAAGCAGCTAGGCCCGATCCGCCCGCTCGACTCCGGCTGATGCCCCCAGAACCACAGATAGTCCACCTTCTCGCCGGCGGCTCGCGCGCGGACGAGCTCACCCACCGTGTGCAGGTTCATGATCAGAGTTTGCACTACACCCGGCGGTGCTGCCTGCAATTGTCAGTGCGCTCAGCCGGGTGGCCGGAAGGATCAGCCGATTGGCGGTGCGGGCAGGCAGAGCGCGGCGCCCTCGCCGAAGTCGAGCCAGTAGCCCGACGGTGTGGTGGTCAGGCGCAGCACAACGGCCGCGCAGTGCGCGCAGCGCGCGACCGTGCCGGGACAGTTCAGGTAAACCAGGGCACGGGCAAGGGGTTCGACGCTGCCGCAGGCACCACAGCGGCAGGCGCAGCCGGTGGGATCCGCGGCGAAGACCTCGGAAAGGGTTCCGGCCAAGGCGTTTCCGTCGACGTGGGGTGTGCTCACTGAGGGGTGCATGGCTACTTTCCGCTCGGTCCGAAGCGTTCGGTTCTGATGGCGGCCGGGTCGTGTCCCAGGGAAACCAGTGTGGCCGCAACGGATTCGACGAACCCGGTCGGTCCGCAGACGTAACAGGTGACGTTGCCTGCAGGTGGCAATCCGTTGGCGTCGAGCTCGGCCCGAGTGAGCCGGTGTGGCGGCCGCGGATTTCCGGGTGGCGCGGTGCGGGTGTAGGCGAGGAACAGGTCGAGCCCGCTTTTCTCGGTGAGTTCGTCGCGGTAGTACTGCTCCTCGGGACCGCGCAGCGAATAGATCACGCGCACAGGCACATCGGCGCCGGACCGGGCGCGGACCATCGACATGATCGGCACGATTCCGGAACCACCACCGACCAGCACGGCCGCCCCGCGCTCGGGCTGCCACACGAACCATCCGCCGACCGGCCCCCTGACCTCGATCAATGCCCCCACCGGGAACACGTCGACCAGGTACTCCGACACCTCACCGCCGGGCACCCGCTGCACGGTGATCTCGATCAGCTCCCCGTTGGCGGGCGCGGCGAGCGAGTAGCTGCGCTCGGCGCGGTAGCCGTCGGGCGCGGTCAGCCGGACATCGATGTGCTGCCCAGGCAGATGACCAGGCCAGCCCGCGACACGCAGCGACAGTGTCCGTGCGGTGGTCGTTTCGAACCACGCGGCGACGAGTTCGGCAGGCTGCCAGCGCATCTCAGTCGCCCTGGTATCGCTGTTCGCGCCAGGGGTCGCCGTAGTCGTGATAGCCCGCGGTCTCCCAGAACCCCGGCTCGTCGCGGTCGAGCAGGCGAATTCCGTTGACCCACTTGGCGGATTTCCAGAAGTACAGGTTCGGCACGAGCAGCCTGGCCGGGCCGCCGTGCTCCGGCGCGAGGTCGCGGCCGTCGAAACTGTGCACGATCCATGCCTTGCCGTCGAGCAGCGCGGTCAACGGCAGGTTCGTCGTGTAGCCGCCGTAGCAGTCGGCGACCGCGAACGCGGCCTGGGTGTCGATGTCGGCCAGCAGGGTGTCGAGGGACACGCCCTGCCAGTCGGTGTCGAGCTTGGTCCATCGGGTCACACAGTGGATGTCGACGCGGGGCCATTCCTGCGGAAGGGCGAGCAGTTCGCGCCAGCTCCAGCGGTGCTGGCTACCGGTCTCGGTGGTGAGGGTGAAGACCCAGGAGTTCAGGTCGATTCGGGGCGTCGGTCCGGCGGAGAGCACGGGGAAATCGTCGGTGCGGTATTGACCAGGCGGCAGGCGATCTCCGGTCGGTCGCGGCCGACCGTGGAAACCGGGCGAAAAGATGTTCATGCGAATCCATCCTTCCGATCGGGAAGCGTGCTCAGCATACCTTTCGTCCCGTTCGCGGCGGCGCCGAAAAATCGGTCGCGCGCCGTGGGTCGCGTGCACTACTTTGCCCGCGTGGGAACTTTATGGATGAACGGAGTGTGCGTGGTCGCCGCGTATTACCTGCGGCTGCGCGCGGAAGCCTGGACTCTGCCAGCGCACCGCAGCACTCCGGTGTCCCGACACTGCTGATCGGGTTCCACACCGGCGGTCGATAGCGGCCGTCGGGTTTTCTGTGCCCTGGCATGGGTCCGGGCGAATCACCTTCCCTGATTCGACCACTCCGTTCGGAGGACACCCATGTCCCGCAATCGTTCGCTGCCGCATGCCCACGTCAGCACCCGCAAGCGTCTGTCGCAGAACTTCCTCACCGACGCGGGCGCCGCTCGGCTCATCGTGCGCTCGTCCGGCGTCACCGCCGAGGAGCTCGTGCTCGAGATCGGGCCCGGCGACGGCATGCTGACCCGGCAGTTGCTCGCCGTGACCGGCCGGGTCCGCGCCTACGAGAAAGACGCCCATTACGCCGACCGGCTGCGCAGACGCTACGCAGGCGACAACCGAATCAAGCTGTTCCACAGCGACTTCCGTACGGTGCGCGCTCCGGAAGAGCCGTTCGCGGTGGTGGCCAACGTGCCCTTCGCCATCACCACCGATCTGGTGCGCTGGTGTCTGGCCGCGCGGCAGCTGACCTCGGCGACCCTGCTCACCCAACTGGAGTTCGCCCGCAAGCATTCCGGCGACTACGGCCGCTGGACGAAACTGACGGTCACCCATTGGCCCACCGTGGCAACGGAATTGGGGGCTCGGATCGGTCGTGGCAGTTTTCATCCCGTGCCGCGGGTGGACACGGCGATCCTGCGCCTGCACCGGCGGGCGCGCCCGCTACTGTCGAGCTCGGAACGCGCGGATTATCGCCGCGTGGTCGCGCTCGGCTTCGATGGTGTCGGCGGCTCGTTGGCGAACTCGCTGCGCACCCAGTTCCCCACCCGCGCGGTGCGCGGCGCGTGCGCCGCCGCGGGCATCGCCACCGATGAACCGGTCGGGTTCATCGACCCGGATCGCTGGCTGGTGCTCTTCCGGACCTTACGGGGATAACCCAGCCCGCTACACAAACGTATCGGATACATTTATGTATCTATCCGTGGAAGGACGCGATGTGACCAGCAATTTCGGTGACTACCAGCTCGAGATCTACCTCCAAGGCCTCGGCGGCGTGCTGCCCGACCTGCCGATGACCCATGCGGAATTGGCGACCAAGGCACAGGCCGCGCTGCCACCGGGAATCTGGTCGTATGTGGCGGGTGGCGCAGGCGACGAGCACACGCAGCGCTCGAATGTGACGGCGTTCGACAAGCTCGGGCTCGTCCCCCGGATGCTGCGGGCCTCGAAGACGCGCGACCTCTCGATCGAGCTCTTCGGCATGCGGCTGCCGTCGCCGATCTTCATGGCGCCGGTCGGGGTGGTCGGGCTCTGCGCGCAGGACGGGCACGGCGACATCGCGACCGCCAAGGCCGCGGCGCGCACCGGCGTCCCGATGATGGCCTCGACGCTGACCGTCGATCCGCTCGAGGACGTCGCCGCGCACTTCGGCGACACCCCTGGCATGTTCCAGCTCTACACACCGACCGACCGCGACCTGGCGCAGAGCCTGGTGCGCCGGGCCGAGACCGCAGGCTTCAAAGCCATTGTGGTGACGCTGGATACGTGGGTGCCCGGCTGGCGGCCACGCGATCTGAGCACGTCCAACTTCCCGCAGCTGCGCGGCCACTGCCTGGCGAACTACTTCAGCGATCCGGTGTTTCGCGGCATGCTCGCGAAGAGTCCGGAGGAGGATCCGAAGACCGCCATCCTGACCTGGGTCGCCCAGTTCGGCAACGCCCTCACCTGGGACGACCTGCCGTGGCTTCGCTCGCTCACCGATCTTCCCTTGGTGCTCAAGGGAATCTGTCACCCCGACGACGCGCGCCGGGCCAAGGATGCCGGCGTCGACGGCATCTACTGCTCGAATCATGGTGGCAGGCAGGCGAATGGCGGTATCGCGGCGATCGAGCACCTGCCCGAGGTAGTGGCCGCCGCGGACGGACTGCCGGTGCTGTTCGACTCCGGCATCCGCAACGGCTCGGACATCGTGAAGGCGCTTGCGCTCGGCGCGACCGCGGTCGGCATCGGCAGGCCGTATCCGTACGGCCTGGCGCTCGGCGGCGTCGACGGCATCGTGCACGTGCTGCGCACCCTGCTTGCCGAGGCGGACCTGCTGATGGCGGTCGACGGCTACCCGTCGATCGCCGACCTCACCCCGGAGTCGATCCGGCGTTCCAGCTGACTCCGACAGCCGGGCCCGGCCACACCCCGGCCCGGCTGAATCGACCCAGCCCCCGCCGCGTCGGCCCAACCCACGCCACTCGCGGAGTTGGTCGACTGATCACGGGGTACTGGTGCAGGCATCGGCCGAGAAGCCACCTGCACCATTACCCGCTCGGCACCAGCCGACTTCAGCTCGGCTGAATCAGCGTGCGCTTGAGGATCTTTCCGGTCGCGTTGCGCGGCAGCTCTTCCAGGAAGGTCACGTCGCGCGGCACCGAGAACCGGCTGAGCCGATGCCGGATGTAGTTGCAGACCATGTCGCGGTCCAGCCCGAATCCCTCCCTGGTCACCACGAACGCCGCGAGCCGCTGGCCGTACTCCTTGTCCGGCACCCCGACCACCGCCACCTCGCTGACCTGCGGCAGGTGCGACAGCGCCTCCTCGACCGGGCGCGGGAAGACGTTCTCACCGCCGGAGATGATCATCTCGTCGTCGCGACCCGCCACGAACAGCAACCCGTCGGCGTCGATGTAGCCGAGGTCGCCGGTGTCGAGCATGCCGCCCCATTCGGTGGGCGGCTTGGCGTCGGTGTAACCGTCGAAGAGCATGTGGTTGAGCACGAAGATGTGTCCGGTCACCCCGCGCGGCACGGGACGCAGATCCTTGTCCAGCACAGCGAGTTTGGTGCCAAGCGGCGGCCTGCCCGCGGTGGTCGGCGCGGCCCGCAGATCGGCGGGGTCGGCGATGGTGGCCCATGACACCTCGGTCGAGCCGTAAACGTTGTAGAGCACGTCGCCGAAGGTGTCCATGAACTTCAACACGATCGGACCGGCAAGGGGCGCACCGCAACTGGCGACCACCCGCAGACTGGAGGTGTCGTAGCGGTCCCTGATGTGCGCGGGCAGGTCGAGGATCCGGTTCACCATCACCGGCACCACGACCAGCGAGGTGACTCGATGCTCCTCGATCAAGCGTAGGCAGTCCTCGGCGTCGAACCGTTCCGGCAGCACGACACTCGCCCGGATCGGGGTGCTGATCTGCAAGGCCGCGAGACCCCAGGTATGGAACAGCGGCGCGGGGATGAGCATGGTCTCGTCCATCCGCAGCGGGATGCGCGACAGCAGCGCGGCGACGGTGCCGAAACCCTTGGGCTGCGGGCGTTGTGCGCTCTTTGGCGTGCCGCTGGTGCCGGAGGTGAGCACGATCAACCGTCCCGGTTGCGTGGGTCTGGAGAAGGTCGGCGCCTGCAGGGCGATCAGATCATCGACGGTGTAGCGCTCGAACTTGGTGCGCAGCCCGGTGGCGAAGCGGGGCACCGACACCGCCAGATACTTGGTCAGCGTATCGAATTCGTCGTCGAGAAACACCGCGGACAACCCGTGTCGATCGGCCACGTCCTCGATCTGCCTGGCCGAGAGCCCGGTATTCAGCAGCACGGTGTCCACGCCGAGTTTGCCGGTCGCAACCATGCATTCGACCATCGTCGCGCGATTGCGCGAGAGTAACCCGACTTTGTCGCGCGCGCCGATGCCGAGCATATTGAGCGCCGACGCGAGTTTATGCGTGCGATCGTGCATTTGTCCGAACGTGTAGGCCGCCGTGTTGTCCACGATGGCCAGCCGATTCGGCGAGTGTCCCGCGGCGGCCGCGTACCCGCCCGCCAGGGTGAACCCCCATCTGGCCAGGCCGCCGACCTGCTTGAGCGCGCGGTCGGGCCGGAAGGTGCGCACCACGCCGGTGGTCACCATCTGCTTCATCGTGCCGACCTGCTGCTTGGTCGCCGATTCCTCGCCGTTGATCAGCACCGACGTCTGGGCGCCGAGGATGGCGTCGACGATGCGATCCAGCCCGGCCATGGTCCAGGCGATCACGTCGGCGTTGTCCTGATCTTCGATCCACGGGTGGATCCGGCCGGGGCAGAAGTAGGTGACGGTGACCCGGGTCTGCTCTTGTTCGCCACGTAGTCGGATCGCGGCGAAGCTGCCGAGGCCGGGGCATTGCAGCTCGAAGGTCTCGAACTCCTTGCCGACGACAAGGCGCAGGGCGGGCACCGTCAGTTCGGTGCCCGCGTTCCTGGCACGAATGAGCAGTACAGGGTGTGTGTCCGAGGTTTCCGCGCGTTCACATGCGCCGATTCCCTGAAACATCCGGGTGTAGGTCTGCGGGTCCATGAAAAAGTCCCACAGCGCTTTGCGTGCGGCCGCGAACTCCGCATCTATTGTGATGACGTTCGTTACCAACTGCGTGCAATTCTTCATGGGCCGACCGAGCGGTATGCGTCGGCATGGTTACGTAGTTGTACCCACCGGTAACAATCAGGTCAAGGGGTTGACCGGTAGCCGAGCATTTGCCACAAAACTGGACGTACGCCCACTTTACTGTGCGTCGCCGCCACGGCGCAGCACTCTGCACAAAGTGCCGAAAAAGCTTCCTGCGCAGCCCCGTAGGCGGCCGTTGGACGAGAAGGCTAGGCGCACAGCCACGGTGGGCGGCGGAATCGGCGCACGGGAACAAGTTCGGCCCGTCGGCGCCGGTGAGTGATCTTGTGGCAAACTTCCAAGATCAACTGGTTGTCCAGAACATTGCACACGCCAGAAGAACTTTTGGCGGCGCGCCAGGAAACGGTGGCCGAATTCGGCTGCGCGCGAGGCCCGTCGTGAAGCCTGCAGAGCGCGCGCAGGGAGCGTACCTCTGATACGCGCAGGGCGCGCGCCGTGCGATACCACACCCGTAATAACCAGCGGGGCCACCAGCTAAACACTGGCGGCCCCGGCTGATTCGCCTCAGTCGTGTCGAATCATGAAGACAGCGGCGTGAAGTCGCGGCTGCCGATGTAACCAGGTCGTGGCTCAGGCGCCGCGAACGGTTCGACCAGAGTGTTCTCCACGCTGTTGAACACCAGGAAGATGTTCGAGCGCGGGAACGGGGTGATGTTGCTGGACGACCCGTGCATCAGGTTCGAATCGAACAGCAGCGCCGACCCGGCCCGCCCGGTGAACTGGCTGATGCCATAGCGATTCGCCAACGATGTGATATCGGCCTCGGTCGGCACGCCGATCTCCTGCTCCTGCAACGATTCCCGGTAATGCTCGGCGGGCGTGCTGCCCAGGCACGGCACGAACGTCCGATGCGAGCCGGGCATCACCATCAGGCTGCCGTTGATCGGATAGTTGTCGGTCAGCGCGATCGACAGGCTCACGGCGCGCGGCGTAGGCATGCCGTCCTCGGCGTGCCAGGTCTCGAAATCCGAGTGCCAGTAGAAACCCGAACCACGGAAGCCCGGCATGTAATTCACCCGGCTCTGATGGAGGTAGACGTCGGAGCCGAGCAACTGCCTGGCCATCCCGGCAACCCGTGACTCACGCGCGAGTTCCGCGATCGCCGCGCTGAGCCGGTGCACCTCGAAGATCGAGCGCACCTGGTTCGACGCTTTCTCCACGATCACCCGATCGTCGTCACGCAACGCGGGATCCCCGGCGAGACGGCCGATCTCGGCGCTGAAATCGGCCACCTCGTCGGCGGTGAGGAGTTCGTCGACGCTGGCGAACCCATCGGCGTCGAAGTTGGCCAGCGCCGGGTTCTCGACCTTGCCCCACACGGTCGGGTGCGTGCGCTCGATATGGTCCGACGGCGCATCCAGCCGCGTCGGATAGCGATCGATGCGATCGGTGACCGGCAGAGTGTCGCTGTGCTGCAAGACCATTGCCGACTATCCCCCGATCGTCGCGGCGACCAGCGGGTACGCCCCTGTGCTGTCGTGGACCTCCTGCCCGGTGACCGGGGGGTTGAACACGCACATCATCCGCATCCGGGTGCGTGCCGTCAGTCGGTGCCGTTCGTTCTCGTCGAGCAGGTACATCGACCCGGGCGCGAGCTCATAGGTGACGTTGTTGTCGAGGTCGACGAGCGAGCCTTCGCCCTCGATCAACCACACCGCCTCCACGTGATAGCGGTAGTGGAATTCGTGCTCGGTGCCCGCGTCGATGGTGGTCTCGTGGAAGGAGAAGCCGACGCCGTCGCCGCCGAGGATGATGCGCTTGCTGCGCCAACCCTCGCCTGCCACATCGCGATCCGTGCCGGTGATCCCCTCGGTGGTGCGCACGATCATGCGATCGCCCCCATGCCCTGGCAGACGGTGTCGACGGCGGTGCCGAGGATGTGCAGGCCGTGGTCGAGTTCCTGATCGGTGATCGTCAACGCGGGCAACAACTTCACCACCTCGTCGGTGGAACCCGAAGTCTCCACCAGCAATCCGCGCTCGAACGCGACCTGGCAGACCTTGCTCGCCTGCGAGGCGTCGTCGAACACCACGCCGTGCACGA
This sequence comes from Nocardia altamirensis NBRC 108246, assembly GCF_001612685.1. GTDB lineage: Bacteria > Actinomycetota > Actinomycetes > Mycobacteriales > Mycobacteriaceae > Nocardia > Nocardia altamirensis. Next base: position 9,328 of record NZ_BDAY01000027.1, read on the forward strand.
GGCCGCGCCCGCGCGTCGAGAGGCCGGGCACGCTGTCGGCCAGCTCGGTCAGCGTCCGCGCGATCCGCTCGCCCTTGGACAGCGTCGCGGCCTGCAGCGCGCCGTCGGACCAGTAGTGCCGCAACGCCACCGACGCGGTGACGAAGGCCGGGTTGTTGCCGCGGAAGGTGCCGTTGTGCTCACCCGGCGCCCACTGATCGAGCTCGGACTTGAACAGCACCAGCGCCATCGGCAGGCCGTAGCCGCCGATCGACTTCGACAGCGTGACGATATCGGGGGTGATGCCCGCGATCTCGAAGGAGAAGAACGGCCCGGTCCGGCCGCAGCCCATCTGCACGTCGTCGACGATCAGCAGGATCTCGCGCGCCGCGCACAGCCCGGCCAGGTGCCGAAGCCATTCCGCGCGTGCGACATTGACGCCGCCTTCGCCCTGCACCGTCTCGACGATCACCGCGGCGGGACGATCGAAGCCCGACGAGGTGTCGTCGAGCACCTTCTCCATCCACTGGAAATCGGCGGTGGTGCCGTCGAAGTAGCCGTCGTAGGGCATGTGCGCCGCGTGCACCAGCGGGACGCCGGCGCCTGCGCGCTTGGCGGCGTTACCGGTGACCGAGAGCGCGCCGAGGGTCATGCCGTGAAAAGCGTTGGTGAAGCTGACGATGGTCTCGCGACCGGTGATCTTACGGGCCAGCTTGAGCGCGGCCTCGACCGCGTTGGCGCCGGTCGGCCCGGGGAACTGGACCTTGTAATCCAGCCCACGCGGCGCGAACACGGTGTCGCGCAGGGATTCCAGCAGCTCACGCTTCGCCGAGGTGGACATGTCGAGGCCGTGCGTGATGCCGTCGCCCGCGATGTAGTCGAGCAGCGGCTGCTTGAGCACGTCGTTGTTGTGGCCGTAGTTCAACGCGCCAGCACCCGCGAAGAAGTCGAGGTAGTCCTTGCCGTCCTCGTCGCGCAGCCAGCTGCCCTTCGCCTTGGTGAAGACGGTGGGCCAGGCGCGGCAATAACCACGGACGTTGGATTCCAGGCTTTCGAAAATGCTGGTGTCGGCGTTGATCATCGGTGTTCCTCCTGCGTTGTGCGAGCGTTCGGTGCGATGAGATAGAGATCTTCGGGCGCGTGGCTGTCCGGGAAGACGCCTGCGGCGAAGAAGGGACGCTTGGTGATTCGGGCGTTGCGGCGGCGGGCCACCGAGGTGAACAGCGCGATGGACGCGGCGTTGTCCGGCGAGATCGTCGTCTCCAGCTTCGAGACGCCCTGGGCGGCAACGTTGTTCAGCAAGGTATGCAACAGATGCGCGCCGGTGCCCCTGCCCTGCTGGCGCGGATGCACCGCGACCTGCCACACGAACAGCGTGTCCGGCGCCTCCGGGCGGATGAAGCCGATCACGTAGCCGACGATGCGGCCGTTGCGTTCGGCGACCACCGAGGTGCGGGCGAAGTCTCGGCTCCACATCAGGTAGGCGTAGCTCGAATTGGTGTCGAGCACGGTGGAGTTCTTCGCGATCCGCCACATCTGGGCGCCGTCGGCGACGCGGGGCGCGCGCAGGATGACGGTAGGTGCGGACGGGGTGCGGGAGGTGGGTGGTCCCAGCGCGGCCGCGGCCTGTTCGACACGGAGACGCTCGAGTTCCGCGGTGTTCAACTTCTGCTCCGCGGGCTGCGCTCTGTGCTTCGCGGTGTTCAACGTTGGCAGTGACATACAACTCCCTGGTCGGGTACTGCAGTACTTATCCAGGCTTACGAACCAACTTTGAGGTGGCCCGGTCGACTTCATTACGGTTGTATTACGGCTCGATTTCGCCGACGGCCGGTAGCGTTACCTGAAACCGGGCGCCGCCACCCGGCCGCTCGGTGCATTCGACCTGGCCACCGTGCTTTATGACGGTCTCGGCGACCAGCGCGAGCCCGATGCCGGTCCCGGTCGCCGAGCGACGTCCGTTACGCGCAGTCGCGAAACGTTCGAAGATGCGCACCCGGTCCGCGACCGGCACGCCAGGCCCCGCGTCGTCGATCACGATCACCGCGTCGTCCCCCCGACTGCCCGCGGTGACCCCGACGACGCCGCCGCCGTGCAACTCGGCGTTCTGCAGCAGGTTGGCCACCGCACGCTCCAGCTCGAGCTTGCGGCCGAGCACGATCACGTCCTCGGCGACGGTCAGCACGTCCGAGGGATACCTGCGCTCGGCCAGCGTGTGGATCAACAGATCGCGCACCGACAGCGGTTCCTGGTCGCCGCGATGCATGCCCGCCTCGACCCGCGCCAGGGCGAGCAGGTCGTCCAGCAGCCGTCGCAGATGGTCCACCTCCGCGGTCACCAGCGCGAGCGCACGTTGCGAACGCTCCGGCAGGTCCGCCCGATGCCGATTGAGCACCTCGACACTGGCCATGAACGTGGTCAGCGGGGTGCGCAACTCATGGCTGACATCACCGAACAACCGGTGTTCGCGCTCGATGCGTTGCTGCAGCGAGGCGACCATGGTGTTGAACGACTCGACCGTGCCCGCCAGATCCTGATCCCTGGTGGCGGGCAGGCGTTGATCGAGGTCGCCGGAGGCGATCCTGGCGGCCGTCACCGCAAGCTGATGCAGCGGGGTGAGCACCCGCCTGCTCGCCCACCAGCCGACGGCCGCGCCGATCCCGGTGACCACCACGGCCGAGCCGATCAGCACATTGCGCAGCAGATCCAGGTTGTCCTGCAGCAGCAGATCGTTGTGGCCGACCTCGGCGCGTTGCAGGTAGCTGCGGCTGATGGCGAACACCGACACCACGAGCACCATCGACATGAGGGCGGCGATCGCCGTGAACATGGCGGTCACCCTGCCGCGCAGGCTCCAGTGTTGCGGGGCCTCCCGTAGTCGACAGCCCCAGCCGGCGAACCGGCTCGAGTCTCGTTGGGGCGGTGGTGGCTTGATATCGGACCAGCGCTCAGCGCTGGACATCGAGGCGATAGCCGAGCCCACGCACCGTGACGACGAGTTGCGGGTCGGACGGGTCCCGTTCGATCTTGGTGCGCAGCCTGCGCATGTGCACGTCGACGATCCGCTCGTCACCGAAAAAGCCTTGGTCCCAGACACGTTCGAGCAGCACCGTGCGGCTGAGCACCCGGCCAGGCGACTCGGCCAGCTCACACAGCAGCCGGAATTCGGTGAGCGTCAACCGGATCTGTTCGTCGCCGCGGCGGACCACGCCACTGTCCTGCGCGAGGATCAACGGCGTGTGCGGATCGGCGTCTAGCACCACCTCCTGCGGTGCGTCCCGCTCGGCGGTGAGCCGGGCGCGGCGGCGCACGGCACGCATCCGCGCGGTGATCTCCTTGATCTCGAACGGCTTGGTCACGAAGTCGTCGGCACCCGCCTCCAGCGCAGCCACCACGTCATGGGTGTCGTCGCGGGCGCTGACCACGATGATCGGCACGTCGTGCTCACGCCGGATCTCGCGAATGCAGTCGAAGCCGTCCATGCCGCCGAGCATCAGATCCACGATCATCACATCGGGCACACCATTGCTCCGCACATGGGTGAGTGCGTCCTCGGCCTCCTCCGCCTCGGCGACGTCATAGCCCTCGTCCTCCATGGCGAGCCGCAGCGCGCCGCGGACCCGGTCGTCGTCCTCAACGATCATCAGGTTCGCGCTCACGCCTGCACCTCGCTGACGCTCGGCTCCGGCGTGACCGCGATGGCGGCTGTGTCGTCGGCTCGCTCGCAAAGCTCGCTCACGGCCTCCACCTCGCTGACGCTCGGCTCCGACGTAACCGCGATTCCGGCTGTGTTGTCGGTTCGCTCGCAGAGCTCGCTCAAGTCACCCATCCTTTGCAGACACGCAGCACGCGTCCGTACGGAGAATCGCATCCCCATACCGACGCGACATTCCGCTGTTCGAGCACCTTGCCGACCTACCAGGTACCCGAACAGACCGTTCGGTAAACGCCACCCGGACGCTTGATCAATAGTCGAAGCGGCTGATACCGATCGCCGTCGGCGCGGCGATCGAGCCGAGCACGGTGACGCCGACACCGGGTCGCGCGAACGCAGCACTTCCTGCGTCTCGGCCGAAATCGCCTCGCCACGAATCGTGATCAGCGTCTGGCTGGTTACCCTTCCACCCTGTCCGCACGAGCGGCGTTACGCAACCGTTACGTGATACCCGACACATTCCGGTCGTGAGGTGTTCACCTCATTCCATACGGAAGCCCTGTGACCGAAGACTCGGGTCACAGGGCTCAGCGGCTCGGACGATGCGGTGGCTCGGGGTCAGCGCTCCTCGCGATTCGGGCGTTCCAGACGGTTGAAGTTGCTCGGCGACCCGTCCGGTAACTGGTCCAGGTAGCGCAGTTGCAGGCGCCGTGCGTCGAAGGTGGCAAACCATTCGTCCCAATCGACCGGCCGCAGCACCGCGCCGCCATAACCGGGAAAATCGAAGCGCAGCACGCCGAGTCGCCCGTTGTACTCGCTGCCCGGGGTGGTGGCCGGGCGCGCGCCGCGCTGCTCCGCCCACTCCCGGATGGTGTCGTGGTTCCTGGTGACGCGGGTGTGCTCCGCGTTCCCGTTGTAGGTGTGCTTGTGGTTCCCGTTGCGCTGGTTCCCGTTGCGCGAGTGGTCACCCCCCTCGGGCATGCGCGCCTCCTGCGGGTATTTCGGCGACCTGGGGCTGCCCGGTCCGGCGTACGGATTCCGGGTGCCTAGTCGGCGGTCGTTCATGACGAGCTCCTGAGCCATCGGCATCGTTTTCCGGCCTTCCTTTCACGTACCCGGCGTCAACTTCGCACAAACCGCCAGTCCGTCACATATCCTGCGGAATCCCCCCACCCACCCCGAAACCGCTGACCAACAGTCGATGTGAAGCAAGTCACCCCGCAAAAAACCGGCAACCAATGTCCACCCCGATTGGCAGGCGCAGCGGTCCAGCTCGGCACAGGCCAGCCATACCCGGAATTCAGCCGGGCACACGCGGAATCCAGCCGGGCACGGCCAGGCAGACCGGGGTCAGGCTTGGCAGGGGCCCGGCTCGGCAAGCGTGGGATCCGTCTCGGCGCACGCCGGACCCAACCAACCAAACGCGGAATCCGGCCAGACACACACGGAATCCAGCCGGCCGCGGCCGGGCAGCCGCAGGGTCAGGCTGCGCGGGTCCGGCCCAGCACACGCCGGACCCGACCCAGCCGCACGCGAAATCCAGCCAGGCACAGGCGGAATCCACGCGGGCACGGCCGGGCAGGCGCGGGGTGCGGCCCAGCACACGCCCCACCCGGCCAGCCCTACCCGGAATCCCGTAGGCACACGGAATCCACCAGCCAGGCACAGGCGGAATCCAGCCGGCCACGGCCGCGCAGACGCGGGGGTCGACTCGGCAGGGGTGAGGTCCGGGCGGGCACGCACGGAGTGCAGGTGGACGGGCGCAGGACGGAGTCCAGGTGGGCAGGCGCAAGGTGGATTGATTCGACGTGAGCTGGGTGGGTACCGCAGGATCGAGGAGGAATACAGATGACAAGTCCAGTGCTCCCCGAACCGAGCCCGGTGCCGCCGACGCCCAATCCGGATCCGGTGCCGCCGAACCCGAATCCCGACCCCGTACCGCCTAACCCGAACCCGGTGCCACCGAACCCGAATCCTGAACCGGTGCCGCCGAATCCGATTCCGCCGGTCCCCGGTCCGGACCCCGCGCCCGCTCCGCCGCAACCGGGACCAACGCCTCCCCCGATCCCGGAGCCTCGACCGAATCCCGACCCGGGTCGGCCACTGCCACCGGTCCCCGAGCCAGGCGGACCATTCCCGCCGACAGATCCAGTACCGCCGCCGACGGATCCTTCACCACCGAATCTTGTTTGAGGTCAGCACAATTCGGCCGGGCACACGACGCGCCCGCCCCTCTCCTGCGCAACCCCAACGGCCGCATTCGCCGAGCAACGGTCTACTCGCGGAGAACGGCACATCGACCTGTGCGGATCCGCACAGGTTCCGTCGATCCGCACCGGTTCGGGGTGTACAGAACCGGTGCGGATCCACAGAAAGGATGCGGATCCACAGAAAGGATGCGGATCCACAGAAAGGATGCGGATTTCGATGCCGAACCTGGCCCCGACTGCGGGCAGCCCCTGCCGACGCGCCCCGCAATCCCGGTATGTGGGATTGGCGGATGGTTGCGTGCCGAGTGGGAACTGGTGGCGGGAGCTTCTCGGCCGATGCCGCCACCAGTTCCCAGTGATCAATTGACCAACTCCAGAAGCGGCGCGGATCCGCGCGGGTTCTGTGGATCCGTACCGGATCCGGGCGTGCACAACGGATGGTTTCGTGCCGAGGGGGCACTGGTGGCGGGAGCTTCTCGGGCGATGCCGCCACCAGAGCCCCGTGATCAGTTGACCAACTCCGGAAGCGATATGTGTGCGCGGAGGGTGCGGGATTCGGGGGTTCGCGATCAGGTGAGGGCGGCTTGGTACGTCAATCGCGTAATGCTTGCTCGCGCAACTGGTTCAAGGTGTTCGACAGGATCCGCGAGACGTGCATTTGGGAGACGCCGAGCACTTCGGCGATCTGGGTCTGTGTCTTCGACTCGAAGAACCGCAGGATCAGCACCTGGCGTTCGCGGGCGGGCAGCTCTTCGATCAGGGGGCGAACAGCGAGGTAGTCCTCGACCAGATGGTAGGAGTGTTCTTCCGCCCCAAGGCTTTCCAGCAGCGGCAGCGGCGCGTTCTCGATATCGTCGCCTGCCACCGCGTCGAGGGACGAGGACTGGTAGGCATTGCCTGCGATCAACGCCTGGGTGACCTCGACGAGATCGACCTCGAGTTCCTCGGCGATCTCGCTGGCCCGCGGCATCCGGCCGAGCCGCTGCGACAGCCGCTCAACAGTGGCGCCGATGCTGAGCTGAATCTCCTTGGTGCGACGCGGCACTCGCACCGACCAGGTGTTGTCGCGGAAGTGCCTGCGCACCTCCCCCATGATGGTCGGCACCGCGAACGACAGGAACGACGAACCCCTGGTGACATCGAACCTGTCCGCGGCCTGCACCAGCCCGAGCCGAGCGACCTGCAACAGATCATCGAAATTCTCTCCACGCCCGGAGAACTTGCGCGCGATGTGTTCGGCGAGCGGCAGACATCGCCCGATCAACTCCTCCCGCATCGTTTCCCGACGCGGATCCCCCTCGGCCAGTGCGGCAATCTTCTCGAACAGTGGCTCGATATTGTCGTAGCTGTCTCCGCGTGATCTCGATTCACGCGCCATCGGCGCCACCCCGGACCCAGCTGAAATCGATAATCGTCGGATACCCGGAAACCACGCCGTCGAAGGGCGCCTGCGCGGCGGCGATCGAATGCGTCAGTGTGCGCACGATATGCCAACCGAATCCGGCCTGACCCACCACGGTGTCGGAGGTGGCCACTGCGGCGACGTGCACAAACATGTGGTTCGTGTCGTAGGTGAATTCGCAATCCAGATTCGAACCAGGCACCGCGTCGAGGATCAACGAGGTGGCGACTTCGTCGAGCGCGAGACGAATATCGGTGACCTCATCGATCGCGAAATCGGCAATGAGCGCGACAGTCTCCGCGAGGGCGCGCAGCATCGTCAGCTGTTCCAGCCTAGCGGGGATTCGGACACCGATTGTCGTTGTTTCCGTAGAGGATTGGGAAGTCCATTCCCCCATGCCCATCACCACCTTGTTCTCCGCAGCCGCCCCGGCGCGCTCGGCGTCGTCCGAGTTTGTTCGGGCCGCCCGATGCCCATTCACCGCAGCAGGCCGGAACAGGACTACCGCGACGCTCCTACCCGTCGTACCCGCCGCAGCAGTCCTGAAACCGTTGGTGAAATATCAGCCGACGTCGACTCGTTGATGGGCGGTCAGCAGCAGATGGTCGAATCGGGTGCGCAGCGCGACGGTCGAATCGGTCAGTGACGCGAAATCGGCGACCAAACGCGAAGCGAGCGTGCGCAGTTTGATGTTGGTCTCCTGCGAACGCCAGCTCAACACCTTGAACGCCTGTTCGGCGCTGACGCCGTAGACCAGCATCACCGCGCCCTTGGCCTGTTCGATCACCGCGCGTGAGGCCCACAGTTCGGGCAGCGCGTCGTCGAGCGCCTCCTGACGGTGCACCTCGAGGGTGTCGGTGACGTCGATGTAGTAGCCGGAGGTGCCTGCGACCCGGCCCGCGTCGTCGTGCAGGTGATCGGCGACCACGATGACGTGGTGGACGCCGCCTGCGGTGTCGATGATCCGGTGCCTGCTGGAGAAGGGCTCGGCGTCATCGATGGACTTGGCCAACGCGTTGGCCACCTGTGCGCGATCGTCGGGGTGCTTGTGCCGCAACAGCAGCTCGGTGGTCGGGGTGACCGTGCCAGGCTCGTAGCCGTGCATCATGGCCACCTCGTCCGACCATTCCCAGCGTTGGTCGGCGAACCAGAAACGAAAATTACCGACACTCTGCGGTGTCCCTAATCCGATCACCCGATCCAACGCGAGAGAATCCTCGGGCTGGATCGGCCCCATTTCAGTCACAGCGCAAGTATCCGTCGTACACCCGCGCCACGCGACCAGATCGGGACACGCCACGCCGGAATCGCCGCAGCTCCTGGGTCGGATTCGGGTCACGCGTCCAAGGCGGCTCGCATCGACGAGTAGCGGGAGAACAACGGCCGAACGCCCGCCACTTCGAGTGCTCGTTCGATCTCGCGGCGCTCGGCGACGAGGCGGACATCAATACCGTCGCAGGCGGCCCGATGTTTCATCGAACCCAGCATCGCGGCGGCCCGGATACTGAGGAATCTGGCCGCCCGCAAATCGACGACGACGGCGCGGCAGTCCGAGCGGAGCGCACCCTCCATCGTCGAGAAGAATTGGGGATAGGCCACCGCATCCAATTCGCCTTCGACGCGGACCACCGCGCATTCGTGCTGCCGGTCCACGCGTTGCGCCCAGGACCGGGTTGCGCGCGGCGCTGGTCCAGAGCCGTTGCGTTGCACGCCGTCGGCGTACTCGTGCAGTGCGGAGCTGACGGACATACTGAGCCTCCCGAGCAAGGGGGGATGTCCGGCCCGACACGAAAGGTCAACCGGCGGAATGGGGGTGGCGACCGTCGCAGCAGTGCGGATCGGTTGTTGCTACGGTCCCATCGGCGGGTTGTGGCAGGTGGTACGCCAGCGTCGAACCGGGGTCGGCTGTAGTCTCAACCTTCTTACAGTCTTGCACGGCTCGCCGCCGATGTCACAGACTGGCCGGATGCGGGCGTCAGCGCGTGGCATTGATCGCCGCCGCGGCGGCGGCCATGGTTTGAGCGCGGTAGCTCGCACCATACAAGACCACGTGAACCAGCAAGTGGTGCAGTTGATGCAGTGGGATGCGGGCGCGCCAACCATCGGCGAGTGGGTGAATCTCGTTGTAGGCGGCTCGGATTCGATCCAGATGCGGGGCGCCGAACAACGCGAGCATGGCCAGGTCGGTTTCGCGGTGGCCGCCGTGAGCGGCGGGATCGATGAGCATGGCGCGTTCAGCGGTCCAGCGGATGTTGCCGGACCAGAGATCGCCGTGGATTCGCGCGGGCGGTTCTGGCGGGCCCGCCAGGGTGTCGATGCGCTCGATTACCTGCTCCAGCAAGGCGATTCCGTCGCGCCCGAGGCCGGCCGCGGCGCGAGGTAGGTAGGGCGCGAGGCGATGTTCGGCGTACCAGCGGGGCCATGGACCGGTGGAGCGGGCGTTGTCCAGTGGCAGTTCGGCGATCCAGCCGGGCCATGGCGCGCCGAATTCGTCGGGCGAATGCGCGTGCAGCGCGGCGAGCTCGCGGCCGAAACGTTCGGCGGCGGCCGGGGTCGGATCGATGGCGGCCAGCCATGGCAGCACGATCATCCGGTCGTCCGCAGCCAGTACCTCGGGGACGAGGTCGGAGCGGCCGAGCCAGCGCAGGCCTGCGGCTTCGGCGGCGAAGACCGCGGTCGGCTCGGCGGACACCTTCGCGAACAGTGCGCGTCCATCGGCCATGGTGATGCGGTGCATGGTCCAGGCGTGCGAAACGCCGAGGTCAGCGGTGGCGCGAACCTCGGCGCCGAGCACCGTGGCGACGTGGTCGGCGAGGCTCATCGGGCGGTGAGGAGCTTCATGGTGTCCTCGTCGGCGGGGAAGAACGATTCGATGGCGAGTTCGGCGACCGTCACGTTCATCGGTGTGCCGAATACCGTGGTCACGCTGATGAAAGACAGTTCGTTGCCGTCGCGGAGCAATCGAAGCGGGACGACCGTCTGATCCGGCTCCGGCAACGTCAGCTCGGTGGCACCGCCTGGGTAGGAACGTAATTCGTCGCGCAGCTCGATCAGCTCTGCCGCACCGGTGACCTCGATCTGGCGCGAAAGCCTGGCAAGGATGTGGGCGCGCCATTCCGCGAGATTGGCGATGCTGCCTGCCATGCCGTCGGGATGCAGGCTCAGCCGCAGCGCGTTCACCGGCGGGGCCAGCAGCGCGGGATCGATGCCGGTGAGCAGTTGCGCGACACCGGCGTTGGCGTCGACCATGGTCCAGCTCTGGTCGATGGCCAGGGCCGGATACGGCTCATGACCGACCAGGATCTGCCGCATCGCGCGGCGCACCGCGTCCATCGCGGGAGTATCGAGCGACGGTTCCGCATAGACGGGGGCGTAGCCCGCGGCGAGCAACAGCCGATTGCGTTCGCGCAGTGGGATTTCCAGATGTTCGCTCAGGTGAACGAGCATCGTCCGGCTCGGCGTTGCGCGACCGGTCTCGATGAAACTGAGATGACGCGCCGACGTCTCGGCCCGCCCCGCCAATTCCAGCTGGCTGAGCCTGCGCTCCAGCCGCCAGTGTCGCAGCAGGTCGCCGGCTGTCTGAGTGCTCACTCCCCGATCCTACGAACTGGCCGCGATCAGGACGATTACCTGGCAGGTAATGGTGGCGAACCGGTCAGCGGACGGTGACGACGCGACTGTGCCAGCCGGTGGCGCCGTCGGGGAACGGCGGGGTGCGGCGATCGGTTTGGGTGTTGCCGTCGCGGTCGGTGGCGCGGACGCGGAGGGTATGCAGGCCGGGCGCCGCGGTCCAGAGCCAGCGCCATTGGCGCCAAGTGTCGGTGGAGTATTCGTCGGCCAGTGTCGCCTGCTGCCACGGTTCGTTGTCGACCTGGACTTCGACGCCGTCGATGCCGCGCTGTTGAGCCCACGCGACACCGGCGACGGTGACGACGCCTGCCGGGACGGTGGCGAAGGACGCGGGCACATCGATGCGCGATGCCGTCTTGACGGGTGCTTGTGCAGCCCAGCCACGTTCGGTCCAGTACGCCTCGGCGCGGTCGAATCGAGTGAGCTCGAGATCGATGACCCACTTGGTGGCGGACACATAGCCGTACAGGCCGGGAACGATCAGCCGGGCGGGATATCCGTGGGCGATCGGCAACGGTTCGCCGTTCATGCCGACCGCCAGCAGTGCGTCCCGACCATCGGTGACCGCGGAAACCGGTGTGCTCGCTGTGAACCCGTCGATACTGCGCGACAGCAGCATGTCGGCCTCGGGTCGCACCCCTGCCTCCGCGAGCAGCTCCTCCAGTGGATACCCGGTCCACACCGCGGTGCCCGCCAGCTCGCCCCCGACCTCGTTGGACACACACGTCATAGTGATCACCCGCTCGACTGCAGTCCGCTGGCGCAGCGCAGCAAAGTCCAATTCCATTGGGCGCTCGACCATCCCGTGGATCCGCAGTCGCCACTCCGCACTCGGCAACGCGGGCAGCTGCAACGCCGTGTCGACCCGGTAGAACCGCTCGTTCGGCGTCACGAACTCCGTAACCCCCGGAACCCCCACCCGGACACCGGATCCCGCCACCGGAGCGGCCGCAGTCGGCCGCGGCACCAGGAACCGCGCCCGATCAGCCACGACATCCCGCAACCGAGCACCGACCCACTGCCCCGCGACAGCCGCCCCGACCACAACAGCCCCCACCCCAGCAGCCAGCGCAAGGAATCGCCGCCGCGAAGGTACGACCTCCCCGCCGGTATCGGTGGTCGATCCACTGTGCAACACCGATTCACCACGTGGCGCCCGTGCGGCGGCCGGCGCGGCGACACTCAACTCAGCGTTGTTCAGCTCAGCGGTCCCCGGCGCAGCGCTCCCCGGCTGAGCGTTCCCCGGCACGTTGGTCACGAGGAGCAGCAGAACGACGATACCGGCCACCACTCCGACCAGGGTCGGGAGCGCGAACCATGGTGTGGCCGTTGGTCGTTGCAATGCTGCCCACACTACTACGCCGCCGAGTAGGACGAGGAGTCCGCTGCCTGCTCGTGGCCTGCGGCGGGCGAATATGCCGAGCAGCATTGCGAAGACGATCATCACCGCCGCCATCGACACGAACAGGGCCAGTTTGTCGTTGGTCCCGAACTGCCGAATCGCCGCATCCTTCAGCGCATGTGGCGTGTGGTCAACCACCGCGGCGCCGATCGCATAGAACGGCGACGCCGCCGGATCGATCAGGGCGGCAACCACATGGCCGATGCCGAGCACGCTCAGCGCCGCCAGCAGTCCGGCTATGGCTGCGGCAGCAGTGCTCCACAGCCTCGAATACCTGTCGGAGGCATGACTTTTCACCATCGCTTGCTCATTTCAAAGGTCGGCGGCTGCCCGACCGCGACGATGGCGGGTCAGGCGAGATTCACGCTGGCGATCGGCGGCGTGGTCGGCTGTCGTGATCCGGCAGCGGGTTCCACGGTGACGGCCAGGGTGTCGATCAGGTCGAAGTAGGTCACCAGGACGGGACCGGAGGACGGCAGCGTCGTCAGCACGCCGGCAGAGTGGGCCGTCCCGCCGAGCGGTACCAGCCACAGCTGATACGAGCTGCCCGGACTCGGTCCAGGGACGGACTCGAAGGCGGCAGTGGCAGCACTGATTCGTCTCGACGTGTGGATCGTGAGGGTGCCGCCGCCCTCGACCGGCACCGTCCGCACCACGACATCCGGCTGCGCGAGCACCAGTTGCGCGGTCAGCGCGGGCGGACCGTCCTCGGTGCGCTGCGCGAGCACACCAACGGCCGACCCGATGGCCACCAGTACTGCGACGGCCGCCGCGAGCCAGCGCAGTCGCCGACTGCCGAAACCACCAGCCCGGTGCGGCTTCTCGGGCGAATCGTCGAGGGCACGCAAGAGCGCGCTCTCCAACGTGGGCGGCGGTGCGACCGCGTCGAGCACCGTGAGCGCGGCCAATGCTTCGCGCACGCTCGACACGATGCCGGTGAACGCGGTGGCGATGACCGGGTCCGCGTCGCGGAGTCGCTGCTCGATGCGGCGGCGCTCGAGTTCGGCGATCGCGTCCATCGCATACGGGTAGGCCAGCTCGAGCAGGTCCGTACCGGGCCGCTCGCGCTCAGTCATGGCCCACCACAGGCTCATTCATCGCTATCACTTCCTGTCAGGCAGGTCGCCAGCCGCTTGAGTCCATCGCGGATACGGCTTTTGACGGTGGGTAGTGGGACCTCGAGTTGGTCGGCGACCTCGGTGTAGGTCCGGCCGCTGTAGTAGGCGAGCGCGACGGCCTCGCGCTGGATCGCGGTCAACGTCTCCAAGCAGTCGAGCACCGACTGCTCGTCGAAGCGTTGCCCGACCTCTTCGGCGACGACATCATGGTCGCGGCCCAAATGCGCATGGCCGTAGACGATGTCGCGGCTGGCCGCGGACTGCTCGCGGCGGACGCGATCCACGGCCCGCCGGTGGGTCAGCATCATCAGCCACCCCATCGGACTGGACAGTTTGCGGTCGTAGTCCGCCGCGATCGACCACGCCTGCAGATACACCTCCTGGGTGATCTCCTCGGCCGCGGCGTGACTGCGCAAGATCCGCAGCGCAAGGCCGAAGACCCGATGGCTTGTCGCACGGTAGAACTCGGTGAAGGCGTCGCGGTCCCCGGATCCCACCGCGTCGAGGAGTTCGACGAGCCGCTTGGTCTGCGCGACCTCCTCCGGCCGCTCGCGCGGCGGACACGATGGCCCGCCGGCGCCGGTGTGGCGCAGGCGGATCGCGGCGAGCTTCGGCTCATGCGTCATGGTCACCTCCGCCACCACCGGCACGGGCGAACGAGGACTGGATCTGCGACAGTGACACGGCGAGCTCGACTCCTGGTGGCGGGACCATCTCGAACAACGTGCTATGCGGCGGGCGGCTGCAGAACGGTATCGATCATGTACACCGTCGCATTGGCGGTCTTCACTCCGCCGCAAATCACCGAAGCGTCGCCGACTTTGATGGCGTCGCCGGATCGGGTGACGGTGACGTTGGCGCCTGCGACGGTCTGGTGCGTGCCCGCGATCTTGTCCGGCGCGATCTGGCCGGGGACCACATGGTAGGTAAGGATTTTGGTCAGGGTGGCGGAATCGGTCTTCAGCGCTTCCACGGTTGCCGGATCAATCTTGGCGAAAGCCGCATCGACCGGCGCGAACACCGTGAACTGGCCGCCGTTGAGCGTGTCGACCAGATTGACCTGCGGGTTGAGCTTGCCGGACACCGCGGCGACCAGCGTGGTCAGCAGTGGGTTGTGCGAAGCCGCCGTGGCCACCGGATCCTGGGCCATGCCGCTGACCGAGCCTGCCCCGGTGGGAACCTGCTGAGCGTACGCCTGGCAGCCGGCGCCGACCAGGCCTGCGGCCGAGGTCGCCGAGGTCGTCACCGGCGGCGCCGACGAGCTGGCGGAGGTGCTGTCGGACTTGTCGGAGGAGCAGGCGGCACCGCTCGCTACCACTGCCGTCAGCAGCATCGCCGCCACCACCGAACGTCGGATCATTGTCATTGTTGTCTTTCGCTTCCGTCGAGACGGCTCACAGCCGTGCTGGGATTGATGGAACGGAATTCGCCTTGCCCAGCGGGGCGGATGGGTCACCTTTCGAAGTAGTCGGTTCAGCAACGGAACGGCAAGCGCCGTGGGGCGCGGGTACCCGGCTCGACGGTCTCGATCCGATGGGACAGGATGGGGCTTTGGGTCGGCGAGAGGGTGCGGGATGACTACTACGGCGGAGTCCGTGTTCGACACCGATACGGCGAGTGACCGGGTCGGCGAGCACGAATACGCATTGACGCTGTCGGATCGGTGGAAAACCTTCATCGGCACCGTGAACGGTGGATATCTGCTCGCCACCTGTTTGCAGGCGCTGCGGCGGGAACTGCCGCAACCCGATCTGCTGTCCGCATCCGCGCACTTCCTGCGACCGGGCACGCCGGGACCGGCGCGGATCGTCACCGATGTGGCGCGCATCGGGCGGCGCACCGGGACCGCGCAGGCGACACTGCTGCGTGACGACCGCGAAATCCTGCGCGTGCTCGCGACATTCACCGATCTCGCGGCCGCGGATGGGCCGACGATGGTGAGTGCCGAACCGCCCGTGTTGCCTTCGCCCGAACAATGCATCGATCCCACCGACGGGTTCCCGAAGGACCGCCCCGAAATCTCGCGGCGGATCGAATTCCGGATGGCCGAGGTTCCAGGCTTCTGGCGCGGAACTCCCAGCGGCAAAACCACTATGGAGTTCTGGATGCGTTTCGCCGATGGTCGCGAAGCCGACCCGATCGCCCTCGCGATGCTCGTCGACGCCGCCGTCCCAGTCGTGTTCGAGCTCGGCATTCCCGGCTCGGCCACCATCGAACTCACGGCGCACATCCGCCAGCGGCCTGCCCCCGGCTGGCTGGCCTGCCGGGTGACCACCCACTATCTGATCGATGGCTTCCACGAGGAGGACTTCGAAATCTGGGACAGCACAGGGGCTTTGGTGGCCCAGTCGCGACAGCTCGCGATCGTCTCGACGTAGCCGATCAGGCCGGTGGTGCGATCTTGGCGATCGAGACGGTGTTCCCGTCGCGGGCCACGGTCACGAACTGGCGGTAGGTACGGATGGCGGTGTTGGGGCGAATCTCGGTGATCACCACGTCGAATCGGCCGTCGGGCATCGGCGTGATCAGCACGCAGTGCTGGGTGCCCGCCGGGATGGACTCGATGCCCGCGGCGATGACGTCGACGGCGGGCACGTAGGCGTCGGGGGTCGTCAGCGACCGCGCGGCGATCCCGGACCGGGACACGTAGTAGGCGTACTGGAAGGCCAGGATCACGTCCGGTCCGGAGTCGGTCGATCCGGTTCCGTTGCCGCGCACCACCTGTTCGCTCCTGGTCGGCTGGCAGCCGGGGCTGCCGCCGAGCACCGGATCCCCGTAGGTGGCCGACTGCCGCGGCGCGCTCACCGCCGCCGTGTACACCAGCACCACCGCCACCGCGGCCGTGGATGCCGCCACCGCGGCGGTGCCGACCAGCCAGGACTTGCGGGTCCGGTGCACATGCCAGCGCTGCGGTCCGCTGGGCGGAATCATGCCCGGCCACAACGGTACTGCCACCCGGCGCCGTCGGGGCCGCGCGGCCGCACTCCCCCCGGAAATGTTGGACGACGACATCATTCCGTCGCACCCCCTTACCGGTGCTGCTCAGCGCACTCAGCAAACCCCTCAATGCCTTTGCGCAGTAACAACATTGCACACCCGTCCGGATTATGCCCGGTGAATGGGTCAGACCGATACCGAGGAGTGGCACCCGGCGGCGGCGAACGCCGGGTAGCCGGGCAGCTCGAGAGGCCGGCTACCGAGTGTCCACACCCGGTCGCGACCCGCTCATCCAGGCGTAATCAGGTGCGGCTCGGGATCATCCGCAACCCGCGGGCATTCCCGGCGAATGCCCGCGGTGCGGCAGCGAGCAGCGCGACGCCGATGTACAGGAGCTGCTCGGGGATTCGGATCCACAAGGGGGTCGCGGGGGCACCGTGGAAGGGGATCTCCTGCACGGCGGCATAGATGTTGGCCGGGATCAGGAAGACGAACAGGACGGCCAGACCGATGCCTGCCCAGCGGCGCGTGCGGGCTACCACGAGGCAGACCGCGCCGAGCAGTTCGAGAATGCCGGTGAAATAGACCATGAAGTCGGGGAACGGTACGAACGGCGGCACCATCGTGGTGAAGTCGGCATGGGTCGGCACCGGGCCGTCGGCGAAGCTCGCCGGGACGAAATGCGTTGTGCCCGTGACGACCAGCAGCACCGCGAGGGCGTAGGCCGCGCTGGTCGACCAGTCGAGCCGGCGGACGCCGAGCGCACCGGCCAGACGCAGCGCGGTGAACAGAACTGTGAGCAGGACAAGGGTTTCCATCACGCCTCCGTGCAGAGCACGTCCAGCGGCCGCGCGGGCCGCGAATCAATCGGAACTATCACTATCGATAGTTGTACTATCGGCACTGATTATGGATAGCTGTACTTCCCACTGTCAATACCGAGGAGACACCCGTGCGCATCGCCGAACTCAGCCGTGCCAGCGGCGTTCCGCCTGCCACGATCAAGTACTACCTGCGCGAAGGGCTACTGCCGACCGGCGTCCGTACCGCCCACAACCAGGTCGACTACGGCGACGACCACGTCAACCGGCTGCGGCTGATCCGGGCGCTTGTCGACATCGGCGGGGTGTCCATCAGCGCGGCCGCCGAACTGCTCGCCGTGCTCGACACCGGCAGCCTCACCGCTAGGGAGGCACTCGGCGAAGCCATGTACGCGCTGCGCGGGCGCCGCTCCCCCGTCGGTGCGGATCAGCAAACGACCGCAGCAGACGACGTCGATGCGCTGCTCACGCGGCGCGGCTGGCAGATCGGTGCGGACAGCCCGGCCCGGCACACCCTGACCGATGTCTGCGCCGCGCTCCGCCAACTCGGCCACACCGACGTGCTCGCCGCCATCGACGACTATGCCGCCGCGGCCGAAGCCGTCGCCACCATCGACATCGGCATCGTTCGCGCCGAACCCACCGTCGAGCGAATGACCGAAACCGCCATCGTCGGAACGGTTCTCGGCGACACGATGCTCTCCGCGCTGCGTCGCCTCGCGCAGGAGCACGTCTCCGGAATCACGCTCCCGGAGTGATTCGTCGCGATAACCGCACTGTGCCCGAACAGGTCTCGCCGAGTGCGCCGATGATGGCGCACCCGGCGAGACCTGGTGCCGACCTTGGCGGGTCGGGTTCGTATCAGTGGATCATCGGGCGGTCGAACGGGACAGGTTCCAGCGCTGCCAGGTTGCGTCCTCGAGGTTGTCGATGATCGGTTGACGTGCCTGATTGCGCAACGGCGCGGGCAGACGATCGAGCGCAGGCAGTGCGTCGGGCGACAGTTCGCTCAAGTACGCGGTATCGAGCGTGTCACCCCGCTTCCAGCGGTCGATGTTCTTGTCGGCGATCAGCAGTTCCGGGTTCACCGCGGCCAGGACGAGCAGCGACACCATCACCGTGCCCATCATGGCGCGGGGCAACCACGTTCGGCGCAGGAGCGGCAGATCGGCGAGCACGAGCAGATAGGCGAGACCGAACCAGAGTGCGAACGCCTCGACGATCAGCCGTTGCACCGTGAAGCCGTAAGCCTCCTGATAGGCCCACATCCGGTTGTGCGCCGAGGCGACGATGACCAACGAGAGCACGCTCACCGCCGAAAGCAGCACCCGCAACCACAGTCGATCGGCCGCCGAATCATCGGCGGCCCAATGCAATACCACCAGAATCACGATGAGGCTCAGGATGGACACCGTCAGCAGCTGCCAGAATCCGCTGCGCGCGTACTCGGCGTAGGTGAGGCCTGCCGTGCGCTGCACGTAGTCGACACCGCCGAACATCGCCGCGAACTGGACGCCGACGAACAGCCCGAACAATGCGGTCAGCGCACCGACCGGGAGCGCCCACTCCAGTCGGCTCAACCGCCGATAGGTCACTCCCCCTGTGGATTCCGCAGCAGGCGAAGGCGGACCGGCCAGCAGATACAGCGCACCGAGCGTGCCGAGTCCGGCAATGACGAACACCACGATCCACTGCACGATCTGACCGCCGTCCAGCTGTGGTGTCGCCGAATCGAGCAGTCGCGCGAAGGTCGCGTCCGCACCGACGAGCAGCGGAACGAACACCGCGAGCAGGGCAATGGTGACGGCCACAGACGACGCCACCCGCAATCCCGTCCGCGACGCACCCTTGCGCACCCGCGCCAGTCCGGCGAAGGCCCACTGCGCACCCGACCACGTCGCCAACGGCACGGCGATCACTTCATAGAAGACCCCGTGGACCGTCCGCCGCCCCACCACAGCCAGCGAAGCGGCCAAAGCCGACGCGATCACACACAGCCCGACCAGCCATTCAGCCGACCGGATCGCCCCCACCGCCAACAGCAGAATCAGCAATGTCGTCCACCAAACACGACTCCACCCACCGACTTTCGCCAGTATGGCGGCGATGCCCCCTAAGTCTTCCTCGTCGTCCTTCGCGTCGGAGTCCTTCGTCAGCACAGGCGGTGCGGTGGCAGCACTGACCCCCTCGTTCCCCGCAGTCGATCCATCGGAATCCGAGACAGGAACCTTGGCATCAGACTGCTTCGAGCTACCAGCATCCGGCACCACCGCCGAACCATCGACGGCAGGACTCGACTGCACCGCAACGGATTCCGACTCACCCTCGGGAGCGTCGGCCGACGGCTCATCGCCGGTTGAGACCTCCTTTCCGGAACTCGCCTCCACGACCGGCTCCGGCGCGCTCGCGGAATCCGGCACCACCGTCGAATCCACCCCTCGGGAATTCGACGCGGCTACCTCAGATTTCGAGTCCTCCTTCGACTGAGCGCCTGCGGATTCCGGCAGCACCGTCGAATGCTCCCCTCCGGGATTCGACACGGCTGCACCAGGTTCCGCGTCTCCCGCAGGCCGTGCCCAAGCAGCTTCCGGGGCCGCCGTCGAATCCACCCCACGGGAACTCGACGCATCGGACCTGGGATCCACCGCAGGGTCCGCATCCGAGGGCGCTGCCGCATCCGAAGCGACTCGGCGGGCGTTGCGGTCGACCAGGTAGACCGCCGCAATCGCGACGAAAGCCGTAAGCACCCAACCGATTCCAGGGTCGTCCACCGGGATCAGCACCGCCGCGGCAACCGCGGTGACGAGCGCGGCGGGTACCACGCCGGGTGGACAGGAGACCCGCTGCCACCTGGGCACCACCCGCGTCGGCATCGGCGGCAACGCCGGGGTGGACGGGTACCGGGCAGTCTCGATCGGCGCCATTCGGCCCATCGACCGTTCTGCGGACAACAGCCCAACCACCGAGGCGGTGGTGGAGGGCGGCGGAGCCGGTATCCCGGCCTCCGGTTGTCGCTCCGGAGCGGTTGGGGTTTCCGTATTTTCGGGCATTGGCTTCCTTCTGCAGGCGTGCGGGATCGACCCGCGACCGCGTTGCGGTTCGGGTTGGTAGGAAACGGTGAATCAGATTCGGATAATTACTGGGTTAGTTCGTTGAAATGTCGCTAGCGGAGGGTGTTTCGGTGGAGATCGTCTAGTTGTCGGGGATAGTTACGCGGATGCAGGATCCGGGGTCGGCCACCGCGATAGTGCCGCCGTGCAGGTCGACCACCCAGCGCGAGATGGCGAGGCCGAGGCCGGTACCCCCGCCGTCGCTGCGGCCCCCGCGGGTGAAACGGTCGAAGACGCGGGCACGTTCGGCGGGCGGGATGCCAGGCCCGTCGTCGGCGACCTCGATCACCAGCTGACCGGGATGCCGCCTGGCTCTGAGACGGACCTCGCCACCGGACGGGCCATGCCTCGCCGCATTGTCGAGCAGGTTGTGCAGCACCTGTTGCAGGCGCGCGCGATCAGCGAATACCGTTGCGGCACTTGGCACTATGTCGGTGGTGAACCGGACGCCACGACCGAGCGCCGCGACCGCGACCTCCGCCTCGGCAACCACCTCGGCGAACAGCGGTGCCACGTCGAGCCTTTCGCGGTCCAGCGGAAAGGCGCCTGCCTCGATGCTGGACAGATCGAGCAGCTCGGAAACGAGCAGGCTCAGTCGCTCGGTCTGCGCCAGCGCGGTGCGCAACGTCTTCGGGTCCGGTTCGGACACCCCGTCGACGAGGTTCTCCAGCACCGCGTTCAGCGCGGTGATCGGTGTGCGTAGCTCGTGCGACACATTGGCGATCAGATCGCGGCGTTGCTGATCGGCGTCCGCGAGATCCGCGGCCATCTGATTGAACGCCTCCGCCAGCTGCCCGACCTCGTCCTTGGAACTCGCCCGCACCCTGCGGGTGTAGTCACCCTGCGCCATCTGCTTCGCCGCCGCCGTCATCGCCCGCAGCGGCCTGGTGAGCCCGTGCGCGAGAAACTGCGAAGTCACCAACGCGATGATCACCGCGGCCAACGTCGTCTTCGGCGGCAGCCACCCGATCTTCAGCCGGAAGAACCCGAACGCGGCGCCGCCGGAACACAACATCAGAATCGCCAGCTTCAACTTGATCCACGGCACCGGATCCAACGGGCGAGGCAACGCCTCGGACAGATACTCCGCGATCTCACGCAACCGCCGCACCAGGCGATGCCAAGCCATCACGACCGCAGCACGCCGGGTCTGTCTCGGCGCAACCGTCGTTTCCCGCTTGGCAACAACAACACGCTTCCGCCGCAAACCGACTCCCGGCGCCGGTTCGAGGGCCACTGCACCCTCGGCTTGTTCGGGCGCCACGACACCCTCGGCCAGTTCACGCACCACGACACCGTCAGCGTGCTCGGGCACCACGGCACCGTCAGCCTGTTCCGGCGCAACAGCACTGTCGATCCGTTCGGGCGCAACGGCACCCCCGGTGCGTTCGGGCGCCACGACACCGTCGATCTGTTCGGGCGCAACGGCACCCCCGGTGCGCTCGGGCGCAACGACACCGCCGGCCTGTTCGGGCGCCACAACACCCTCGATGCGGTCGGGCCCCACAGCACCCCCGATGCGCTCGGGCGCAACGACACCGTCGGCCTGTTCGGGCATCACGGCATCCTCGATGCGGTCGGGCCCCACAGCACCCTCGATGCGTTCGGGCACAACGGCACCGTCGATCTGTTTAGGTGCCATGGCACCCTCGGCGTGCCCGGCGCTCGGGAAGGACCCATCCGCGCTCATCCCGCCTCCCGTCTCGCGGCAGGTGTGCCACCGCATAAGCGTGGCAGGCGCTTCGCGGTGCGTCCCGTTCGACTGCTGACCGAAGTCGGCGGCGTCACCCCCTGCCAGGCACGGACGCGGATACCGCTTCTCACCGCGCCTCCAGCGCGTACCCGACGCCGTGGACGGTGCGGATCAGGTCGGAGCCGAGTTTGCGCCGCAGCGCTTTCACATGGCTGTCGACAACCCGGGTGCCCGCCGCGTCGGCCCAGTCCCAGACCTCTTCGAGCAGGCGCTCACGAGCCAGGACCGCGCGCGGCCTGCGGGCAAGCCGGGTGAGCAGGTCGAATTCGAGCGGAGTCAGCTGCGCTTCGACATCGGCCCGCCACACGCGACGCTGGTCGAGGTCGATCCGGAGGTCGCCGACCACGATCGAGACACCGTCACGGTCCGCGGCACGATCCACCCGCCGCAGCAACGCATGCACGCGGGCGGTGAGCACCCGCAGCGAGAACGGCTTGGTCAGGTAGTCGTCCGCGCCGACACCGAGCCCGATGAGCTGATCGGTTTCGTCGGTCCGCGCGGTCAACATCAACACCGGCACCGACCGCTCGGCCTGGATCCGCCTGCACACCTCGAGCCCGTCGAACCCGGGCAACATCACATCGAGCACCACCAGGTCGGGCTGCACCGCCGCCGCCATCGCCACCGCGCCCGGCCCATCATGCGCCAAGTCGACGGTGAATCCTTCGGCCCGCAACCGCGCCGCCACGGATTCCGCGATGGTCACCTCGTCGTCGACCACCAGAATCCGCCGCGCCAGGTGTCCCCCACCAGCTCCGTTCTGCTCCATGAACCGAAACCCTAGCCACCCGCTGTGGAGAGGTATCGACTCAATTGTGGAGATTCCGTGTGCACCCTCACCTCCCATGCCCCCAATCCTCGGGGCGCCACCCCGTTCCGGAGTTGGTCAACTGATCACTGGGAACTGGTGGCGGCATCGCCCGAGAAGCCTCCGCCACCAGTTCCCACTCGGCACGAGACCACCCCCCTCCCACGCCAGGAGCGATCGGTCCAGTGAGTCGGAACTGGCCTGCGACAGGGGGCATCGGTGTGCTCGAGGATGGGGATCATGATCGAAACGACCGCGCTGCTCGGTATTGCTGCCGCTGAGCTGGGGATGGTGCTGACGCCGGGCCCGAACATGATGTACCTGGTGTCGCGGTCCGTGTCGCAGGGGCGGCGGGCCGGGTTGGTGTCGCTGTCTGGCGTGGCGGTCGGGTTCATGGTGTACCTCGCGGCGGCCACGGCCGGGATCACCGCGATCTTCGCGACGGTGCCCGGGCTGTACCTGGCCGTGAAGCTGGCGGGCGCCGGTTATCTGGCGTACTTGGCGTGGAAAACCTTGCGCGGCGGCATCTCTGCGTTCGAACCGTCCATGCTTCCGCCCGATCCCACTCGCAAACTGTTCACCATGGGGTTGGTCACCAACCTGCTCAATCCCAAGATCGCGATCATCTATATGGCGCTGATCCCCCAGTTCGTGAACCCCGAGCACGGCCGAGTCTGGTTGCAGAGCCTGCTGCTCGGATCGGTCCAGATCAGCATCGCGTTGATCGTCAACGGCATGATCGTGCTCGGCGCGGCCGCCGTCGCGACGTTCCTCGCCGGTCGCCCACTTTGGCTGCGGGCGCAGCGCTGGATCACCGGCACCCTGCTCGGCGCCATCGCCGTCCTCTTGGCCACCGACCGATCCCGCCCACTCCCGGCCTAGTCCGTCGGGCGAGGTCGGCCAACCACGCAGTTGACGGCGAACCCCGTTGTGGGGCTCACGACGGCAAAGTTTCCCGATACTGGTCCAACGGTGCGGCGGTCTTGGTCGCGACGAACTTGGTGATCGTGTACTCCGCGACACCGGCGACGGTGAACGGATCGCTCTCGGCGATCTCCTCCATCTTTGTTCGGTCGTCGCCGAGCGCGATGATGACACCTCCGTCACGGGGATCCTTGCGGCCAGACGCGAGGAAGACGCCACCTGCGTAGTGGGCGTCCAACCACGCCACATGGTCGGAAAGGACCGCGTCAACGCGTTCCATCGAGGCAATGTAGGTCAGCTCCAACACGAACATGCCTCGTACGTTACGACTCTCGCGGTTACCGAGCGGCTTTGGTCTCCGCCGGATTCGCGCGTGCGGCCTTGGTCAGTAGTCGACTGAGTTGCCGCTGCTCTGTTGGGCTGAGGTGGGCGATGGGTGACTGGGTGCGCATCGCCGTTGCGAGTTGTCGCCGTACTCCGAGGCCGCGCTTGGTGAGGGTCACGTCGAGCCTGCGCGCGATCGAGAACGGCTACGCACTGGTCCGCCAGGACTTCAACGGCTGGTCGGCCGCCTACAACCAGCACGGACAACCCCTCGCCACCCAGGACACCACCGTCGATCACGACCCGTGGATCGTAGACGTCCCCACCCACGGCGTCACCACGCTCTACCGTCTCACCGGCGACACGTTCGCCTGGCTCTGCCTGGCAGGCACGCTCGTGCTGATCGGTATGGCGGTGATCCCCCGGCGCTCACCAACTCGACGGTAACCCAAGACAGGAAACGAAGCCCACCAGCCGCTTTGCGTGGTGTGGCCGAGTTCACGGGTGCTCGCGTGGTGTTCGTGAGTAGCGTCCGGAGTATGGACAATGAGGGACCAAGCCGGACAGCGCTCGCGACCGCCTACGCCCGTGCCTATCACCAAATTGCGGACCGGCCAAGGATTCTTACCGATCCGCTGGCGGCACGTCTGCTGGGTGTCACCGAGGATGAGCTGGCCGAATTGGGCGGGCCCGCAGGGAATGGTCCTGAGAGCGGTGTGGACTCGGGGATCCTGCGGCTCGCTGCCGGCGATCGGCCGCGCCGCCTGTTCTTTGCCGCTCGCGCTCGCGTTGCCGAGGATCGGGTGACCGCGGCTGTCGCTACCGGAGTGCGGCAGGTCGTGATCCTCGGCGCGGGCCTGGACACCTTCGCCTACCGCAACCCACATCCTGGCCTGCGCGTCTTCGAGGTCGACCATCCCGCTACCCAAGCGTGGAAGCACGAACGCCTCGCCGCCGCCGGTATCGACCAGCCGGAGAGTGTGACCTTCGCACCGGTCGACTTCGAAACCGATACTCTGGCAGCAGGATTGGCGTCCGCCGGGTTCAGCCGGACCGATCCGGCCGTGTTCGTGTGGCTCGGTGTCGTCTACTACCTGACCCCGGACGCGGCCCGCACCACCCTCGACTACATCGCAGGTCAATCCGAGCCGGTCGAGGTGATCTTCGACTACCTGCAGTCGGCAGACACCGACGAGGATCGTGCACGGTTGCAGGCCCGCGCACAGCGAGCACAAGCTGTCGGCGAACCTTGGTTCAGCTACTTCACGCCCGACGACATCGCCGCACAGTTGCGCACGCTCGGCTTCACCGACATCGAAGACCGCTCCGCCACCGACGTCATCGCCGGATACCACAATGAATCAACGGAATTCGAGGACGAACCACCCCAATCACTGCTCCCGGTCCGCATCCTACGGGCGAGCCGCTGATCGCCTTCGGAGAAACTCCCGCCGCCCTGGCCTGGTAGTTCTTGTGCTCCTGTGCGTGGTCCGGCGGCAGGTGCCGCGCCCCGGGGATGCGGCGGCGAAGAACCCCACGAGGCGCCTGCCCCGGCATCGAAAGCCGAAGCCGACCCGCCCGAAGTGTAAGCGGCACTGAGTGTTTGCCGCAGCGAGCAACAATCCCCGACCTGCGACGCCGGACCACCAGCGGCCAAAGCCCTTATGCTCGGCACCAACTCCAGAGCACGAGGGCAATCGACCCTTCCGCCCACGATCGGCCTCGGCTCGTGGTCGATGCCTCAATGCCCCGCAACACACCCAAAGTGCAAGCGGCACCGCGCATTTGCCGCCGTGGGTACCAATCCCCAGACCTGCGCCGCGGAACACCGACCGAGGCCCTCGTGCTCGGCACCAACTCCCGAGCACGAGGGCAGTCCACCGTCCTGCCTACATGGTCGGCCTCGGCTCGTGGTCGATGCCGTCATACCTCCGCACCACACCCAAAGTGCGCGGCACAGAATGTTTGCCGTCACAAGCACCAATCCCCCGACCTATGCCGCCGGACCAGCAACGGCCGAAGCCCTCGTGCTCAGCACCAATTCCTGAGCACGAGGGCAGTCGACCGTTCGGCCTACACGGTCGGCCTCGGCTCGTGGTCGATGCCTTCATGCTCTGCACCACGCCCGAAGCGCAAGAGGCGCAACGCGTTTGCCACCACGAGCAGGGTTGATCCTTCGTGGATGAAGACGGCGGGGCCGATGGGGAGGCCGATCAGGGTGGCTGGGACCAGGGCGGCGACGATGATCAGCGAGAACGCCAGGTTTTGGCGGATGATGCTGGCGGTGCGGCGGCTGAGTGCCACCGCGAACGGTAGGCGGCCGATGTCGTCGACCATCAGTGCGACGTCGGCGGTTTCGAGCGCGACGGCCGAACCTCCCGCGCCCATGGCGATGCCGACCGAGGCGTTCACCATGGCGGGGGCGTCGTTGACACCGTCGCCGACCATGGCGGTGCCGTTGCGGCCGCCGAGTTTGCCGATCATCGCGACCTTGTCCTCGGGGAGCAGGCCGCCGTGTGCGGCGTCGAGACCCATGTCGGCGGCGACGGCGTCCGCGACGCGCTGGTGGTCGCCGGAGATGAGGACGATGTCGTCGATGCCGAGCGCACGCAGGCGGGCGATGACGGGTGCCGCTTCGGCCCGCGGGGTGTCCATCACGCCGACGACGCCCAGGTAGCTGCCCGCATGCCGGACGATCATCGTGGTGCGGCCGCTTTCGTGCAGTTCGTCCACGATCCGGCCGATGTCGGCGGGCACGCCTTCGGGATCGAGTTCGGTGAACATGGTTCGGTTGCCGACCTCGGTGGCGCGGCCGTCGACGAGGGCGGTCACGCCGCGGCCGGTCACCGAGCTGACCGCGGTGGCGGTCCGATCGATGTCTTTCGGCAGCAGCGGGGCGAGATCACGGGTGATCGCGCCGGCCAGCGGGTGATCACTGTAGGACTCGACCGCGAACAGGGTGGCGATCAGTTCGTCGCGCAGTTCCGGGCGGGCCGGGACGATATCGGTGACCTTCGGCTGACCCCAGGTGAGCGTGCCGGTCTTGTCGAACGCCATCGACCGCACCCGGCCGAGCGTCTCCAGCGGCCCGCCGCCCTTGGCAAGGACACCGGCCTGCGCCGCACGCGCGATCCCGGCCAGCACCGCACTCGGTGTGGCGATCGCCAGCGCACAGGGGCTGGCCGCGACCAGCACCACCATGGCCCGATAGAAGCTGTCCGCGAACGGTTCCGACGCGGCGAACACACCGAAGGCCAGCACACCGAGCACGCCCGCGAGAACTACGGGCACGTAGAACACCTGGAATCGGTCGATGAACCGCTGCGTCGGTGATTTCTGCGTGTCGGCCTCGCGCACCATGGTGATGACCCTGGCCAGGGTGCTGTCCTCGGCGCGGCTGGTCACCAGGACGTCCATCGCGCCTGCACCGTTCATTGTGCCCGCGAACACCCGACGCGTTTCCGGCACGGGCGTACTACTCGCCAGCGCGGCGGCGGCATCGGCGATCGGCGCCTTCTCGACCGGAATGCTCTCGCCGGTCACCGACGACTCGTCGACGCTGCTCATGCCGTCGACCACGACGCCGTCCGCGGCGAGCCGCGAATTCGGCAGCACGACAACCACATCGCCGATCGCGAGATCGTTCACCTCGACTTCGCGCACCGTCCCGTCGGCGCCACGCACCAGCGCGGTCGCGGGCGCAAGTTCGGCAAGCGCCTCGATCGAGCGCTTGGCGCGGCCCATCGCGTACTCCTCCAGCGCGTGCCCGAGGCTGAACAGGAACAGCAGCACCGACCCCTCGGCCCACTTGCCGACCAGCGCGGCGCCCACCGCCGCGACCAACATCAGGAAGTCGACCTCGAACCTGCCGCGGCGCACCGTGTTGATGGCGGTACGGATGGTGTAGTAGCCACCGAAGAAATAGGTCGCGGCGAACAGCACGATCGCCACCCATTCCGGGGCGGAGACCAGGTACTTTGCCGTCATGCCCGCCGCGTAGGTGACGCCGGAGGCGATCGCGAAGATCAGTTCCGACCGCTCCCCGAACAGCGCGGGGCCGTGTCCGTGCTCCTCTGCCTGTTCTTTTCTGCTCATGTGGCGATTATATGCATAGATCGCTATATATGCATAGCCTGTTGCCAGAAGTACCTGCCGACAGATGCCGCGCCGCCGTATCCCGCTCGGACCTGTTCCCCTACCATCGCGACATGTGATCACCGTTGCCACGTGGAACGTCCTGCACCGCATCCACGCCGAGAATTGGTACGAGGACGTGTCCACCCGCTGGCCGGACGAGGCGGCGCGCATCGACGCCGTCACCGCGCTCATCGCGGCCCGCACCGAGCAGGTCATCGCGTTACAGGAGGTCAGCGGCGACCAATTGTTCAGTCTCCGTGCCGCTTTGCCCGACCGGACGGTGCACTCCATGCGCTATCGACGACTGCCGACGGCGCGCAGAAAGGCGAGCTCGCTGCGCGATCCCGGCGAGTACCTGGTGCTCGTCGTCGAGGGACCCGGCCGCGAGATCAGCGCCGAATCGTTCGCCGACGACCCAGGCAAGGGCGCGCTCGCGATCACCGCGGGCGGCGCGGTGCTCATCGCGACCCATGTGACCGGCGATCGGCGGCGCACCGACCAACTGGCGCGACTGGCCGAATTGGCCTCCGCCACACCGCAATATCCTGCGGTGCTGCTCGGCGACTTCAACACCGACCGCGACACCGTCGCAGCGAGCCTCGGCGACGGTTTCACCATCGCGCGCCTCTCCCCCGACGCCGCGCCGACCCGCCCGCGCACCTCGGGCGCGAAATCGCAGTTCATCGACCACGTCGTCGTGCGCGGAGCCGTGGCGCAGGACGCACACGTCGAGGACACCGCAGGCTTGTCCGATCACAACCTCGTCCGCGCGACCATCGCTCTGTGAGTCATAGCTATCGGTGATCAACACCGGATGACCCGATTCCCCCGCCCCGATCCGCCGTCCCCGCCCAGAATGCTTCTATGGTCGAGATCAGCCGCGGCGTCGCCACCGTGAACGGCATTCACATGCACTACCGCCGCGCGGGATCCGGTTCGGCGGTGGTGCTGTTGCACGGCTGGCCGCAGACCGGCTACTGCTGGCGGAAGGTCTTGCCCGCCTTGGCCGAACGGCACACCGTGATCGCCCCGGACCTGCGTGGCTACGGGTACACCGACAAGCCGACCACCGGCTACGACAAACGCAGCATGGCCGCCGACGTGGCAACGCTGATCGAATCGCTCGGCGTCACCTCGGCCGCCGTCGTGGGGCACGACCGCGGCGCACGGGTGGCGCATCGGTGGGCCCTTGATCGGCCCGATCAGATCAACAAGCTCGTTGTGCTCGACATCATTCCCACCAGGGAGACGTGGCGCCGGATGGACGCCGCACTGAGTCGACGCTTCTTCCACTGGCTGTTCCACCTCCAACCGGACCTGCCGGAACGCCTTGTCGGCCACGACATTCCCGGTTACCTGCGCTACTTCTTCGAGACCTGGACCGTCAACCGCCACGGTCTGCCCGCCGAGGCCATCGACGAATACATCCGCGCCTTCAGCACGCCTGGCGCGCTGCGCGCGGGTTTCGACGACTATCGCGCCGCCGACCTCGACACCGAACACGACGACGCCGACGCAGGCCACCGCCTCACCATGCCGGTGCTCGCCCTCTGGGGCGCGTCGAGCTTCCTCGAAGAGATTCCAGCACTGGAGATCTGGCGCGAGTACGCGGAGGATGTACGCGGCGCAGCGATCCCCGACTGCGGGCACTTCATCCCCGAGGAACGCCCCGAGGTCCTCCTCGCCTACCTCACCGAATTCCTCTGACGAGTCTGCTCATTCACCGCAGAGCGCGTGATCGATCAGTGCGTTGGCAGCCTGCAGTTGCGTGAATCCCTTGCTGTGCAGCGGATCTTCCCCCACCGCGAGGGTGCCGGACAGCGAGACGACGGCACTGCGGCGACCGTCCTCGGTGACGGCGGCGTTGGTGAGGTATCCGGTCTGGCCACCGTTGTGCATCCAGTAGACGCCGCCGCACGACAGCGGTACCGAGAACAGGCCGAGCCCGGCGCGTCCTCCCGGCCAGACCTGGGCGATCACGCCGTCAGCCGGCACCGTGCCGCGCATCTGCGCCAGCTGTTCGGGTCGTAAAAGCTTGCCGCCGAGCAGGCTTCGATAGAAGGTGCCGAGATCCGCGGTGGTGGAGAGATAGCCGCCGGAGGCGTCGGCGTCCACCAGCTCGGTGACCTCGACCATCGGCCCGTCGGCCGCGAATTGGTTGTAGCCCTTCGCATGTGGCGTCGGCAACGTTGGCACATCGCCAGGCCACCGGGTGTCGCGCAGCCCGAGCGGCTCCAGAATCCGTGTGCTCACCTCGTCGTACCAGGGGCGCCGACTCACCTTCTCGATGATCAGGCCGAGCACGACGTAGCCGACATTCGAGTACGACCAGCCGGTGCCCGGTGCGAAATCGGGGGCTTGCGCGACGGCCGATGCCACCGCCTGTTCCGGGGTGCGTGCCTGGTAGCGGAGCCGGTAGTAGTCCTCGGCGGTGGCCATATCGGGCATGCTGTCGTGCAGGCCGCTGGTGTGCTGGAGCAAATTGCGTACGGTGATCGACGCTCCGCCGTTTCCGTTGCCGCGCACCATGTCCGGTAGCCACTGCTGGACGGTGTCGTCGAGGGTGAGCCGTCCCTCGCCGACCAGCATGAGCACCACGGTCGCGACCAGCGTCTTGGTCACGCTGCCGATCCGGAAGTACCCGTCCGACGAAACCGGTTCCACCCCGGCACTATCCGCGCGGCCCGCCACCGCGACCCGGTTGGTCCCCGCGGCCTCGTCCACCACCCGCGCCTGCACTCCGGTGGTGCCGACGGCCACTATCGCGTCGGCGTCACGAGCCAAGGCAGCAGGCTCGGGCGTGCCGCCACATCCGTTGACCGCCAAGGCCAGAGCAAGTGTCACAGCCAACATCGGATATCGCATCATGCCTCCGTCTGGTCCGCGAAAATCTATCCGCGCGGCAGGCCGACGGGCATCCCTCTGCGGTAGCGCACCGCTACCCCCGCGGTACCGAATCGACCAGGCGGGATCACCCCTCGGTATCGGCTGATTGCGCTTGGCCCAAGATCTGGTCACGGAACGGCTTCCTGCCGCACACCGACCATCCGGTCTGAAACAATGAGCTATCTCCACAGGTGCGGGGCCCGGTGGCGGCATCATGCGAGCAGCAGTTCGCCCCGCACCCCGCATGTGCGTGCAGGAAAAGCCTGACCCATCCGCTGGATGAAGGGTGCGACATGTGTGCTCTGCGACGGTTCGGGATTCGAGCGATGGTCGGCGTCGCCGCGTTGGCGTTCGCTCTCGTCTGGGTGCCAGGTCATGCGGCGGCCGGGCCGAGCGCATCCCTGGGCGGCGGTTCGGGGATCCTGCTCGGGCCGTCGACGTGCACGCTCACCACCATCGGGTACGACAGGGAGAACCGGCTGGTCGGGCTCACCGCGGGTCACTGCGCCGAAGTCGGGATGACAGTGCGGGCGGAACGGACGCCTGCCGCCGGGATCATCGGCACCGTGGCGGCCGTCGACAATGCCGACGATTACGCGGTGCTGGAGTTCGATCGCGCCAAGGTCGCACCCCTACGCCAGGTCGCCGCGACCATGATCGGCGGCATCGGCGCCCCACCACAACCCGGTGACGTGGTGTGCAAGAACGGGCGCACCTCCGGCCACAACTGCGGCATCGTGTGGGACACGCATCGGTGGTGGTTCCAGCATCAATCCTGTTCTCAGCCAGGCGATTCCGGCGGACCGGTCACCATCGGCGATCGACTGGTGGGCATGAACGTCGGGCACCTCGGCGTGCGGGTGGTCGGCGTGACCGTGTTCGATGTGATGTGCCACACCGCGACGGCGCCACTGCACGATCCGGCCGTGGCGACCCAGATCGGGATGGTGCTCGACGATATCGACAACAGCGGCGGCGTCGGGGCCGGATTCCGGCCGCTCTGAACGCGTGCGACGATGAGTCGAAATGCGAGGTGCCCGTACGGGATTCCCGCCAAGACGACAGGAGTCCGTCGTGCCGCCGACCGCAGGAGCGTCGTTCGCCCGATTCGTCGCCCTCGGCGACAGCCAGACCGAAGGACTCGGTGACCCCGACGGTCATGGCGGATTCCGGGGCTGGGCCGATCGTTTCGCCGCCATGCTCGGCGCCGCCAACCCCGGTCTGCACTACGCCAACCTCGCGGTTCGCGGTCGACGCGCAGGCGAGATCCGGGCCGAGCAGCTCGAACCCGCGCTCGCCATGCGCCCCGACCTCGCCACGGTCGTCGCCGGGATGAACGACATCCTCCGGCCGCGATTCGACCGGGACGCGCTGCTCGCCGACATCGATGCGATGTTCACCGCGTTGACCGGCCTCGGCACCAAGGTGGTGACCTTCACCTTCCCCGACATCGGCGCCGTCGCGCCCTTCGCACGGCCGCTCTCCGCCCGGGTACACACCCTGAACGCCGACCTGCGCGAGCTGGCCGCGCGGCGCGGCGTCACCCTCGTCGACTTCGAGCCGGTCGCCGCCGCACACCACCCCCGTGCCTGGTCCGACGATCGTCTGCATCTCAGCCCGGTCGGCCACAACATCGTCGCCCGCGCCCTCGCCGCCGCGCTCACGGTTCCGGGCGCCGACGACACGTGGCGCGATCCCCTACCCCCACTCACCTCGACCCTTGTCGAAAAGCTCAACACCGAAGTCCGCTGGACCGTGCAGTTCCTCGCCCCGTGGGTCGGTCGACGCCTGCGCGGCATCTCCTCCGGCGCAGGCGTCGAACCCAAACGCCCCCAGCTACTTCCAGTGCTCACCTGACTTCGGTCGGCGACTACCACGGGACGATCTCGCCGTGGCAATCGAGGAACCGCAAACCGGCTGCGCCCGCCTGCTTTTCGAGGACATCGACGACGGACGAGATGCGGTCCTCAGCAGCTAGCGGCACTCACTGAGACCTTGCGCCATCCGACGAGTCGTCGAGCCGTGCGGCGAGCACGGCCACCTGGTACAGGTGCTCGAAGTATCGGAGCTCTGCACCGGCGAGCAAAGGCAAGATTTCCTCCAGGCGCGTGATGCGGTGACGCAGTATCTCGCGGCGCTTCCAGTCGAGGGAGCCGCCGTTGTCGAGCCAGGTCGACACGCAGCCTGCGATTTCTAGATCCAGCAACGTCAGGCAGATGCCCGCCACCTCCTTGCCGCCACGGCAGGGAAAACGTAGCTCGAGAAATCCTTCCCACAGCCAGGCGACGGTGGCCCAGCGCTCAATCAAATCCATTCAGACGAACCGTTCTCTGCAGCACGACTGGCACCGGCCAACGTTCGCCGCGACTGGCACCGGCCAACGTTCGCCACGAGTGGCACATGGCTGCGGCAAAGGTCGAGTAGCGCGCACGGTGGTGTGCCACTCGTGGCGCAACCGGTGGTCGCTTCCGGGAAACCGGGGCGGGTGGGGCTACGACCGGAAGTAGTATGGGGCGGTGCGGATGGCGGTGGCGGCGGTGGCGCGGGTGCGTGGCGCTTTCGTTGGGGCCGCGTCCGGGGCGGTGAGCATTGCGGCGCATGCCGTTGGTGGGGGTGTTGTTGATCCTGGTGGGTCTTCGATCGCGCTGTTGATTGCCGCCTGCGCTGTGGTCGGTGTGGTGGTCGGCGTGCGGCGGGCTCGGCACCGAGTTGCCGATGTGATGGTGCTGCTGGCGTTGGGGCAGGCGGTTGGCCATGTCGCGCTGACGATGTCGCCCGGGCATCATCATGGGTCGCATCTGACGTCGGTGATGGTTGCCGCGCATCTCGCCGCCATTCCGGTTGGGGCGGTGCTCATTCGGGGAGCCGAAATTGCCGTCGCTCGCGCGATTTCCGCGGCGGGCCGGACGGTGCGGGTGCTCGAGAGCGGCCCTGCGCCCGGCTTCGCGCCTGTCTCCCCCATTCCCTTCGGCCCGCTTCCTGCGTACCGGCGGCTGCTGTTCAGCTCCGGTTCCGGGCTGCGTGGGCCACCCGTGCCGGTCTGACCACACCCGGCTCGCCTCCGCGAGAGGGGCTGTTGGGCATCATCTTCCAGCCGAAAGACACCCTGTCTTCGGTCTGGCTCCATCGACTGGCTCGATTCGGCATGAAGGTCGGCCTGCCAGCTCGATCTGTGTGGACTTTTTCGGAGTCCCGTGCTCGTCGAATGCCGCTGGGTTGGCGCGACTGTCGACAGCGGCACTCCACATTCTTGATCGGAGATTTTCATGACTACAGATTCGGTGCGGGGCAACGGCGTTCGATCGCTGAAGCTTGCGTTGCGTGGGGGTATCGCAATTCTAGCGGTGCCGATCGTGTTGGCGGGATGTTCGTCCGAGGCGAAAAAGCCTGAGCGGGCGGCGGATTCGGTGACGGTGCAGGAGCAATGGGTGAAGGCGGCGGACGCGGAGATGTCGGCGGCCTTCGGGGAGTTGAGCAACTCGGCGGACAAGGCGTTGACCGTGGTGTCGGCGTCGAGTCCGGCGTCCGGGCGGGTGGAGTTGCACGAGGTGGTCGCGGACGCGACCGGAGCCAAGACGATGCGCCCGAAGGCGGGCGGGTTCGTCATCCCGGCGCACGGCAAGGTGACACTGCGGCCGGGTGGTGATCACATCATGTTCATGGGGTTGACCGGTCCGTTGCGGACGGGGTCGGAGACTCCGGTGACGTTGACCTTCGACGACGGGTCGACCACGACGTTCACTGCGCGGGTGCGCGACTTCTCCGGCAATCAGGAGAAGTATTCGCCCGATCATGCGAGTGGTGCACCGGCGCCCGAACACGCGACTGGCGCACCGGCGCCCGAACACTCAAGCGGCGCACCGACATCCGGGCACGCAGGTAGCGCACCGGCCCCCGAGCACCCGAGCGGCGCACCGACATCGGCGCAAACGAACGGCGCACCCGCCCCCGCCAATGGTGCGCAAGCACC
The DNA here is from genome assembly GCF_001612685.1 of Nocardia altamirensis NBRC 108246. Classification (GTDB taxonomy): domain Bacteria; phylum Actinomycetota; class Actinomycetes; order Mycobacteriales; family Mycobacteriaceae; genus Nocardia; species Nocardia altamirensis. The sequence goes on from NZ_BDAY01000027.1 coordinate 44,394, forward strand.
TGCGCACGGTGGCTGAGCCCAACACCTCCCGGTCGGGTCGGCTCAACCGTCGGCGGCTCCTCGGTGGTGGAGCCGCCGCGGCGGGCGCAGCAGGGATCGGATGGGGCGCGGTCGCGCTGACCGGCCGACAAGACACCGCTCAGTCGCCGATCGAACCGTTCTACGGACCGCACCAAGCAGGCATCGCGACGACACCGCAAACGCATGCGACGTTCGTCGCGTTCGATCTGAAACCGGGTGTCAGCAAGGCCGACCTGGTCGGCATCTTGCAGATCTGGACCGGTGACGCCGCGCGGCTCACCCAGGGTCGGCCCGCGCTGGCCGACACGGAACCGGAACTGGCGCAGCGACCTGCCCGCCTCACCGTCACCGTCGGCCTCGGCCCTGCGGTCTTCACGATGGCGGGCCTGCAGGACAAGCGCCCGTCCTGGCTGCGGCCCTTGCCACCGTTTCCCATCGATCGTCTCGAATCAGCTTGGAGCGACGGCGATCTGCTGGTGCAGGTCTGCGCCGACGAAGCGACCACCGTGTCGCACGCGGTCCGGGTGCTGTGCCGCAGCGTCGCGTCGCTGGTGACCGTGCGCTGGGTGCAGCGCGGATTCCGCAATGCCGCACCGGGCCAGACGCCGCGCAACCTGATGGGCCAGGTGGACGGCACGGTGAACATCGCGCCGGGCACCCCGGATTTCGATCGGCTGGTGTGGGACGACGGCGCCATGCAGCCGTGGCTGGCGGGCGGCACCTCCTGTGTGCTGCGCCGCATCGCGATGACTCTGGACACCTGGGACGAAATCGACCAGGAGGGTAGGGAACTCACGGTCGGCCGCACCATCGCCACCGGTGCACCGCTGACCGGCACCCGCGAGTTCGACGAGCCGGATTTCGCGGCGGTCGACGCGAACGGCATCCCGATCATCCCGCAGTCCTCGCACATCGCGCGCGCACATCACACCAACGACGGCGAACGTTTCCTGCGCCGCGGCTACAACTACGATGACGCTCCCGCACCGGGCGCACTCTCGAATTCGGGCCTGCTCTTCGCCGCCTACCAGCGCGACGTGGACACCCAGTTCCTGCCGGTCCAGCAGCGGCTCGCGGAATTCGACGCCCTCAACGTCTGGACAACGCCGGTCGGCTCGGCAGTCTTCGTCCTCCCGCCCGGCGTGCGGTCACCCGACGAATATCTCGGCCAGTCGCTGTTCGAATCCTGATCGGCCGACGACAGACCGCGGCCGCCGCGCCGGTTGGGCGCGACGGCCGCAGGCCGGAAAGAACTGGTCAGGCGAGCGTGTTCTGCAGCGCCCTGGCGTCCTTGCGCACCCCGAACGCCACCACGACCTCCATGACGCCGAGCACGATCAACCACACGCCGACCACAACGGCCAATGTCGCCACCGACGACAACGGCCACACGATCAGCACGATGCCAGCGATCACGGTGATCAGACCGAAGAACACACTCCACCCGCGACCGGGCATCGCAGGCTCCGACAGCGCCATCATCACCGTCGCCACGCCGCGGAACAGCCAGCCGATGCCGATCCAGATGCCGAGCAACAGAATCGAAGTCAACTCGTCCCGGAAGCAAAAGACGCCGATGGCGATGGACAGCACCCCGCTGATGAACGCGAGCACCCGGACACCGGTGCTGCTCGGGACACCGAACGCGGCCATCAGCTGCAGAAATCCAGTGACAACCAAATAGATGCCGAAAAGGATGCCCGCGGCCAACAGGGTCGGCCCGGGCCACACCAACATGATCACACCGAGAACCACTGAGAGGACGCCAGTTACCAGCACCGTTTGCCACGCACTGCGGGCAAGGGACTGCAAAGGACCCTCTAGCACGCTGTTTGTCGTCATATATCGATGCTAGGCGCTCTCACCTGGCATTTTGCGCATTTGGACGCGCGATCGGCAAGTCCAGCGGGCTTCACAGCGAAACGGCCGGATCAGGCGGCCGTCGACGCGCTCGGTTCAGCCGTTCAGCGGAAACGGCCGGATCACTCGGCGGCCGACACACTCGGTTCGGCCGTCTCCGGGCTGACGATGTTGACCATCCAGCCGATGCCGAACCGGTCGGCGCACATGCCGAACTCGTCGCCCCACATCTGCTTCTCCAACGGCACCGAGACGGTGCCTGCCGCCGACAACCGCTCCCAGTAACCGCGCAGCTCCGCCGCGTCCGGACCGCTGAGGCTGATCGAAATGCTGCTTCCCGGTTTGTATTCCATGCCCGGCGGGGTGTCGGCGGCCATCAGGGTGAACCCGCTCGGTGTTTCCAGGACGCCGTGCATGACCAGGTCCGCGCCGGGTGCGTCCTTATCACTGAAATCGCTGAACGTGCTGATGGATAGGGTGCCGCCGAATACGTCGCGGTAGAACTCCAGGGCTGCGCGGGCCGTGTCGCCGAAACTGAGGTACGGGTTGAGCCGGGAGGTCATGACACGAGGTTAGTGCGCCGAAGCATCCAGTGCGATCGATAGCACTGACGCGTCGGGGTTTATGGCTCAACTGGGTCGGGTAGTCATCGGGCAGTGACTCTTGTCGGTGGGCGCCCATGGGCCGAAACGGGTGGGGTCGGTTTCGTGAGTCTCGGGTGGCTAGGAGAAGAGGGTGGCGGTTGTACTCGTGCTGCAGGCACGTGGGCTCGGTGATTTACTCACTGCGGTCCCGGCCCTCCGCGCGCTGCGCCGAGCCAAGCCACATGATCGGATCGTGCTCGCCGCGCCGCAGCGGCTGAAGCCGATCGTCGATCTGATCGCTTCGGTGGATTCGTTGCTGCCCACGCCCGATGTTGCCGGGCTGCGGTGGGACGGGCCAGGCCCGCAATTGGCGGTGAACCTGTCCGGCCCGAGCACCGAGAGCATTGTCGCGCTGGCCAAGACGGATCCCGGACGCATCCTCAGCTATCAGAATCCCGCGTTTCCCGAGCTGACCGGACCGCAATGGCAGCCGGACATGCACGATGTCGACCGCTGGTGCCATCTGCTCGAATCCGACGATATTGTCGCGGACCGGCGCAACCTCGGCCTGGTGCCGCCGGTGTCGATCACCAGCCACCGCGACTGCGTCGTGGTGCACGTCGGCGCTGGCGCACCGGCCCGGCGCTGGCCGCCCGATCGATTCGCGGCCGTCGTCCGGCATCTGCTTGTTCTCGGCCGTGAAGTGGTGCTCACCGGCGACGAAACCGAGCGCGATATCGCGCTGAACATCGCCGCACGCGCAGGTCTGCCGATCGGCCGGGTCCTCGCCGGGGAACAAAACCTGATCGAGCTGGCCGCCACCATCGCGGAGGCGGCCCTGATGGTGTGCGGCGACACCGGCGCCGCGCACCTGGCCACCGCGTTCGGCACCCGCACCGTCCAACTCTTCGGCCCGACGCCACCCCGCTGGGGCGGACCACCCCCGCACCTGCTGAACCGGCATGCTGTCCTCTGGGCGGGCCAACTCGGTGACCCCGACGCCGACACCCCCGACCCCGGCCTGCTGCGCATCGGCGTCACCGAGGTGATCAACGCCGTCGACAAACAACTCAACAAGCGCAACTGGCCAGGCACCGGCACCCAACCCCGCCGCACCACCTACCGCCGCGTCGGCTGACCCCTTACCGCCCAGCGAGTTTCGAACATTCCAGGGTTTGTGAAGCCTCGAGCACTAGCTCACGAAGGGTCGCCGGGGCGGTCTTCGGTGCGGGCGGTGTGGAGTGCGGCGGCATAGGCGGCAAGTGCGCTCGGCCAGAACTGGTCGAGGTAGTCGCGGGCATCGCTGAGGCCGCGGGGGTCGAGGGAGTACATGCGGCGGTTGCCGTCCGGACGCATCATCACCAGGCGGGCCTCGCGGAGCACGCGCAGATGCTGGGAGACCGCCGAGCTGCTGACACCGGTGAGCGCGGCGAGCTCGCCGACCGCGCGCGGGGCTTGCGGGAGCGCCTCGAAAATCGCGCGGCGGGTCGGATCGGATAACGCCATCAGCGCGCGGACTCCGTTAGTCGCCACTGAAATAGTGTGATCAACAAGCGGCCTCACGGTCAACTCGGCTTAATACGGAGTTACCCCCGGTAAACACGCGAGACACGCCGTGTAGTTACCTAGATGTGATACGCCAACTGGGCTTTTCTGCCCGCGTGACGGTAGCCACACGATTGCGGACCTCACCGTAGACTCCCGTACGTTCGTTCCATGCCCGTGACCGTTCCGTTATCTTCACGTCGGGGCGCGACCCGGACCCGACGCCATCGTGCCGCCACCCGCGCGGTGGCCGTGTCCGCCGTCGTCAGCGCCTCACTCGGTGTTCTCGCCGCCGCCGACCAGACCCCGACAGGCCAGCTGACCCCCGGCAAACAAGTCGCCGCCGACGTGGTCGCGCAGGCACAGTTCACCGCCTTCACCCCTCGCGAAGCGCAGATGCCGCAGACCGTCCCGGACAACGTCCTGTGGGAGCAGCACCGCCTCGCCGCGGAAGCCGCCCGCCCCAAGACCGTCCGCCCCATCGTCGGCATCCTGACCTCCACCTTCGGCACCCGCTGGGGCGCACTGCACGCAGGCCTCGACCTGGCCGACCCCATCGGCACGCCGATAGCCGCGGTCACCGATGGCGTCGTCATCGAGGCCGGACCCGCCAGCGGCTTCGGCATGTGGGTGCGTGTCCAGCAGGACGACGGCACCATCGGCATCTACGGCCACGTCAACGACATCCTGACCACCGTCGGCCAGCAGGTCCGCGCGGGCGACATCATCGCCACCGTCGGCAACCGCGGCTTCTCCACCGGCCCGCACCTGCACTACGAAATCCACCTGCCCGGCGGCGAGCCGATCGACCCGCTGCCGTGGCTCGCGGCCCGCGGCATCGACATCCAGGCCAACAACCGCTGACGCCTTTCCTTCGCGGGTCGATGAGGGGCTCGCGAAGGGCCTATCCGACCGCGAACGTGCCGACGATGCCACGCTCGCGGTCGACTTCGCCGCCCGCTCAGTACCCGGGTACTAGAACCGAATAGCGCTGCGGCGGGACGCCTTCCGGGCGTGCCGATTCCTACTTTCGGTGCATGGCAATCACAGATCTCGCCGCCGCGCCCACGGATCGCCCCTCGGCGGCGCGGCATCGTCGCACCGGCCCGATCGCCGACGCCGTCGCACGCCTGCACCGACCGCTGACCTGGATGACGCTCGTGATGGCGGCGCTCGTCGTCTGGTGCCTGGTCGGCATGGTCGTCGACGATCGCATCCTGCTCGGCGAGTCCGTCTGGCTCAAGCCCGCGAAGTTCGGTCTCGCCTTCGGCCTCTACGGCATCACCCTGGCGTGGCTGCTCTCCTTGCCGCACAAGGGAAGTCGCGTCACCTGGTGGCTCGGCACGATCTTCGCGGTGACCGGGATCATCGATGTCGGCTTCATCGCCTTGCAGGCGGCCCGTGGCACCTTCAGTCATTTCAACACCGACCACACCGACAAGGTCAACGACATCGGTCAGGTGGTGTTCGCCTCCGGCGTGCCTGGACTGTTCGTCGCGAATCTGATCATCGCGCTGATGGTGTGCTGGCAGCGGATGGCCGATCGGCCGACCACGCGCGCCATCCACGCAGGCTTGTTGCTCGCCGTCGCCTCGATGATGCTCGGGTACCTGATGGGCTTCACCGGAACTCAGCTGGCCCGCGACACCGACGGCAAGATCGTGGAACTGGCCGCCGGTCACACGGTGATCGACCCGGCGAGCCGTGATCTTTCCCCGCGGGACGCGGCGCCTGGCATGCCGATCACGCACTGGAGCACGATCGGCGGCGACCTGCGGATCCCGCACTTCGTCGGCATGCACGGCATCCAGGTGCTGCTGCTCGCCGTGCTTGTCCTGGCCTGGCTGGCCCCGCGCTATCGCTGGCTGCGCTCGGAACGCACTCGCGCCGCACTGATCGGCGTCCTCGCGCTCGGCTACGCGGGCCTGCTGGCCATCGTGCTGTTCCAGGCGCTGCGGGCCGAGTCGCTCGCGCACCCGAGTAGCAGCACGCTGATCCAGTTCGGGGCGCTCGCCGCGGGTGTCGCAGTGTTGCTCAGCGCCGTCTACCTGCGCAGCCGCAAGCCCAAGGCCGTTGCGGCGGCACCGGTAACGAGGCTGCGGCGCATCGAAACTCGATAAGCACAGGTCCACCGGACCCGGTGACCGAAACGCGATGAGCGCAGATCTGCCGAACTCGGTGACCGAACCAGCGAATCCGCACGCGTCGGCCGTGCGGGTTCGCCGCGTCAGATCACCGCAGCCGTTCGGCCTCCCTGGCTAGCTCGATCAGCGTCTTCGCCAGCGTCGCCAACTCCTCGTGGCTCTCCCGCTCCTCGATGGCGATCGCGACATCCTCGGCGGCACACCGCGCGGCGAACCAGCGATCGGCCAGGTCAGCCGCCTCTTGGGCGCTCAGCACGACGGAGTCGTCGGGGATCCCGGTGCCCTTCAAACTGTTGCGATGCTCGTAGGCCCGTTGGCGACAGGACTGCCGGCAGTACCGGCGGCGACGCCCGGCCTCCGACTCCACGATCTCCCGCCCACACCACAGGCAGGACAACTGGCGAGACTGACGGCGCTCAGAGATACGACTCACCCCCATTTTCACGACAGGCAGGACAGCAAGCGGCGCGACATGACGCAGAACCTTAACGGTTCGGCGGCCGTACTCCGCTTAGCGACCCTCGCTAACCGCTGGACACTGGGCGCGGCGAGGTCGACGCGCGGTTACGACTACAATGGAACGGTTCCGCGGCCGCGTCGGGAACTATCGGCGCAGGCCCGTACGTTGCACATAAGGTCCAGCACGAGAATGCTCGTCCGGACACGGTCGCAGCAACAGACTCGAGCACACAGGGAGAGGCACACCATGGCAGATCGCGTACTCCGGGGCAGTCGGCTCGGAGCGGTGAGCTACGAGACCGATCGCGACCACGACCTGGCTCCGCGTCGGATCGCCCGGTACCGCACCGACAACGGTGAAGAATTCGATGTCCCGTTCGCCGACGACGCCGAGATCCCCCCGACGTGGTTGTGCCGCAACGGTCAGGAGGGCACCCTCATGGAGGGCACCGCCCAGGAGACCAAGAAGGTCAAGCCGCCGCGCACGCACTGGGACATGCTGCTGGAGCGTCGCAGCAAGGACGAGCTCGAGGAGCTGCTCAAGGAGCGCCTCGACCTGCTGAAGACGCGTCGGCGGGTCTAAGACGCTGGTAAAGGTCGCCTGCGTCGAGAGATGTAGGCGTCGAGAGATGTAGTCCGCGAAGGCCGCTTGTATCGAAAGATGTAGGCGGCCTTTCGTGTTCCTGCAGGTTGCTGAAACAACGCCAGCCCAAATCGTCGAAGTTAGGCTAGGCTAATTTTCATCGAACGGCGGCCGGGAGGACCACGTAATGGGCACTGAAGTCGAGAATCTGAAGGGCGTACCCGAAACCATGCTGTGGACGCTCTACAACCGAGCGTCCGAAGCCAAGCGGGCCGACGGGATCCTGCGCGACCCGGAATGCCTCCGCATCTACGACGCCATCGACTTCGACTATCAGCGCACATTCGGCGCGCCCGACGGCACCCACGCCGTCCGCTCCGTCGCCTTCGACAAGGCATTGACACCGTGGCTGGCCGAACATCCCGGCGGCACCGTCGTCGAACTCGCGTCCGGGCTGGAAACCCAGTTCCAGCGGTGCGACGACGGACACGTGCGCTGGGTGTGCGTCGACGTGCCGGAAGGCATCGAACTGCGGGCCAGGTTCCTCCCGCCGACCGAGCGCTGCCGCCACCTTCCGGTGAGTGCGCTCGACCTGGCCTGGCTCGACGAGGTCGACCCCGCCAACGGCGTATTCATCACCGCCCAAGGGCTTTTCATGTACTTCCAAGAAGCGGAAGTACGGGAACTGTGCACAGCGATCTTCGAGCGGTTCCCCGGCGTCGAGCTGATGTTCGACACGATCCCGCCGTGGTTCTCACAAAAGACGATGAAGGGTTTCCAGAAGACGCCGGACTACAAGGCGCCCCCGATGCCATGGGGCGTCAAACGCAGCGACGTCGCAAACCTGCTGCGCAGCTGGAGTTCTCGAGTCACCGAGATTTCCGTCGCGTCCTACGGCCCCTCCCGCGGCGTGCTCGCAGCAACCCTCCCGCTCTTCAACAACCTGCCACTACTCCGCGACATCCCACCAACCATAGTGCGCGCCAAGGGCACCGCAGCCTAACGCCGAAACCCGCACCCCCACTGCCCATCCGCACTACTTCGGTGGACCACAAAGGTTCCACACGGTTCACAGGGCCTACAGCCTTTGTGAACCGCATGAAGCCTCTGCGGTTCCCAGCCCAAAGGGTGAATTTCGATGTACCCAGTAGCCAGTAGCGAAGATTCGACTTCTTTGATCTCGAAAGATCTCGAAACCGGACCACAGCCAAGTGACCCGGCTGGGACAAGACGCCGCGTGATCGACTGCGGAGGTCAGC
>NZ_BDAY01000028.1 GCF_001612685.1 Nocardia altamirensis NBRC 108246
GCCAAAAGATCCGCAAGGAAGTGATCTTGGAAAGTTGACGGGAGAGAAATGGTGCGTGTCGTCCGGCGTGTTGCAACCATAAGACTCCGCTCAATGCGGATCAGCAACCATTTCTCTCCGCTCAACAGGTCAAGCCGGTGTGACATGACTGAGGGAGTTCGGCCAACTGGAGGAAGCGCTCCGGGGTATCGAGCGAATTGCTCAGTGGCTGGCGACTTTTCGGTACTGCATCAATGCGAGGGGTACCGCGATGGCGAGGATGACCAGTGAGCAGCCGATGGCGTATTCGACGCAGTGGTCGGCGGCCCAGCCGGTGGCGGGCGCGAAGGTTGGTGGGGCTCCGTTGTCGAAAAGCTTGCGGCCCGCGGCCGATACCGCGGTGATCGGGTTCCATTCGGCGATGGTGCGCAGCGGACCGGGCAGCGTTTCGGCGGAGATGAAGGCCGACGAGATGAAAGACAGCGGGAACAGCCAGATCAGGCCCGCGCTCTGTGCCACCTCGACGGTCGGCGACAGCAAGCCGGTCAGCGCACCGACCCAGGACATCGCGAACGCGAACAACAGAATGACACCGAAAGCCAGTGCCGCATCGGCGATTCCACCGTTGATCCGCCAACCGACCACGTAACCACAGCCGACCATCACCGCGACGCTGAGGATGTTGACCACCAGATCCGACAGCGTGCGCCCCATCAGCACCGCCAGCCGTGACATCGGCAGCGTCCGCATCCGATCGATGATGCCCTTCTGCAGATCACCTGCCAGCCCGACGGTGGTGAACGCCGCATTGAATGCCACTGTCTGCGTGAAGATTCCGGCAAGCAGGAACTCGCGGTACTGACTGCCGCCGAGCGAAGCGCCGAAGATGTAGGCGAACAGGAACACGAACATCAGCGGCTGAATCGTTGCGGTCACCAGCAGCGTCGGCACGCGAAGGATGGTCAGCAGATTGCGGTAGGCGACGATCGCGCTGTCTCGGAAGATCCGCAGCCGCGGGCCCGAATCCAGGTGGGCCAAGTGCATTTTCGGGATGTCGACAACAGCGGTCACGAAAGAATCTCCTCTTGAACGTCATCGGTTTCTGACTGCCGGTCGGCCGGCGCACCGGCGGCGGTGCCGGTGAGAGAAAGGAATACGTCGTCCAGACTCGGACGGTGGACGTTGGCGTCGAGCACGCACACCCCGGCGTCGTCGAGCCTGCGCAGCGCCTCGACCATGGTGCGCGAGCCGTCACCGACCACGATCGACGCCTCGTCGGTGCCCGCCTCGTGGCTCGGCTCGCCGATGCCGATCTGCGCGAGCACCGACAGTGCTGGCCGCACGTCCTGCCCGGCGGCGAGGGTGACGGTGAGCCGGTCGCCACCGATCGACATCTTCAGTTCGTCCGCAGAGCCACGCGCAATGACCCGCCCGCGATCGATAACGGTGATCCGATCGGCGAGCAGATCGGCCTCCTCCAGGTACTGCGTGGTGAGCAGCACGGTGGTGCCGTCGTCGACGAGATCGCCGATGACGCGCCACATGTCGATCCTGCCGCGCGGATCGAGGCCGGTGGTCGGCTCGTCGAGCACCACGACCGCGGGCCGCGCGACGAGCGCACCGGCGAGGTCGAGCCGCCGCGCCATACCGCCGGAGTAGGTGCCTGCCCTGCGGTGCGCCGCGTGTTCGAGGCCGAGCGCGCCGAGCAGTTCGGCGGCGCGGGCGGTGGACTGTCGTTGCGACATCCCGTACAGCCTGGCCACCATGCGCAGGTTCTCGTAGCCGGACAGGTTGGCGTCGACTGCCGCGTACTGGCCGGACAGTCCGATCCGCCGCCGTGCCGCACCGGGATTGCGCAGCACGTCCACCCCCGCCACCCGCACCGACCCGGCGCAGGGCCGCAGCAGGGTCGTCACGATGCGAACGGTCGTCGTCTTACCCGCGCCGTTGGGGCCGAGCAGACCCATCACGGTGCCCGTCGGTATCTGCAGGTCGATGTCGTCGAGCACCCGAACTTTGCCGTAGCTCTTCACCAATCCGTGTACTTCCACCGCCAAACTCATCGCGCCACCTCCACCGTCGTCCGCGCCGGTCGACCGACGGCTGCCACCTGCGCCGCTCCCTCCACTAACGACATCCCCTTCGCCGGGTCCGGCTCATCGCAGGCCCGAAACGGCAAGAACATGGTCGGGCAGTGCCCACTCACCTGCGCTTCTCCTTCTTTCTGGTGCTAGAGGCAGCTTTGTCGGCGGCGCCCTTCCTTCGGGGTGCCGGATCGTCGGCGGGCTGCGGCGGCTCGCCGTCGAGCACGTGACGCAGGACCGGCCCGATCGCGGCGAGCGATTCGGGTGCGGTCATCGCCGAGTGCCTGCACGGGAGTTCGTTGTCGTGGATGTCGCCGGTGACGAACGGCTGCCAGGCCGACGCGCGCCGCTCCGGGTCGGCCCGGTTGATCTCGTCCGCGGCGGCGGTGAAGAACACCAGGTCACCGTCGAAGACGCGGGGCCGGAAACTGTGCGCGAGCAGAGTGCCGTTGGTGTAGCCGGCGTAAAGCCGTTCGAGGTGCTCGACGGTGAGCGCCGCGAACGGCCCCGGCCGCGCGCGCAGCAGTTCTGCCGCGTCGCGCAGGTTCATCGCGGGGTCGAGGGGGGCGTCGAGTTGATCGGCGCCGAACTCCTCGATGATCTCGGCAACGCTCGGGATCGCGTGCTCGAGCCAGGCGTCGGAGAGCCGGTAGCTGTCCATCATCGACAGCAGCGCGACCTCCTCGCCCGCTTCTTGCAGCCGCACCGCCACCTCGTGCGCGATCAGCCCGCCGAGCGACCAGCCGAGCAGGTGGTAGGGCCCGGTCGGCTGAATCGACTTGATATGTGCCACATACTGTCCCGCGGCCTCGGCGATGGAGGCGAAGCCGTCCTCCCCCGCGACGTGCGGCGCCTGCAATCCGTACACCGGTCGGTCCGGCGCGAGGTGCGCGAGCAGTCCCGAGTAGCACCAGGCCAGCCCGATCGCGGGATGGATGCAGAACAGCGGAGCATGGTCCGCCGACTGCCGCCCGCCCATCGGCCGGATCGGCAGGATCGGGCCGAGCGCGGCCGCGATGCCTGCGCCGGAATCGTCGAGCCGCGCGGCGATGGCGGCGGGTGTCGCTTCGCCGAACATCACCTGCACCGGCAGGTCGAGACCGTTGGCTCGCACCTGCGCAACGACTTTCGTCGCGAGCAGCGAGTTGCCGCCGAGCTCGAAGAACCCGTCGTCGACGCCGACCGATTCCACGCCGAGCACTGCGGCGAAGGCCGCACACAACGCCATCTCGGTCGGGGTGGTCGGTGCGCGGTAGCCGACTGCGGCGGCGAACACCGGTTCCGGCAACGCCTTTCGGTCCAGCTTGCCGACCGGACTGAGCGGCACCGCGTCGAGCAGCATGATCGATTGCGGCACCATGTAATTCGGCACCAGTTCGGACACGTGATCGATGAGCTCAGCCGCGGTCAGGTCGATGCCGTTGCGCGCCTTGACATATGACACCAGCGCGGTGGTTCCCGCCGGTGTGCGATGTCCGATGGTGGTGCTGAACTCCACCCCGCCGTGCCGCGCCAGTGCCGCGTCGATTTCACCGAGTTCGATACGGAAGCCACGGATCTTGACCTGATGGTCGGTGCGGCCGACGTACTCGATCTCCCGGCCGATGCTCGCGGCGCGGCCCGCGGTGAACGAACCGCGCCCGGTCCACCAGCGCACCAGGTCGCCGGTGCGGTACATCCGCTCGCCCGGCTTGCCGAACGGGTTGGCCACGAACCGCTGTGCCGTCAGGCCCGGCCGGTTCAGGTAGCCGCGGGCCAGCGCGGAACCGGACAGGTGCAGCTCGCCGGTGACCCCGACCGGCGCCGGATGCAGGCGCGCGTCCAGGATCGTCGCGCTGACACCGCGGATCGGGCCGCCGATGGTGATCGGCCCGCCCGGCGTCATCGGCTGCGAGATGATCGTGACGATGGTCGTTTCGGTGGGCCCGTACACGTTGTACAGGTTGCGATTCGGCGCCCACCGGGTGACCAGGTCCGGTGGTAATGCTTCGCCGCCGACGAGCACATGCTGCAGCTCGGTGACGCCGGTCGGGTCGACCGTGCCGAGCGCCGAGGTGGTGATGAACGCGTGCGTGATCGCCTCGTCGATGAACACCCGAGCCAGCTCGGCCCCGCCGACCACTCCTGGCGGGGTGATCACCAGGGTCGCCGCGCCGCCGAGCGCGAGCAGCAGGTCGAGCATCGCGGCGTCGAAGCTCGGTGTCGCGAAATGCAGGACGCGGCAACCGGGTTGGACGTCGAACCGCTGCGCGGTCTCCGCGGCGAAGTTGGAAAGGCCGCCGTGCGTGACCACTACGCCCTTCGGCGTTCCGGTCGACCCGGACGTGTAGATCACATACGCAGGGTTGTCCATCCGCAGCGGGGCGGTGCGCTCGGCCGCGGTGATCGGCTCGTCGGACGAATCGAGCACCAGCCCACGGAAACTCGCCTCGTCGAGCACGATCCACTCGACCCCGTCGGGCAGCTCGTCCCGATAGTCGCCGAGGGTGATGCCGAGTGCCGCACCGGAATCCGACAGCATGTGCGCGATCCGCTGCGCCGGGTACAGCGGGTCGACGGGCACGAACGCGGCGCCCGCCTTGGCCACCGCGAGCACCGTCGCCACCGATTCGACCGACCGCGGAATACCGAGTGCCACCAGTGTTTCCGGGCCGACGCCACGGCCGATGAGCACCCTGGCCAGCCGGTTGGTCCACCGGTCGAGCGCGTCGTAGCTCACCTGGGTGTCGTCGGCGCGCAACGCGATCGCCGCGCGGTCGATGTTCGCGGCCGCCTCGAACACCTCAGGGAAGGTGACCGGACGATCGGCCTCCGCGCCGCGGACCGGGGCGAGCCCGGACCATTCGGCCGGATCGAGCAGTTCCAGATCGCCGACCGCGGTGGTCGGATTCGCCGCGATGGCGGCGAGCAGTCGGACCAGCCGCTTGCCGAGCCGCAGCGCGGTCTGCTCGTCGAACAGATCGCTCGCATAGTTCACCGACAGCGTGATGCCCGCCGGTTCCCGTTCCGGCGTCTGCGCCTCGGTGAGGGTGAACTGCAGGTCGAACTTGGCGATGCCGGTGTCGATATCGGCCGCTTCGATCCGCAGCTCGGGCAGTTCCAGCCCGCCTGCGGGGTGGTTCTGCACCGAGAGCATCACCTGGAACAGCGGGTGATGCGCTTGCGAGCGCGCCGGATTCAGCACCTCCACCAGCCGCTCGAACGGCACATCCGCGTGCGCGAACGCGTCCAGATCGGTGTCGCGGACGGTGTGCAGCAGGTCGGTGAACCTGGCGTCCGGATCGATGCTGGTGCGCAGCACGAGCGTGTTGACGAACATGCCGATCAACCGGTCCAGTGCGGGATGACCGCGGCCGGCGACGGGCGAGCCGACCGCGATGTCGTCGACGCCGGTCATCCGGTGCAGCAGCACCGCGAGTGCGGCGTGCAGCACCATGAACATGCTGACGTTGTTGCTGGTCGCGACGGTCCGCAGTTCCTTGTGGGTGAACGGATCCACCGTGCATTCGACCAGCCCGCCCTGATAGGACGGCACCGGAGGCCGACGCCGATCGGCAGGCACAGTCAGCAACTCGGGAATGCCGTCGAGTGCACCGCGCCAGTAGTCGAGCTGACGGCTGAGCACCGACTCCGCGTCCGACTCGGTGCCGAGCGTGTCCTGTTGCCACAGTGTGTAATCCGCGTACTGGATGGCCAGCTCGCCCCACTCCGGTGACCGTCCGGCACAGGCCGCCCGGTAGGCGGTCGCGACATCGACGGCCATCGGTTGCAGCGACCAGCCGTCCATCGCGATGTGGTGCACGACCAGCACCAGGACGTGCTCGTCGGACACCTCCGCCGGATTCTGCACACCCTGGTCGCCCTCGGGCGACACCGAGATCAGCGCGGCACGCATCGGCACCATGCTGGCGAGGTCGAATCCCGGTGCGGCGAAACGCCGTACGGCCTCGTCGACCGCGTCCGGCGTGACCGTGGCGACGAACAGCGTGATCGCCGCGCTGGCCAGATCGAGCACCTGCTGGGCGGGTTCGCCGCCGGTCTCGGGGAATACGGTCCGCAGCGTCTCGTGCCTGCCCTGCACCGCGTGCAGCGCGACGACCAGCGCGTCGACATCGAGCTTGCCGTTCATCCGCAGCACGAGTGGCACGTTGTAGGCGCCGGCCGTCTGGTCGGTGGCCGCACTGGATCCGTTGAACCGGTTGAGGAACCACAGGCGACGCTGTGCCGCCGACAACGGAATCCGTTCGGGCCTGGTACGCCTGACCAGCGCAGGCCTGGCGTCCCCGCCCGAAGGCCCGGAGTCGAGCAGCGCGGCGAGCTCGGCCACCCGTGGCGCGGCGAATACGGTGCGCACCTCGAGCCTGGTGTTCGTCGCCGCGGCCAGCCTGGCGACGAGTTGCGTTGCCAGCAGCGAGTTTCCGCCGATATCGAAGAAGCTGTCATCGGCCTGCACCGCGTCGACACCTACCAGTTCGCCCATCACCTGCGCGACGAGCAGCTCCGATTCGGTCTCCGGCGCCCGCGCCGCCGCACTCACGGCGAGCTGCGGTTCCGGCAGCGCGGCGGTATCCAGCTTGCCCACCGGCGTCAACGGGATCTGTTCCAGCACAGTGATACTCGCGGGCACCATGTGCGACGGCAACTGCGCGCCCACATGGGCGCGCACCGCCTCCAGATCCACACCTGCGTGTTCGTCGGCCGGTTGGACGAAGGCGACGATCCGATCCGCTCCCGCGACGTGGCGCACCTCGGTGTGCGCGAACCGCACTCCGGGGTGCTCGCCGAGGGCGGCGGTGATCTCGCCGAGCTCGATGCGGAACCCGCGCACCTTCACCTGGTGATCGCTGCGGCCGAGGTAGCACAGCTCCCCCGCGCCGTTCCAGCGCACCACATCACCGGTGCGGTACAACCGTGCGCCCGCCGGGCCGAACGGGTCGGCGACGAAACGCAGTGCGGTGAGCCCGAATCGGTCGAAGTACCCGCGTGCGACGCTGTGGCCGCCGAGGTACAGGTCGCCGGGCACGCCGACCGGCACCGGCCGCAGCCGCTCGTCGAGCACGAGCGCCCGCACCCCGCGCACCAGCGTGCCGATGGTGACGGGCCGGTCGGCGGTCAGCGTCGCGATGGTGGCGACGATGGTCGTCTCGGTCGGCCCGTACCCGTTCAGCATGGTCCGGCCCGGCGCCCAGCGGGCCACCAGGTCGGGCCCGCACGCCTCGCCGCCGACCATCAGCGCACGCAGGTTGGGCAGCGGCCACCGCTCGTGGTCGATGGTGGCCAGCGCGGCCGGTGTCATGAACGTGTGCGTGATCCGCTCGCGCTCCAGCAGCGCGCCGAGCTCGTCGCCGCCGTAGATCTCCGGCGGGCAGATCACCATGGCCGCACCGGAACCCACCGCGAGCAGCAGGTCCAAGACGGCCGCGTCGAAGCTCGGCGAGGCGAAATGCAGGGTGCGCGAGTCACGGTCGACCCGCATCCGATCGCGGAGCTCGTCGGCGAAATTGGACAACCCGGCATGCGACACCGCAACGCCCTTGGGCTTTCCGGTCGAACCGGAGGTGTAGATGATGTAGGCGAGGTCGGCCACCTCGACGGTCCGCAGACGGTCGAGGTCATCGACCAATTCATCGTCGTGGCTGTCGAGTTCGGCGGCGAAGCCGGGATCGTCCAGCAGCAGCCAGTCGGTGACCGGGCCCGCGGTGGCGGCCGCGTGCAACCGGTCGGCATGGGCGCCAACGGTGATGCCGATCCAGCAGCCCGAGTCGGCGAGCATGTGCCGAATCCGGTCGGCCGGATAGTTCGGGTCGACCGGCACGAAGGCGGCGCCGGACTTGATGACGCCGAGCACCGCGACGACGGACTCGATCGATCGGGTGAGGCCGAGCGCCACCCGATCCCCCGCACCGACGCCGCGCGCGATCAGGGCGCGCGCCAACCGATTCGAGCGCCGATCCAGGTCCGCATACGCGAGCGTGACCTTGCCCGATTGCACGGCGATGCGATGCGGATGCATGTGCGCGGTGGCGGTGAAGTACGCAGCAAGCGTGCACTGCGGGGTGATCGCCCCGCCGGTCGCCGGGGTGAACAGCCGCCGCTCCCGCTCGGTGCGGGCGTCGATGTCACGCACCAGGACTCGCGGATCGGCGGTGACGGTGGCCAGCACCCTGAGGAACCGGTCGGCCAGCGTATCGATCGTCGATTCGTCGAACAACTCTGCGGCATAGACGAATTCGAACTGCCGTCCGGGCTCGCCCGGTCCCGCGTCGCAGCCGATGTGCGCGACCCGCAGCTCCAGGTCGAACTTGGCGAGCGCGATATCGAGTTCGGTGGCGCGCAGCGCCAGACCGGGCAGTTCGAGGGTGGGGACCGGGCTGTCCTGCACGGTCAACGCCACCTGGAACAGCGGATGCCTGCCGTTCGCGGCGCCCGCCCTGCCGTCGCGCCCCAGCTCCTCCACGATGCGTTCGAACGGCACGTCGGCGTGCGCCATCGCGGCCAGCTCGGTATCGCGGTCGGCGCGAAGCAGTCCGGCGAAGGTGCGATCCGGGTCGACGTCGGAGCGCAGCACCAGCGTGTTGACGAACATGCCGACCAGCTCGTCGAGCTTGGTGTCGCTGCGCCCGGCGACCGGGGTGCCGATCACGATGTCGCGGCCGCCGGTCACGCCGCGCAGCAGCACCGCGAGCGCCGAACGCAGCACCATGAACATGCTGACGCCCTGTTCCCTCGCCAGCTCGGCGAGGGCCCGCTGGACCGGATCCGGCACCGTGAAGCGCACCGTGCCCGCCTGCTGCGTCGGCTCCGCCGGCCGCGGCCGGTCGTAGGGCAGCGGCAGTTCCTCGGGCAGATCCGTCAAGGCCGAGCGCCAATACGCAAGCTGACTGCCCGCGAGGCTGGCCGGGTCGTTCTCGTCGCCGAGGCAGGCACGCTGCCACAGCCCGAAGTCCGCGTACTGCACCGGAAGTGGCGCCCACGCGGGTGCCGCACCGTCGTGCCTTGCCACGTAGGCGGCGGCCAGGTCCCTGGTCAGCGGGCCGAGTGACCAGCCGTCGGCGGCGATGTGATGCACCGCGATGCCGAGCAGGTAGCGCTGGGATCCGGTGCGCAGCAGGGTCATTCGCAGCGGGGTGGTCCGCACCAGATCGAAACCGGTGTGTGCGAGCGTGCGCAGCGCGGCCGTTGCGCCCGCCTCGTCGACGTCGATCGGCTCGACCGTCGGCAGCGCCCGTGCGGTCGGCAGCACGGACTGTTTGGCCCCTGCGCTGTCCTCTGGGAACACGGTGCGCAGCACCTCGTGCCGTTCCACCACGTCGGCGAGCGCCGCCCGCAGCGCAGAAACATCCAAATCTCCGGCGATTCGGATAACGAAAGCGATGTTATATGCGCTCGATTCGGGAGAATATCGATTGAGGAACCACAGTCGCTGCTGCGGCAGCGACAATGGAATGCGTCCCGGACGCGGGGCATGCACAGCCAGCGCCAGCCGCTGCGTCCGGGGCGCTTCCGTGAGCCGTTCCGCGACGCCCGCGACGGTCGGCGCCTCGAAGATCACCCGCACCGGCAGGTCGACGCCGAATTCCGCGTGCAGCGCGGCGGCGAGCCTGGTGGCGAGCAGCGAGTTGCCGCCGACGTCGAAGAAGCTGTCCTCGGCGCCGGTGATCGGGCGGCCGAGGATGTCGCCGAACACGCCCGCGACGCGCAGCTCCAGGTCCGTGCTCGGCGCGCGCGTCGAGCCGACGGCGGCAAAGACCGGCTCCGGGAACGCCTTTCGATCCAGCTTGCCCGCCGGGGTCACCGGCAGCTCGTCCAGCACGGTGACCGAGGCGGGCACCATGTAGCCGGGCAGGCGCTGGCGGGTGGTCTCGACCAGCGCGGCGGCTTCCACCGGCTGGTCAGCGGTGACGTACGAGGCGAGGCGTGGCTCGCCGTGCTCGTCGGTGTGCACCACGGTGAGCGCGAACG
This sequence comes from Nocardia altamirensis NBRC 108246, assembly GCF_001612685.1. Taxonomy (GTDB): domain Bacteria; phylum Actinomycetota; class Actinomycetes; order Mycobacteriales; family Mycobacteriaceae; genus Nocardia; species Nocardia altamirensis. The sequence continues at coordinate 10,026 of NZ_BDAY01000028.1, forward strand.
TCACGCCGGGATGGGCGCGCAGCACGTGGTCGATCTCGCGCAGCTCGATGCGGAAGCCACGGATCTTGATCTGATCGTCGGCACGGCCGAGGAAGCGCAGCTGTGCGGGCCCTGCCGATTGCCGTCCACCGCTCGGCTCGACCACGACGAGGTCGCCGGTGCGATACATCCGCTCGCCCCGCCTGCCGTGCGGGTTGGCCGGGAAGCGTTGTGCGGTAAGGCCGTAACGGCCGTGGTAGCCGCGCGCCAAGCCCGGCCCGGACAGGTACAGCTCGCCGGGGGTGCCCGGCGGCACCGGATGCAGCCTGGCGTCGAGCACGAACAACCGCATGCCACGGATCGGCATGCCGAGCGGCACCGGACGGCCGGGCACCATCGGCCCGGTCGCGGTGGCCGCGACCGTCGCCTCGGACGGCCCGTACATGTTGTGGATGCGGTGGGTGGCCGACCAGGTTTCGACGAGCTCCTCCGAGCAGGCCTCACCGCCGACGATGACGGCCTCGAGCTCGTCGAGCCCCTCGGTCGGCACGGTGGCGAGCGCGGCAGGGGTGATGAAGGCGTGGGTCACCCGTTCGTCGCGCAGCAGCGCGGCGAGCTCGACGCCGCCGTACAGGCCTGCCGGGGCAACCACGATGGTGGCGCCCGCCGCGAAGCCGAGCAGCAGCTCCAGCACCGACGCGTCGAAGCTCGGCGACGAGAAGTGCAGCGTCCGTGCCGAATCCGAGACGCCGAACAGATGCATCTGCTCGTGCGCGAGCGAGGCGAGACCCGCGTGGGTGACGATCACCGCCTTCGGCTTACCGGTCGATCCCGAGGTGTAGATCAGGTAGGCCGGGTGCGCCGAGCACAGCGGGACGTGCCGGTCGGCGTCGGTGAGCGGGTCGGCGGAGTAGTGCGCCGATTCCGCGGCCAGCTCCTCGGAGCCGAGCACCAGCCAGTCCACATAGGTCTTGCGGTGTTTACCCCGCGGCGCAGGCCATTCCGGCATGGCGGCAAGGGATTCGGCGTCGGTCAGGCCGAGGATGGCACCCGAGTCGCCGACCATGTGCGCGATCCGCTCACCGGGGTAGCCGGGGTCGATCGGCACATAGGCCGCACCGGTTTTCGCGACGGCCCAGACGGCGGTGATGGAATCCAGCCCGCGGGGCAGCGCGATCGCGACGACCACCTCGGGACCGGCGCCGTGCTCGATCAGGGTGCGCGCCAACTTGTTCGACGTTTCGTCGAGCTCGCGGTAGGTGGTGTCGATGCCGAGGTAGTGCACCGCGACCGCGTCCGGCAGGCGCTCGGCCGTGTCCGTGAGCAGTTGCGCCAGTGTGCAGAACGGCTCCGCAGGTGAGCCTGCGATCGGCACCAGGTTGGCCTGTTCGCGGCGGTCGAGGATGCTGAGGTCGCCGATCGGCAGGTCGGGCGCGGCCACCGCCGCATGCAGCACGGCGACGAATCGGCGGGCGAACGATTCAACCGTGGTTCGGTCGAAAATGTCGGTGGCATAGCCGAATTCGGCGGACAGCGGGCCGTCGGCGATGTCGTCGTGCACGACGAGCTGCAGATCGAACTTGGCGATGTCGGAGACGATCGGCAGCACCTCGGCGTGCAGGCCGGGCAGCGTGATGTGCAGGTCGGGGGCGCGGTCGTAGGACAGCATCACCTGGAACAGCGGATGCCGTGCGGCCGACCGTTCCGGGTTGACCACCTCGACCAGCCGCTCGAACGGCACATCGGCGCTGGCGAAGGCGTTGAGATCGGTCTCGCGCACCACGTCGAGCATCCGATCGAAGCCTGCGGCAGAGTCGATCTCGGTGCGCAGCACCAGCGTGTTGACGAACATGCCGACCAGGTCGTCCAGCGCCGGATCGGAGCGGCCCGCGATCGGGGTGCCGATGGCGATGTCGGTGCTCGCGCACAGCCGGGAGAGCAGGGTGGCCAGCGCGGCGTGCAGCACCATGAACATGCTCACGCCCCGGCTGGCAGCCAGTTCGCTTGCGGCGCGCCGGATCTCGGGCGCGATGGTGAACTCGACCCGGCCACCGGTGGTCGACCTGCGCAGCGGGCGCGGGCGATCGAGCGGCAGATCGAGCTGGTCGGGCAGTCCGGCCAGAGCCGAACGCCAGTGCGTCAGTTGGCCACTCAGCGCGCTGGCCGCGTCGGATTCCGCGCCGAGCAGCTCTCGCTGCCACAGCGCGAAATCGGCGTACTGCACCGGCAGCGGCGTCCACTGCGGCTCGACGCCTGCGGTCCTTGCCGCCACCGCGGTCATCAGGTCCCTGGCCAGCGGCGCGATCGACCAGCCGTCACCGCAGATGTGGTGCAGCACAACGAGGAACACCCACTGGTCCGGTCCGGTGGTGTAGAGCGCGACCCGGATCGCGGCTTGGCTGCGCAGGTCGAAGCCGTACCCGGCGAACTCGGTGGCCAGCGCCGCGACGTCGGCGCCGGTGGCGTCGATCGGGTCGAGGGTGAGCGGGATCTCGGCCGCGGGATGGATCAGCTGATACGCGCCCTCCGCCGACTCGGGGAAGGTAGTGCGCAGGCTCTCGTGTCGCTCGATCACGTCGACCAGGCCCGCGCGCAACGCCTCGACGTCGAGCGCGCCCTGGATCCGCACGGCCAGCGGCATGTTGTAAGCGGCGGCGTGCTCGGCGAACCGGTTGAGGATCCACAGCCGCTGCTGGGCCAGCGAGAGCGGGATCCGTTCCGGGCGTGCGCCTGCGACCAGCTTCGGTGCGGCCACGTCCGAGGTGCGGGTGGCGAAGCGCTGGGTGAGCGCGGCGATGGTCGACGCTTCGAACAGGTCGCGGATGGTCAGACCGGTGCCGAGGTTGGCGTTGATCCTGCCGACCGCGCGGGCCGCGATCAGCGAGTTGCCGCCGAGGTCGAAGAAGCTGTCCTCGACGCCGATGTCGTTGGTGCCCAACACTTCCGCGAAGACGCCTGCCAGCATCCGCTCCACCTCGGTGCGCGGCTCGGCAGTGGACCTGCCCGGCGACCGCGCCCCCGTCGCCGGGGCCGGCAGCGCCTTGCGATCGATCTTGCCGTTGGTGCTCAGTGGCAGTTCGTCGAGCACCATCAGCGCCGACGGCACCATGTAGGCGGGCAAGGTGCGGCGCAGCGCGTTGAGCAGCGCAGCCGTGTCCAGCCTTGCCTCGGTCGTCCGCCCTGCGGGCTGTCGACCCGCTGTCCCTGCCGCGACCACATACGCGACCAGCTCGTCGCCGTTGCGGCCTGCGTGGGCCACACAGACCGCCCTGGCCACCTGGTCGTCGTCGAGCAGCGCCGCCTCGATCTCGCCGAGCTCGATCCGCAGGCCGCGGATCTTCACCTGGAAGTCGCTGCGGCCCATGTATTCCAGGACGCCCCTACTCGTCTGCTGTCCCTCCGGACCTTCGGCAGCCAACTGCCAGCGGGCCAGGTCGCCGGTGCGGTACATGCGCGCGCCTGCGGTGAACGGGTTCGCGACGAACCGATCGGCGGTGAGCCGGGACTGGCCGAGGTAGCCGCGGGCCAGTTGCACGCCTGCCAGATACAGCTCACCGACCACACCGGGCGGCACCGGCCGCAGCCGCGCATCCAGCACATAGGTCTGGGTGTTCCACACCGGCGAGCCGATCGGCACGCTCGCCGGATCGGCGGGGCACGGCCAATAGGTGACGTCGACGGCGGCCTCGGTCGGGCCGTACAGGTTGTGCAGGGCGGGACCGTGCCGGTGCGCGGACGGCGACGCAGGCGAGCGCCGAGGTGCTACGTCCGGCGAGGCGAGCGGAGCGGGCGAACGTTCGGGCACCGCAGGCGACGTGGTGGGTGTGCGCAGCGCGGCGTGGAAGTCGCGGACGGTGGCGGCGGGCAGTGCCTCGCCACTGCAAAACACTTGCCGCAGCGCCGTGCAGCCGCGCACGTCGGTGTCGGTGACGAACACCGAAAGCATGGACGGCACGAAATGCGCTGTGGTGATGCTTTTTTCGGTGATGATGCGCGCCAGATACCCGGGGTCACGGTGCCCGTCGTGTTCCGCGATGACGAGCCGAGCACCGATCTGCAAGGGCCAGAAGAACTCCCACACCGAGACGTCGAAGGTGGCCGGGGTCTTCTGCAGCACCGCGTCGGTGTGATCGAGCGGATACTCGTGCTGCATCCAGCGCAGCCGGTTGACGATCGCCGCGTGCGTGACGCCGACGCCCTTCGGCTTTCCGGTGGAGCCCGACGTGAAGATGACGTAGGCGAGGTGGTCGGCGCGCAGCGGGGTGCTGCGGTCGGCGTCGGTGATCGGCCCGCCGTAGACCTCGGACAGCTCGAGGGTGTCGATCGCCAATTGGGCTGCGGTGTCCGGCAGTTCGAGCTCGTCACGGGCGGCCGTCAGCACGCAGACCGGTGCCGCCTGCCGGACGATCTGCTCGATCCGCTCGGCCGGGTGCTCGGGGTCGAGCGGCAGGTAGGCGGCGCCGGCCTGGACGACCGCGTACATGCCGACGACGAGGTCGATACTGCGGCGCAGGCACAGGCCGACCACCGTCTCCGGTCCCGCGCCGCGTGCGATGAGCAGCCGGGCGAGCTTGTTGGCGCGATCGGCCAGCTCAGCGTAGGTAATTGTCTCCTCGCCGAATTCGAGCGCGATCGCCTCCGGGCACCGCGCCGCGCGCTCGGCGAACAGCTCGGCCAGGGTCCCGGTCTGCGCAGGCGCGTCGGTCGCGTTCCAGTCGTGCAGCACCCGCTCGCGTTCGGCATCGGTGATCGCGGTCAACGTCTCGGCGAGCGTGTCCGGCGCTGCGGCGAGGAAGCGGGCGAGGAAGTCGAGGTAGCGGTCGTGGTGCACGGCGACCTCGGCCTCGCTGTAGAGCCGTGGGTTCGCCTCGAAGTCGACGTGGATGCGATTGCCCTCGCCGTTGTACAGGTTCACCGACAGGTCTTCGACGGGACCGGTGGCCAGCACGTTCAACGAGCCGACCAAGCTGCCGAACTTCAGCTCGTTGTGGAACAGCATGATGTTGACCATCGGGCCGAAGAATCCGCGGGCGTCGCGGGAGTACCCGCAGTCGCGGCGGATGTCGTCGTGCCGGTAGCGCTGGTGCCGCAGCGCGCCGGTGATCTGCAGTTCGGTCGCCTTCACCACGTCGGCGACGGTGGTGTCGGCGGTGAACTTCAACCGGATCGGCACCACGTTGGACACCACGCCCGCCGAACGCCGCAGCGACACCGTGGTGCGCGCGGACACCGGAAGGCTCAGCACCACATCCGGATTGCCGGTCACCGACCGCACGTAGGCGCCGAGCGCCGCGACGAACAGCGCCGAGTTGGCGGTGCCGAAGGCGGTGACCGCCGCGTCCATCGCCGACTGGCCACGGTCGTCGAGCACGGCGGTGGCGGTCCGCCTGCCCGGGTCGTGGGTGGCGGCGGTGACGGTGGCGCCGCCGAGGCTCATCGGCTCGCCCGCACCGGCCAACTGCTCGAGCCAGTAGTCGCGGTCGTGGCCGAACCGCTTGGAATCGCGGTAGTGCACCTCGTCGGCATAGATCTCAACCAGCGGTGCCGCACGGGATGCGACCGGCTCCGTGTGGTTTTCGAGTGCGGTGTAGATCTCCGCGGTGCGGGTGAGGGCGTTCATCGCGCCGTAGCCGTCGATCACGATGTGATGGGCGCGGGCGTACCAGATGTAGGTCGAATCACCGGTCCGCAGCACCACATTCGTGGTGAGCGGATCGCGCTCCAGGTCCATCGGCGAGCTGGCGTGCTCGCTCATCCAGCGCATGGCCGCCGCGTGCGGATCGGCCTCGGCGCGCAGATCGACCCTGGCCCAGCCGGGCCTGCGCGTGGAATCGACCAGCTGGTGCGGGATTCCGTCGATCTCGAGCAGCCGCAGGTGACCGACCTGCGCCTCGGCGCCGAAGCGCTCGATCGCGTACAGCAGGCGTCCGACATCCAGGTCACCGCGGATCTCGACGTACTGCGCGATGGTCAGTGGCACATCCGGGCGGATTCGTTGCGCGTACCAGAGTGCAGTCTGCGCTGGCGACAAAACGAACGGTTGTGCCGAAAATTCGCCGGATGAACATTGGTCGACGCGATCCGTGGCCAATGAACTCATCAATCACTCCGTTCTGCCGCTGTTGACGCAACTCCCCAAAGCACCGTCCCGGCCCGGCGCGCAGGCGCCAACCGTGGACGTGATCCACGCCCTATGATTCGGAGCGTCCGAACGGGCGGATTGCCAGCGCGATGGATTTGTTTCACATCGAACGACGTTGCCAGAAGGTGGATTTCGCTAGCTAATTCTTGGCAAAGCTAACGATGCCCCCAATGGGCGACAAGTAACGGCAGGTTAACTACACGTGAACACGAAGATGATCTTGCTGGACGCCCGCCCAGCAAATTGTGTGCAATCCCAGGTAGAGATCGAATTCAGGTCACGATAGGGCATAGAACAGACTGAAGGTTCGGTCAGCGCGCGGCGCTGTCAGCCGACTGGCTGGTCTGTCCTGCCAGCCTGAAATGTCGTGTCCGCGATGAGATTTTGCCGACGACGCCACCCCGCCACGGCGATTGTGACGGCGGTCACGATCACGAGCAACCGCTCCGGCGCGGGGCCTACGATGGTCGCGAGAGTGTTGCTGGTTCGCAACGGCAGATCCGCGACCAAGGCAGCGGGCACAAACTGCGGACTCTCTTGCCGCACAGCGCCGTCCGCTGTGATGATCGCGCTCACGCCCGAGGTTGCCGCGACAACAAGGGACCTGCCGTGCTCGACCGCGCGAACCCGCGACATGGCCAGCTGCTGATAGGTCATCTCGCTGTCGCCGAAAGTCGCGTTGTTCGTCGGCACCGTGAGCAGCTGGGCGCCCGCGCGCATCGCGTCCTCGAAAGCGCGATCGAAGGCGACCTCGTAACAGGTCGCGACGCCGATGTCGATGCCTGCCGCGCGGACAACGCCGTCGCCGTTGCCCGGCACGAAATACCCGGCGCGATCGGCGTATTCGGAGAACAGCCGGAAGAACGAGCGCATCGGCAGGTATTCGCCGAACGGCTGGATGATCTTCTTGTCGTGCCGCTCCCCCGGGCCTGCCGCGCCGTTCCAGACGATCACCGAGTTCGTCGTCGTGCGATCGCCGTTCACCAGCACGGCGCCCACCAGGATCGGCGCGCCGATCTGCTCGGAAGCCCTGGTGATCAGCGCTGCGGCGTCGGCGTTGCGCAGCGGGTCGATATCGGACGAGTTCTCCGGCCAGATCACGACATCCGGCTTCTTCGCCGTGCCGGCGGCCACCGCGCGGGCCAGCTCCTCGGTGCGCCGCACGTGGTTGTCCAGCACCGCGCGCCGTTGCGCGTTGAAGTCGAGGCCGAGTCGAGGCACGCTGCCTTGGATTGCCGCGACCGTGATCGTCCGATCACCCTGATCCGGTGCGGGCAATGTCAGACCGAGCAGGAGGCCCGCGACCGGCATGATCGCCAGAGTCGCTGCGGCAGCCGCGATACCGGCCTGCGACGGGCGGCTGCGGTACAGAGCCTCGGCCGGAGTGGTTGATTCCGCGGTGCCACGTTCAGAGGTACCCGGTTTCGCGGTACCCGGTTCTTCCGCACCCGGTTCTTCCGCACCCGGTTCTTCCGCACCCGGTTCTTCCGCACCTGGTTCTGCCGTATCTGATTCTGCGGTAATCGATTCCGCACGGCGCACCATCGGCCACACCAGCAGGATCAGCGCTGCCGCTGCCGCACCCGTCAACGCCACCGCGAAGCTGACCAGCGGCGCACCGCCGATCGATGCCAGCGGCAGGAACCATCCGTCCGCCTGCCCGAAAGCCAGCCGCCCCCACGGAAATCCACCGAACGGGAAACTCGACCGCGCCCACTCCGCGGTCGTCCACGCTGCCGCCACCCACAGCGGCCATCCCGGCAGCTTGCCGACGAGCCGCACCAGCACCCCGAACAACCCGACATACACCGCGCACACCGTCGACAACGCCAACCATGGCACCGGCCCGACATAGATCCCCGTCCACGGCAGCAGCGGCACGAAAAACCCCAGGCCAGCGAGGAATCCGTACCCGAATCCACCACGCAACCGCCCGTCCCCACGCACAACCAGCGTGAGCACCGCAATCCCCAGCGGTGCAAGGAACCACCACGGCCGCGGCGGAAAACTCCCGAACAACAGCAGCCCGGCCAGCACCGCCGCCACCGAACGCCCGATCACCGGGTACCCGGCAAGCCATCCCCCGACCCCTGTTAGTCGCTCACGCACGACCGGCCACCTTCACCTTCACCACACACAACCGGCCACCTTCTGCTGCACCCCGCACGAACGATCACCTTGTCCTGCACCGCACCAGACGCGGCGGCGTGTTCACGCTTCATAGATGGTGACCCCGCGGTGCACGGTGCGCAGGCAGGTCGGCAGGGTGGAATCCGCCTCGAGCGGAGGCAAACCGGGGACGCGGGAGCGCGGATCGGTCGACCAGCGCTGGACGGAGTCGGCGGCAGCGGCGACGACCAGCTGGTCAGCGTCCCAGATCGCGTAGGAAGCGGGCGCGCCAGGCACGAGGGTGCCCGCGATGCCGTCGCGGACACCGCCCGCGCGCCACGCGCCT
>NZ_BDAY01000029.1 GCF_001612685.1 Nocardia altamirensis NBRC 108246
CTAGGGCGACTCAACGGTGACGAGGCGTCCTCGCCATGAGGTCGTGGCGCGCTGATCGAATGCGCTGCACCGGAACTGGGCGATGCCGAAAAGGCTGGCGGCGCTACGGTTCCGAGCAGTAAGCGTTGTATCGCGGTTGCGGCCTATGTCAGCGACGGCGACGTGTTGAGCCCGCGCGGGGGAGCGAAACAGTGCGTGGGAACGCCATCGGCGTGGCGTGACCGCATGGCAGGCTCGGTTGATGGGGAATCCGACACTGCTCATCGATGTCATGGGTTATCCGCACATCTGTGACAGGTGCGGAAGCCAGCAACAGTGGGTCTGGGCAGTTGAAGCCCGCGCGCTCGGGCGAGATGGCATGGTCGAAGCGATTGCGACCGACCAAGAGCTGCCGGTGCAGATCGCGCGGAGTGTTCTGACGGCGGCTGGTCGATCCGACGTTGCTGCCTTACTGGGGGCACGGCGTGAGCGCGGGCGCAGCTTCAATCCGAACGTCTGCGCCCACTGCGGGCACCAGGAGTGCTGGCATTCATTCGAAAGTGTCGTGGTCGCAGGAGCCCACGCTCCTCGTGCGCCGATTGCCAGTGCGCCCCATCCTGTCCCGGATTGGCGTCAGCTCATGGCGTCGGTGCGCAACGGTGGATGTTGGTACGTCGGCCGATAAGTGCTGCCGAGGTGAAAGCCCTGGGACGTGAAGGCGATTGCGAGAGTCTCCAGGTGATCCGGCATGGTGGGAAATTCACGATCGCTCGAATGAGCGGTGCGTGGTTCCGGGCCAGCACCCGCGGCGGACGGCCTATCCTTGTCGGGCATGGCGACTGCGACGATCTCGATCGATGACACGCTGCTGGCCCGGATCCAGGAGTCGGACGGCGGAAACCTATCGGACTGGATCGCTGTGGCGTGCCGGGCACGGCTGTTCACCGACGCGGCCCGCGCGGCCTGCGAGTGGGAGCGAACCCATCCCGCCGAAGCGGCCGCCGCCCGCGCTGCGGATGCGGTACACCTGCTGGAAGGCGAGGCCGAACGCGAAATCTCCGAACAGGCCGAACACGCGGCGCGAACCCGCGCTGGTGTGGGCACCGCACCCACCACCGCCGACTACCTGGCCGCCTATGGCCATGTCCGTGCCCTGCTCGAGCAGGGTGAGCAGCAACTGCGCGAGCAACTCTCCGACGGGCAGTGAGCTACCCTCTGCCGACACTGCACGTGGGTCCGGATTGGAAGTCCGGCGCTAAGCATATTTGCCTGTGGCTGTCGGTAATTCACCGTCAGGACCCGGGCTCGGGAGGGACGGCTACTCGTCAGGGAAGCGCTCGGCTAGTTCTGCGCGTGGGCGTCACCTGATTCGTGGCCGGCGGCCTGTTCTGCTGCCTGGCGGATCCAGGCCTGGCACGATCGGGAGCACGGATGGTAGATCGACTGCCGAGATCAGGCCACCAGCACGCGGTTCGGGCGGAGACTAACGGCGGGAGCCGTCGCCCCCGCCTGACTTCGTAAGCGAGGGCGGCTACCCGGCCGCAATCTGTCGGCGTGCGGAAAACGGTAACCCCGGTGACTTCTCGCACCGCGAGGGATTCCGCATCTGATACACGATCGATGTCAAGGAGCAGAACAGTCATCTCCCGACGACGGCACTCGACTGGATGTGTCCCCCCATCCGGGTGCTGCGGCTGGTGCCAGCTGGGTAGGTCTCGGTCAACACGGACTCGGCTTCCTCGGCGAACGCAGAGTCGCAGCTGAGACTCGTCATCGGGGGCGGAGGCGTCACTGCCCCGGAATCAACGATCGGCGCAGGTGAAAGCCGTGCAGGTCGTACCAGCCGGGTTCGTAGCTGTCCGGCAACGCCACATAGAGCCCGCCTTGCCAGCGGGTGTGCGAGGTCAGCGGTGCCACGATCGTGCCGTGCCACCCCTCGAGGTGCAGCAACTCCAGCGTGGCGGCAATATCGACACCTTCCACGCTGTCCGGGCGCAGGAACCGCTCGAACGTTGCGTTGTCGGCGATCACGACCACGTCCTCCACGGCCGCAACGGCTGGATCCACCAAGGCGCGGGCGGCGTACTGGTCGGCGAGTCCGAACAGGGGCTCGACAGCGAGCCCGAAGAGCCCAGTGTCGACGGGCACCACGTCGAGCTCGGGCAACAGATCGTGCAGACTGAACTCGGCGGCGACTACCACGAGCGGGCGACCGGGGTTGCGGGCATCCTGGAAGCTCATTCGATACTGGACTCCTCAGCGCGGCGGCAGGTTTCAGAGAACCACCATGGACGGTGAGGCGGCCCACCAGGCGAAAACTCACCGTTTCACACAGCGGCGGCGGGGGCTTGGGCGAAGCCGTTCCGAGCTGCATCTCCCGAGTCTCCCCGGGACGCCGATGAGCGTAAGCCGCACCAGCACGGCAGCGGATCCGTTTCGCGCGATCCACACCCACCGAAGCGCGCACAGTTTCGACAGCAGTATGTAGGTGAGGGCGAGAAACCTTTCCCGGGGGACCTCCCCGGCAAATGCGTTGACGGATTGACGGTTCAGTCGTCTCGCTCCCAATATGTCGGCCCGCTGGACCAGAACCGGGCCATGTGATCGCACACGTAGCCGGCGTTCTCGTCGGTGTAGCCCGCACCGGTGCGCTCGGCGATCAGCAGCCAGAACGATTTCGCGGTGGGGTAGTGGCGGCTGGTCTGCCAGGTATAGCCCGGCAGCTGGCGACGCAGGTGAGCCAATGCCGCCGTGGCGATTCCGTTGCCCCACAAGTTCTTCTGTACATCGAGGTCGCCGACGTAGCAGATGCGGCACTGGTGACAGACCAGGTAGTTGAGCTTGCCGATCGGCCAGCCCCGCTGATCGCGGTACCAGAAGGTGATCGAGCGGATGTCGGTCGCGGCCCCCTCGGTGATCGGCGGCCCGAAGGGCTCATAGCGCACCGCCCGCCGCACCCGCCACCGCCGCCGGGCTCGGCGCGGGTCCAGCTTTCGCACGAACGGATGCGGCGGTCGTGGCCATAGATACGGCGCGAACCGATCTGGACCAGCGGCGCTGTCCTGATCCTGGGCGGCATCGTCATCAGCTGTCGTCATCCCCGTCGTCCCCTCGATTGGCTTCGAGTGATTGTGCCGCCCGGCACCGACACACCCGCTGCTGTTCGGAAGCCGACGAGACTGAGCGCCTATGACAGCCATCGACGGCGGTGAGGCCAGGAGAAGGCAGATTCCGCGTTGTCAGCAGAGACGCGTCACCGCTGACAATTGATCGGCATCGCCGCAGCTCGGACCTAGGATCCGTGGTCGCAGCCGACCCGCTGGCACTGACATTCCCTGACGAGACTTACTGACACGAGTGACGAACGCGCAGGTCACGTACAGACATCATCCAGATGACCGGTCTCACTGCAACTTGCTACTACTGACCGACACGCCGTCCAAACTCAGCAGCTTGTTGGGAAGTATCAGCTAAACTTCTCTACAAGTTACTAAGTATGCGGAGGTGGCGGGTGCTCCAGATCAGGCTCGATGGTCTGCGGTCAGCCGGCGAGGCGGATCCGTTGGGCCGCGCCACGATCGGCTACCAGCAGGGGATGTCCGAGCAGCAAGCATGGGACGCCGGGCGTGGCGTATGGAAAATGAACGCCGACCGAGTCCTGGAACACGAGGAAGCCCAAATCATTGACCCGGGCGGTGTCGTGCGCGCGGTCGCGCGCATCACCGGGATATCCAAACACGGGGACCGCCGCGCGATCGAAGGGCAGCTGCTGAGTGGCGACGGCCGCGTCGGGCGCCAGACCACGACACCGCACCCGTCACGTAATCCAGTCCACTACATCGGTTGAGGGAGCCGACCCTATGCCCACCCACCAGCGCTCAACCAGCACAGCCACCGCCGACGGGCGGGCGGTGCTGATTACGGCCGCGCATTCGTGGACGCCGTCAGGCACGCCCTTGACCGGGCCGGTGGATTCGATCGACAAACTCGAAACGTTGATCTGCTGGTGCTGGGACAACCAGCGACTGATTCCCGAGCTGCCAGCTGTGGCGGGACGCCCTGACCCAGGACCTCCGCAGATCTGGGTTCTCGGTGAACAAGCGTGCGCGATGCTGGGCTGGGTTGTCCAGCGGCCCGAAGGGCTTGCCGAACTGCCGGATTCGCAGCAGCGCAACGTGATCCGAGGCGCGTTGATCAAGGTAGTCGCTTCGTCGCTGGCGCCGCTGCTCGAGCGCGGGTGGACCGTGGGCTCGGCGGGCCATCGCATCCGACTCGCCCGCACCGGCACCACAATCGAAGTCGACCTGATCGCCGAGATATTCGCCTGCACCGCCACCGCCGACGCTAAACTGGGTGTGTTGGGTGACGAAACAGCCGACCCGGCAACGGGGTTGGATACCGACGACGCCCTCGCGGTCGCCGAACTGGGGCGGCGGATGACGCGCTGGTACGCCGAGGTCGACGCGCCACCGGCAACGACGGGCGCCGACACCGGCGCGGCGGTCCTCGACCGGCTGCTTCGTGCACGCACCAAGGGGTTGATCGTCACCGACCCGGTGCTGGCCCCGGTCGAAGTCGAGCACCTGGAGACCCGGATACAGCCACTGATCACCCGCACTCCCACTGTCGAGGACATCGACGGCCCGGACGCGGAATACCTGATCGAACTCGACCAATACGCCGGCAAGCTGGCGAGCGCGGGAATGCTGACCTTCCCGGCCGGAGACGCAACCCTGCTCACCGCCACCCAGGCCCGCGAACTCGCCTCGGAACGTAAACGTCCGGCCGCACTGTGGCTGGTGAATCTGCCTGCAACCGTCGGGCTTTCACTGGCCGCGCAGCTGCCCCCGCCGGACCCGCGAATGCAGCGTGACCAGCCGACCCGGGCATGGATCACCACCTCCGGTTTGAATGGGCTGTGCGCCAAGGTCCGAGATGGCGGCGCCGGCCTCGACATCGAGACTCTCGACCTCGCAGCCGCGGTGAGCTGGTCGGCACAAGGACGAACCCTGGCCGCCTGGACCGACGTACTGCGTGATGCCCTGCACGCGTTCACCATCGCGGCAGATCGACCGCTGGCCGAGCTCGCCTACGCCGCCGCAGAGGACTACCTCACCGCACTCGATGATCCCTCCCGTTGGCAAGCCCAGGGGACCAGCCATCACATCCAGCAGGTGTGGGCAGCGTTCATCGCCGAGGAGACACGCTTCCGCGGCCGCCGCGCGGCGATGATCATCGCCGACCGGTTTCGCCTGTGGCCGTTGAGGATCGACGACACCACGATGACCTACGCCGTCGGCGATGGCCAGGATCTGAGCGACCCGCCCGGGCCACTCGGCAAGCTGATACTGCGCCGACAGGTGCAGCTCACCGACGAGACGATCATCGCCCTGTTCGAAGCCGCGGTCGAGAACACCAGCATCTCGGCCGTCCTGGAACGAGCCTTCGCCGTCGACCAGCCCCCGCCACGTCGGTTGCGACAATTCCTGGCCCCGAACAGCCACTCACCGACAGACGCCGATGCCGACCGGCACATCCTCAACAGCAGCGCGGGCCAGACGAGCGGCGAGGCCGACTCCGCTGCCCTTGCCGAGGAACCCGGCGTCGACATCGCCGAGACCCCCCCAGAGTCGACACCGGAGTCGGGGCCGAGCGAACCAGCGCCCGCAGCGGTGGCCGAGGAACCGACGACCGAGGGTGCCAGTCGCCCGCCACAGACACCGCGGGCTCCGACATCGCCGTCGCGTGGTGCGCGCGCCACAGCCGAATTCACGGGCGTGGCCGCGGTGGCCGATGTCAGCGGTGTGTGGCTGGCCGACGGCTCGCGTCGGGAATTGCCCTCCGAGATAACCAATGTCGGCGAATTGGTTGCCCTCGCCTACGGGCTGAACCTGGGATTCCGGCTCTCACCGACAAAATTCGAGAGCGGCCAGATCTGGATTACCACCGCGCTGGCTCAACGATGGGGTATCGACACCACGTCGGTCAGCACGAGCGGGCGTGAGCACGAACTGCGCGGACTCACACGGGGCCACCCCTGGGTCACCGAGGCAGTGGACGCCGGTTGGCAACTCGGCGGCCAGAACAAGAATGGCGATGCCCCCGAACTCGGTTCCTGGAATCGGGTGTGGCGCGAGGACCGTCCCGGCGGCCACGACAAGGACCGCGACACGATCTGGGTGGTGTTTCTGGCCGGGATGACACCGGAGCCGGACGCCCGCGATCCGGATATGCCGATCCTGGCGGGGAACCCGACGCCCGCGGAGATCGCATACCGCTTGGATCTGTTCGCGCGCACCCTCGGCTACCCCTGGAAGATCTCGGGCCCGAGCACGGGCTTGGACTGGATGCTCGAAGCCCGCATGCCGAAGAAATATCGGATCAACGAGTGGCGCGACATCGTCATGGCCCCTTCAGGATTCGAGCTGCTGCCAGGAATCGGAGACATCGCCAAGGAAATCGAGTGGTCACGCGAGTTGACTGCCGCCGAGCGCGCACGCACCTACCTGCACGCCTACGACCGCGGCGGGAGCCACTGCGCAGCACTGGCCAAACTGCAGTTGCCGATAGGCGCTCCGGAGCACGTACGCGGGGGAGGAGGATGGCAATTCGACAAGGACACACCGGCGTTCCTGCTAACCGAGATCCCCGAGCCCACCAGCTGGCTCTACCCCTACGTTCTCAACCCGAGCGGGCAGACCCACACCGGCCCGGTGTGGGTGCCGACCCCGCAGTTCGAGCGGGCCCTGATCATCGGCCGCAAGATCTCACCCACATTCGATCTGAAGATTCACGAGGCGATCGTGTGGCACCAGCACGACACGGTACTGAGTCGGTGGGTGGCTCCGTTCAGCCGAGGATCCAAAGATCTCGACACCGACGACCCACACGATCACGCAGTCCGCAACCAGCTCAAGGTCGCTCGCAACCGCGGTTTCGGGATGCAAGCCAGTAACAAGCTCAAAAACGACGATGGAACTGGCAAGATCGGCTACTGGCCCGAGCGGCGTTACTTCGGGGTTTCCCAGGCGACAGCGAATATCGTGCACACGATCGTCAAGGTCGGTGAGACCACCGGCGAATGGCCCGTCGCGGTGACCAAGGACACCATCATCTACACCAGCGACAACCCCGATCCGGTCACCGCATGGCCCCTGTTCGCGCACGACGAGGCAGCAGTCGCCGCCAACCCGGCCGTTCGCCCGACGTTGGGACGAGGGTTCGGGCAGATGAAACCGGAGGCCTCGGGACTGCTCGCTCCTCAACTCGACGGCTACTTCGGCAAAGGGATGTATCGAGGCAAGCATCTGCTCACCAAGTACAACGACTGGATCGCTCAGACCGGAGGAGAGAACTAGATGGTGCTGTCCCTGTTGCGAATTCGCGACACCGGAGGCGGGTCGATCGTGCACGGCACCGTCGATGTCGCCAACGTGGCCACGGCCACGGGCGTGCCACTCGATCAGGTCGTAGACCAGGTCGCCGAGGCCCAGGACACCGGGATGGCCCGAGTCTTCGCCAAAACCACCGGCCGCATCGACGCGAACTCCACCGGCCGCCCGGACTCCTCGCTGCTCGGCGCGCTGGTGGCCGCCTACGGGCCTGGCCCCCGAGGCGGCCGGGTGAATGTCGCAGCCGCGGCGGCCGGGGAAGGCAAGTCGACTTCGACCATCAAGCGGTGGATGAAGGGCGCCGCCGAGCCGCTGCCGGAGAATCGAGCGCAGTTACTGGCCAACGCCCGCAAGGCCGCCACCACCGCACAAGGAAGGCGCGCCGCGCTGAGTAGCCGCCGCGCCGGCAGCGAGGGATCGAAAATGTCTCGCTACGGCGCCTTCCTGACCGTCCACGCATTGCAAGGCGTCGAGGAATACGAGCGCCAGCGCAGCGTGACCTGGGAACTGGACCCCGATCAGGTCGAGGAGGCGTTGCAGGCCTGGGAGGAAGACGGCGAAGCCGGGCTGGCCAACTGGATGCGGGAGTACGCGAACACGGAGAAGTACGGCAACACCGAGAACTGGAATGTCTTCAATTTCGGTGATCCGCAGAGCGGTGAGTCCGTGGTATGGAAGGCGAAATAGTCAGTGCCGCAACGTAACAGCCCACCTGCAACCACTGCGCGCGACGCGTCGGCCACCGCGCCGCACGAGCCCGCGTGGACGCGGGCGCGGCTGTTCGCCACCTTGATCGAATGCTACGGAACCACCAAACGCGGAACGCTCAACGTGAAACTGGTCGCCGCCGACTTCAAGGTCTCGGTCTCCACGGTCCGCAACTGGCTACGCGGCGCCGACAGTGACCCCGCGGCCATTCCGGCTGCGCGCCTACGGCAACTGAGAACCGGCGGCCCCGCGATCGAACGGCGCGCCGATGGCCAAATCGCTTACGCCCACAACGCGATCCAAGCCAATAAGCTGCCTCACCGACGAAATGTCATCCCGCAGTGGGATGAGCAGGAATGGTTCACCCCGCACGCCGTCGTGCTCATCGCGGTCTACGGCCGGCCCTGGCATCAGCTGATTCTGTCCAAGCACTCCTCCATCGTCGACGATGCCCGCAGGCGCGGCGAGGTTATCGACGTCGCCACGGTTCCCACCAAATTCCACGGTGACCTGCTCGTCCGTGCGGCAATGCAGCGACAAGCCGCCTGGGCGATCCGCCCGCACAAGTCCCAACTCGAGATCGGGCGCGGCCAGCTCTGGGCCGAGGACGCGCCGGCACTGAACCTTTCCGCGCTCGCCGTCGAGCAGGGCCTGCGATGAGCAGCCCCGATCAGGTCCCGACGCTGGCGGTCCTGGACATTCCCTCGCTGCTCGCACACGCATTCCGCACCGTCGCGCCCATTGCCGCCGTGCCCGCCGAGGAACAGATCAATGCCGTATCCGGTTGCACCACAACCATTCTGGCGGTGCTCGCCGCCTTTGCGCCGACCCATGTCGCCGCAGTCTTCGACACACCCGGCCCGCTGACGCGCGCGAATATCCAGCCGGACTACCAACCCTCAGCCGTCGTGACTGACCTCGTTCAACAACTCGACCGGATGCGAGAGCTGGTGCAGGCCATGGGGATAGCGGTCGTCGATGCCCCGCCAGGTCTCGAGGCCGCGGACCAGGCCGCCGCCTTCGCTCAACTCTGTCCCGCCCACGTAGAAAATGTGGTCATCGCTAGCATCGACGACCGGGTCCTGCAGTGCCTCACCGACTCGGTGGTGATCGCACGCCCCGGATACGCCGGCGCACTGGACACACTCACCCCCGCAACCATCTGCCGTAGCCACGGCGGGATCACGCCGAACAACGTTCCGGACTATCTGGCGCTACGCGGAGATCTCCCGCGAGGCATGGCGCCGGTACCCGGAGTCGGGGAGGCCACGGTCGCGAAATGGCTGACCCAGTACCGGACCCTCGATGGACTCATCGCCGACATCGACAACGTGCCCGGCCGCCCGGCGGCCGTCCTGCGCGCACACACGGCCACTGTGACCGCCCGCCGCGATATTCTTCGCCTAGGCCACGATCTGCCCTCGCCGCCGTTGACCGCCCTCGCCACCGGAACGCACCGCCCAGACCCCGACCGCATCACGCGCCTGCTCGGCAACCAGCCCACGCTCAGCGCCTCGGTCCTGGACGCGCTGGCGCTCACGGCCCACAGCGCGCCGAGCGAGCCTGTACCGTCCGGCCACGTGCAGGAATGGCTGGCCACTCGAGCAACCGGGACCGGCCGATGCACCCTGGCCCTGGAAACCCAGGACAGCCGCCTGCACGCCATCGCCATAAGCACACCGACCGGCCACACCGGCCATATCGAACTGGCCGCGACCACCTCAGCCGACAAGCAGGCCCTCGGTGCCTGGATTGCCGACTCGTCGGTCACCAAAACAGTGCACGACACCAAAGCCACCGTTCACGCGCTGCGAGAACACCACTGGACACCGGCCGGTATCAGCATGGACACCGCGCTGGCCAGCTATCTACTCCACCCCGGAGAAGGCACCAGCAGCCCCAGCCTGACCGAAGTCGCCGACCGGCATCTGCACCGTGAAACGCCCCCGACAGCCGAGACGCTGTTCGACCTCGGCGACGAACCGGCACATCCGCCGGTCGTCACCACGGCGCAACAAATCGGTGACCTCGCCAGCGTGCTCGGTACCGAACTCGACCGCGCCGGCATGACCACCTTGCTGACCACGACCGAAATCCCCCTAGCAGCGATCCTCGCCGAGATCGAAAACCACGGCGTCTCAGTCGATGCCACCCACCTACAAGACCTGCGAAGCGAATTCTCCCTCGCCGCGGGCGCAGCCACCGAGGCCGCCACACAATTTCTGGGCCGCCCGATCAACCTCGGCTCCGCCGCCCAGTTGCGCGCCGTCCTGTTCGACGAACTCGCGTTGCCGCCGACTCGTCGGATCAAGCAGGGGTACAGCACTGCCGCTGAAGACCTGACTCGTCTGCAACGAACCACCGGCGGTCATCCGTTCCTCGAGCTCATCCTCGCTCACCGTAGTGCGACCAAACTGATCTCGAACATCGACAGTCTGCTCACCCACCGCGGACCCGACAATCGGATCCACACCACGCTGCATCAAATGGTCACCTCCACGGGGCGGTTGTCCTCGGCGGACCCGAATCTGCAGAACATCCCCATCCGCACGCCCGATGGCCGCCGCCTGCGCGAGGCCGTCGTCCCGGGCGCGGGATTCGATCTGCTGATGAGTGCGGACTACAGCCAGATCGAACTGCGCATCATGGCGCACCTGTCCGGCGATGAACTCTTGATCGATGCCTTCACCTCCGGCGAAGATCTGCACAACTATGTCGCCGGTATCGCCTTCGGGATACCGACCGCCGATGTCGACGCCGAGCACCGTCGCCGAGCGAAGGCGATCGGGTACGGACTGGCCTACGGACTCACCCCCCGTGGTCTGGCGAGCCAGCTCGATATCCCCATTGCCGAAGCGCGCACTCTTATCGGGACTTACTTCAGCCGATTCGGCCGAGTCCGCGACTACTTGAACGATCTCGTCGAGGTGGCGGCGCACCGTGGCTATACCGAAAGCCTGCTCGGGCGCCGCCGCTACCTGCCCGAGCTCACCAGCAACGACGGCAACCGCGTCGAGGCCGCCACCCGCGCCGCCCTCAATGCCCCGATCCAAGGCAGCGCCGCCGACATCATCAAACGGGCCATGGTTGACATCGACCGAGCTATCACCGAACGCGGTCTACGCGCCAGGATGACTCTGCAGATCCACGACGAACTGCTCTTCGAACTCCCCGCTACCGAGCGCGACGAGCTCACTGCCGTTGTCCGCGACGCCATGGCATCGGCAGTGAAACTGGCCGTCCCCCTGGAAGTTTCAATCGGCACCGGAGCGACCTGGGCCGCCGCGCACCACAGCTAGACGCCGAACTCCCGACATCGTCCGGCACGGCAGCCCCGTTGCGCCAGCCCAGCCTGCCAATCGCAACAGGCAGCTCAGTAGCAACATTGCTAAACTTCCTACTGTGAGAGTTACTACGTCGCTCAGTCTGGAACAGAGCCTGCTCGATCAGGCCAAGGAATACGCGCGCGACGCAGGAACCAACTTCTCGGCGTGGACCGAGCGGCTTATCCAGCGCGAGCTGTTCACCTCCTCGGCCGCTACGGCCGCCGCCTGGGAACGCGAACAAGGCCGCGACAGTGCTGCCTACTTCGAACAGGTCGAGGCTCAGCGCGCCGCTGTCGCGGCTGCAATCCGCGACGAACACGCTTCGTGACACAAGCCCCGGTGCCGTACCGCGGCGAGATCTGGACATATTCCCCAACTGTTGCCGGGCACGAAAAACCAGCCACCCTCGGCGCGGACCGCATGCTGGTGATCTCGCGGTCTGAAGTCAATGCGCTCTTGCCCAGTGTGGTGGCGCTACCGTTGGAAGCCGCACCGCGCATGCCCGCGCTCGCCGTGCCCCTGACCGGCGAGGACCCAATCGGTGAGGTGTCCGCGATCGTGTACCGACCGACCCAGCTCTATCGGCCGTGGCTGGCACAACGGCTCGGCACGGTCAGCCAAGCAACCATGCGCCAAATCGTCGGTGCCCTGGTCAGCCTCATGGCCGATCGCGGCGAGATCTGGACCTACCTGCCGACCATCGCCGGCCGGGAAGCGCCGTCGTCCCTCGGCGCGGACCGCATGCTGGTGATCTCCCGAGCCGAGGTCAACGCTGCCCTGCCCGGTGTGGTGGCGCTGCCGTTGGAGGCTGCGCCTCGAATGCCTGGCCTGGCTGTGCCGCTCACCGAGGAAGACCCGCTCCACGACGTCTCCGCGATCGTGTATCGACCCACGCAGTTGTACGGGCCGTGGCTGGTCGAGCAGATCGGTACTCTCAGCCAGGCCACCATGCGCCAGGTGATCGGTGCGCTGGTCGGCTACGTCTCCGAATGACCGGGCAGGAACAAAGATACCCACTCCATCAAACCCGGCTGACCAGATTCGCTAGCGATACCTCGTGCCAGTCTCGAAATTCCGGTTCATGGCATAACTGCACCGCAGGGTTGTTGGCTCGTACGTCTAGATCCAGCCAGATATGCCAACGCCGCGCGAGCGGCGCGAGGATATCGGGCTCGATGAACAGGCTCGCCACATGCAGCGTCATCGCACAGCTGGCGGCGCCCGCGGCCGCACAGGCCTTGCCCGCCAGCCAGACCGCCTTTTCGGCCGCGGACATGTCTGCGGAAAGCTGGTCGCCACGCTGATAGAACCGATCTTCCGCGTGGAAATGTCGGCAAACGATCGGACGGCCGTCGACGTCGCAGACCGCGTATACAGAATGGTCGTCGGATCCGGCCGCGTACAACTCGATGATCGCCCGTGACTCTGCTGCTTCAGCACGCAGAGCCTTCGAAAAGCGATCGAGCTCTTTGGCGTGCATTTCTTCCCAATCGACGCCGATCTGGCGCATCAACTCGGTGCGCACAATCGGCCACAGGATCGGTCCGACCATGCCCTGCTCGACTGCCCACCCGTACAACTCGCCAGAAGTGCACATCGCGCGCAGGGCTGCTGCATTGTCGCTGACGACCTGCTCTACTCGGCTCCATAGCTCGGTGACATTCATTTCGGATCCCCCTTTGATTGTGGTTAGGTCGCTTCCTCCCTGGCGCTCCTGTTCCATCTGATAGGGAATTTACGCAGCGCGCAGATGGTGGAGGTAGCGTTTGGGCCAGTCCGTTGCTGCTGGTCGATAACGAATCGGTGTCGTCGCGCCCACCTCGGAAAGTCGCCTGCGGCTCGCATCGCCCACAAGTAGCTCGTGGAGAAGAGCGAGGAATCGACGTCAAAATTTCGCTGTCGGCATAGCGGACCAACCTCGGGCCGGTAGTTGAAGTGCAGACGATTGATCACGGCGGATCCGAGGGGGATATCTCGTCTTCGAGAAGCCCGTGGTTTTGGGCCGGGTTGTCAGCTTGCTGGCATAACCGTCTGTAGCGAGCGGACTCGCTCTGCGAGTTGCCGCGCGGCTGGCCTGCGGTAGTGGGGGCCTAGGTCGCGCAGCAGGACGTTCAACTGCCCGACGCAGCGTCTGGAGGTGACGTCACCGGTGAGTACGTCGACGGCGCGATTGGCCAGTCCAAGGGCCTGGTCGAGGTCTGGCTCGGCTTGGCGTAGATAGGATTTGGCGAGCAGAGCGTCTCGCAGGGCCGCCTCGCGCGTCGCGGACGGGTCTTGTAACCGCCGCGCCTGATGAAAATGGCGGCGCGCGGCGCCGTAGTCGGCAAGCTGCAGAAAGCAGAATGCGGCTTGGCCGCCGCTTCTCTTGGGGTGCCTGGGACTTGAGCGCGGCTCTCGTGGAAATTCGTGCAGCTCAGTGGCTTCGGTGGTGAAGGTAGCAGATGGCGACAGGTGTGGTGCACGGATCTGCGGTGTGAGGGATCAGCAGCCGCCGGGGCGCATGAATGGAAGACTTGGCCGCATCCGGTGTTCGATCCGACCAAGCGAGGGGACAGACGAGCCGTGAGTGGGCCTGAGCAGTATGGGAAGTGGATCAGAGAACCGCGGACCGAGGATTGCCCGGAGTGCGGGTCTGACAGCATGCCGGTGCGGCAGAGCCCGGACAAGGCATCGGAAGTCCGGCGCTGCCTGGAGAAGAACCACGAGTTCGAGACGACCGAGACCTATGTGACGTGTGCTCCCTCGGAGGGGACACGCTTCGACGTCTCTGGAAGCTGAGCGCCCGGATCCGGTCGGTTGCACCCAGTGTGATCGGTGCAGTGGTGCATTGTTGTCCGGTGCCCGAGATCAGACTTGCTGCAGAAGACGCTGTTGAACTCGCCGAGATGCTCGAGTTCCTTGAGGACTGGCTGGTCGCGGCCGACCCGTCCGTCCGATCCTCGTTCGCGCAGTTCGCCGAGGATTCCGAGGACTCGATCGAGCATCTGCGGCTCGATCTGAACCGGTTCCGGTGTCTCCTCGCCGGTGAGAAGCTGGCCGACTTTTGACGCCGTGCCGCTCCGCGACCGGGGCCGGGGCCGGGGCCGGCCGCGGAGCGGTGTTCAGTGGCGCTTGTTCATGTTGGCGAACAGCTCTCGGTTCGCGGCTCGGGCCGCTTCGAGTTCTTGATCGCGTTCCTCCAGCCGGCGGTTCAGTTCGATGATCTGCTGTTCGAGGGTGGTGATCTGCCGTTGGAGCTGGTCGATGTCAGCGGGAGCGCCGAGTCCGGATTCGCGCCAGGCCTCCTCACCGAGCAGCTCGGACAGCTTCTTCTCGAGCTGCTTGTTGTGCCCGGCCAGGCGTGCGATGCGGGCCTGAGTGTTGGCCAGATCAGTTCGCAGCGACGCCATCGTCAGCGGCGCCGCTGTTCCGGCGGTCGGCAGTGGGGTGGCTTGGGCGGTGTGGACCTGGGCGAGCAGGTCGGGGTGCCGGTAGAGGAATGTGCGGTCGACGCCAGCGGCGCGGGCGATCGCTGAAACGCTGATCTGCCCGCCGTCCTTGTGGGCGGCGTTGAGCGCCTTGATGACTTGCTGTCTGCGGCGCGCGGAATCGGCCTGGCGTCCTTGGATCATGGTGTTGACCATGGTTATGCGCTCCTGTCCGGGCGAACGTCGGGAAGGGGCTGGCGAATCCGTGGCAGACCGAGACCGACGACGCTGTTGCGGGCCCGGCGGACGACGCCGACGGCGTCCTCGATCTGGGCCCGATCCTCCTCGGATAACTCGTCGACATCGGCCTTGATCCGGGAAATCAGACGCCGGATGCGGGTGATCTCCTCGTCCGACGGCATGGCTTCGGCCTTGGCCCAATTGTCGGCCGCGTCGAAAGCGCTGCGCAACCGTTCCCGGCTGCGCAGCAGATCCGACAAATATGCCTCCAGATCCGGCAGATAGGAAACGTCGGTCGAAAAGTGCGCGCAGCCAACACATCTGAACCGGACCGGGCAATCATCCCCGCCCGCGGCAACGTTGCTAGGCTCACTGCAAGTGCCGTAGGGGACCGCGACTTCACCCACGCGCGCCGCAAATGCTCGGAATCCAGCAACGCCTTGGCTTGCCTCCAGATGCGGCTGCCGTGCCGGTCGAATTGCAACGCGGTCACTCTGTCAACGGCCTCTCGGCGGCGTTCCTCCCCGACACGGAAATAGCCCTGTGTCGTAGACAATTGACGATGGTCCATGAGTTCGCTGAGGGTCTCGACTGCGACTCCCGCGTCGGCATGTCTCTGGGCCCAAGTGTGGCGATATGCGTAGGGAAAAATCCTCTTCTTGTCGAACGGCAGCATCCGTTTCACCGGTTCGCCGTCGATGTGTTCGGAGGCCAAGACCAGGAATTCTGGCAGGCCGTCGACCCATCGCCGGTGGCCCATATTGACCGTGCCAACGCTGATCGGTTGAGTGCCATTCGGGTTCGTGTTCGCGCGAGGCAGCAGCACCAACTGGCCAATGGGCTCGTTCGGAAACCGGTTCCGGACATGTTGTTGCTGCTCCTCGACGAGAGCTGCTGTGGCCGAGTTAATCGGCAAACGTCGTGCTAGCCGATTGGCTTTCTGGTTGTCGTAAACCAAGACCGGCTTGCCTTGGTCTCGTTCCAGGCAGTCCAACGGGAGCTCGCAGATTTCGTTCGGCCGCCGGCCGGTGTCGATAAGCAGTTCAGAGGCGACACGAACTTCCCGTCCGCTTTCGTTCTCAAGCTGTTTCAGGTTCCTGCAGAGTTCCCGCATGACCTCGGTCGGCAAGTCTCGCCCTGCTTCGGTGTCCTCGGGCTCATCAGGGATGTCGCCCTCGGAGATGGTGAAGTCTTCGGGAAGCCCGTGCATCAGCTGACCCGGTCGGGTGAGGGCCAGGGCGCGCATCTCCGTCAGGATCTGCCGAATGTCGCGGATCTGAATGATTCGCTGTCGAGCGCTGATAGTCCCCTCGGCGTGCAGGAACGCTTGCCTGTTCAGAAATGCCGTGATGTCGTTGCGAGACAGTCCGACTGGATCGCAACCATGGTCTGGGTGCTGCAGACGGAGGCTCGCAGACAGCGTCACCATCGAATTGATCTTCGTTTGGCAGGTTGCCTTGACCTGCTTTCCGCGCCTGCGTGGAATGTCGTTGTAGGTCCAGACCTTCATCGCTTCCCGGAGCCATGGCTGGGAGATCTCCGTGAACCGCAGGGTTCCGCTGTGCCCGAAAACTGCCGCATCCCATTCGTCCTTCAAACGTTCGGTCTCCGGGGTGGCGCGCAACAGTTGGGCCGAGTTCACGAAACTCTTGTGCGTCCCCCGAACCAGGCGTGTGCTGAGTTTGTCAGGGTCGATTTCATTGAGGGAGCCGACTTGCTCAACGCGAGCGTGATCTGCGAGCGGACGGAAGGTTTCAGTGGTGGTCTTGGTTCCTCTTTCGATCCGCTGCTGCAGGCCGAAAAGCATTTCGGCCACCACTCGTTCGTGCAGCCCGCGCAGGCTCGCCTCGCCGCCGATGGGAATGGCAGGAGCAATCAGTCGCCAGTGGTGCTCATCAACTCCGCTGGACCTGCTGTTTCGCCATCGCTGGGTATGGGTGTGACAGTAGGGTCCGTGACCTCCTCGGTCGCGGGTGCAAGCCGCAACCACGCACGGACCGAAAGAAGGAAGACCAACGACATCGGGATGGGCCACAAATTCAGAGAGAGACAACTTGAAGATGTTGTCACGCTGCCAAATATGAGTGGTGCAAAGCGCGAGTGTGCTGGTTTTCCAAGGCCGTTGACACTGCGGGACTGTGCAATTCCCGACCTGCATCTGCCGGAGCCGGATCCGCTCGATGGCAATGAACTCCGCGACCGGAGGCTGGTCGCACTCTTTCCATCGGACCCAGCAGGACGGGCAGAACGTGGCGAGCCCCTTGGCTCTTCCGTCGCAGTTCGCGACTGAACACAGCCTCCATCCCAGCACTGGATGACCCTGCGGAAAGCTCAGCACTCTCCGCTGCGCGGACCAATTCACCAACTGGAGGAACTCGGAGGTGATCGCCGCCCACAATCCAGCAGCTATCTCGTCACCTGCGTGATCAGGGGGCGCAGCAGTGGATGTCAGCGCACTCATTGCAGTCCTTCGGTCAGCTCACGTGGTGACGGAACTCGCTCGATCGCTGCGCGCAATCTGGCTTGGGACGGATGAAGGTAGGGCTCCGCTGATGACGGGCTGGCGTGGCCGAGCAATGCCTGGATCTCGTCAAGCACGGCCCCGGAATCGGCAAGGTTGCTTGCAAATCCGTGGCGGCCTTGATGCGGGGAAACCGAGCGAGTCAACTGTGCTCGTCGACAAAGCGACTCGAACAACTCGTTGAGCGCATCTGGTGTCATCGGCGCCCCCAGCGGTGCCCGGAAAAGGTTGACCAGCAAGAAATCGCACTCGGTGGCCGCAGGCTGTTGCTCACGCTGGAGCAGGTAGAGGTCGATCGCACGAACGGTGAGGAAATCCAATGGCACCGCCCTGGCATTGCGCGACTTCGCCCAAGCGCCGTTCGGGTTGTCCCGCCGGACCACGTGCAGATGCGCCCCCTCGACCGGACAATCGTGGATAGTGTTGTCCGGCAACAGATGTAGATCACTTCGTCGCAGACCGGTGGCTTCGCCGCGGCGCAGCCCGGCGCGGGTCAGCAACAGCACGATCAGCCTGTCGCGCGCGGAGTGACACACGCGGAACAAGGCGACGATCTCGGCATCGGTGGCACGGTCCACTGCAGTCTCGGGCTCGTGCAGTCTGTGGCGAGCCCGCAGCCGATACTGCAGCTGGCTCGACTCGCCCTGAGCGGCGAATGGCAGATCCCGGTTGTCGCCGATCTCGTAGAGCTGCTCCATCACCCAGGCTGGTGCTTCCCTGGCCGCCACCGCGAACATCAGGAAGCCGCGAGTAGCGACGAGGATCTTGTTGATTCGCGACTCCTTACGGACCGGTTCAGCACCGGGCCCCATCACCACCCGGCCGCCGGTGCCGGCCGGGGTGTATTTCAGCCACACCATGAACAAGCCGAAATGCCTTGCTGCCGTGCGCCATTCCCGATCAGTGCTCGCGCACCAGCGCAGATATAGTGACACGCTCTGTGCGTAGGCCTTCGTCGTCGACTCGGCACGGTCCCGGCCGAACCGCAGCTCCCTCAGATACCGGTCAGCGATCGGCTCCACCTCGTAAACCTCATCGATCACTGTCCAATACCTGCCGCCCGACGGCATTCGCACAGGAAACGCTCGCACTACCCACTCCGCTCTCCGTTGATCGAAACAACACGGAGCCATAGAGCTACACACCCCCAGAGAACCGTCGCAAAACTCCGACGGAGTGTCACCGACACGACGTCACGCCACAGGTTCAGATCCCCTAGAGAACGTGCGCGTGACCGACGTTGAGCCAGTAGCTCCAGTCCGGCGCGATCGTAATGGAGGTGTCGAGGTGAGTGAATGCGCTGTCGATCGCTCGCCGGCATCCTGCGGTGGATCCGTCGGTGGCGTGCGCTTCTGCAGCCCTTAGGTCCAGGATTGCCAAGACACGAGGACTGGCACCGCGGTATTCGCTGCGGGCGCATTCGGCCAGCGCGACCGCTTCGCGGGGGTGTTGGATGTCTTTTGCCTGGCAACTCAAGAAGCCCAAGATGTTGGCCGCCAAGGCGTGGTCGCCAGCTTCGCGTGCGACGCGTAGGGCGGCCAGCCAATACCGTCGGGCTTTGGCATGCCGGCCCGCATCGAAACTGACCCAACCGGCAAGACGCAGTAACTCTGCGGCGTTGCTGTGCAGGCGTCGGCCGACGGTGTCGGAGTATCGACTGTGCTGGAGCAATTGCACGACCCGTCGCAGATCCGTGCGAATCAACAGCAGCAGCGCGTCGGCACCACCATCGTCGTCTTGGCGCCGAAGACTACCGACGATGAGGTCGAGCTGGTCGACGATGGCGAGGTCCACTCGCCGAGCTCGGCCCCATCGGGTGAGGTGTGGGACGGGGTCGGTCAGAAGCCACTGATGGGCAGGTGCGCTCAGGACGGTGCCCATCATGGTGAGGAACGCCCGCCGGTCCACGAGAGTCAGCCTCGTACGTGCTGCACAGCGGTGCGTGTGAGGGATACTGCCCGGGCTGGAGGGAACCACTCGGTTCGCTGGCATAAAGGTGGTTCGATGTGACTCATAGCCGCTCTCCCCGTGCGGGTTTCGAGTATTAGCTGATCGCGCGCCATTGGGTATCGGCGAACTTCGGGTTGCGCAGGCTGCGGATTCGGCGGTCGAGTTCGTGTTGGGCGAGTTGGTCGTTGTCGCTTGCTCGTCGGATGTAGCTGATCAGGGTGTGCAGGTCGCGCATGGCCAGCAGGGTGTTGTAGCCGTTCCAGTCACGGATGTCCCAGCCGTAGGCGGTACTGAAGTCGGCGAGTTCGGTGTCGGTGAGGCCGAATCGTGTGCTTTGGAATGTGTGTATGAGGTCGAGTTCTCTTGGGGCGATGCTGATTTCGTCCCAGTCCCCGAGGAGGACGTGTTCGGGGCCCCAGAGGGTGTTTCCGCTGTAGGCGTCTCCGTGCACGAGGCCGCGGCCGAGGTGGGAGTCGAGGTTGTGGTAGCTGTCGACGAGTTCGCGCGCTTGATCGGTGAGCCATTGCCGGTCACCGGGATCGAGTGCGCTGCTGGAGTGTGGGTCTGCCAGTACTTGCGTCAGCCCGGCCAGCGGGAGGTAGGTCGGGAGCTCGAAAGGGAAAGGGCCGGGCAGGGCATGGAGCTGGCGAAGGATCGTGGCGAGTTCGTATGAGGGCGGTTCGCCGCGTCCGTGTTGTGGGTAGTACTGCCAGAAGGTCACTGTGTCGTGGTCGATGTCGATGGCGTGGTCGATGACCGGCTCGGTGACGGGGATGTGTTGTTCGGCAAGCCATTTCGTGATGGCGACTGATGCTCGTGCTTGCAGGCCGTGGTGTTCGTTGTGGCTGATCCGGGCGATGACGTTCGCGTGGGGTAGCAGGTAGACGGTGTTGGAGCGTTCGTGGAGTAGCTGCGCGTTTCGGGAATCGAGATCTACCTGGCGGCATGCGGTGTGTAGGGCGTGGCTGGTGCGGGTTGGTGTGCTCATCGCAGCGCTGGCAGTTCGTTGGCGGTGAACATGGCGATCTCCTGGCTGAGGTTTCGGGCTATCGAGGCGTTGACATCGCGTGTGGTGTGCAACGCGCCGTCAACAGCGTTCATACCATCGACGATGGGGTAGATGCGCTGATCGGGTTGCAGCGTGAAGACTGGCACCAGGATTTCGCAGGCTCCGTCGACGGCTCCGGTAAGGATCCGGGCGATGGCGACGTCGGTGCGCGCGATGGCTTCGTCACCGTAGGAGCGCGATTCCTCGGGTCCGCTGGTGTAGCCGGTGATCGCGTCGAGCGCCCACTGTTCGGCTTGGGGGTAGTCCTGGATGAGCCGGTAGGTGCTGCCGATGTAGTAGGCCAGTTTGGTGGTGGGAAAGCGCATGCTGCCGCCGAATGCGGCGAGTTCGTCGGTGGTGTCGGCGTTGTCTGCCGCTCGTTCGGCGCGGTGGATGGCGGCGCGGGCTTCGGTGGTGCGGCCCAGGCGTGCGCAGCAGCGTGCTTCGAGCGCGGCCAAGCGGACCTGGTGTTGGCCGGGTGGTGCCCAGGTGGAGGCTTCGCGCGCGAATTGCATTGCAGCGGACGGGTTGTTGTTCCATTCGGCGATGAGTGCGCGGGTGCCTGCTGACCAGGCGCGTAGCCCGTCGTGTCCGGCCTTGCGGGCCAGCAGTTCCGCGGCCATGGCGTGTTCCATGGCCGAGGTGGCGTCGCCGAGATTGTCGGTGACCTGGGCCAGCAGTTCGATCGAGACGCCGGCGAGGAAGAGCAGTTCGCGTTTTCTGTGTAGGGAGGGCTGGGTGCACAGGGCCTTTTTGACTCGGTCGCGCAGTGTGGCAAGTTCGTGCAGCAGTGGTTGGGGCGCGGAGTAGACGAAGCGTTGGGCGATACTGGCGAGTTGGTCGGCCAGGTTGGTGACGATGAGGCCGGGATCGTCGTTGGCGACCCATTCGGCGAAGGCGACCGAGTCGGCGGCGCAGTTCACTGTGTCCTGGTCGAGTGGCATCGGTGTGCCGTCACTGCGGAATCCGATGGCTCGATAGAACCGTTGCTGCGGTTCCTCATCGAGCCAGTCGAGCAAGGTCTCCATCATGTCGGCGAAACGAGGGCTCAGGACAGCAGTCGCCTTGCCTTGCTCCCAGTAACCCACCGTGCGATCTGCGATCCCGGCTTTGGCAGCGAAGTCGACTTGCGAGAGCCCGTGCACGGCGCGCAGCGCGGCTACTTCGATCCCGGTCCACCTGATCATCGGATCCCCACCCCTGCATGTCGGCGTGTCGATTACCAGAACTCTAGGACCGAACTGCCAGTTCTTACCTGCCTTTCCAGCGGATTCGCACCGATTCTGAGTTCGGCACCCGCCACCGAGCCCGTGAAGCCGCCTCCCCCCGCCGGCTGAACGCGACGAGCGGGCGACTCGGAGGAGATTTGGGGCTGCACCCCTTTTCTCGGATACGCCCCGAGACCGCTTGCGCCGCCCTCGGGGCGGGTGCCCTCGCCGACGAGGAGGGCACAGATGACGAACACGACCGATTCCACGATTGATCCGGATCCGGAGCCACAGGTGGATCCGGCGTCGGGTCACTGTGCGGCCACCGACGTGAGCACCCGGCTCGGTCCGTGGTGGCGCGTGTGCGTGCATCGGCTGGTGGAGGCCAGCGTCGCGGCGTATCCGGACACGGTCGCGGTGGAATTCGTTGGCGAGCAGGTGACCTACGCCCAGCTGAATCGGCGTGCCAATCAGCTTGCCCGGCACCTGATTTCAATCGGAATCGCCCCAGGCGAGCTGGTCGGTCTGTGTCTGGACCGGTCGATTGAGCTGGTCGTGTCGGTGCTGGCGATCCTCAAGGCCGGCGCCACAGTGGTTCCGCTGGATCCGGCCTATCCGGCCGATCGGCTGGAATTCATGCTTGCGGATTCCGGCGCATGCGTTGTGCTCACCGCCGGTGCCGTCGACGTGGCCGACCAGTTGTCGGCCCGACATACCGTGATCGGGCTCGACAGCATCGCGGAGTCGGTGGGGTGGTTTGCCGAGAGCGATCTCGACGGGGATCTGCCGGGCGAGACCGCTGCCTACTGCATCTACACCTCCGGCTCGACCGGCCAGCCCAAAGCGGTCGTGGTCGAGCATGCGGCATTGGCCAATATTGTTGCCTGGCATCGTGATACGTGGCTCGCCGATCCCGGCACTAGGACATTGTTGTTCTCTCCGATCAGTTTCGACGTCGCGTTCCACGAGATCATCGCGGGGCTGAGTACCGGCGCGACGCTGGTCCAGATCCCCGAAGCGACTCGCATCAATCCGATGGCATTGCTCGAGTTCGCACGCGAGCACGACGTGCACAAGTGGTACATGCCGTTCGTCACTCTGCAGCAGGTGGCGCAAGCAGCACTGACCGCAGCCGTGCCAGGGCGGTTGCGGGAGGTGATCGTTGGTGGGGAGGTGCTGCGGGCGACTCCGGCGGTGCGAGAGTTCGCGCGCCGCACCGGATGCGTGATTCGCAACCACTACGGCTCCACCGAATGTATAGACGTTGCGACACATACCCTTTCCGGGGATCCGGGCGACTGGCCTGCCGTCGTGCCGATCGGGCGGGCGAACGTGTCGAACATGAACCTCTACATCCTCGATTCCTGGCTGCGGCCGGTGGCCGAGGGCGTCGTGGGGGAGATCTACGCCGAAGGCGAGAGCCTGGCTCGCTGCTATCACGGCCGCCCCGGATTGACCGCCGCCCGGTTCGTCGCGAACCCGTTCCCAACCTGCGGATCACGGTTGTACCGCCTCGGTGACCTCGGCCGGCGGCGAGCTGACGGCACCATCGAATGCCTCGGGCGCGCTGATGCCCAGGTCAAGATCCGCGGCGTCCGAGTCGAACCCGGCGAGGTCGAAGCGGTCCTCGCCGAGCATGCGGCGGTGGCCGAATGCGCCGTGATCGCCGAACCGAGCACCCATGGTGGCACCCGGTTACATGCGGTCGTCGTCGCGATGGCCGGACACGACAGGGAGGAAATTCCGCACCAGTTGCGCGCCGACGTGGCCGCCTGCCTGCCGAAGCACATGGTCCCCGCGAAGGTGAGCTTCGTCGACGCGCTGCCGATGACACCGAGCGGCAAGCTGGACCGCCGCGCCCTGGCCGCGACCGAGCCCGTTGCGAGTTCGCGCGATCGTGGCGCGGCGGGGGAGCCGGCGCAGGCGCGGCTGTGCGAGATCTGGTGTGAGCTGCTGGAGGTGGCGCGCGTCGACGTGCATACCGGTTTCGCCGAGCTGGGCGCGGATTCGCTTCTGCTGGTCACCGCGCACCAGCGCATCGGTGCCGCCTTCGGACGAGAGTTGGCCGCCGAGACGCTGTTTCGGTACCCGACCATCGCGGCCCTGGCGCAATTTCTGGACCACGGCGAGGAGGAGTCGTCCGGACAGCGCGTTGTCGCTGACCTCGGTGTCCGGGACGTGGAGCGATCCGGTGATGTTGCCATCATCGGTATGGCATGCCGCGTCCCCGGGGCTGACACTCTGGATGAGTTCTGGGCGAACCTGTGCCGCGGCGTGGAGTCGATCGCACCGATCACGCCGGCGGCCATGGATCGGTGCGAACCCGACCCCACCGGCGACCCGTATTTCGTCGGTTCCGCGGCGGCGATAGAAGGCATCGACCAATTCGACGCCGGATTCTTCGGCTACAGCCCCGCCGACGCGGCGATGATCGACCCTCAGCAGCGGTTGTTCCTCGAATCCACCTGGGAGGCAATCGAAAACGCCGGAGTCGACCCCGCCTGCCATGAGGTCGGCGTCTTCGCGGGATCCTCGACCAGCACCTACCTGATCAACAACGTGCTGCCCGCCAAGGCACCGGGAACGTATCTGAGCCATCGGCACTTCGACGACAGCACTGCGGCGCGGATCGAGCAAGGCAACGCCGGTGACCATCTGCCGATGCGGGCGTCCTACAAGCTGGGCTTGCGCGGGCCCAGCGTCAATGTCCAATCGACGTGCTCGACCAGCCTGGTCGCGGTCCACCTGGCCCGGCAGGCACTGCTGAACGGTGACTGCGATATCGCTGTCGCGGGCGGGGTTTCGATCATCACCCCGCAGCGCACCGGCTACCTGTGGCGCGAGGGAATGATGGTCTCCCCGGACGGGCACTGCCGCGCCTTCGACGCCGAGGCCGCGGGCACGGTTTTCGGCAACGGCCTCGGTGTGGTCGTGCTCAAGCCACTTGCCGCCGCACTGGCCGATGGCGACCACGTCTACGCGGTGATCACCGGGTCAGCGGTCAACAACGACGGCGCCGACAAGGTCGACTACACCGGCCCCAACATCAGCGCTCAAGCCCAGGTGATCGCCCGCGCCCATCAGGATGCTCGCGTCACTGCCGCCGATATCACCTATGTCGAAACACACGGCACCGCAACAATATTGGGCGATCCGATCGAGATCGCGGGCCTGACGCAGGCGTTTCGTGCCAGCACCGGCCAGCAGGGGAGCTGGTGTGCGATCGGGTCGGTGAAAACCAACATCGGCCACCTCGACGAAGCGGCCGGCGTCATCGGCCTGATCAAGACCGCGCTGAGCCTCTATCACCGCCGTCTCGTACCGAGCCTGCACTTTCGCACCCCGAACCCCGCCGCCGCACTGGAGAACAGCCCGTTCGAAGTCAACACCGCACTACGCGCCTGGCCCGCCCACGGGGACCAGCCGCGCCGCGCCGGAGTCACCGCCCTGGGAATGGGCGGCACCAACTGCCATCTCGTGCTCGAAGAACCACCCGCACCGCGCACCCCGGTGATGCTCGAGCGGGACCGGCATCTGCTGCCGATCTCGGCGCGCAGCCCTGAGGCGTTGCGCGCCGGCATCGAGCGCTACGCCGAGCACCTCGCGGTCACCGGCGACGCGTGGGCCGACATCTGCTTCTCTGCGGCGACCGGCCGCCGTCATTTCGATACCCGGATCGCGGTGCTCGCCGCCAACACCACCCAGGCCAAGGCCCAGCTCGCGCAGCTGCTGGCCACCGATCTCGCCGCGCCCACCCGCCCGCCAGCCCAGCACAGGCGTCGCGTCGCGTTCCTGTGCACCGGTTACGGATCGCAGTATCCGCAGATGGGCCGCGGATTGTATGAATCCGAGCCGGTATACCGCGAGGCCTTCGACCGCTGCGACGCGATCGCCGCGCCCCTGCTGGGCCGATCGCTGTCGGCGCTGCTCTACGGGCGCCAACCCGCCACCACGGTCGATGACCCCGTGCTCGCCCAGCCCGCACTATTCGCGGTGGGCTACGCGCTGCACGCGTTGTGGCAGTCCTGGGGTGTACGCGCTGACGTCGTGGCCGGCCACAGCCTTGGCGAGTACCTGGCTGCGCACCTGGCAGGCGTCTTCAGCGCCGAAGACGCACTGGCGCTGGTGATCCGGCGCGCGCAGCTCGTCGAGGAACTGGCACCGGCCGCGACCATGGCCTACCTCGCGACCGACGTCGACACGGTCACCGCCGCGTTGAGCGGCTACGGCCAGACTGTGGCGATCGCCGCGGTGAACGCACCCGACGCCACCGTGATCTCCGGGCAGACGAGTGCGGTCGAGGCCGTGCTCGCCGAGCTGCGCGAGCGCGACATCGACGCGGTGATGCTGTCGGCCACCCGGGCATTCCATTCCCCGCTGATGACACCGGTACTCGATGCCTACCGGGCGGTCGCCGAATCGATCACCTACGCCGCCCCGCGCATCCCGATCATCGCGAATCTGTCCGGTGAACTCGCCGGGTCGGCCGATCTGAGCAGTGCCGACTATTGGGTCCGCCACCTTCTCGAGCCGGTCCAATTCACCCACACCATGGCCACGCTGGCCCGCCAGAACCTCGACGCCTTCGTCGAGCTCGGCCCCAAACCGACCTTGACCGGACTCGGACAGCGATGCCTGCCGGAATCCGGCGCGGTATGGGCACCCAGCATCACCCCGCGCGACCCGCACGCGGCCTTGGCCGGGGCGCGTTCGTTGTACCTGGCCGGAATTCGGTTGGACTGGAACGGAATCGGCGCGCCCTTCGCCCGCGGGCGCGTGCCCGTGCCGACCTATGCGTTCCAACGCCGCCGCCATTGGCTCGAGGTCAACCAGTCCCCGCCGCCAGTAGACCCAACGGCCCTCCCAACGGCCGCGAATCAGGTGCCGCCACCGATGCCGCAGATCCTGGATCTGGTCTGGGAACCTGCCCTGCACGGCACCGAGCACGACTCCGCGGGCGGGTACGTGGTCATCGGCGATGACAACGAGCTGAGTACCGCGATCATCGAACGACTCGACAGGGACGGAACCGGGGGTGTCTTCGTGCCGACCTCCCCGGCCGCGCCCGGCGCGCTGGCCGAGCGGCTGCGCCGTCTACCTTCCATCGCACGGCCCTGGCGGTTGGTAGTGGTGGTCTCGCCGCTGGATCCGGCCGACGCGGCGGCGGGATTGGTGGCGCTGCTCGATCACCTGGGTGAGGTGCTGGCCTTCGCGACCACCGGGGCTCACGCGGTGGCGGGGGTGTGCCTGATCTCGGGCGAGAACGATCTGCGGGGTGAAGCGGTGGCCGCGGTGGCCCGCACGCTGGCCGCCGAGCACCCCGACCTGGAGTGGTCGGCGCTGACCATCCCGACGCCACTGCAGGGCAGCGATCTGGACGCCGCGATCTCCGCCCTGCACACCGGCGGCCGCGGTGAACACTTCATGGTCTCCGGCGGAGCACTATTCTGCTCCCGCCTGGTCCCAAGCGCCGAGCACCCCGCACCGAGGGCGGCGATGCCGGTGCGCGAGGACGGAATCTATGTCATCACCGGCGGCACCGGCGGACTGGGCTTGCAGGTGGCCTGCTGGCTGGCCCGGCAGCGCCCTGCACGGCTGATACTGGTCAGCCGCCACGGAATTCCCGCCGACGAATCGCTGTGGAAGGCACTGGCAGCTACCGGGGTGCCGGTCGAAGTCGCCACCGCCGACGTCACCGACGAAACCCACCTGCGCGCGATCGTCGAGGCCTGCGGCTCCCGGTTGCGTGGCGTGGTGCACTGCGCCGGAGGCATCGACGACGCAATCCTGTTGCGCCACAACCGGACCCGATTCGCCAGGGTTGTCGAGCCGAAAGCGACGGGGGCGTGGCTGCTGCACACGCTGACCGCCGATGCCGGACTGGACTTCTTCGTGATGTTCTCCTCGCTGGCCTCGGTGATCGGCTACCGCGGACAGGGCGCCTACGCCGCGTCCAACGGCTTCCTCGACGCCCTGGCACGCCACCGCCACCGCCACGGCCTGCCCGCATTGAGCGTGAGCTGGGGCAGCTGGGCCGGGCCCGGGATGAGCGCGGCACTCTCGCCCGGCCACCGCGCCACCCTGCACGGCGAGGGGGAAACGCCTCTCGCGCCGCAGAGCGCGTTGGCGGCGATGGCCGCCCTGGTGGACACCGGCCAACCGCACGCCGTCGTCGCCGACATGACCTGGCCCCAGTTGTCGGGCGCCCGTTCCCATCCGCTGCCCATCATCGAGGCCCTCGTGACTCCTGCGCCCACCTCCTGCACCATCCCGGCCGATTCGTTCGCGCTCAGAGTGAGGAAAGCGTCACCCGCACAGGCGAAGTCGCTGCTGGTGTCCACGGTCGCTGAGATCGCCGCCACACTGCTCGACGCCGACCCGCACACGATGGATCCACGCCGAGGCTTCGCCGAGATGGGCCTGGACTCGCTGGCTGCACTGGATCTGCGCACCGCCCTGCAAACCCGCCTCGGCGTCGGATTGCCCGCCACGGTGGCCTTCGACCACCCCTGCCTGGAAGCGCTCGTCGACCACCTCGCCACGCACCATTTCGCCTCCGACATCGCCGCGGCGGCGACCGAGGCGTCGAGTAGTGCTGGTGCGCAGCCGCCGCAGCAGTCCGCGGCCGCGATCATCGGCCTCGCCTGCAAATTCCCCGGTGCGGAATCGCCGCAGCAGTTCTGGGAGCTGATCAGTCAGGGCCGGGACATGGTGGCCGAGATCCCCTCCAGCCGTTGGGATCTGAACGCGCTCTTCGATCCCGACCCTGCGGTGCCGGGCAAGATGCATGTGCGCCGCGCCGCGACGATCACCGACCTGGACTGTTTCGACGCCGGGTTCTTCGGCATCTCACCGCGCGAGGCCGCGAGCATGGATCCCCGGCACCGGCTGCTGCTGGAGCTGGCGTGGAACGCCGTCGAGCACGCCGGCATCGACCCGACCTCGCTGCGCGGCAGCGACACCGCAGTGTTTCTGGGCTGCGATGAATTCGCCAACGACTATCTGCGCCAAGCCGAGAGCGAGCTGGACCGGGAACCGTATCTGGCCACCGGCACCACACTGAGCCTGACCGCAGGCCGGATCTCCTACAAGCTCGGCTGCCACGGCCCGAGCATGGTGATCGCCACCGGGTGCTCCTCGGCGCTGGTCGCGATCCACACCGCGGTGGCCGCCCTGCGCCGCGGCGAATGCCGTGTGGCGATCGTCGGCAGCGGAAAACTGTTGCTGGACCCGATCGAGACCGTGCAGCTGTGCAAGCTGGGCGCGCTCGCGCCCGACGGAGTCTCGAAAGTGTTCTCCGCCGAGGCCGACGGGTTCGGCCGCGGTGAAGGTGCGGCGGTGATCGTGCTCAAACGACTCGACCACGCCCGCACCGACGGCGACCCGATCCACGCGGTGATCCGCGGCAGCGCGGTCAACCACGACGGCCCCAGCTCCGGGCTGACCGTACCCAACGGCGCCGCTCAGCAGGCGGTGATCACCCGCGCCCTCGCCGACGCCGGTGTCGATGCCGAGCAGGTGAGCTATGTCGAAACACACGGCACCGGAACAGCTCTCGGTGATCCTATCGAGGTCAACGCCCTCGGCCAGGTATTCGCCCGACGGCGCGACCCGGTGCTGATCGGGTCGGTGAAAGCCAACATCGGCCACCTCGAGGAAGCCGCTGGGCTGGCCGGGCTGATCAAGACCGTGCTCGCGCTGCAACACGACACCATCCCCGCCCAGCCTCACGCCCGACCGCTCAACGATCACATCGACTGGACCCGCCTGCCGGTGTCGGTTCCCGCCGCGAGCACGCCCTGGCCGCCCGCCCGCCCTCGCGTCGCCGGGGTGAGCTCGATAGGGCTCAGCGGAACCAACGCCCACCTCATCGTCGAAGCCGCCCCGGCCTTCGAATCCTCGCCGCCGGCCGGACCGTTCGTGTTCCCGATCTCAGCCCGCGACGAGACCGACCTGCGCGCCACCCTCACGGCGCTGCACGGTGCGCTCGCCGAGGAAACCTCTGCGGCCGAGCTCGCCTGGACCTTGCAGAGCGGTCGCCAGCACCACGATCACCGCCTGGCCGTCGTCACCACCGAGGTGTCGGTACTGCGCGAACGCCTCAGCGAGGTCCTGCGCAACGCCGCCACCGCCGCGAGCGTTCTGCGCGGGGACGCCACTGCCGCGGCAGCCGTGCAGGACACCGTCCCGACGGTGATGTACGAGCGCCGCGACGTGGTCGGCCTGGCCCGACTGTGGTGCGCGGGGACGGCGATCGACTGGACTCGCCTGTATCCCGAGCCGCCGCAGCGCACGAGTCTGCCCGGCTACCCCTTCAAACGCCAACGGCTCTGGATCGGCACGCACACCGATACCACCTCGGCCACCGAACACGCTGTCGCGCAATCGGATACACCACCGACCGACCTCGTGACCGAAATACGGGCGCGTGTCGCTGAGATGCTCGGCTTCGCCGTCGGTGATCTCGCACCGGACACCAGCCTCGAAGGGGCAGGGGCGGATTCGCTGACCTTCACCCGGCTGGCCCACCACATCCGCGACCACTACCAGATCGAGGTGCCCTTCCAACAGCTGATCGACGACGCCGACACCGTCGAGGCCCTCGCGGCCCTCATCGCCGAGCACCGCCCACCCCGCATACCGCTCGCCCCCACCACGCCACCACCGCCACCGGCACCACCGAGTGCTGCCTGCGGGCCCGCCAGCCTGAGCGGCGCTCCAGCACCGGCTCAACCGCTCACCGGCCAGCAGCAGCGATTCGTCGCCGAGCTCGCCGACCGCTATGCGGCCCGCACGCCCGCGTCGAAAGCGCGTGCCGTGCAGGAGCGATCGGTGATGGCCAATTGCCGGATGACACCGTTTCAGATGCCACTGAAGGAGATGGCCTACCCGATCGCGGTGGAACGCTCGTTCGGGCCCCGCTTCTGGGACATCGACGGCAACGAATACCTCGACATCTCGATGGGATATGGCGTCCACTTCTTCGGCTATCAACCCGATTTCGTGATCGAAGCACTGCGCGCGCAACTCGACCAGGGCGTGCACATCGGACCGTTGGCCGCCAATGCCGGACCGGTCGCCGCTCAGCTGTGCGAGCTGACCGGCGCCGAGCGTGCGGTGTTCTGCAACTCCGGCACCGAGGCGGTCACCGCCGCCCTGCGATTCGCCCGCGCCGCCACCGGCCGGACCCGGTTCGTGATGTTCTCGGGCTCCTATCACGGCTGGTCGGATGCCACCTTGGCGCTGCCGGCCGGGACCGAG
The DNA here is from genome assembly GCF_001612685.1 of Nocardia altamirensis NBRC 108246. Taxonomy (GTDB): domain Bacteria; phylum Actinomycetota; class Actinomycetes; order Mycobacteriales; family Mycobacteriaceae; genus Nocardia; species Nocardia altamirensis. The sequence goes on from NZ_BDAY01000029.1 coordinate 31,040, forward strand.
AAATCGTTGCCGATCGCCCGCGGGCTGAGCAGCGCAGCGCTGTCGGAGGTGATCGTGCTCGACTACGGCACCCCCGAAGCCCTGCAGGTGATCGCCGATCTGGGGCCACAGCTGGCGGCGGTGCTGGTCGAACCGGTCCAAAGTCGCCGCCCGGATCTGCAGCCGGTCGAGTTCTTGCACCAGTTGCGCGCGTTGACCCGCGACTCGGGTACCGCGTTGATCTTCGACGAAGTCGTCACCGGCTTCCGTGCCGGGCCGCGCGGCGCGCAGGGCTGGTCCGGGGTCGAGGCAGACTTGGCCGTCTACGGCAAGATCCTCGGCGGCGGCATGCCCGTCGGCGCGGTGGCCGGGCGCGCGCGGTTCCTCGACACCGTCGACGGCGGCGACTGGCGCTTCGGGGACTCCTCGCAACCGCGCGTGGCGACGACCTTCTTCGGCGGCACCTTCAACAAGAACCCGATGACCATGGCCGCGGCATCGGCGGTGCTGGCCCGCCTGTCCACCGAAGGCCCGCAGCTGCAACAACGGGTCAGCGACCAGGTCAACGGGCTGGCCGAGCAATTCAACCGGTTCTGCCAGGCCGAGGGCTTCCCGCTGCGCATCGTGTCCTTCGCCTCGGTGTTCCGATTCATCGGCGCCGACGGCGACTACCGGTTGCACCGCTCGACCCTGGCGTTGGAAGTGTTCTTCCACACCCTGGCCGCCCACGGCATCTACGTCCTGGAAACCCGGGTCTGCTTCCTGTCGGCCAGCCACACCCCCGACGATGTCGCGCACCTGCTCGAGACCGCGAAAACCTGTCTGCGCCAGATGCGCCACGGCGGCTTCTTCCCCCGGTCGGCCGAACCCACCTCGACACCGGCCCTCGTGCCGACGTCGAACCAGCCTGCCCGGTTGCTCGAAGACGCACGCCTGGAACCGATCATCACCCCCGCCGCCGCAGTGCGCCGGGCGCGACCCGCCGACAACATCGTGATCACCGGGGCGGCCGGATTCCTGGGCACCCATCTCACCGCAGAGTTGCTGGGCACCACCAGCGCGCGCGTCCACTGTCTGGTGCGTGCGGACGACGCCGGGCACGCCCAGCAGCGAGTCATCACCGCGCTCACCGCCGCGCAGCTCTACCAGGACACATGGGCCCCGCGGATCATCGGCGTGCCCGCCGACCTGGCACGCCCGCGCCTGGGACTCACACCGAACCGCTGGGCGCAGTTGGCCGAAGAGAGCGACGCCATATATCACTGTGGGGCACAAGTGAATTCACTGCTGTCCTACGAAAAACTCAAGCCCGCAAACGTCAACGGCACCCGCGAGCTGATCCGGCTGGCCGCCGACGGGCCGCTCTCGCAGCTGCACCACATCTCCTCCGACGCGGTGTTCGACGCCTATGGCTACCTGCGCAACGCGGTCCTCTACGAAGACCGACCGCTGGTCCATGGCGAGAGCCTGTTCGGCGGTGGCTACGCCGAAACCAAATGGGTAGCAGACAAACTCGTCGAACAAGCCCGAAGCCACGGGCTGCCCGCCAACATCTACCGTCCCGGCGCCATCATGGGCGCCCACGCTCGAGGCTGCGGCCAACCCGATGACTTCATCACCCGATTCCTGCGCGGCATCATCACCCTCGGGGTTTGCCCGGAAATGGATGCCACCATCGACATCACCCCGGTCGACTATGTCGCGGCCGCGATCGTGGACCTCTCGCACGCGACCGAGCCCGGCACCACCTTCCACCTCACCCACCCTGCACCCTTGCGCTACGACGAGTTCATCGACGTGCTGCGCGCAGACGGCTACCGCCTCGAGGTGATCGCGCTGCACGACTGGGAAGTCCTACTCGCCGGCCTGCGCTTCGCCGACGACAACCCGCTCTACCCGCTGATCCCACTACTGACCGGGTCCGACCCCTACTTCCGCACCAGCCGGCTCGACGTCACCAACACCACCACGCACCGGCCTGGGGTGAGCTGCCCGCCGCTGCTCGAGCTGATCCCGCTGTATCTGGACCGGCTGCGCGCACACGACTACCTGCCACCGCGACCGGTCCGGGACCAGGCGGGTGCGCGATGAACACCCATGCAGCGATCCCGCGCGCATCCGACATCGACCCCGCATGGCTGCACGAGCACCTGGGATGGCCGCTCGACGCCGCCCCGATCCAGGTCGAGCCGCTCTCACGCACCGGCGGGCAAATGGGCCCGGTACACCGAATCCGCTGGGGCGCACGCTCGCTCATCTACAAAACAACACCGGACAGTGACACCGAATGGGGACGGTGGGCACTGCAAGCCGGAGTGCTGGCCCGGGAGGTGTCGCTATACCGGATGCTGCGCGAACACAACGGAGCGCCGAGGGGGATCGCGCCGCGCTGCTACTGGTCGGCACTGCGCCCCGACGGGCACGGCGCCCTCGCGCTGGAAGACCTCGGCGCGGCCGGAACCGTCACCGGGTCGGCAATGGCGCGAGGGTTGACCGACCTGCAGGCCCGTGCCGCGGTGCGAACCCTGGCACTGTTGCATTCCCTGTCGGCCACCACCACACCCACCGGCGAGCCGCACGAGTGGCTGTTGAACGCGCAGTCGCCGCCGTTGCTGGACTCGATCCGCATGGGCCTCGACGACATCGACGGCCCCTCCCCGTTGTGGGTCACGCCGTGGGAACCAACTGCGGCACAACAGCTGTCACAGATCGACGTAGCTCGAACATCGCACCGGGCACACGCGCAGGCCACCCTGCAGGCGGTCTGCCACGGGGACGCCTGGGCCAGCAACATCGTGTTCCTCGACCCGGCCCGGCTACCTGGCACGCCCTCGGCGTATTTGATCGACTGGCAGTTCGCGATGTGGGGCAACCCGCTCGCCGACGTCGCGCTGCTACTGCTGTCCTCGCTGGATCCCGCTTCCCGCCGCGCCTGGGAAGGGCGACTGCTCCACCACTACCACCACGTCCTGACCAGCACCGTGTCCTTGGACTACACCCTGGCGCAGTGCCGCAGCGACTATCGGCGAGCGTTGCCCTATGTCGCGCTCGTCGCGCTCGCAACCCTGGACGGCTTCACCGCAGGAATGACACGAACCGAACGATTCCGGTTCGCGCCCCGGGCCGCCACCGCGATGAACCTGCTCGCCGCGAATGCCGAACCCCCCGAGTCTATTCAGCCCCACGAGCCTTCTAACATCCCGACGAGGAGCACCATGCCGCACACCGTCGAAATCGCGGTCATCGGCGCGGGCATGTTCGGTGCCGCGGCCGCCAAGTACCTCAGCCGGGAAGGCGCCGACGTCCTGGTCATCGGCCCTGCCGAACCCGGCGCCGACGAGGCGCTGAGCCAGCATTCGTTCGGCGCCCACTACGACCAAGCCCGCATCTGCCGCCGGATCGGCTGGGATCCGGTCTGGGCCGCTCTCGACAGCCGCTCGCTGGAGCGATTCCGCGACATCGAGGCCGATTCCGGGCTGCGGTTCTTCCACGACTGCGGCTCGCTGATCCTCATGGCGGGCTCGCTCCACACACGGACCTCGGCGATGGTCCAGCGAGGTCGGGAAGAGGGCATCGACGTCGCATGGCTGGCGCAATCGCAATTGCGCACCGAATTCCCCGAACTCGGGATACCGGAGCTCGACGGCGGCACCGAGGGCCTTCTCGAACGCGCGCACGCCGGCTACCTGAACCCGCGGGCCCTGGTCACAGCTCAGCTGAGACTTGCCGCGGCTGCCGGAGGGCGCTGCGTGCGCGCACCGGTGGTGGCGATGGACCGCCGGAAGGGACTGTGGCGCCTGCAGATCCTCGATGGCACCACCCGCCGGGAGATCGCCGCGGAGAAAGTGCTGATGGCCACCGGGGCGTTCACCAACCACAACGGGCTCCTGCCTGCCGGTGTCCGGTTGGGCATGCGGGCGTTCACCGAACCGAACCTGCTCTTCGCCCTCGACGAGCACCAACGAGATCGTTTCGCGAGCCTGCCGCCAGTGGTCGTCGTGGATCCCGCCGACATCGGTGATGACAACATGTCGCTGTATCTGCTGCCGCCCGTGCAATATCCGGACCGGCGGTGGTATCTGCGGATCGGGCCCGGCATGCAGCCCTTCATCGACCCGCTGAGCACCGTGGAGGAGATGACCGCCTGGTACACCCAGCAGACGATCACCCGCCGTCAGCGCCGATTCCTGTCCACGGCGATGCGCACCATGGTCCCGGGGCTGGGATCCACGTTGATCACCCAGGCCGGCTGCATCATCGAAAAGACCCTCACCCGCTACCCCTATATCGGCTACCTCGACGACAGTCTGGCGGTCGCGGTGGGCGGCAACGGCCACGGGGCACGGGGGTCCGATGAGATCGGGAGACTGGCCGCGATGCTGCTCCTCGGCAAGCCATGGGACAGCGCCATCGCGGCGAACACCTTCACCCCGGTCCTGGACCCCGACGATAGCCGCTGCTCTCAGCTGGCCACGCTCAAACCACCGTTCGGACTGTGCTGAACGCACGCAACCATCCAGCCGTAGAAAGGAATCCGTCACTATGAACGCAAAAGCGGTGCCCAGCAACTACTTCGAGGAAATCTACGCCAACGAGCTCGACCCTTGGGGATTCGACACCCACTGGTATGAGGCGCGACGGCGCGCACTGTTGATGGCGTCCCTGCCCAAGGCTCGCTATCGACGCGCCTTCGAACCAGGTTGCGCCATAGGCACTCTCAGCATCGAGCTCGCCTCCCGCTGCGACCACCTCGTCGCGACCGATGTCATTGACAAAGCCCTGGCCGAGGCACGCACGCGTGTCGAGCACAATTGCGATGCCGGAACTGTGGAGTTCCGGCAGTGGGCGCTGGGACAGAGCTGGCCGCAGGAGCAGTTCGATCTGATCGTGCTCAGCGAGGTCTGCTACTACCTCGAGGCCTCCACTGTCGAACAGGTTCTTCTCGAGGTCGTTTCCCACTGTGAGCCCGCGGCGACGGTGCTGTGCGCACACTGGCGCCGCCCGGTACCCGACTACACCCTCACCGGCGATGAAGTCCATGACATCGCCAGGGCGACGCCCGGATTGTGGAGCTTGGCTCGCTACATCGATGAAGATCTAGTTCTCGATGTATTCGCGACAGGACAGAACTCGCCGTGTTCGGTGGCCGCCGAAGAAGGGATCTTGTGAATCCTGTTGTCTCGCTGGCTGTGTGAGCAATATCCAGCGTTATCTCGGCAGTCCGCTGATCGACGCTGGAGCCGCGAGCGGCACCGAGGGTGTGATGGCCAATTCGGTGAGGTCGACGGGGACCGGGATCGGGTAGTCACCAGTCAGGCAGGCGGTGCACAGCCCGGTCGAATCCTCAGGGTGGATGGCGGCGAGCATCGCGTCGAGCTCGAGGTAGGCCAGCGAGTCCGCGCCAAGATAGTCGCGCAGCTCGTCGACCGTCATGTGTGCAGCGACCAGCTTCGAGCGGTCGGTGGTGTCCATCCCGTAGTAACACGGCCACCGATACGGAGGAGACAGCACCCGCAGGTGAATTTCGGCGACCCCGGCGCCACGCATCATCCGCATGGTTTCACGCAGGGTTGTGGCACGGATGATCGAATCCTCCACCACCACCAGGCGTTTGCCCTCGATGTTTTCCCGGATGGGGTTGAGTTTGATCCGGACAGCGGCGGCCCTTAGTTCCTGGGTCGGTGCGATGAATGTGCGCCCGATGTAGCGGTTCTTCACGAAGCCGTCGACATACGGGATGCCGGACTCGTGCGCATAACCCTGCGCGCCGGGCACACTCGACTCCGGGACCGGCACGACCGCGTCGGCCTCGACAGGGGCCTGCCTGGCCAAGGCCTCGCCCATGCGCTGACGCACCCGGTGAACGTTCTCCCCACGCAGCCGGCCGTCAGGGCGGGCGAAGTAGACGAACTCGAAGGAGCAGAACTTCGACCGGATCTGCTCGGCGGGAAACGGTGCCAGCGACTGGACTCCGGTCTGGTCGATCACCACCATTTCGCCGGGCTGAATCTCGCGCACCATTTCCGCGCCGATCACGTCCAACGCGGGCGTCTCCGACGCCAGGACCCAGCCGTTGTCGAGTTTGCCCAGAATCAGTGGCCGAATGCCGTGTGGGTCACGGACTCCGATGAGGAAATCCTGGCTCAGCAGCACGAACGAGTAGGCACCGCTCAACTGCGGCAAGGTGCGAACGAACGCTTCGACCAGTTCAGATTGGGTACCGGTGGCCTCGGCGGGCAGCTCGCGTGCGAGCAACTCCGCGGCCAGACCGCTGTCGCTGCCTGCCGCGCTCGGGGGCAGTCCGAGGGTCTCGGCAAGCTGCGCGGTGTTGACCAAGTTGCCATTGTGGGCGAGGGCGAACTGATGGCCGCCGAGGTCGCGATAGACCGGCTGCGAGTTCTCCCAATCACCGGAGCCGGTAGTGGAATAGCGAGTGTGGCCGATGGCCAGATCACCGCGCAGTGTCTGCAAGCGGTTGTCGTTGAAGATGGCCGAGACCAGGCCGTTGTCCTTGTCGACCCAGATCCTGCCCTGGTCGCTGACTGCGATCCCCGCGGCTTCCTGCCCGCGGTGTTGCAACGCGAACAGGCCGAGATAAGTCATGTGTGAAACGGGACTGCCGGGGGCGTAAAGCCCGAAAACGCCGCAAGACTCCTTGGGAGCGCTGTCGTCCACCACCTGAGACTACCTGACCGGTATAGGGCTCCTGGACGTTCGCCTCAGAACTACAAGGGGAACAGCCAGAGCACGGCTGCTAGTCGGCCATGCTGGCGTGCTGTCTGTCATCCGAGGACCTATAGGGATCGGAGCCGGCCTGACTGATGCGAGCATGCAGGTGCATGTCATGCCACCCATCCAGATGTAGCCCAGAGCTGTATTTCGTTCCTTCCCAACGAAAGCCGGATTTGTGCGCCACTCGGCACGAAGGCTCGTTGTGGACTGAATGAGTCAACTCGAGTCGATGAAAACCGGCATCGTCGAAGGCCCACGCGGTCAACGCCTCGACTGCACGCGGGACAACGCCGCGGCCTCGCGCGGCCGGCATCGCCCAGTACGCAACTTCGGCCTGCCCAGCGACGAGGTCCATGTGCTTCAACGAAACCCTGCCCACGACGCGGCCGGTGCTAGTCTCCGCGACCGCCCAATGGGCACGAATCGCTATGTGCCACGCCATATTCCACTCATCTATCCATTCGTCGGCTTCGGCGATCGAACCAGCGGATCGCACATGCCAACGCTGGATGTCCCGATCTTGAAACGCTTCGAAAACAGCCTCGGCATCATCGGTCACCCACGGCCGCAACAGCAGACCACCTTCAGCGGAGAGGGCAGGTTGCTCGGTCTGGGTGAACCGAGCTGATTGGACGACATCCTCTGTCAATTCAGGCATCAGTCGCCCTGATGAGGCACACGGACCCGACGGGGGCGATCCGGTACATCGGTAGCGCGGGTCCCCCGGGTCCCCGCACCAGCCGCGCGATACGAGACCAGTCAGTACTCATTTGCCAATCGTATGCTCTGGCAAATGCTGGCAGGTACCGACAGTCGGCCTACCCTGCCCTGAGCTGCTCGATCTCGCACCGTTGGCAACGTACCGGCCGAGCGAGTTCTCCACCACGTGCTTCACGTCGCCGGGAACGCGTAATTGAACGCCGGAATGCACTACTGTCATGCGGCCCATCGCCTCCGCCCTCGTAAGTCCGAGATCCCCTCAGACGGTGGGGGATTCGGGGACACTTTCAGAGCTCGATTCGGCCACGTTGGTCCAGTTATAGTGCTCAGCGAGCTGCCGCCGTAACCGAACAGCGTCTTTGCGGTCAGAGGCCGGCCACGCCTTCCACGAGACCCATTCCAGGCCGCTCTCGTGTAGTCGTTTGACGCACGAACGGAATTTGTAGGTGAAGCTGATGTGGATCGGAGCGCCCGCGTTGCCGAACAGCGCGTACGCCACATGGGTGCCGTTGGTCGGGATTCGGTCCTTGTCCAGTCCTTCCCATCCGGATTCACCGCTCCAGGTGCCGTCACTGTTGTTCGGGGTGGCCGCGGCGAAGCGGCGCAAAGAGTTGAGGTCGTGAGGGATGTGCCGCAACCAGCGCTGCGAGTATCCAGGACGACCCTCAGCCCGGATACGCTCGTAGACCTCGGTCAGCCCTCGCCAATCCAGGTGCCCGTCTTCGTGCGCCGCGGCGGCGCAACGGATGTAGTCCTCCTCCGCTGCCAGTTGCTCAGCGTGCAGGCACTGCACCTTCGCTGCGGCAGCGTCAAGCAACGCGAGGACGCTCTCCGAGCGAGAGCTTTGGCTCACATCACCTACTTTGCCCAGTGTCCGTGGATCAGGTGGTTGGACCGCAGGCCCGGTAGCGGACATGGTGTACGCCAAGTCAGAGATCCCGGCCGCATGGGCCGAAATACCGGCATTCGATCAGATCACGTGCGTTGAGCGCGCGAGCTGCGGGTTCCAGGCGGTCGAGCAGCACGCCGACCTCGGTGAGGTCCAGTTCGCCGGCGTCGTTCCCGATGACGAGGTGGTGTTCGGTCTCGGTGTGGTCGGGGCATCCACGCATGTATCCGGCTCCGTCGACATTCAAGCCCAACCGGTACTGCGGGTGGTCGAGCCACTCTATGCCGAAGCGACAGACCAGCGGGTAGGGACCACCCTCGATGCTGTTCAGCGCGACACCGCCGAAGCTGTCGGGGTAGCGCCAGCTGGTGCTGGGTTTCGTGGGCATGCCGTTGTCGTCGAGGGTGTTGTAGTCAGGATGGATGATGACCCATCCGCGGTCGGTCAGGAACTCGTGCATGCGGTGCAGGTGGGCCGAGTCGAGGCTGACGTTGCAAAACGCAAGATCCACCACGGGAGTCCCTTCGCAATGAGTCGTATTGATACCTGAATTCATTTGTTGCGCACGAAACTAGCCGTTCCGGCGGAAGCGCGCCGCCGAAACGGCTGAGCCGCCGGACTCCAAAGCGCGTGGATAGAGCTGCCCCGGCGCCAAGGTCGCCATGGCCCTGAACCACCGGTCCAGGGCCGCCAATTCCGGTGTAGTTCGTACCGAACGCGGTCGATACCGTAGCGCGGCACTCACCCGCGTTCCAGCCGTCATGGCGATGATTGCCGATCGATAGCTCGGATCTCGACTTCCGGCCAGGGCCGTGTCATGCTTATCGAACCTATGTTCGATTTTCGGGAAGTGGCGGGCGGTGACGGGCGGCCAGATGCTGGTGTCCGTTCGTCGGCAACGACGCGTGGTCGCGCAGCTCAGCTAGACGATCTTCGCTCCCGCATCGACGCCATCGAGCGTCGTCGCGGGGGCGGCGGCGCGGCAGCAACACCGTCGGCAATGGCTGCGCCATCGGCCGGCGCCGGGGTGGTGCCGATCCCCGGCGGCCTCGGCGAAGTTCTGCCACAAGCGGGACTGCCGAAAGGGGCTGTAGTGAGCTGCAGCGGAGGCGGCTACGTGCTGCTGGGTCTATTGGCGGCAGTCACCGCGGGCGGTCGGTGGGTGTCGGTGCTCGGCATGGCCAGGGCCGGATGGCTGGCCTTCCATGAACTGGGCGGCGATCTCAGCCGCCTGGCCCACATCCCCACCAGCGGGCCGGACCCTTTGTCGGTGGCCAGCGTCTTGCTCGATGGAATGGATGTGGTGGTGGTCGACGGAGAGGTGGACGCGCCGCCAAGTCGCACCCGTGCCCTCATCGCCCGCGTGCGCCGCCATGACTCGGTGCTGATCGTCACCAATAGTGGCCTCGTACGCCCTGATCTGGAGATCCGTTCCCGCACAGCGGGTTATGTCGGCCTCAGCGCGGGAGGCGGACGCGTGCGCGCGGTCGATATCGACGTCCAAGTGATCGATCGAGTCGGGCGCCGGGCCGTCACGCCGCTACGCCTCGGAGGAGCTGGTGACCAACGGCTGGCCTGGACTAATCGCGCAGCAGCAGCAGCAGACGCCGCCGCAACGTCGTCGAACTGGACGCGGACCGGATGAATTCGTGATGGCGAAACAGGATCGTTTCTTTCCACTCCGTCGGCTGGGAACACCGCACCCGGCCCGGGTCGATCCGCGGCGGGCGTGGGTAATGCCCGTCAGCACCAGAAGATCCGAAGGCAAACCAGCCATCGGTGTTGCCGCCTACAGCCTTGATCCGTGCTCCGGGGGCGACTGGCTGCCTGCGGTTGTGCACCGGTGGGCGAGGCTGCGATTCGGTGGAGTGATCGGCTGGTGGGCCGAGGTGGCATTCGAGGTGTCCACGCATAACGGCGAGATGTCGGTGACTTTTCGGCAGTGGGTGCCCGAGGACGCGGTCAGTCCGGTCGAATAGCGCCAATTGTTGACCGAATAGGAGCGGTAGCACAAATTCGGTCTCGCGACCGGCCGCTTCATTCGTCAAAAGCCGAGTATCCCGTTGCAGCGTCGCCAGCCGGAATTCTGCAATCCTTTGCAAAGGCGCGGTTGAAGCTAGGTCTTCCTTGCACATAGGGCGGGATTGGTCGATACACGGACGAGGTGTACAGACGAATGGCGGCCTGGTTGTACGACCCGGTTTCCAGAAGCAACTCGTGGGCGCCTTGCGTAGACGCGTGTTGTTCGAGCCTGAGGAGGATGCGACGGGCCACTCCCTGCCTACGATATTGCGGTGCGACGTACATCTTGCGGATCTCGAAGACCCCTTTGCGATCGCGATAGGTGCGTATGCCACCGCATGCGATGGGGATCTCTGGCTCTGTGTATGCGATGACGAACAGTCCACGTGGAGGCTGGTACTCCGATGGTTTGTCCAGGTTAGGCGGATCGTCGAATCCGACAAGCACGCGCCGCTCCCTGGCGTAGTCACACAGCAGTCGAACAGAATCGGGGTGATCGAAATCGCGCGCGGAAAGTGAGGCCTCGACCGGATCGTTGAACCGGGGTAGATGCGACATGGCATCTATTCTCCCAGCCGGTGACCAGAGTTCTGTTCATGACCAGTCGCTCCTTAGTGAATTGCTGATCAGGGCAAGGTGTTTGGATAGGGCAACGCTCATGGAGCGGGCTGGGTCGGCAGGGGAGATGGGTCTGGGTCCGGGGAGATCGCCAGCACCGCGCGGCCAGGCCGGGCGAACCGGTCGATGACCATACGTTCCTACGCCAGGAACGAGCGCTCGCAATCACCGGTTTGGCAATCGAGCACCGCGAAGGTGTACCCGCCTACCTCGATCGATGCGTCTGCACCGCAGAGCTAGACCGTCCGGTGGCAGCCCCCACGGGATCTACGACCTGTGCGGCAACGTATGGGAATGGCAATCCAGCGAAACCAGCCACGACCGCTTCGAGCTGAAAGGCAGTGCCTTCACCTCGTTGTTCGACCGGGCCGCTCTTGCGGAGTTCAGCGACGCGCACCATACGATGCTCGATGACGACCCCGGATTCCGCTGCGTCACAACCGAAATGATGAGGTCGAGGCCGCCCGCGACTTCGCGGCGGCGAGGTTGGCCGATCAGGCCTCCGGCCCCCACTCGACACTTCCGCCTGCTCGTTCTGGTTCGTGTTACACCCGAGCAGTGCGCTGTGTGTAGATCTAGACAGGAAATGTATCGGTGCGCCGATAGATGCATTCTCCCCTGTTAGCGGCGTCTATTGCTGCTGAAACACGTTGCCAGTAATACGGTTTCAGCCTTGACTGGGCTTCCTCGGTGGTGACGAATTCCCAGCCGTCGAGTTCGTCGTCGGCTGCGCGCAGGGCTGCGATTGTCTTGGTGGTCAGGACTCCGCCGTCGAAGATCATCATGATGCTGTCGTCCCAGGTCCCGTGGGGCGCTATCCAGTCGATGACGAGCAGGGGCAGAGCCGTGGTGGTTGGCAGGTGCAGCCCGAGCTCTTCGGTGAGTTCGCGGCGCAGGGCGTGGTCGGGGGCTTCGTTGGCTTCGCACATTCCGCCGGGGAGGTCCCAGAGTGGTTTGTAGGCGGGGTCGACGAGCAGGATACGGCCGTGTTCGTCGCGGAGTAGGGCGTCGGCGCCGATGCGTTTGCGTGCTTGGCGCCGGTTGCCTTCGGCGAGGTGGCCGTTGGTATGCGTCGGGGTCGCGTTGGTAGAGCGGCTGTTCGGTGTGGCTCATGTGACAACTGTCCAGCGTTGCGGTTGCCCGGTGAAGGTGAGGTCTGTCCAGGCTCGTTGGCAGGTAGCGAGCGCGCCGGTGAGACTGCGGTCGTTGTTCGTGAGACACGCCGTGGCCAGCTAACCAGTTTGATCGGTGGTCTCTGCGACGATGCGAGAGCCCGGTGCTCTCGGTGCCGCTGGACATCTGGATGCCTGGTCGGAAGATCAGTGACAGGACACAACGATGACCGTTTCACGCTATCGCCATCGAATATGGGCCGTCGGTGCGGCGTGCGCCGGCCTGTTGGTGTGCGCATGCGCCGCCTCCTCGGCGGAGCCGGCGCCCGGCCCCCTGTGCGCACTCAGCGTCACTCAGGAGTGCGCGCCGATCGGTCGAACGATCGATGCGACGGTGGCGCGGGTTCAGCTTGAGGCCTTACGGGTGGCCGGTCGAGCTCCGAAGTCCGGCTACAGCAGAGACCAGTTCGGAGAGCGATGGTCCGATGATGTGTCAGTGCCGCTAGGCCACAACGGCTGTGACACCCGAAACGACATCCTCAAACGCGACCTCATCCAGGTGAGCTTCGTGCCGAGAACACGGGACTGCAAGGTCGCGGCTGGTGAGCTCGCCGATCTCTACACCGGCAAGGACATCCATTTTGTCCGCGGGGCCACCACGTCCGATGATGTGCAAATCGACCATGTGGTCGCGCTCTCGGATGCTTGGCAGAAAGGCGCACAGCAACTCTCGCCGGAGCGGCGCCGCGACATGGCCAACGATCCGCTGAATCTGCAGGCGGTGGACGGGCCGACGAATCAGGCCAAGGGCGATTCCGATGCCGCGACGTGGTTGCCGCCGAGCAAGGGCTACCGCTGCACCTATGTGGTCCGCCAGATCCGGGTCAAGGCCGCCTATGGGTTGTGGGTGACCGGTGCGGAGAAGGCCGCGATGTCCACAGAGCTCGATTCTTGTGGCTGATCGCCATGTTGAGCGCAGACGGTTCTGGCACGGCGGGGTGCCGGGGTTTCAGATCGGGCACGACATCGTGCCGCGGGCGGAGTTGCCGCAGGATCATGTCGAGCACATTCTGTCCACGCGCAACGATCCGACCGATCCGGGGTGCGTCTATGTCACCGAGCTCAAGCGGCTGGGCAATGCGTTCGCGATTCGCTACGGGTTGAGCCGGCCGGATCCGTATCCGCGCGTTGGCGCGTTGTACGAGGTCGAGCCGATCGGTGAGTTGGAGCCGGACGAGGACTTCCCGCCTTCGGCGCGCTGCTGGAAGGTTCGGCGCGCGCGGGTGATCGCGGTATCGGATGCGCATGTGCAGGGTTCGGAGAAGATCTTCAATCGGGAGAGCGGTCGGTATTCGCGGTGGACCGACGATACGCCGATCTACAGCCCGCAGGGCTATCTGCTGCCGTGGCCGGAACTGCGGGCGATGGGCGTGACGGCGCAGGACATGGTGCATCTGGGCCGATGGGTGAGCTACCAGCGGGTGAAATTCAACACCGCGACCCGCAAGTTCATGATCGGCGACCTCTGAGGGAGACGCGAAAGCGCCTGGGGCACAGCACCCTAGCGCCTATCGGGATGAAGTGCACGCCTTCTAGGCGGTGAGGCGCGTGTAGTCGGCTAAGGCGTCCTGCTGGGCGTGGAATTGGGTGTTGAGGTCGTCGAGCAGTCGCCGTGCGAACGCTTCGGCGGCCTGGAACGGGGTGTCGAAGAGCCTGCGGTCCTCGCAGTGATCGGGATCGGCCGGGTGGGTGACGAGGTTGTTGTGCTCGAAGTAGGCGATGGTGGCCAGTCGGATTCCTTCGTTGGGGGTGTAGGCGTAGGCCAGGACACTGTCGGGGTAGTCGTAGGGTTCGTCGACGATGTCGTAGGCGATCTCGATCGGTGGGTCGCCGCGCAGTCCCACCGCGGAGAAGATCTCGCCGTGATAGGCCAGGCAATCCAGGATCGTGCGGGTGGCGGTGCTCCAGTGGGTGCGCCAGCCGTGCAGGGTGAGCGGTGTCTCGCGGATGCTGTCGTCGCTGTGCAGGCAGCGGGACAGGTTGTCTTCGTGCAGCGATAGCGTGGCCATGGCAGGGCTCGCTTTCAGAGTCGGGTGATGGTCGGGCGTGTGCGGGATCGGTTGCGGCCGAGCCGGTTCGGTGGTGGCAGGGTCTGCACGCGGAGATATCCGGCGTGGCGCAGGGCGCGGTCGTGGTCGGCGTCGACGGGCAGCGGTGTGCCGAAGATCGGCTCCGGTGTGCGGCGGCGGCCGGTGATGTCACAGGCGTAGATGGCGGTCGAGGCCGGGGTATCGCCGCCGTGTGCGGCGGTGGCGACGATGACGTGGGCGATCTGAGTTGTGTCCCAGTGCGTTTCGGGTGTGAGTACATACCAGCGGGCGTCTCCGCCCAGTGGCTGGCCGTTCTCGTCGCAGGCGGGAGTGTCGACTGGCAGGGCGTAAGCGGCCTGGGTCCGGCTGTGGTTGATCAGGTGGCTCACGGCCTGTTTGGTGATGCCGAGAGAGGCGGCAACGTCGCCGGGGGCGATGTCGTGGGCCAGGGCGTGCTCGATCACCGCTTTGCGGTAGCCGGTGTTGCGGCGAGGGGCGGCGGGCTCGCCAGCGTGTCGAGCAGCGGCTATCGGCGGTGGCAGGTCGTCGTTTCCGCCGATCGCGCAGTGCGAGTGGTCCGGAGTGCTCACTCTGATTACATTACCCTCAATAAGGTGTAATGTAAATCGGTGTCGACGGCCGTGGAGAACATGCCGAGGTCATCCCGACGGAATTGCATGGAGGTTGAAAGCGCTTGCTGTGCAGGTCTATTCGCGGCGAATGCTGAGCAGGTGGCGGTAGCTGACCTCGGCCAGTGTGGTGGTTGGTGACAGCGAGACCGGTCCGGTGCTGGGTTCCAGTGCTTCGCCGGTGCTGGCCAGGATGGCCATGGCCTGGGTTTCGTTGGCAGCGCGGACATGTAGCCGGACCAGAGCGACCGCGTCGACGGTGAAATCGGTGAGTTCGGAGTCGGTGTGCTCGCCCGGGTTGCCGGGATCGGGGTGCGGGTTGCCGGTGATCGTGTTGATCTGTACCGCGCGGGCGTGTTCGTGGTTGCTGGCATCGACTTCGGTCCATGGCCATACGCTCAACTCGACGTGCTGGTCCGCGGGCCAGCATTGCGTGTGAGGGCTGCATCGGAACTCTGCATCGAGGAAGGGGTCGTCGGGCCGCCTGGTGCACAGGGTCGCGAGGATCAGCGCTCCCGCCACGGTGTGCACCGTAAGGATTTCCGCTGCGGCGGTGGTCATTCCGGCCCGCAGATAGCGCGCGGGCAACTCGTAGGAGGTCCAGGTCATCGGCCCGGTTCCGCGCGAAGATTGCCACGGCTGGCCAGGAGGCTCACGCGACGACCTTCCCGGTGTCGAGCGCATGCCGTGGTCGGCTGTCGGCTTCGCCTGTGGTCCGCTCGAGCGCGGCGGCGGCCTGTCGTGCTGTGTCGGCGCTGAGCGGGGGACCGAGCAGGTTGACGACTTCGTTGTAGATGTGCAGCGGCAGATCGGTGTTCTCGGGTTCTGGGTGGTGCACGATCGCGTCGGGGTGGCCGCTGCCGTCGACGAGGGTATCGGGGTAAATCGCCAGGACGAGGCGTTCGCCGAGAGGGGCGCTGATGGTTTCGAGCCATTCGCGGCTGGCGGCGTCGGGCTCGGAGTCGTCGGGGGCACACAGCTCGAGGTTCACGGTGTCGGCATCGATGGTGACCGCGCGGATGTCGGGTCCGTCGGCCAGCGACATACCCGCCTGGGCGTGCTGGCTCGGCAGTGAGTAGTAGACGGTGTCGTGGGCACCGCGAACAGCCAACAGGCGCTGGAGGTTTCGGAAACAGTGGTTGAGATCGGCCAGGATCGAGCGTATGACCGAGCACGCCACCCGGTCGGGCGAGCCGGCCTCGGTGACGAGGTCGGCGAAGTGATCGGGGTCGCGGTAGGTCACTGTCGCCAGCCGGATGCCGTCGGCCCCGAAGGTCTCTGCCCAGAGCTGGATGCTGCTGGGGCGGGTGCCGGTCTCGCCGACGAGGCTGTAACGGATCCGGACCGGGAACTGTCCCAGATGCCCGTCGCTAGTGAGCAGTTCGGCGGCGCTGAGTCCGTCGATGATGGTGCGCAGGGTTGTCGACCAGCGCCGCCGCCAGGTGGTTCTGGTGGTGGGTAACCCGGGTACCCAGTCCGCAGTGCGGAGGTGGGCGGCGAGGGCGGTTTCGTCGACATACAGAGTGATCGGCATCGCTGGTGTTCCTTCCTCGTTGTCGTTCGGGCTGGTGCTTTGTCGGCGCGGTCGGCATCGACCGGGCGTGCCGGGGTGGCCGCGGTGTGCCGTGCGATCGAGGGCGGCGCGCGGCGGGGTCGTCTACTCGTGCCCGGTGATCGCGCCGAGGGTGGCGTTGGCGACGGCGATCACGTGATCGAGGTGGCGGCGCACGGTTGCGGCGGGCGCGGTGTCACGCTCGGTGCAGAGATCGTCCATCGGGGTGAATCCGAGCGTGTACCCGGCCGTGATGTGGTCGGTGGCGCGTGTGCGCAGGATCAGGTGAAACCCGGGATCGCGGGCTGCGTTGTCGACATCGAGCAGCAGTTCCCAGCGCGGCGCACCGACTACCACGCCCGCGAGCAGGGCGCTGTCGAGCAGCGACAGCAGATCCGACGCCGGGGCATCACTTGCGGTTGTCGGGGCGTCGCCGAGAACGTCGGCGTCGGTGATCCAGGTGGCGAAAGCGGTGTCGTCGATGGAGAACTCGACCGGGTCGCCGCTGCGGTTCGCCGGTACCGCGTCTGCGACGGCCTCGGCGTCGCCCTGGTGCTCGGCGTCCGGGCGCGCCGGGTACTCGCGGCTGTCGGCATCGGATTCGTTGGTGAGCCAGCTCTTTCCGGTGTCGAGGGCGGTGGCCAGGTCGAGCAGTAAATTGTTGTATTGCGTGCGGGTCAGTCCGGCGGCTTCGGGGTCGGTGATGTTGGAGGCCAGTAGACCGGTCGCGTTGATGAAGGTGTGCACGGCGTCGTCGTCGGACTCGCTGATCTCGAGGTCGGGTCTGCGGCCGTCGCACAGCGCTACCGGTGAGAGTCCCTCGATGTTCTCGGTGAGCACCACCCAGCGGATGGCGGGCAGATACCGGCGGGCGGCAACGGCGATGCCCAGCGTGGACAACGCGGCGATCCGGGCATTGCACCGATTTCGATCGCTGTAGGCCCGCTCCAGAGCGGCTTCGATCTCCTCGGCCGAAGGGAGTGTGGGGGAGATGGGCATAGCTACACATTACACCTAATTAGGTGCAATGTGTAGTGGTCGATATCGGCACGCCCAGCGGGTGCCACAGCGTGGGCAGCCGACCGGATCCAGCGGAGTCGGTGAGAGAGCGGGCCAACCCGAGTGCGCGCTCGAGGTCGTCGGCGCGGTCGTCCCAGTAGGCGGCGGTGGTGTAGGAATCGCGGTCGGTGTGCGCCTTCGCCATCGAATCGAGTCGGCGTACGCACTCCTGGAACTGCTCGAGCAGGCTGTCGGGGCTGGCGGCTACTCCGGCCGGTACGACATCGGGCGATGGTGTCGCCTCGTGCTCGTCACCGCCCACCAGGCGTGCGTATTCCTGGAGGGTTGCGGCTCGGCGGGCGATCAGAGAATTGGTGCGCTCCAAGATCTTTCGGTCGAGCAGGACGATCTCGTGCGCTGTGTGGTCGATCTTGGCGGCGTGCAGGCGCTGCGGGGTGTGGTAGTAGGTGAGGATCTGTTTGCTGACTCGCTGCAATGCCTGGGGGATCACCCCGAAGCTGTCGAAGTGGGCATCGTGGCGCGCAATTCGGCGCTCGCCGAACGTGCCGAAGGGCGGCTGCTCGCCCTGCTCCGGCTCGACAGTCATTTCGATATAGCCCGAGTACGTGGCCTTGCCGACGGTGACATACCGCTGCTCGCCGTAGGGGTGGCCCGTGGAATCGATCGGACGCGGGGAGAACACGATGACGAGAACCCAGCTGCCGCGGCTGTGGCGATTCTTTCCGGGTCGGTGATACCCGACACAGATCGGGCCGTTGACCGGCCCGCTCGCTTCGAGGATCGGGTTGTAGTAGTGGAAAAGCTCTGTGGTGGTGAAGCTTTGGCTGGATCTAGGCATGAGCATTCCTCGGGTTGTCGGGCAGTGAGCGGGACGGGGCGAGCGTTGGCTGGCCGTGCTCGGGCGCGGCGGCAGGGTCTTCGGCGCGCGAGGGCGGGTGGTCGATGAGGTGGTTGCGGCGTTGGATCGCCGCGGCGCGGCGGGGGAACAGCGCTGAGCAGTGGTCGAGGATCTGCTGGTCGAGGGCAGCGATCTCGCCGATGGTGTGGTCGATCATGCTGGCGTGCAACTGGTGTGGGGTATGGAAGAACGCGAAGGCCTGCTCGCAGAGCTGGGTCAGCGCGGTGTGCACCGCGCGGGCGTGCTGCGAATCGGGGGCTGGAGTGGCGAGGTGGTAGTGGTCGAAAACGATCGAGGCCTGCGGCACGGTGCCGGTGGGCTCGGCAGCGAGATCGAGATCGCCGTAGACCGCCGTCCCAGCGACGGTCAGGGGTCGCTTGACCGCGGAGTCCACGATCTTGGCCCCGGTCTCGTCGTACAACGCTGGTGACAGGGTCACCACGACCACCCATCGGTCCGGGGCGTGCCGCCTGCCGATGCGGAACTGGTAACCCAGCCCTAGATGCCCGGCCGCCGGACCGTCGGCGTCGAGGACGGGATGACCGTGGATATCGAAATATTCGGTGCTAGTGAATGTTCGGAGTGTCGCCGGGGCGCTATCGGGTTGGCTTTTCATGGTTCGATCTCCACGGTGAGTTGTGCGCGCGGGGTGTGGATGTGCGGGTCGTCGGCATATTCGAGGGAGACCTCGCGGTAGCAGCCTTTGCAGCACAGCGAGTAGTCGACGAAGGTGACGACCGCCTGGCAGCACGGTGTCAGCGCGACCAGGCCGGTGCCGGTGTCGATGACGAGATCACCGGAGGCGGTGATTCCGGCGAATGTGTCTTCGATGCATTGGGGGACCATGACTTTCATGCGTGTCTGTCTCTCTGGGGGAGGGGGAGTCGACGGCATCGGGGTGCCGGTCACGCGGCAGCCTGCCGCTTCGACCCGTGGCCGTCGGTATCGATTGCCGTGGAGTGCGCGACGACGCGCAGCAGCTCGTCGAGGGTGAGGTGGGTGCGGGTGGTCGCGCTGGTCAGCGATTCGGGTGCTTCGACGACGGTGACGCTGGCGGCGGCGCGCCAATCGATGTCGCCGGTCGCGGTGCGCGGCACCGCGAGTCCGATGCTCGTGGTGATCGCCGAGGCGATCGTCGTCCACGCGGGAGCGCTGTAGAGGCGGCGCAGTTGTAACCGCTTGTATTTGATATGGAATTCCCGGATGTAGAGGAAGCGAAGGTATTCGCGGACGCTGCCCTCGGTGGGGCCGTCGATCCAGTGCACCAGGACGTCCCTGTCCCACGGCGCGACGCTGAACGCCGCATCGGGCCAGGCGTCATCGAGGGCGGCGGACATGAGATCTATTGCCGCGCAACGGCCGGACGCGTTGAGCGGCTCGACCTCGTATTCGGTGAGCCCGCCCGCCCGGTACACGATCAGGCTGTCCCAGTAGCGGGTCACTCCGCTGACCTCGGCGTCGGCCCGCGCAATATCGGCCATCGTGTGCAGACGGCCGACGGCATCGGCGGCGGACTGAGCGCCACTGATCGCGCCGACAGGCTGCGGGGCCTCGCCGGGCGGGATGAAGGTTTCGAAGATGCGATAGGTGTGCGACATGAAAGCCTCCCAGGTTGCGGTCGCAGGACGAATGGTGGGGTCGAGAAGTGTTGCGTGCTAGCGGAATTCGGCGAGGTAGCGCAAGCGAATCTGGCGGGGATCGGGCACGATCATCTCGTTGTTGTAGACCCGGCACGTTCCGGCTCGGACGTTGAGCGAGTGATAGGGCTGCCCGGTGGCGGCGTCGCGGTGACGCATCCGCGCGACGACGCCGTGTGGCGTATCGCTGGCGGTGGTGGTCAGCTCGTTGCCCATCACGACCTGCGCCGAGAGCATGAAGCAGCGGGTGTGGCGGGTGCGGGTTCCGGCCCAGTAGCCGTAGCTGTAGTTCAGCGCTTTGGTGGAGTGATCGCTGAGATAGATGCCGTCGCCGAACATCCGGCCGGTGACACGGATGCTGCTACCGGTAGTGGGCGGGCAGTACAGCCCCCGCGCGAGGATGCTCAGCACGTTCTCGGGCTGGCTGCCGTGCCAGAGCCATTGGACGTTGCCGAGCTGATCGCGCAAGCCTGCCCAGGTGTCGGTGCCGGTCGTATCGGTCACGGTCCACACCCGGTGCAGTTGCAGTGCCGAACAGTCGTGGCTGCGGTCGCGGGTGCGTTCGTAGGCCCGGCGCAGTTGGGCGACCTTGGCGCTGTCGTCGGCGACGTGCTCGAGCCGGTAACGGAATTGGGCGCGGGCTCCGGCTGCGCCTGCACTGCCAACGCGCACGGCCGCGTCGAGCTGGTCGAGAAAGTCGCGTTGATCGGCGAGAAAACGGGGCTCGCTGAACTGGTGTTCCCACCCCCGGGCGCGCGGCATCTGCTGGGGGACCAGCATCAGATATTCGTTGACAGCGTCGATGTCACCGTGGGCGGCGGCGTCGAGCTGGAGGCGCGCGGCCGCGACGGCGGCAGGAGAGACCGGGCCGAGCGCGGTTTCCATTCCACCGCTGGCGGTTGGGGTGATCAGACCGCCGGATTGAACCTGGATGGTGTGGCGGTTGACCGAGGCGAGCAGATCGACCAACTCGTCGGTGATGGGATCACCGGCACCGAGAGCCGCCTTCGCGGCACTCTGAACAACACTGGGGGACAAAGCATCAGATGATGATTGGTCGTTCTGGACGATCCGATACCCTTCGCCGCACTTTTCTTTCAGCTTTTTCGCGAAGGTGGTCTGCCCGCCGGTGTATTCCTTGATCTGGCCCTTGGGGCTGCCGACTCGGCCGTATCGGGCGATGACCATTCCGTCGGTCCTGAGGATCAATTCGTAAAACTTGTTGTTGTTCGCCTCGGCGGCGACCTTGACCAGCAGGATCTGTTCGCTGATTGCCACAGTGGCGGTGGTGGGCATGCCGATCTCCTCCGGACAGGTCAGAAGACGTTTAGGTGGTGCTCGATCGCGGGCAGTTCGGGCACGAAGAGGGCGTCGAACCGGACGGGCTGGAAAGGGCCGTCCTGCTCGGCCAGCCACAGCAGCGCGAGCCTGCGGACTCGCTGGCACTTGGCGAAGGAGGGCGAAACGGCGTCCGCCGCCTTCCCTTTGGGAAGGGTGAGCACCATGGCGAAGACGGTGGTCGTGGCGTCATGGGCGACCAGATCGAGTGATCCGTAGCTGCACGTCCAGTTGCGGGCATCGATGGTCAGCCCGGCCTGCTCGAGATGGTGAGCTGCCATATCGAGCTCTGCGGTCGCGGTGTGCGTCATGCCAATTACATTACCCCAAACTAGGGGTAATGTTGGTAACGATTTGATTGCTGGACGCTCGGCCTTCGGATCGCCCGGAGTGCGGCAAGGCTCGGCGGTCGATGTGTCCCAGCCGCGGGCTCGACGCTGCTTCTCGTGACCGTCGGGCGTGATCGCACTTGCCTCGGCGACGAAAGTCGTGCCCGGGTTGCCGGTTCTTCTGAGGTATGTGAACTCTAATTACATTGCGGCAGGGGGTAGTTCGTCAATCTCGTTCTGATCGGAATGAGCGCTCTACTCGTCGGCGTTTGCATGCGCAGCCACTGCGCACCGCCTGCGCACCGTGCTTGGCCTGGCCTGCTGTCCAATCCATCCTGGGGTGCGGTTCAGAGGAATGGCTGCCAGTCGTCGGGTTGCCGCAGTGGTGCTGCTCGATCAGCAGGGAGCCGCCTCTGCGGCAGGAATTGCGTCGGGCTGATCGATGCAGGGGGGCGTGCGGGAGTGCGAGTCTGCGTTGCCGATGACTCAATCGCGCGAGGTGTCGATGTGGCGTCGAATGAAGTTGTCGTGTTCAGCCGTGTCGGCGCGGTCTCCCCATCGAGTTCTCGTCGGCGGCCTCGTCCTGCGGCACGTTGCCGGTTGGGTGGGCGCCGAGGGTGGATAATCGCCAGGCCATGCCAGACCATGTCGCTCTACACCCGCTGAAGCCCGTCGATCGGGTGACGATTTCGGCGTGGTTCGACACCCAGGAAGCAGCGGACTGGATCGGGAGTTGGCGCCCGGGTGATTGCGGGAAGGTTATGCCGGAGGGTGCCGGGCACTGCATGGAATGGGTGGGCCGCAACGGATGCGGTGAATGCGTGGTCTATATCGCCGCTGCCAGCATCGCGCACCCGTCGGCCGAATTCATCGTCGGTGGTCTCGACGCCGACAGCTACACGCGCGATGTGGTTGTCATCAAATACCTAGTGCCACAGTCACATCAGGGCAACGGATACGCGAGTAGCGCCTTGCGCACAGTGGTCGGCCTTCTCGATTTCCCCGGCACCGACCTGTATTGCCACGTCGACTCCCGTAACTGGGCAAGCCAGGCCGTCGCAGTCGGCGCAGGATTCGCCTTCGTCGGCCTCACCAAATTTCAGGCGAGGATTTATCACCCGAAGTACATGTGGCACTACCGTTTACGACATTGACTCTGCCGTAGTGCAGTGATCGGTGGGTTCAACGATTACTCCGGCGGGCTCAGCACTGCGAGATCATGTTCCCGCATGACGGGTGAAGGTTCGGGCGATAGGGTCGAGATGATCGTTGGGGTGGAACCGGGGAGGAAAAACATTGGCCGATCAGCTCTGGCAAGTGCACGCACGCGCTGCGTTGGAAGCGGCGATCGACGGCGATTACGTGGAGGGCTCATTGCAGATGGCCCAGCTGCTCGACGCTGACGAGTCCGGAACCGCGGTGATCCAGGCCGCGCTGCTGTGGATGGACACGCTGTTGGCGATGACACCGCTGCCTTCGATCCCATGGCGCCCCCCGCCGGCGTCGCCGGATATGTCGGCTGGACAGATATGGGCGCTGCGGTTGTTGACCGCACGAGCGAACGACGACAGTGAGGCGGGCGAGAAGCTGTTCGCCGAGGCGGCGTCGGCGGACTTCGACCATCTGATTGAGTGCCTGATGTCGCTTCTGTCGCTGGTCGGCATGCAGCTAGGTGGCCGCAGGGGCACAGCCGGGCAATGATGCCGCGGCCCCGATTGAGAGCAGCCTGACTGCGAAGTTCCTCGCCCTGGCCTGGCGCTCTTGTCGGTCATGAGGTGATCGCAACCGCTGGTGACGGAGTCGATGCGAATCGGTTCAGTGACGCTGGCAAGCAAGGGTTCGGCGGAGCTAACCGCTGGCGTCGGTGGGCTCGGTGAAGTAGGTTTCCCACGCGCGGTGGGCGTCCAAGCTGCGGAGCAGCGGGGCGACGAGGGCCTTGACCACCGTGCGGGGCTCGGCGGTGAGGTCGAGCAGCGTGGCCTCGGTGGCCCGCTGGTAGGAGTCGGCGGTGTAGACCGCACCATCGTGCCCGAAACGCCGGGCACAGAGGGTGAACGAACGAGTGCCGCGCAAGCCGGTCACGACCAGCCCGATGCGCCAGGTGCCACTGAACCCGAACCGTTGGGAGACCAGAGCGGCCAGACGTATCAACAGCAAGGTGTCCCCGAGGATCAAGGTCTCGAACACCACCTCGATGTCGGGCGGTTTCGGGTTCACGTGGGGGAACGTCTGGATTTCGACGGCACGCTCGGAGGCCAGCAGCAGCGACCCATTCTCCCGGAACGCGATCTCGGCGGCGCGGTTCTCGCCGACCTCGAACCGTGTGCCGTCGTGCATACCAGTAGTGATAGCAACGGCGTTGGCGCGGCGGCCGAAACTACCGGTCTCGGCCAGGGTTGGCGCGTATGCACGGTGCTCGGGCAGTGCGGCGTCCTGAACGAGGGATAGAACGGTGCTCTGCCAGTCGCCCGATTCGGTGAGCGGGACGAGCAGATCGTCAGGTGCGCCGAGCGGCTCGGCGAGGATCGCCAGAATCGAGGTGCCGCCGCGCGGGCCGAGTTCCTCGATGGCGCGGTGGGTTTCGGCGAGGATGTCGGTGCGCCCGGTCAGTCGGCGTTCGTGCAGCCGCAGCACCTCTTCCTGGGACAGGATGCGGTTCTCCTTGTCCCCGCGACCGTAGTAGCGGCCATCGACCATGTGCGGCGCGCGTGGGGACCGGGGGATTCGGACGACGAGGTAGCCGTGCCCGGGTGTACCGGTGGCGGCGATGCGGGTGGTGCTGATGCGGAGCGGCTCGTGCACGACGGTGACGGCGATACTTTCGATGCGTTCGGGCAAGCCGGCCAACTCGATCGGCCACAGGCTCAGTGTCGCCCCGTCGGCACCTTCGTCGACTCCGATGACGATCGTGCCGCCGTCGAGCGCGAATGAGGCGATATCAGCCGCGATCTTCTTGTTGGCTGACTTGCCCGGATCGACCGTCCGCTTGAGATCGAGGTAGTGCGTCTCCTCGAGCAGCCCATGGTCCAGGGCGGTACGCAGATCGTGCTCGGTGCGGGGATCCCACAGCGGACCGGTAGTCGTCGTCACGGGCAAGCAGCGTAGCCGCGGACACCGACACGACCACAGCGGATTTCACGCACCGCACCGGCGGGACCACGATCGTTCTCACTTGTATAGGCATCTCCGCGCGCGGTTGAGGCCTACTGGCGGGTCTTGCGCGCGGCGAACTCTGCCGCGCCCAACGGTGGAACTTCACGACACAGAAATGGACCGAGGACAGGGTCTCCGTGATCGGATTCGGGCCAGCCCGTCGCTTCGAACTCGGAATACAGTGCTAGGTCACCGGATTCGTGGACGCGTACCCGGTCGCCAGCCCATGCGATGGCGAACACTACGACCCCGCAGGGGCAGCCCACGCAGAATCCGAAATCGGCGACGCGGCTTTCGAGCAAACAGTCAGCGTCGGCAAGATGGTGGCCATGGAGGAAGTTTATGCACGTCTTGACGGTGAGTAGCGTGAAATGGCCTGTGCCGTAGGCGTAGCCAATGGACTGCTTGATCTCGTGCGGGCTGGCACCTCGGGTGTGCTGGCGCTCGAATATTCCCAGATCCTCGCCATGGACGAGGCCGCCGCGTACGAGCGGCTGTCTCGGCGCTGGGCTGACTGCTCGGGTCTCGGTGTCTCCGAGGGGCAGACAAACGCGGGAACGTCCCGATAGAGCGGCGGCCGAGGCGGGGTTGTGCTGAGCGAGCGTTGGGCTCGGATGCTGACCATGCAATTCCGTGACGTCGCAGATCTGGTCCGTGTCGGTTGCCGGTAGACGAGACTGTGGCCGTGGAAATCCTTCAGGTCCCCAGAGGTGCCGTGCCGTGGATCGCACCGACGGGATTGGTGGCGGGACAAGCCTTGCGGCAGCTCGACCGTCCATTGCTGGCGTGGCGCACGGAGCAGCGGTTCGATCCGGCGCAGTGTTACGACGACAATCCCGCCGGTTCATTGACCACCCCGGAGCGTGAGGTCCGCGCACTCGGTGCCCGGGCCGAGTGGCGGATGGAGAGGATCTGGCTGCCGGATGGCGAGGAGTCCGAGCAGGATCGCGAGGCATATGAATCGGGGTGCCGCGAGATCTGCGGCAGATTCCTACATCCGCAGTGCCTCGACGCCTACGCCGAGCTCGCCTACTCGTTGGCCGGCGACCCCGAGGACAACCCAGGCCAGGCATCGTCGGACGAAGAGCGTGAGGCGATCACGCACGGACTGGAATGGGCCGCAGCTGGAGTGTGCGTTCTTCAGCAGAGCCTCCCGTGGCCATTCACCGAGTGTCTGCCTTACGGTGAGATCGACAATCGGCCCGCGCACCGGGTGTTGTTCGCCTACGCCGCCTTGTTGTACCGGCTGCACCCTCGTAAGGCGATGGCCTGGTTCCGTGCCTTGGTCTATCTGTCCCCGTTGGACAACCTGGGGGCTCGCCTGTATTTCGCGGCTCCGAAGACCTCGGTGGGCAACTGATGTGGGCGCTGAAGCGGCCCGGTGCGGGCGATGGGCCGCGTTTGCGTTCGCTGCGCTTGCAGGCGCTACGCACTGACGGGTCGGCGTTTCTCGAAACCCTCGACGAGGCGGCGGCGTTGAACGCCACGGCTTGGGAAGCACGGGTTACCCGCTACACCCGTCGAGGGCACCAGGTCCTGGTGGTCGCCGAGGAGCCTGGCAACCTGACATGGGTGGGAATGGCCGGCGCCTTCTTGGACTCTGAACGCGACAGTGACGAGTTCGATCTACCGGACCCGCCTGTGGGTCCTGGCGATCGCTGGGCAATGGTTTGGGGTACCTACGTTGTCTCGCAGTTCCGCGGCCAAGGTGTAGCCGATGGCTTGTGCGCCGCGTTGTACACGTGGGCGTGCGAGGAAGCCGGCGTCGACTGGCTCGGGCTGCATGTCCGCGACTCCAACGTTGCAGCTATCGCGCTCTACCGCCGTCACGGGTTCGGCGTGGTCGCACGCAACCATCATCCGGAGCTGGGCGTGACCTCACTTGTCATGGTCCGAGCAGTCAACTCGGCACGGCGGATCAGCCCCAAGGCAATGCGATCGTCGAGGCAACCGCTCCCTGACGAACACTTTCTGCACTGAAATACCCGGTCTCGGCCTGCGTTCGAGCGCCGGCGAGTCGCCATCGCCCGGCGTGGCGAATCGGGGCACAACTAACCGCGTTGCCGGATCTGCCTCTCGCGGCGCAGGATCACTGAGGTGATCACCATTTTCGAGCGTGCGCCGACGGTGGAGGAGTATCTGCTGCTTCGTAGGTCGGTGGGCTGGAGGGTGCCGGAGGCCGGAACCTGCGAAGCGCCACTTGCGCGCAGCCTGTTCAGCGTAGTTGCCCACGAGGCCGACAACGGCGTCGTCGCCATGGTCAGGCTCGTCGGTGACGGTTTGTATGCGCTGGTCGCGGATGCGGTCGTCATCCCCGATTTCCAGGGGAGGGGACTGGGCAGACGTCTTGTCGCCCGAGTTGTCGATTGGGCCGAGCGGCAAGGCATCCAGCATATCGCTGTGGCAGCAGATAACACGGTGGCCGAGTTCTATCTCCGCGGCGCGTTCGAGGACTGTGGCACCCGCTATCTGCGGCTGCGCGCGCCGAAGTAGGCCGATGATGACGAGGTGTGAGACCGAGGAGCGGAGCGACCAAGTGGGATCCGATAACGCTGGGGGACAGCAATTTTGGATCGGATGGTGGGGCACCTCGCACCTGGAACATCTAGAAGCCCACAATCCGGTATTGACGAGCCCCGCCGATCTGCCGGACGTCGGTGAGCGGGTGGTTGTGACCGAACGGCGGCAGCGCGGGTTCGTCCATGGGCTGCTCACACAGTGGCAAGTCCGGTGGCCACGGATGCAGATCTGTTCGAGCAATTTCGGCCAAGGCGGGGCCACCTCGGCGGATGTTCTGAACAGCGTTCGCCGTACCGCTCTACGGCGCGAATGGGACCTCGCGCTGCTGGAGGTCGGCGTCAACGACGTATGGGGCCGATTCCAGGGCCGACCCGAGGCGGTCGCCATCGACGACTTCGAACGCAACTACCAGCACGCGTTGGCTGCACTGGCCGCGCATGCCCGCCAAGTTGTGGCCATCGAGGTGCCGCCGATCGGATGGTTGGGTGGCATCGACGCCGCCGCGGTGAACACTGAGCTGGCGGCCTACAACGCTCGAGCGCGGCGGGCGGCCGCAGCGGCGGGAGCCGTATTCGTGGCGTTGTGGGAGCCCTTTATCTGCACCGCCCGTGAATTCGGCTGGGTGCCGCAAGCTCTTGGGCCGCAACCTGAATCATGCTCTTTGTGGCTCGCGGACGGGGTACACCTGTCCAACCTCGGCGATGCGCTGGTCGGTGTCGAGGTGGATCGTGCGCTGGGCGCCGACGTGGGCTGGTCGGTGTTCACTCCACGGACCTAGAGCCATCGGATGAAGAATTCTTGCCGGGTGATGGGGTGAGAGGTGCGCCGCCGAGTAAGGCCACGGCCATCGTGGAACCTGAAACACCGCTCTGGCCAAACGAATATAGACTAGGAGTGCCCTCGACAGCCTGGCGATTCCCGTGAAGTGTGCGGCGGCGTCGAGCGTGCGCGAGCGGCCTAGCAACCGCTACCAGATGCGCTGACGGGCCGCATCGGGACTCACGTTGTGCTGGGTCTTGTCCCCGCGTGAACGATCGGGTCCGCCGCGCCGATGAACCGGCCGTCGCGCAGATCACCGCCGATGGGCACCACGGCGGCCGCGACGCGCAGCGCCGGGTCGAGGTTGGCCCAGATCCGCTTGTGCAGCTCTTGCCACACCGTATCGATTTCCACCGCCCACGGTTGCCCGCTGGTTGACACCACCGAGGTGTCCCCGGCATAGGTCGTCATCGCGTGAGACTGCCCCGGCTCAAAATGACCGGTATGAAACATGTTGTGCTGCGCCATATTCGGCCATCGTGGGTGCGCCACCGCGCCGCACAGGATCACATCCACCATCTCGTTACCGGCCACGGTCGCGATTGCGGTGATGCGGGGCGTCAATATCGGCGGATCCGGTTCGTACGCCAACTTGCTCAGTGCCTCCCACGCGGTGACCTCTTGGCCGAGATCGGCCGTGACCTCGCTCACCTGGGTTCCGTTGCCGACGACGATCCGGTCGGTGAGCGCGACGATCGCGGTGTAGTGCCGCAGCGGATCCGACTGGGCCGATGCGATATCGCTGACAGCAAGTGTGTCCGCGTCGACAAGGATTCGCCGATCCCGCGACTCCGCACTGCGCCCGGTCAGCCAGTACGCGGCGAATCCGATCCCCTGCACATCGCGTCCGAGCGCGATGCCGCGACCCGGATACCGATACCTCGCAATGAACGGATCGAATCCCAGTGCCTCTGAAGTCATGCCGTGAAAGTCTATGCCCCCACGATGCCGTACCGCCGGGAACATGCAGGACTACCAGCGGCGGCAGGCGGATTGAACGCTATTCGAGCACCTGCCTTCGACGGGCATCTCTGATCAGTCAACCCGCGGGGCCTTGACGGCCTTGAGCTGCGGGCTCACGCCCTTCCTCGGGGGGCCCGTTGTCTGTCGGCCTGGCGTGGCGCAGTCGTGGCAGTGATAGCTTCGCGGGCATGCCCAGCCGTGATGACAAGTCCGTCGGCCTCGTCCTGGTCACCTACAACAGCGCAGAAGATCTGCCGCCGTTTCTGGAGTCGTTGCCCACGGCGGTCGAACCGCTGACCCTTGACGTGGTCGGTGTGGACAACTGCTCGGCCGATGACAGCGCCGACATCGTCGAACGGTTCGGTGCCCGCACGATCCGCCGCGATAGCAATATCGGCTTGGGACCGGCGTTCAACGAGGGTGCTGCGACGCTGGACACCGAATGGCTGCTGCTGGCGAACCCGGACACCCACCTGAGTGCCGGATCAATTGCGGCCCTTGTGGAGACCGCGAGAACCGATGAGAAGATCGGCATGATCGGACCGCGGATCGCGCGGCTGGATGGCTCGCCGTATCCGACCGGTCGCCGGTTTCCATCCATCGGCATCGGGATCGCGCACGCACTGCTCGGCCCGTTCTGGAAGACCAATCCCGCCACGCGCGCCTACTTCGGTTCGGCGGTGAGCGAGGTCAGCGATGTCGACTGGGTTTCGGGCTGCTGCATGCTGCTGCGCCGTGAAGCCTTCGACGCCGTCGGAGGCTTCGATCCCCGCTATTTCCTGTACTTCGAGGAAACCAAGATGGCGTTGGATATGCATCGCGCCGGCTGGAAGGTAGTGCTGGATCCGCGTGTGGAGATCCGCCACCGCGAGGGCGGCAGCATGCGCTCAGCTCCGTTCCGGAAAGTGCGCAACCACCACCGCAACGCGCTGCGCTTCTACATCGACTACAACCGTGGCCGACCGTGGATCCTGCTGACCCCGCTGGTAGCGGCCGGGCTTGCAGCGCGGGGCGCGATATCCGCACTGCGGACCGCACTGGTTCACCGAATCTGACCGCTGGCTCGCCGAGTTGCCCGGACACGTCGAACGTCGAGCATCTACGGACGCACAACCCGGTTTTGACGCTCCGGCCGAGCTGCCATGTCTCGGCGAACCGTGGTGATAACCGAACGGCGGCACCGGAGTTCGCGCCTCGCACAGCAGCGCAGCGCGCCCCTGCCCGATGTCGATGCTCCGATCAACATCGTCTGTATCGTTTCTCGTCGCAGTGAGCAATAGCCGAGCTGGTGAGCCGGGCTGCTGTCAGTTCTTGCCGAGAACCGCCATGTAGCTGCCGCCGTCCTGGTGTAGTTCGTCCATGTCCCAAGTGGTACCGGCCAGCGCTTGCTCCAATTCGTGCGGCGACATCATCCAGTAGGCGAACCACGGGGTGGCCTCGCTGCGGTGGCGCACCCGCAATCGCATCTGGCCCGCACGTCGGCCGACGGCTCGGTTTCGATCGTGGTAGCGCAGGTGATCGGGATCCTCGGTCGAATACGGATCGAGGCCGCGGCCGATGACTCGTCCGCCATCGGTGCACAACCGGGCTAGAGCATCGAGAAAACGGCGCGCAGCATCTGGTGATTCGAGAAGGCCGAAATTGTTGCCCAGCAGCAGGATCGAGTCGAATCGTCGATCGGGCAGTTGCCTGGCCAGGTCGAACACGGTTCCCAGGAAGCTGTCGCGGACACCTCGGCGCCCGCACACCTGCAACGCCTTCGCGGAGGTGTCCAAAGCCAGCGCCGGTAACTCGCGGCGCTGCAGCTCGAGACACGCTCGTCCGGCACCCGCTCCGACATCGAGCACGCTGCCGACGCATCGGTCTATCGCAGCGGTGTCGAGCGGATTCCATCGGCTGGGTTCAGCGAAGTAGCGTTCGGCCGCCCAGCCGACCATGACGTGCCCGTCGTCGCGTTCGACAACTTCCCACACGTCGCCGATCTCCCACTGCTCCAACAGCATCGCACCGAAAGCGTCGCCTTCTACCGGTTGCTCGACCACGACTCCCATGGTCGCTGCGGGACCGGCGAAACCGCCAGCGAGTTTTCCACCTGAAGGCGATCCTGGTGCGAAACATGTTCTTGGCGAATCGAGTTCAGCAAAGACAACTTGACCATGCGCCGCCACGAACTGGCCGCCGGCGGCTCGTCGCAGTAGCCTTCGGCCTCCACAGTGTCGATGACGATCTCCGACACGGGGAGTATGGGCAGCACACCAGCAGCGCCACTGATGGGCCGTCGGGCGGCACGAACGCTTCCGCCGCAACCGAATTGCACCCCGGAAAGCAACCGCGACTCGATTACCGGTAGGTCAATCATTGGGCTGTGTCGTGCCGGAATGCTGGTTGTGAGGCGTGGGTGGTGATGCGAGATATGGTGTCGCCCGTTGTTCACAGTGGTGGCTGTAAATGGTTCGCGCGTCGGACGGCGCTGACACATTCTGTGCCGATGATGCGTGGCTGATCGAAATGAGTGTTGTCCACGACGAGAGACGCCCGTTCCCAGGGGCGTGACCGCTCGAAGTAGATACGTTGGCCGTCTACGTAGCGCCGCATCGAGTCATGTTCCGGGTCCGGATGAGTGCCGTCGCGCTCGGCCATCCGGCGAGCGGTCTCGTCGAACGGCACGTCGAGAAAGATCGACATATCCCAGAGGTTCACGAGCTCGTCACGGTGAAGGAACATTCCCTCGACCAGCACGAGTGCGTTATCAGGCACGTGAACCGCGGCGGGACACATGATCGTGTCTGTTGCTGGATCATACGAAGCGGTGCGGTACCAACCGTCACCTCGGCGCAGTGGTCCGAGAGCGTATGAGTGGAACGCGGGGTAGTTGTACAAGTCGAGCCAGAACGCCTCCGGGGAATGCCGGCCCTTCGCGTGACGGACTGAGGACGGATTGAGAAAGCTGTCGGCGTGCACCACGATTGCGGGCCGAGTGCGCACGTGCTTCACGAGTTTCAAAGCGAACGTGCTCTTGCCGCTGCCATCAACGCCATCGATCGCCACGAGCGCGCGATCTGATGGAACTGAATCATCCCGGGTTTGATGCACACCTTCTTTCTTGGGAAGGTGAGTTCTATGCCGAAGTTCTACACCGACGAGGTCCGCGAGAAGGCCGTCCGACTGGTCGTCGACCACCGCGGCGACTACCCATCGGAATGGGCCGCGATCAAGACCGTCGCCGAACGGATCGGCGCGAACCCCGAAACCGTCCGGAACTGGGTCCGCAAAACACAACCAATAACAACGAATCCCGTTTCTCCACAACCAGTCTCGGAGGACACGGCCGCGGAGTTGAAGGCGTTGCGGCGTAAGAACCGTGAGCTGGAGAAGACCGTCGAGATCCTCAAAGCGGCGACGTCTTTCTTCGCGCGGGAGTGCGACCCGCCACAGAAGTGATCTGCCGGTTCATCCTCGCCCACCGCGAGGAATTCGGGGTCGCACCGATCTGTCGTGTCCTGACCGGCTATGGCGTCAAGATCGCCCCGAGAACCTTCTACGCCTGGCGCAAACGACCATTCTCGGCGCGGGCGGTGTGGGACGCCACGATCAGCGGTGTCCTCGCGTCCTACCACATCGAGCGCGACGAGCGAGGCCGTCGTAAACCCGAAGCGTTGTACGGGTCATTGAAAATGTGGGCTCACCTGCGTCGCGAGGGCATCGAGGTCGCTCGCTGCACGGTCGAGCGGTTGATGCGCGTGAACGGCTGGGCCGGCACGACCCGACGCAAGAAGATCCGCACCACCATCGCGGACCCCACGGCGTTGCGGCCACCGGATCTGGTCGAGCGTGGGTTCGGTGTCGAGGCACCGGATCTTCTCCACGTCGCGGACTTCACCTACGTGCGTACCAGCTCAGGCTGGGTTTACACCGCTTTCGTGATCGACGCGTTCGCAGGTCGGATCCTCGGCTGGGAATGCTCGACTTCCAAGCACGCCGACTTCGTGGTCCGTGCGGTCGATCAGACCGTCGCGCTACGCGCCAGACAGGGAAATCCATTACAGGGCAACACGATTCATCATTCTGACGCGGGCAGTCAATATGTCGCTCTGCACTTCGCGGAAACGCTGTGGCTCAACGGGTTTCGGCCATCGATAGGCACGGTCGGAGATGCCTACGACAATGCCCTGGCCGAGACGACGATCGGGCTCTATAAGGCCGAGTGTGTCGATGAGCCCGACTCGCCGTTCCGGTCGGGGCAGGTCTTCGCCGGGCTCTCCGATGTCGAGGCCGCGACCTCGGCGTGGGTGCATTGGTACAACACCGGCCGTCTGATGCATCGGCTGGGCCGGATCCCGCCTGCGGAGTACGAGGCGACGTATTACGCTGCACGCGATCGATCGGTCACACGCAAATAACTGAGTGTGCATCGAACCCGGGACGGCTCAAACCGCCTGCATCACCCGGACGGCGATCGACTCGATGGTGTCAGCCACCCAGCCAGTATCGTGCGGCCCTGACCAGTCGGCCAAACACCACCGGGAACGGACTGGACTCCGGCAGGTCCCTTCTTCGGCGGTCACATGGGCAGGATCAGAGGCTCTTGACATCTCCTGTTGAGTGAGCCGACGTCGCTGGGCTGCAAACGTTTTCGCCACGGTCCGAGTTTGCGGGTGCCACTCCAGGGCTGCCGCCCTCGTCCACGTGGAATTGCGGTCAACCCGGAAGTTCCATCGCCAAGATGGTCTGAGATCAACAGAGCCCGAGAGGATTTCGTCGATCGAAATCTGAGCAGATCGTTCTCACGTGGGCTAGTTGTCGGTGGCGGCGGTCACACTGGATTCTCGAAGACCTGAGCCAGCCAGCGAACCCGGCGACGGCTGGTGGAGAACAAGAGGGGACCGCGATGTCGGAAAGCCCGTGGCTGGAGCGAGTGCTCATACGTACGGACAACGAGGTCAGCAGAGCGACCGAGTTGTTCGCGTACGTGCCCTACGAGGGCAGGTCGAACAAGCCCTGGCTCAAGGAAAAACTAGGCAAACTGGTCCGCCCCGAGCAGGTCTCGCGTAACGGCTACACGATGTGGAAGCTGAGCTCGAAGCACATGCTTCCCCTGGCGGCGGCGCTGGCTGACCGGTTCGGCGAGGTCGAGATGCGCCTGGAATTCTCCAAAACCATGCTCTGCGACACCAAGTGTCAACAAGCGAACCCCGCGTCGGTATGGCGGTGTGTCTGCAAGTGCGGCGGGGAGAACCACGGCGGAGTCGGCCGCTATAAGGACTGGTACCGCTCCGGCCGGTCGACTCTCATCCATCATGAGATGACAGACGAACGGCACGTGGTGATCCACCGAGGCCAAATCCAACTACCGGGAACCGCCCCGGCCGCTGCTCCTGAGCCCGTCTCGAATCCGAGGCCGGGCAGCCAACTACATGCCCCGCGCCCGATCGGTCCACCACCGGGCCCGATAGTTGAGTCTGCCGGGCCGGCCGAGACCCGCACGCCGCCTCCTGAACCGCGCGAAGTGGTTTCGCCACCGGAGCCTTGGACCGACCTCGGGCGTGGGCCCGGTGATGGCAGATACTCGCGCGAACCCGACCTGCCGCTGCGCATTCTTCCCCCCGCCCGAAAGCCGAAGTGGCGGGCTGGTCCGTGGGTCTCGGCGGCCGCTGTGTTCGCGGCGATCGGTGTAGGCCTCTGGCTGCTGGTTCCGGCGGACCTGGAGAACAAGCCCCGCGACGCGAGCACACCCGAGACGGTTCAGCAGGTCACCGAACAACCCTCACCGCCGCCGGCGGCCGAAGTACCAGCGCCACCCGCACCACAGATCGAGGAGCCCGCGGCACCCACAACGCGGCGAGGCTGCTACCCATTTCAACGGAACTGCAACTGACAACTCCTTTCCCGGCACTCGGTCCTTCGGGCCGGGCGGGGGAACCCTGATCAGTCAGATGGCGGCGTGAGCCGAACTGTGGCGCAACCGGTAGTCGAGCTCCCACAACGCTGTCCGGTTCGAATCCCAGCGCACCAACCCCGCGGCCTCCTCGCGCGTACACCAGCGGTATTCGGTGTGCTCCTCGGACAACCTCAGTTCGGATTCTTCGACATGAATACTGAACGCGTACTCGGGAATCACGAAAACCTCAGGACCCCAGCTGAACTCGCCGGTGACATCAACCACCGGGATCGTTGCCCGCGCATCCAATAGGACAACTTCGTGCCCACCGACCAGCCCGGCTTCTTCGGCGGACTCTCGTCGCGCGGCGGTCAGCGGAGTCTCGTCGTCCTCGCCGCCGCCGGAGATTCCTTGCCAGTAGTCGGCATCAGCGCGCCGCAACAACGCGTACCGAATGCCCTGCGCAGTGTGCCGATACGGCAACACCAGTACCTGGTATGCGGCGCGGCCGTGCGCCCTGTCGGTCACCGAGTCATCGTATGAGCAAACCGGGCCAGTCGCAGGCATGCGGCGGACCGGTTGTCGAGGTAGACCGCGGCGGGCATCTGGACACGTGTCGCGCCGGTCCACGTTGTTGTCGTGACGGTGACGAGCATTCCCGTATGGGGAGGCCGATGTGGGCTGGTCGCGCCTGGTTTCGACGGGTCGAAGTGGTGATAGTGGCGGTCGAAATGTCGGCACCTGCGAACCGACGCCGCGGTCGCTGCCGCGCCGTCCGCCGTGACTATCTATGCGCGATCAGCCGGAATGTGTCGGTGGCCACATCTACAGTGGGGTCCAATTACTGGTCCGCAACGCCGGGCGCAGGGGAATCAATGAACAGGGGTGGTATGCAATGTATTCGGCGGAGATCAACCGTAAACAGCCCGCGCTGTTGATGCTGCTGGTCGATCAGTCGTTCTCGATGTCGGAGCCGTGGGGTCAAGCGGGCGGATCGAAGGCAGAGGCGTTGTCGACGGCGGTGAACAACCTGCTGGGCAACGCGGTGCTGTTGTGCAGCAAGGGCGGGGAAAAGATCTACAACTACTTCGAGGTCGGCGTCCTGGGCTATGGCCCAGCGACAGGACCGATCCTGCACGGCGCGGACCGGAGCCGGCCAGTGTTGCCGGTGCAGGATATCGCCAACAACCCGCGCCGCGTCGACACGGTGACCCGCAGAGTCCCCGACGGCGCCGGCGGGGTGGTGGCGATACAGCAGCAGATGCCGGTGTGGGTCGACCCCGTCGCTGACGGCGCCACCCCGATGGTGGACGCATTCAGCCAGGCCGAACCGGTGATCGCCGCATGGTGCGCCGCACACCCGAGCAGCTTCCCGCCGATCGTGATCAACGTGACCGACGGGGCGAGTACCGACGGCGACCCCACCGAGGCAGCCATCCGAATCCATGACCTGCGCACTGACGACGGCGCAGCGCTGGTGTTCAACCTGCACCTGACCGGTCTGATCAGTCAGCCGGTGATCTTCCCGAATTCTGCTGCGGGACTGACCGATCCGAACGCGCGCATGTTGTTCGAGATGTCGAGCCCGTTGCCGCCGTCGATGCTCGAGGCAGCGGCCTCGATGAACTATCCGGTGCAGACCGGCTCGCGCGGGTTCCTCTACAACGCCGACGCAGCGATGGTGATCGACTTCCTCGACATCGGCACCCGCGCGGTCACTCCCACAGGGCTCAAGGAACTCACCGACGGCGGCAACAGCCCGGACGGGCCTGCTGGCGACCGGCCCGAGACCTTCTGACCCTAGGGGAGTGATGATGCCGACAGCGTCGGCCCAGATCGGATGGGTCGCCAAGGCCGGCCGGGACCCGGGGGAGAACGACGACCGCGCCGCCGCGGGAGTGCGACGGTTCGCCGTCGCCGATGGCGCGTTCACCTCGGCACGCGCCGAAGTATGGGCCGAGATCCTGGTGCGCGCCTTCGTCGGCGAGCATCTGGATCCGTTCGAGCCCGCCGTGCTGGCCCAGCTGCGCGCGCAATGGCAGCACGAAGTCGAGCAGCCGAACCTGCCTTGGTACGCGGTCGCGAAGCTGCAGCTCGGTGGCGCTGCCACGTTCGTGGGCCTCGAACTGGACGATGACGGCTGGCGCTACCGGTGTTGCGCGATCGGAGACGCGTGCCTGTTGCACCTGCGCGAGGGCCAGCTGCTGGTCGCGGGCCCGCTCGAGCGGTGCGAGCAGTTCGGCCGAGACCCAGCCCTAATCACTACGCGCGGCGCCGACGAGTCTCACCGCGCCGCGGTGTGGCGCGTGAGCGGCGACTACCACCCCGGTGACCGGTTCGTCCTGGCCTCCGACGCGCTGGCGAAATACCTTCTGCGCCATCACCACAACGGCAGCGCCGTTGACTTGAGCGCGGTGCTCGGCGACAGCTTCACCGACTGGGTGATAGCCGCTCGTGCCGGTGACGGCCTGGACAACGACGACACGACCATATGCCTGGTGCAAGCATGAGACTGCCGAGCCTGCTGGAATACCAACGCGCCGTACAAGTTCCAAGGGCCGCGTTCACCACCGTCGACCTGCTGCGCACAGGCCGCGCTGTCCTCAATGCGCAAGGCATGCCCTCGGTGGCCTCCGGCGGGTTCGCCGCCACCTTCAAAATCGAAGCATCCTCCGGCGACCGCTATGCGGTGCGCTGCTTCCACAAGTTCAGTCAGCACGACCGCAACCTGGCTGAGCGCTACCGCCGAATCGGCGCCTTCGTCGCCGCCCACCCCGATCTCGACTTCCTGATCGACGTCGTCTACCAAGACGACGGAATCACCGTGGACGGCAATCGGTTTCCGACCGTGCGCATGCAGTGGGCCGAGGGCGAAACCCTGGGCGTGTGGGTAGAGGACTGGATCGAAGACCCCCACCGCGACCCGGCCGCCATCGACACGGTGCGCGCTGCCATCGCGGACGCCGTCGCGAAGCTGCAGAAGGCCGGCGCCGCGCACGGGGACCTGCAACACGGAAACATCCTGGTCCGCAAAGACCTGTCGATCACTCTGATCGACTACGACGGCATGTTTCTGCACGAATTCACCGGCACACCGCATCTACAGGCGATCGAACAAGGGCATCGCAACTATCAGCATCCCGGGCGCGGCACCCGCTTCGACGCCGACGGCGACGTGTTCTCCGCCGCGGTGATCGACCTGTCCCTGCGCGCGCTGCAGCAACGCCCAGCCCTGTGGGAAGACTACGGCGGCACCGGCGAGAACCTGATCTTCAGTGCCGCCGATTTCGTCGACCCCGCCAACTCGAGGGTGTTCGCCGAACTCGTCGGCATAGCTGCCCTCGCCGAGCCGGTCCGCCGCCTGCAACGCGCGTGCCAGCTCGACTACGACCACATGCCGACAGCCCTCGCCGGACAGGTTGTGTCGGCTCCGGCGGCCACCGGGTTCACCGTCACCATCGGTGACGTCTTCCGCGGCGATGAACTCGAAGAATTGCGCCGCCGCCAAGGCCAGACCGTCACGGTCTTCGGCACCATCCAATTCGCCAGCGTCACCAAGGGCCGCGGCGGCCGCGACGTCGCACTGATCAACCTCGGCAACTACGAGAACGGCGACTTCACCATCGTCGGCTACGACGCGGTCGCCCACAAACTGTTCGGCGACTACGGCCAATACACCCGCAACAACAAGCGAGTACTGCGGAAACTGCACGGCTGGCGCGTCGCGATCACCGGCACCATCGTGCTGTACGAGTACAAAGGCCTGCTGGTCCCGCAAATCGAACTTCCCCGTGCCGGTCTGCTGCGCAACCTCACACCCGACAAGATCACCGCTCTCACCGCGGCCGTCATCAACCGCGGTACGCCAGCCACCGCCACCGCCACAGCGCGCCGCCCGTCCTCGCCAACCGTGAAGACCATGCCTGCGGCCACCGCTTCGACCACGCCGCCCAGCACTGCGGCCCAGAACACGATGCCGCGCTCAGCTGCCGGGCCGGCCACACCGAAAACGACAGTCACGCCGCCGAACCCCAGCGATCGCGAAGTTGCGCGCGCAGCAGGCCTGCACGATCTGTACAGGAACTTCCCGACCGCGCCGCCGCCGACACCCACCATCTCGCCGCGGACTACTGCGGCCTATCACCAGCCGCCCCCGGTGCCGTCGCAGTACCGGCGCGAGAACTTGCCCCGCCCGCTGCCGCAGGCGGTCGTCGCACCGCCGCAACGCCGACCTCGCCGCCGCACTCGCCACCGCCGCGGCAACCTCGCGGCCGCCGGGGTCTTGTTTCCCGCCGCCATTGTGGCGATCGGGCTGATGATCGCACGCCATCATGGTCGCATCGCAGATCCGGTGATGTTCCAGACCGCGTCGCACACCGTGACATGCCGCATCGCCGCCGATGGCGACAGCGCCGGAATCCGCTGCGACACAACCGACTACGCGTTCACTCCGCCGCCACCTCCGCCCGGATGTGCTGAACCCGGCTGGGGCCACACGGTTGCGCTGACCGCCACCTCGGCCGGCTTCTCCTGCGTGCCTCCCGCCGCGGTGGACCCTGCGGTTCCCGTGCTGGCAGACGGTGCCACCAAGACCGCCGGTCCCTACACCTGCACCAGCATCGGCGACACGATCACCTGCCGCGACACCCGCCCCGGCGGCCACCGGTTCCGCATCGACCGCGACGCCTACCAGTTCGACTGACGCTCGAGCCCGTCCGGACCACGCCGGGCGGCAGACCCACCGCGGGGCCGGGCGCTGGCGCCGCGACTGCTTGAAGGGAAACACCGATGTTGCGCAGGGTCGAGAATGTGACAGTGGTACACCGCCGAGGACTGTTCACCGGCCGCGGCCCGATTACCCTCCACGTCGGCCGTGCCACCTACAAGGCATTCAACAAGGTGCACACCGCCGAATTCGCTGAACTGTGGGCCCAATCCGATCATCGACCGGTCCTGTTCGGCATCGTCGGCGAACGGCGGTACTGGCGCTTTGCCGGCAAATGGTTCGCCGACAACGACGCCCTGACCGAAGACGAGGTCTACGCCGTGCTGGTCACCCGTGAACAACGCCGACAAACCGCAATCAATCGCGCCCAGACGACCGCCGCGATGTTGGCCGAACCGGCTCCCGCCCTCCGCGGCGCCATCCCCGACGACCTCAAGATGCTCATATGGACCCGTGACGGCGGGTGCTGCCGCAAATGCGGCTCCAACGTCGAGCTCCAATTCGACCACATCATCCCGGTCTCGAAGGGCGGAGCGACATCAGAGCAGAATCTGCAACTGTTGTGCGGGCCGTGCAACCGGCGCAAGGGTGCCTCGATCATCTGAGACCCGTGAACCCGAGGTCAGGACTGGCGTGGCTGGACAGGCGTTGAGCGTGGGCGATCACCAGTACTCACCGCATGCACCGAAAAACAGGCAGTCGATATGGACTCGCACGTCAGCCGCGCGTGCTTGGGTCTCGAGTGTGTTCAGCAGGGTGGCGAGGTCGTCGAGATGGAGTTCGTCGAGGTTGTCGGCGGGAAAGGTGTGTTCGACTACTCGATGCTCGTCGCAGCCTTTCCAATTGCCCGCCGCGCGGACGATCAGGGTCAACTCGTCGTCGTAGTCGATGCGGCATGACAATGACTTGGGGGTGACGTCGTCGATATCGTGCACGGCGGTGCCGGCGAAGCTTGCGGGATAGTGCCATCCGTCTTCGGCAGTGGTGGGATAACCCGCGTCGTCGGGCTCGGAGTATTTATCGAGCTCCCAGCCGCGGGCGAGTAGGAACTCGTGCAAGCCGAAACGATCCTCGAACGCGTCCATGGCTTCCCCTCGAGGCGGTCGGGCGAAACAGCTTCACCAAACGGTTTTGCCTACCGTAGCGTGGCCGATCGCAGGCGAGCAGTGTTGGGAGCCCGACGGTTTCGACGTACCCGCAACAGTGGGCGAGGATTGTCGGTGCAGAGTCGTAGTGTCGATCGGTACGTGTTCGCCACTACCGCAGGGGGAATCACAGTGTCTGGTTGGGACGGCCTGCCAGCTCAGCTCGAAATTTTCACCGTAACAGTGACAGTCGGGTCCGAAACCGTGCCGGACATGAGGTTCTATGGCGGCCTCGACCATCACCCGATCCGCAGAGAGATCCAAGGTTGGGGTGTGGCGGTCGAGCTGGCCGGCGTGATGCAGATGCTCGACGCCATCACCACAGCCAAGACAGATATCGGCGAGGTCCGTGCTGCCCTGGTCGATATCGCGGAGACCCTCGAGCGGAAATGGTTGGGCGAGGGCGTGCGCGGGGCGTCGACGCCGGATTCGTTGCGCTGCTTCGGCGATTGCCCCCGCTGTGAGGCCAACGTCGCCGACGTACGCCGGATCCGCGCCGAAGTCAACCGTCGGCGCGAGCGTTACCAGTATCCGGACCGGTACCCCTACGCGGTGTCGGGTCGATCCGTGCACCGCATCACCTGCCGCGAAGTGAAGCGCTCGATGCAAAGCCTCGGGTTCACCAGTGACACCGCCGAAGACGAGGAACGGCTCTTCCGCATCGAACTGCGCGCATACACCCACACAGACGTTCGCCACGAAGAGCCGCGGCTACCGCTCACGCCCGAGGAGTTCGACCGTTGGCGCGCCGAACGTGTTGGGCCGCAAGGCGGACTCCGTTACCAGCCCTGCAAGATCTGTAACCCCGACATCGCGCTGGCATGAGGTGCATTCGATGATGCCCGATGGCGCCCGGCAGGAGACGCACACGCGCTCTGCCGCTTGCGCGCTCAGGGCGGCCGCTCAATTCGCTCAAACCGCCACCGTTCATGCTGGATTCAGCACATGTGCGGCCCGTGAGCCCTTGTAGTCGCTAGGGTTTCGCAGTGTGACCACGCCGAGGTCCACGGACCCCGCCACGACTGGGGTGCTGCCCGTTGACCAGTACGTGGCTGCATTGCCGCGAAAGCGTATGGCTGCCGGGGTGCTGTTCCGTGATAAGGCCGATCGGGTGTTGCTGGTTGAGCCGTCCTATAAACCGAACTGGGAGATCCCAGGGGGCGTTGTGGAGGCGGACGAGGCCCCCTGGGCGGCGGCGCACCGGGAGGTGTTGGAGGAGCTGGGCTGGCACCGACCGCCGGGGCGACTGCTGGTGGTCGATTACGTCCGTCCGCAGGATGGTCGTCCCGAGGGAATGGTGTTCGTCTTCGACGGCGGTGTTCTCGCAGACGGTGACACGGCCGCGATGGTGTTTGCCGACGGCGAGATCCTTTCCGCTGGCTTCCACACGCTCGACGAGACAGTCGGAAAGGTGATGCCGCTGTTGGCCGACCGTCTCGGTGCAGCGCTCGACGCTGCGCGTGAGGGTGTAACCGTGCTGTGCGAGCAGGGGCGGCGCATCACCTGACCAGTGCACCGCCCACGCTGACGATGGCTGGTCGTTCGAGGACGGCGGCACCCGCTATCTGCGGCTGCGTGCGCCGAAGTAAGCCGATGACGGCGAGTTACGAGACTGTCAGTTGACACGAGACCGGGGATCCGAAAGTGTCGGGGGAACAGCATTTTTTTGATCGGATGGTGGGGCGCGCCTTTGCACCTGGAACACCTGGAAGCCCACAACCCGGTGCTGACGAGCCCCGCCGCTCTGCCGCACTTCGGTGAGCGGGTGGTGGTCGCCGAACGACGGCGACGGGGTTCGTGCACGGGCTGCTCACGCAATGGCAAGTCCGGTGACCACGGATGCAGGGGTTCGCTGAGTTTGTTCGCTGCGGCGATCGCATCACGCCGTTGACCGGCACCAATCCGGAGTGATCGTCGAGCGTCATCATCGTGACCCCAGGGTGGTCCTCACTCGGCGGTGATCCATTGGACCTCATGGATTACACCGTTGTCGATCAGGTAGCGGTCCATCTCGAGGTCGAAGATCGTCTGCGGGTCGTTGCGATCTACTCGGTACTCGCGTGCTTGTACTCGCCCGTCGTCGAGGGTCCGGATGTTGGTGTAGCGGCGGATTCCCATCGGTGTCTGGAACTCCTGGTACATCTTCCATCCGGCCTCGGCGGTTTCGCCTCGCATCTCGGCTGCTCCGAGCTCGAACAGACGTTGCCTCTCACCTGGCTCGAGGTCGTCGAACGGGTCTGTCTCGTCCATGGCCGGATCCCTTCGATCGGGTTTCTACTCAGCAGTCCTCGGCCAGCGCTGCGCGGATCTGCGTCGCGAGCTGCGTCATTTCGGTGTCGCTGTAGTCGAGGATGCCGTTGGCCGCGTCGACCGCGTGGAACTGTTGGTGGGTGTAGGGGATGCCGGGCGGGAGCGGGGCAATGTGCCAGTGGACGTGGGCGTTGCCGAGCTTGGCGCCCATCGACATCACGTAGGTACGCTCCGGGTTCATCACCGCGCCAACAGCGCGGGCGACCCTGTGCACGGCTGACTGCAAGCGCAGATACTGCTCGATCGTCAGGTCGGCGACCACGTCTTCGACGTGGCGGCGGGGCACTACCAGCACAGAGCCGGGCAACGTGGGGAACCGGTTCAGGAATCCGACATGTTCGCCGTCGTCGAGGACCGTGTGGTGGGCGTAGCCGGGCTCGCCTGCCAGGAAGGCACACACGAAACACTGCTGCGAGCGCACCCGTTGTTCGTAGTCGTCCATATCCATCGGCACCCGGCGCTGATCGAGGTGAGCGCTGATCTGTGGTGCCGCTGGGGGTTTCGTCGCGATCAGATGAGCGAAGCGGGCGGTGTCGAGGTAGGGGTGTCGAGTGGCGAGCAGGGTCTCCAACTGCAGTAGTTCGGTGAAGTAGCGCGGGTCGTTCTTGGCCTCGCCGTCGCTGATCAGATCACACACAGCGCGCACCCCGTAGCGCACCGGTCGGCCCATGCCCGCGGTGACGATGTCGGCGGCCAGCTCGGTCGCGGTGACCGCCTCGACCTCGACGTTGTAGGTGAGCGTGTGTCGGGTGGGGGCATCGAGCAGCCGGATCGCCTCGGCGAGTTCCCCGCGCCGCACGGCGGCGATCAACGGGTCGCTGGCGGGGTTGGGTATGAGCACCGACAAAAGACCCCCAGGCGTCAGTACCGCCGCCATCGCCGCGAGCGCTGCGGCCCGGTCGGGCACGTATTGGAGAACATTGTGGGCCATGACCAGGTCGAAGGAGTCTCCTGCGGCGCCGTCGGCCAGGGCCTCGATATCGGCGAGACAGGTCTGGATCAGATCCGCGCACCCGTGCTCCGCGGCTAGCGTGACGGCCTCGTCGAGTGAGGCTTGGGAGGGGTCGAGGATTGTGACATGGTGGCCCAGAACGGCCAGGTGCAGCGCGTCCAGGCCGTTGCCGCCGCCGGTGTCGAGGACCTTCACCGGAGCGTTCGGCACATGCCGGGCCAGATTGGCGGCGACCTGTTCGTAGCGCAGCCGCCCCCACGGGGTTGCCTGGTAACTGCGGAACGCATCCAAGTGCCGATCGAAAGCCGCCTGCGGTGTGGTGGGGTGAGTGTCGCTGAACTCGGTGGTGCTGGGGTGCAGATCTTCGGTGGTGGCGTAATCGACAGTCACGGTCGGTCCGAATTCCGGGACAAGCCCGTTCACCAGGGCCGTCATCGCTGCCGAGGTCGCCGGAGCGAACGCGACCTCGGTGGGATCGCGGTAGGCGAGTTCGGTGGCCTTGTCAGGTTCTTGCAGAGCGGGCTGCCCGGCGACGCGCCGCGCCCGGTAGAAGTAGCCGGTCCAGGCAACTCCGTCGAAGTCGTATACGTCCTGATGGACTTGCTCGAATTGCACGAGCGTCAGGCCCGTCTCCTCCCGCAGCTCCCGCACAGCGGCGGCTGCGGGCTCCTCACCCGGTTCGACTTTGCCGCCGGGCAGCCCCCAGTACGTAAGGTGGTCGCGGATCAACAGGATATGACCTGAGGGGTTCACCACGAATACACGGGCGAACGCGTTCTGAGGCACGCTCATGGCAATACTCGGTGTTGCATCGATCGCGGTCGCAGGTGCAGCGCGGGCTCGGATGGGGTGACCAGTAGTTCGTCGAGGAGCCGGTGTTCGCTGAGGTTCCGGTCGATTAGCGCGCGCAGGGCTTCGTC
The DNA here is from genome assembly GCF_001612685.1 of Nocardia altamirensis NBRC 108246. Lineage (GTDB taxonomy): Bacteria > Actinomycetota > Actinomycetes > Mycobacteriales > Mycobacteriaceae > Nocardia > Nocardia altamirensis. Next base: position 75,991 of record NZ_BDAY01000029.1, read on the forward strand.
GCCGTACTCCGAGAGGTGCACCCCGTCGCTCCACATGCTGGCCGCCCCCTCGGCCGGGGCGGTCGGGGACCAGCCCAGGCAGGTCGCGGCGAACACGAACTCCTGGCCCACCTCGATGTAGTGCGCACCGTGATCGGTGGCGGCACAGCGTGCGCGCTGGTTGTAGGCGGCGATATCGGTGTTCGCGGCCACGACGTCGATCGGGGGTTGCCATCCCATCGGCGGTTGCTCGATCACCAGCACTGTGCGGGCGCGGCCGGTCAGAATCTGCAGCGCGGCACGCACATTGGCGTCGAACTCCCCGATATCGACGGCCTCGGCATGCCGTTGTTGGTGGGTTCTCAGCACGTCGTTGATCCCGGCGCCGAGCATCACGAGATCCCAGCTGCGGGCGGGGTCGGCGGTCGCGGCGCGGACGGTGGCGAGAATGTCTCGGCTGGTCGCGCCGCCGCGGGCGTGGTTGTCGGAATGGAACTCGATCCAGGGATAGCGGGCACGCCACGTGGTGAGCAGGGCGTGGACGTAACCGCGGTGGCGATACTCGGTGATCTCCACATGCTCGCCGATGCTCGGCAGCGAAGCTTGGTCGCTCAGGCGCGGATTGTGCGCGTCGAGGTGCTCCATCAAACTGTCCCCGAACCAGGCCAGGCGTAGCTGTGATCGCTGTGGGACGCGGGCCGGCGGCGCGATACCGCGCTCGCTCGCGCATCCCGTGGCCGCGTTTTCCAGGGTGTCAGTGCGGTGATAGCTGGTCGTGATTGTGGCTGTAGCGTGGGACCAGGGTTGAGCTGGGGTGCGTGGGTCGTCTCGGTGCAGTGTGGCGATCCAGCCGTCGGACAAGCCGCCGTCGGGGCGCAGGCACAACCCGCGCACATGGCCTTCGAACCGGAAGCCCTTGCGCCACGCCGTTTTCGCCGAGGCCCAGTTGCCGGCCGCGGCCTGCCAGCTCATCAGGTCTTGGCCGTCGTGATCGAAGGCGTAGTCCAGGACCAGACCGAGCGCGACCGACATCAGACCGGCGCCGCGATAAGCCGGGTGCAGCCCGTATCCGACCACGGCGCTCCTGTGGCCGGTGGGCCGGTAGTCGATCGTTCCGGCGAAAACATACTCACCGTCGGGGTTGCGGGTGGTGATCGCCCAGAACCGCGGCGAGACCGCCGCGGGCTGGGACCAGCCCGTCTGGGCGAGGTCGAGCAGCTCGTGGGCGTGGTTGACGGTGTAGGGGCGCGGAATACGGGTGTATTCGAGCATGGCCGGGTCGCGGCACTGCTCGACGATCGCCGCGATGTCCTCGCCCCGGTGCCCGCGCAGCACGACCGGGCTGTGCGGGTCAATGAGGATCGGGGCGAGGTTGTCACCGATAGACGGCACCGGCACCGGCGGAACCTCCCAATTTCTGTTGATGTACGGGCGCTACGGTGCAACGATCGGGTGCAACCAAGGGACTGCGTTGTCGGCGAAACTCTGCGTGACCGGCGTCAATCCGCTGTGGTCGTCCAAGGCCATCAGCGTGACCCCGACCATTCTGGACTCATCACCGCTGGAGGCGATTGAAGATCCGCATTTCGCGCAGAACCCGCGCCGAATTTGCGGGAAGGTCTCGAACCAGCTCGGCTCCCCGCCCGGCCTTGTCCACTCGAATCCATCTACGGGGAAAGACACTCAGGACATCACCGGCGCCCCCGAACGCCATTGACAGTGCTTACATGAGCACAGTTCCTGCCAAGTGCTTGTGTTCAAGTGTGCTCCTACGTCTCACTGAGGTGGCCAATATCGTTGTGCCGCAGCAGGGTCCATCGGTAGCCGTCGTCAGGGCGGGTCCAAGCCAGTGGTTGCTTCTCCCAGATAGTGATGCCACCGTTGTGGGCGGCGAACGCCGTCGTTGCGCGGGTCTCGGTGGGCAAGTTGAGGAACAAATACGCTGCGGCGGTGATTGTCTCACCGTGGGCAATGACCAGGACGGTGCCCTCACGATGCCGTTCGAGGAGCGTGGCAAGAGCATTGCGGGCGCGGTGCAGGAATTCTGCCCAGGTTTCAGCGCCGGGCGCGATCGGACGGTGGGGCCGAAGCGCAGGAATGTCATTGAAGTCCGCGACGACGCTGGTCCAGGGTCTCCCGTCGGCTTGCGCGTAATCGGGCTCTCTCAGGTCGGTCTCGACGCGCATCGGTAACCCGAGCTGCTCGGCGATGATGTCGGCGGTTTCTCGGGTTCTGGGCAGCGGGCTGGTGTAGGCGGCGGTGATCGGCTCGATGGCGTGCTCTGCGCGCAGCCTTGCCGCGAGCTGGGCGGCCTGGTCGCGTCCGAGGTTGGTGAGGCCGGTGCAGCCCCGTGGGCCGCCGACAATGGCATTGACATTGCAGTGCGCTTGGCAGTGGCGGACCAGGATGAGTCGGGCGAAGCTCATGAAGTCCTGCGCATTCCGCGGTCGATGACCTGCTCGTAGAGCCGGACGCAGCGCGTGGCGTGCGCGACGGCGGTGAACCGGTGCGCACGTCGGCGGGCTTGTTCGGCAAATTCTGCGGCGGCCGATCCCTCCGTGAGGATCATGTCGAGCGCTGCGGCGAGCGCGCCGGGGTCGTTGGCGGGAACGATGTAGCCGGCGTCGCCGATGAGTTCGGCCATGTTGGCGACGTCGGTGGCGATGACGGGCACGTTATGAGCGAGGTAGTCGGCGATGGCTCCGCTGCCTTGAAAGCTCGGGTGGTCGCGGTAGGGGAATACCCCGGCGGTGCTGGCGCGAATCAGGGCTGCCCGACCGGGAGCGTCGACATACCCGGCGACGACAGTGAACTCAGTGACACCGATTCGCACGGGCCTGCCGGGTGAATCAGCAGAAGTAGGTGCGGTGGCGTCTTCCCAGAATTGGCCCGCCACAACGACTCTGACGGGTTCGCGCATCAACTGAAGAGCTGCGGTGAGCAGCCCGGGGTCTTTCCATGGGGCCGCGAACCCGTAGAGGCTGATCACGGGCAGCCCGTGCGGCACGTGTAAAGCGGCGGCGAGGGCTGCAGATGGGCACGGCAGCGTTCCATCAGGGATCGTGGTGGGCAGCCAGGCGACCTGACCACTACGCAGGGAGGGACTGGTGGCAGTCAGTCGAACTTTGCCGTGCTGGCCGAAGTAGACGTACCCGTCCGCGCTCGTGATCTGTTCTCGCACAACGCGGTTCCACCGCGCATCGGGCACATGGTCGCGAAACAGCGTTGGGTCGAGGGTGTGGACGTGATAGGCGATCGGGGGCGGCGAACGTCGGTGCCAGCAAGCGGCGACGAGATGATCGATTTCGAGGTTTCCCGCGTGCAGTGCCACGACGTCATAGGCTGCGGGGTCGATCTGGTCGGCGAGTGCACGGGCCGAGGCCACAATGCGGTCGATCGGCCAGAATCGTTGGCTGTCCTGGTCATAGGGAATGCCGGTCGAACCGTGTCGGTCGACCAGGACACCGATCTCGCGCAGCCCGGCAGTGAGCGCGTCGAGGTAGGGCGGCAGGCTGCCGCCTGGATGGTTCGGGCCGAGAATCAGAACTCGCATTGGTCATGCTTTCGATTGCTGTGCTCGGTATGAGTGCAACCTCTGGTAAGTCGCGAGGGTTTGCGTTGCGGCCCGGCCCCATTCGAGTGCGGCCGGGAGTACGCCAGTGGGCTGCACGAGTTGGTCGAGGCGGGCCCGGATGTCGTGTCCGGTGCGGTAGGTGTATCCGCCTCCTGCGGCGAGCAGTTCCGGGGCGGTGCCCAGGTCGGCAGGTAACAGGACGGGTGTGCCGCAAGCGAGCGCCTCGGCGATGGCCAGTCCGAAGCCTTCCCATCTTGAGGTCGACAGCAGGTAGTCCGCAGCCCGGTAGAAGCTAGGCAGGTCGGCATCGGGCAGATCGCGCAGGATCGTGACGTTGGTTTCGGTGCCGGTCAGGGTGATCGGTGCCAGCGCCGGAGCGTGGCCGAGCAGAACGGTGATGTGGGCGCAGTCCTCGAGCTCGCTGGCGAGTCGTTCGAGATGATCCCAGCCTTTCATCGGCGTGGTCTTGCCGACCCACACCAATCGGTGACGCCGACCCTGTGGACCGGTCCAGGGCGGCGGTGCAGTGAGTTCTTCGTCCAGCCGACTATGAGTGGTGGTGCGGGCCCCGGGCCCTAGAGTGATCCGCTCTCCGCTGGTAGGCGGGCAGATCGGTCCGGGGCCGAACCGTTGCCGGTCGACGCCGTTGGCGATCACGCGGGGCCGGTCGATGTCGTAGGCGGCGGCGAGGTCCGCGGCGGCGAATTCGCTGACCGCCACGACGATGTCGGCGAGGTGTAGTAGTTCGTGCTCGGCGGTGATCAGGTGCGGCCAGGCGTGCATCGTGGCGGCCGACAGATCGCCGCGGATCAGGACCGGCGTCCGGTCCTCGGCGCGGCGGCGCAGATATTCGAGAGTTTCCGCTTCCCAGGACGAGGATTCCACCACGTCCGGCCGCAGTGCCACCAACGCCTGCGACACTGCCTGGCGGTGGGTGGCCAGATCCTCGGTGCGTGGCAACGTCATAACGCGAATACCATGCTCGAACATCGGATGTGGCGTGTGTTGGGTGATGAGAGTGATCTCGTGACCGGCGTCGCGCAGCAGCGGGGCCAGTGCACGGTAGAGGGTGCAGATGCCGCCGCGTCCGATCGAGTGCAGGTCTCGGTGGACGATCGCGATGTGCATCGTCGTCTACCGCCGATCGTGGAGGCGGGCGCGAACCGCTTCCCATTGCGGTTCGATCAACGCCAGCCTGGCAGTCCGGAAGTCGCCGTCATCGAGTTCGGTGTGCAAACGTAGTTCGCGCGAGAGCACCATTGCCTGGTTCACCAAAAACGGTGTCTCGATGCCGATCTCGGCCACGACCGCCTCGATGCTCGATTGCGCGCCCGCTGTGCCTACCAGCAGGGCGTGCAGCATCGCGAGGTCGAACCCTGCCGCGAAGAGTCCGGTGAACTCGAAATCGACCGGGACACAGCCGCCGTCGTCGGTGATCAGCAGGTTCGCCGGTAGCGAATCGCCGTGGGCGACCGCGTCGACGGGTCCGACGGCGCCGATCAGTCGGTGTAGTGCGATTCGGTCGTCGTCGTCGAAGATCCCGATGCGGTGGTAGCGCTCGACCCGGTCCGGGTAGTCGAACACCGCTGACAGTGCTCCCGGTGGTGGGTTCCATGCGCCGAATCCGAGCAGAGTGTTCAAGGTAGCCTTGAGCGCCGCTGGGGTGAGGGGACCGGCTGGGTATCGCTCGGTGTCCACGACGCGGCCGGGGATGTGTTCGATGACGAGGACGCGTCCGTTCGCGGCGTGGACCAGTTCCGGTACTCGCACCGGGGGCGGGCAGGCCGCGAATGCCCGGTAGATGCCGATCTCGTGGTCGAATTTGTTGTGCCAGAACGTCTCATCGGTCAGGCACACCTTGATGACGGCCGCTTGGCCCTGGTAGTCGCCGACGACCAGCAAGGATTTGTCGGTGGCACGCAGGACGCGGTCGAGGGTGACGTCCGCGCCGAGCTCCTCGGTGAGTTTCGCGGTGGCGGTTTCGAGATCAAGCGGTGCGCCGTTCATCGGCATCCTCCCCGGTCGCTGTGATGATGTCGGTCAATCGCTCGATCAGGTCGGTCTCGGCGTCGGGTTCGCGCCAGGCATGGGCGAGCGCATGAATCGACTGCTGGTAGTAGTGCGGGTTCCCCAGTCCACCGGCAGTGAGCCGGCCGAGCACCTGCCAGTACATGATGGAGGTGTAGAGCCGGAATCGGTGGGATCTGTCTGTGCTGGTCGGCCATCGGGCCCAGATCCGGCGGACCAGCGCACCGAACCGCGCCATCGCCGCCGCATTGTCAGCTACCGCGCCGATCATGCTGCCCGTGGCAGGAAGCCGGTGGTAGATCACCGTCGGCGCCGCGCATCGTCCGATGCGGTAGCCGTGCTCGCGGGTCAACCGCAACCAGAAATCCCAGTCCTCGATCGCGGGCAACCCCGGATCGAAGCGGGCCCTCCCAGCGCGGGGCGACCGCAGGACCGCGGCATGGACAGGGAACAGGTTGCACGCCTCCAACAACACCGGGTCGAACGCAACATCCCAAGGGGTCGTGGCCGTGAGGACGGGGCCGATCGCGGTACTCGGGTCGATTCGATGGTCGGCGACCAGACATGTGGTGGCGACCGCGTCGATTCCTGACTCCAGGGCGGCCAGAGCGGTAGAGAGGTGCCCAGGAAGGAAGAGGTCGTCGTCGTCGAGAAACGCGACATGGGCGCCGTGCGCGTGCTCGATGCCGGTGTTGCGGGCACACGAAAGGCCACGGCGGAGGGGATGGTTGATCAACTGGGTCACCAATCCCCGTTCGCGGGCGTCCCGCACCACGTCCTCGACCGGGGAGCCCCCGTCGTTGATCACGATGACCTCGATTTCGCGCAGGTCGACACCGCGTTGGGCGACGATGCTCGCCAACGCCTGCCCCACCTCGGCGGGCCGGTCGAGCGTCGGCACGATCACGCTCACGATCGGGTTCATGCCGTCACACCCGAATCGGCGAGCCAGTCCGACAACGGGCCCAGCTTGCCGCGATGGCACCACTGCACGATCCGCGAGCACGCTGCGAGGTCGGTCAACAAGCCCCGGGAATCGTGGGCGTAGTGGTCGCGGTTGCGTTCACGGCGGGGAAGGTAGCGGGTGTTGAGGTTCGGATCGAAAACCCAGTCGAACCGGACATGCGGCCACAGCGCCACTGCCGGATCTTCCACGGGCGCTGGAACACTCACGCGGCCATTGGGTCCGTAGTCTGCCAGCGCCACGGTGACGTCGCGTTGCCCCAAAGCGGTATGCACCGGGTGTGGCTGTCCGAGGCGCGCGAAGGTGAACAGCAGCCTGCGGTCGCGCCCGTAGCGTGCGAGCCGGGGCATCTTGCGGAAAGCGTCGATGTCGACGCCCTCGTTCTCCCATGGCTCACCGAGTCGATCCTCGTAGTCGAGATAGGTGCCGATCTTGATCGGGATCGGTGTGGGCAGCGACGTGATGACCAGACCGTCGCCGCTGCGGTAGAGGATCAGGTGATCGTTGGACAGGTACTGGTATCCCCATGTCAGCGCGGCGTTGAGCGCCAGGGTGGTTTTGCCGCTTCCCTTGTCGCCGACGAGGAGGATCACCCTGTTGTCGTCGGCAACCGCCGATGCGTGCAGCATGGTGTAATGGCGGGCCTCGCAGTAGTCGAGTAGCACCTCCCGGATCGCCTTGCGGGTCGTTATCGCCAGGTCACGTTCGTTTGTCGAGTAGATCGTCAATACCCGGCCCCCTGGGTCGGCCCGGTAGCCGACCTTCCACGGTGTCAATGCCATGTCGCGCTCGGCTGCCCGTGCCTCGGCGCGAATCGTCCAGGCCGCCGGGTGCTCGGCTGGGCCGCCGTCGGTGATCTGATAGAACTCGCGCAAATACCGGACCAAGTCGGCGTGGCCGGTCTGTAGGGCGATAGTGACTGTTCCCAGGTCGATCCCGTACTCGCGCCAGGTGCTGCTGCTCATGCGTCTGCTCCCATCGCCGATCGGGCCAGTCCCGCGATGCCCTCGGCCAATCCGATCCGAGGTGCCCAGTCCAAAACTGCTGCGGCCTTGTCGATCCGCAGGCACATCCGTTCGATGCCGCCTGGAACCGAACTCACCGGATCGGGTGCCGCCTCGTGATTGGTGACATCGCGGACGATCGAGTGAATTTCGGCAACGCTGGTCTCGACGCCGCTGCCGATGTTCACCCTGCCCGCCGGCGCCGAGACGCATGCGTGTAGGACCGCCGCGGCAACATCGTGCACGTGCACGAAGTCTCTGGTCGGGAATCCGTTGCCGTGCAAGACGGATGGCTGACCGGCGGCGGTGTCGGCGAGAAAGCGGCTGATCACTCCTGCACGGTCTGAGGCTTGGCCCGGCCCGTAGACATTTCCCAGGATCAGCGACGTCGCTGGCAATCTGCCCTGGTCAGCGAACCACTCGACGTAGCTGAGCGCGGCGGCCTTGCTCATGCCGTACGGATTGGTCGGCACCGGTCGGTGTTCCTCGGAGACCGGAAGATCGGTTGTCGCACCGTAGATCGCCGACGACCCGGCGAAAACCAACAGCTCGACACCGGCTTCCGCCGCGGCCTCAGCGACGGCGATCGTGCCACACACATTCATTTCGGCGTCGGTTTCGGGATGACGGATAGCTGTCGAGACCAGCACCTGGGCTGCGAGATGGATGACGATGTGCGGGGCGAAGTCTCCGATCAGATCAACGAATCGCGCCGAGCGAACATCGCACAACTCCATGCGCGGCGGCGACGGGCAGCCTGGCGGTGGTGGTCCCACGAGGTCGACCGACATCACCTCTGCGCCAACCTCGTTCAACAGGTTGACGACAGCCGAGCCGATGAACCCGCTCCCGCCGGTCACCAACACTCGTCGGTCGAGGGTCGACGTCTTCGCGGAACTCTGCGGACTGATGATCCTTGGCAGTGTGCGCATTCAGCTGTCCTCCCACCCTGCGACAGCCCGGGACAATGCGCGCTGCGCGGGTGAACGCGCATGCCACTGCGTCAATGTTTCCCGCTTGAAGCGGTGCACGGGCTACCTGGATCTCAAACGGTACCCACTAAGATGGCGGTTGTCCACCAGGTGGATAGGTGCCAGGTGGTGGGGGGTTTGCGGATATCCACTAGCAATCCGGTAGCGTCTTTGCTATGCCGAAAAAGCCCGAATACCTCTCGATCGCAGACACACTGCGAGCCGAAGTGCTCGCCGGCGATTACGACGCCGCGCCCCTTCCCGGCAACGGTGACATCGCTGAACGCTTCGACGTCAACATGAAGACTGCTGGACGCGCTGTGCAACAACTGGTCGCCGAAGGTTTGGTGATCGCTCGGCCTGGGCTGCGAGCGGTTCCCACTCCGCCCGAGCTGCGTGGAACTCGGTGGCCGATGAACGGTCGCTACGCCCGTGCCCGCGCCGCACGGGGGCTGGTCTTCGGTGGCGATGTCAGCGGCAACGTCCGCAAGGACACCGTTCGCCGCGAATGGGCGTCCGCCCCACTGCTGATCGCGCACCTGCTCGGCGTCAAAGAAGGCGCGCGGGTCATGCGCCGCAACAGCCGCACCTTCATCGATGACGTCGCGACCGAGGACACGTTCCTGTTCTTCCCGGAAGCGATCGTCAAAGCCGCTCCCGAACTCGAAACTGCGGACCGCATTCAGGTCGTGGCCCTCGTCGAGGACGCCGGGCATACGGTGACGAGAACCGCCAACGAGATCCGAGCTCGACACGCCACGACCTCGGAGCAGGAGTTGTTCGGCATCGACGCGAACAGCATCGTCATCGAACACATCCACGGAACCTACGGCGCCGCAGGCGAACCGCTCGAGGCTGTCATCAACGTTCGACCTGCTCAAGGCGGTGTGATCACCTTCGACACCTACGAAGCACCGCTCGACAACGAATAGAAGGAGACCCCGATGTACACCTCCACCACTGCGGTCAGAAACCGGCTGGCTATCGCCCTCGACACCAGCGATCTGGACACCGCGGTGTCCATCGCCAAGGCCGTGCAACCTGACATCGGCGTCGCCAAAGTCGGACTCCAACTATTCAGCGCTGCCGGACGGGACGCCGTGCGCGCCATCCAGGACATCGGTATGGATGTCTTCCTCGACGTCAAGCTGCACGACATTCCGAATACCGTCTACGGAGCCAGCACCGTTCTCGGGGCACTCGGCGTGCAGTTCCTGACCGTTCACGCGGGCGGTGGAACGGCCATGCTCGAAGCGGCGGTGAAGGGGCTCAGCGAAGGCGCGAGCAACGCTGGGCTTGCGGCGCCGACCGTGCTCGCGGTCACCGTGTTGACCAGCACGCCCGACGCATCACCGGAACTGCTCAACGAGCGACTGGCCGCCGCTGTCGCCGCCAACTGCGGTGGTGTCGTCTGCGCGGCCAGCGACCTGTCCGTCATCCGCGCCGCGGCACCTGACATCCTGACCGTCGTTCCCGGAATCCGCCCGGCCGGTGGCGCGGTCCACGACCAACAGCGCGTCGCGACACCGGCCGAAGCCATTCGCAGCGGCGCCAGCATTCTCGTCCTCGGCAGGGCAATCACCGCCGCAACGGATCCTGCCGAAGCGGCACAGGCCATCGCCGCAGAAGTCGCGCAGGCGATCTGATCGAAGTCCGGCCGATCGTCGAGCGCTGTCGACGAGCGGCCGGACTTCGAAATCCTGCCAGTACGTTCAGTCTTGGGCACCGACGACCGGAAGCCACGGCACGGCATTGGTCGGGGTGTCGTGCCCGTCAAGAAGATGTTCGATGACTCACGTCGCTGGTGCGGGCCGTCCCGATGACATCGAGACCTCCGAGGTTCGCTGGATAGAGCCCAGCGAACTGCCAGGTTTGGATCTGCATCCGGTGATGCGCAAGCGGATCGCTGATGCCCTCGATCTGGCCGCGGCGACGATCGCCTGATTCAGAACAGGTCCGGCAACCAGGGTTCGCGCTCGCGGGTTGCCTGGACGAGCTGGGTCGATATCTGCGGTGAGCTGGTATCGACACCGTCGAAGCGGGCCGCTGCCGCAGCGCGGTAACCGCCCGCGTACCACGTCGCCAGCCGGCGTGCGTCAAACCGCACGACCGGGTCGGCTCCGAGCCCGGTGCTTGTCGGCTTGGGCGCGGCGCAGTAGCTGCCGTCACCATGGCGACGATCCAGGGTAGTGAAGCTTATGGGGCAGCGTGCCAGGTTGCGGTTTCATCCCCGCGCCGTAGGGAATCGATCCGGAACCTCAGCTCCTCACCTGCAGCGGTGTCACCTCGTCGCGCCCGACGGATGTAGGCGCTCAAGGTGTGCAGGCCACGAATCTGCTGCAGCACGGGGAATCCGCTCCACTCCCGCACGTCCCATCCTCGGTATCCGCGGGTAAACGCCGCGATGTCGGATTCAGATGTTCCGAAGCGGACGATGTCGTGATAGGTGTTGGCCAGGTCGAGTTCACGGGGCGCGAACGAGGCTTCGTCCCAGTCGCCGAGCAGCAGCTGCCCGTCGGCATCCCAGAGCGTGTTGCCGATGTAGGCATCACCATGAACCAGGCCGACACCGAGTTTGGAGTCGAGTTGTGTGTAGGCGGCGACAAGCTCATTTGCCCTTGCGCACAGCCAGTCTCGATCTTCTGAGTCGAGATGATCGGGGTGCTTGAGGTCGGAACGCAACGCTGCGAGCGGAACATATTCGGGAATGGCGATCATCGGTGGCAGTGGTAGTACGTGTAGACGGCGCAGGATCCAGGCGAACTCGTGAAACGCCGGGCCGCGTTGGTCTTCCTGTGGGTAGTGACGCCAGAACGTCACCGTCGCTTCATCGACCTCGACGGCGTCATCGATAAGTGGCTCGGTCACAGGAATGTCCTGATCTCTGAGCCACCGGGTCAACGCGATCGCGGTGCGGGCGTGCATGCCGTCACGGACGGAGTGCGTGATCCGTGCGACTGCGCCTTCGCGGGGTAGCAGGTAGACGCTGGTGGCGTGTGAACTCAGCAGTTGTGCCCCCGCTGCCGACAACCCGGCGTGCTCGGTGGCGGCGGACAGGTGTTGCTCATCTCGCAAAAGGTTCATCGGCACCAAGTCGGAGGAAGGCGATCACGAGGACAACGATCGGATCGCCCCACTGTACTGATAGTCGGGCGCTGAGAACCGCTGAACCCTCGGATGTTCGGCGCTCCGGCGTGGGTGGCACGACGGCTCAACGAAATCGGCGACCATCGAGCGAGGACTCAAGTGCATCAGGTTCACATTGCGCGGTGCGCGAACGCAAGGGTGTTGCGGCGCTAGCGTGTTGGCCGTGATGTTTCGCTGGGTTGCGGGGCCTGTTCCAGCTGGCATGGCGGTGGATCAGGTGTATGGATGGTTGCTGGATGCGACGGGCCGGGTGCTGATCCAGGATGTCGGCGGCGGGTACAACTTGCCCGGCGGGTCGCCGGAGCCGATTGACGGCAACGACCCTGCGGCCACCTTGCGGCGTGAGGCGATGGAGGAATCGCAGGTCACGGTAAGCGAGGTCGTGCACCTTGGTTACGAGGAGACTCAACGCGCTGGACAGACGGTGGCGTTGGTGCGGATGGTCGGCCGTGTCGGGCAGTTCTTGCCACGCCACCCCGATCCTGATGGTGGCCGCTTGTTCCGGCGGTGGATGGCGTCGCTGGATGACGCCCCTGATCTGTTGGGATGGGGGAGCTTCGGTCGTGAACAGGCTGCGGCTGCCGGAGCGGTCGCTGAGGCTTGGTGGGGGTTGCCAGTGTGGTCGCCGAGTGCGGTTGCGTCGTATCGGGATTGACCACACGACCCACTGCGACGGCGGCTCATTGGGGATTCAGTTCAGCGTCTGGGTTGTCCAGTGCTCCGGAACGCTGGCGATGAATGGGTCCGTCGAATTCACGGGTCGGTGTTTCTCGACGCGCGGCCGGTAGCGTGAGCAGCCATGACCACCACCGAACGTGATGAAACCTCGGTGACCGTGACCAGTGTCGCGCCCTCGCTGATCGGCGCGCTACTGCGAGCAGCGGCCCACGCAGCCGAGCGAGGCGAGACCTGTATCGGCACCGAGGACATGCTGTTGGCAATCCTCGAGGCGTCAACGATCTCGACCCGTCAGCGCCGCAGCGGGCATTGAGGTTCGAAGAGTTGAAAGCGCTTGCTGCGCAAATAGTTCCAACGTCGCAGGGCAGTGCTGAACACGGTCTATCGCGGCGGGTCACGGTTACCTACGAGTTGTCCGGACCGAATGCAGAGCAATTCCGTGCGGCTATAGAGCAGCAGCGCTGACCAGGCAGTCGCATCCATGTCTCAGCCCGGACCAGGCTGGGACTTGGAAGGATGACCCGGCCGTCGCTAGGCAATGCCTGCGCACTGAGTGATCGTCCATTGATGGGTCCGAGTAAGAGACCGACAGATCGGCGGATTCCGGTGCAGGACAGCGGATCAGACCGCACCAACGTGCGCTGGGCGGAGTTGGGCCAGCGCCTTGATGCCATTTCAGAGGTTTATGCCGAGCGCTATGGCATCGACCGAACGCCGGCATGGCACGCAATGAAGATCTGCGAGGAGTCCGGCGAGTTGATGCAGTGGTTCCTGGCCTCGATCGGGCAAGGTCGAGCGCGCGGGAAAACGCCTGAGCAACTACAGAATTCGGTCGATGATGAGATCGCCGATGTTATCTGCCACGCAGTCCTGATGGCCCATCACCGCGGCACCGATCTGGGTGCGGTCATCACCCGGAAATGGTTGCGAGCTGTCGAAAGCGCCGAGGGAAGCCGGGGCGGCCCAGGCTAGTTGCGCGGAATCATGCCCGCTGCGGTTATCGGCGCGTCGGCCCGATACATCATCACGTTGGTCAGGGCGTAGGTTCGCGGAATCGGGCGAGGTGGAGTTGGTGTTCGAGGAGGAAGGTCACTGTGGGGCCGTGGCGGTTCTTGGCCAGGCGAAGGTCTGCTTCGCCTCCTCGGGGATGGTCGGGTTCCCAGGCGTCGGGTCGTTCGAGGAACAGCACGTAGTCGGCGATGTGGGCGATGCTGCCGGAGTCGCGGAGATCGGCCAGGCTGGTGGCGACGGGGAAGGGTTGGCGCGGGCCGGGGTTGGTCGACATCTGCGAGGTCACGACGATGGCGGTGTTGGTATCGAGTGCGAATACCTTCAATTGCCGGGTGATTTCGCCGATCTCGCGCTCGCGGTTCTCATAGGGCGGTTCCTGGCGGGCAGTGAGCAGGTGCAGTGAGTCGATCATGATCAGTTCGATCTCGAACTGGTCGATCAGGTTGCTGAGGAACCGTTTTACTGCGGTGATGTCCCTGTTCTTGGGGCGGGTGATCGCGATCGGCGCTTCGCTGATCTCGGACATGCGTCTGGCCAGTTTGGTCCAGTCGTCGTCGGTCATCCGGCCGGTTTGAATGTCGTGGTAGTTGATCTTCGCTTCCGCGGCGAGCAGCCGCCGCGTCACCGCTGTCGGTGCGCTGTCCAGGACGAGGCATGCGGTGGGCATGCCGCGCGAGATCGCAGCGAATGCGGCGATGTTCAACGCCAGGGTGCTGCACCCCACGCCGGGATGTCCGGCGATCACGGTCAGCGTCCCCCGCGCCAAACCTCCGGTGAGTTCATCGAATTCGGTGAAGCCGGTGGGGACAGACCCTGGTGCTGGCGGCCCGCCGGCCACCGCGCGAGCGTCGATGTCATCGATGGTCGGCTGAAGCAGCCCCTCCAGGAATGTTCCATCGGCGCCCTCGAAGGTGTCCGCGAGCGCATCATCGACAGGCGCGCGAGCCTCATCTGCGGTGTCATCGGCGGGGGGCTGGGTTGGCTCGGAGGAGGCGGACACCCGCTCGTTATACCTCAGCATCGCGACAGGATTGTCCACTATGTAGCGGAAGGGGAAGTGCCGAAGTGCCTCTGGAAGATTGGGATGATCTTGTCGGTGCGGAGTTCGCGGATTGTTCGGTTCCGGTGACGTTGTGCGACGGCGTGCTGACCGTCGTTGCCGCCTCACGAGCGCGGGCTGCTCAGCTGCGCGCGAGCCGGTACGAGCTGCTGGGGAGAATCCGCACCACGCTCGGTGAGCAAATGGTCACGAGCCTGCAGATCGTGGACCCAACGGTGGCGATGACCGGGGAGTACGCCTTGCTGGAGCTGCTGCAGCCGACAATGGACCAGATCGACGCGCTCGACGCGGCCGGCGCGCGCCGAATTCCGACGGGCTTCGCCGAATTCGACCTGCTCACCAGTGGCGGGCTCGAACCGGGGACATTGACCGTGCTCGCCGGTTATCCCGGTGCCGGATCCAGCACGCTCGCGCTCGGCTTCGCCCGCGCCGCGGCGTTGCGGCACGGTATCCCGACCGCGTACTTCACGCTCAAGGCCTCGCCGATAGCGGTGACTCAGCGCCTGCGATCGGCCGAAGCGGGCATCGCGTTGAACAGCATCCAGACCGGCCTAATTTCGGCCGCGGATCGGAAGACCCTGAAGCGCTGCACATCTGAGATCGACCACGCACCGTTGCAGATCCGCCGCCCGCCCGATCACGATGTCACCGTCCTCGCTGAACAGATCATAGAGCTGGCAGAGGCAGGCACGCGCCTGATCGTTATCGATCCGCTGGACAGGATCACCGACAGCGGCGAGCGGCCGTGGGAAGGCCAGGAACGTGAGGCCGCCGAGGTCACCCGCCAGCTCAAAGCCCTCGCCCTCGACAGTGACACCGTGATTGTCACTACCGCCCACCTGGCTTCGCCTCGCCAGCGCACCGACTTCCGGCCTCACTTGTCTGATATCCGCGAGTCGGGCTCTATCGCCCATGTCGCCGACCTCGTCGTCCTCATCCACCGGCTGAGCCTGTGGACCGACGACCAGCCTCGCGGCGCCGAGGTCGATCTGATCTTTGCCGAGCATCGCCACGGACCCACCAACGTGGAGATATCGGTCGAGCATCAGCTGCATCTGTGCCGGCTGATCGAGATGAGGTTTCCGCACGTGTGAGGGCGAGACGCGGATCCCGGCGCGGACTGGATCTGGTGGCACACCGGCGGTGTGGCGCCGACGGTTCCCTGGCGTTGATCACGGTTGAATCGTTCGCATGGACGAAGAGCCGGATCAGGTGCGCGACACTGCGAGCCCGCCTGCGGTGGGGCGGGTGGTGGCTGTTGGGACGGTGCGCGCATTGCTGTTCGGGGTATGGGCACTGCTGGCGCTGTTGGTGGTGGTGTTCTGGATCGCGGTCTGTTCGGGGTCGGTAGGGGATTTCCTCTCGCCACCGACCGGTGGCCGGGCGGTGGACGTGACGCCCTCGATTGGTGAGGCGCGTGAGTCGCTGGTTGACACCGTGATCCTGGTGATCGTGCAGGCCGTGGTGATCGCCGCGATGGTGGTGGCGGTTCCGCGTGTGCGCGCCTCGCATCCGCGTCACCGCTTGCCGGTGCCGGGGGAGTCGCGGTCTCGGCGATGGGTGTACACGGGCGCGGTCTTCGCGGGGGCGGGGTTGATCGCGGCGCAGGTGTTCGCCGGGCCGGATGATCCGATCCGGCCCGGAGGCCTTGGCTCGGACACGACCGCGCGCCTGCTCGCCGAGGCCCGCGCCTTGTTGGCCGGATTTCTGGAGGAGCCGTTCTTTTCGATGCTGCCGGTGCTCGGGTTGGCGCTAGTCCCGCTGCGGTGGACTCGCGGGAAGCGGGCCGTGGTGTGGTTGGTCGTCGCTGTTGTCGTCTCGGCGTGCGGGCGCGCGGCGTTGCACATGTATCAGGGTGGGTGGCCGGCTACGGCTGCGATGTTCTGGGGTGCGGCCACCGTTTACGCCTACTACCGGTACCGGTCGATCATGGGGCTGATCGTTGTGCACACGCTATGGAATCTGGTGGCCATCACCCAGTTCGGCGACTCGCACATCGACCACGTCATCCTGGTCGGATTTGCGGTGCTGGTCGCGGGATTTGTCGTCGCGGTGACCTGGTCCGGAATGCGTACACGGGCAACGGATCCCAGCCCGGAACCTGACGAGTGAACTCCGTGGCGTGGGTGCGGATGCCATGTCAATCGGGCTGCTGCGGCAGAGGCTCGCCCCGTGGAGTCGTTGGTTGTGCCACAGAGTTCGCGTGCGAACCCCTGGAACTCGGTGGCGTAGAGCCCGGCGGGGGAGTCGGTGTAGGCGAGTGCGGAGGCGCGGCTGCTCCAGGCGAATCCCAGCAGTAGCGAGAATCAATGCTGTGCGAGCCCGTGCCCGGCAAGCCGTTGAGGGTGGATGGCCGAAGAAAAATCGAGCTGGTCGATCGCTACTCAGGAAACACGTACTGGCCTGGCGGGT
Source organism: Nocardia altamirensis NBRC 108246 (assembly GCF_001612685.1). GTDB lineage: Bacteria > Actinomycetota > Actinomycetes > Mycobacteriales > Mycobacteriaceae > Nocardia > Nocardia altamirensis. The sequence continues at coordinate 92,819 of NZ_BDAY01000029.1, forward strand.
AGATTTAGGCGGCCGTGGTCGAGGTCGCCGATGTGGATCTCCTGCCGCGGTGAATGTGTCGCAGATGATCTGCCCCGGCACGGCGCTGACGTGCTCGTGTTGATCGCGCTGGGAGTCGACAGGCTTGCGGGCCGGGCTGTGTCATAACCGGTTGTACTCGTCGGGAGGAATCAGATGGTGGACAAGGTCTCCAGCAAAGCTGGGCTGAATCGGGGTGGGCCGCAATCGTCGGGGTCGGACTGGGCGATCATCTTGTGCCCGTTGTGCCGCGGGCGCGGTGTCGCTGCGATGATCGTGCTGCGCGGGACCGGCGAGAGCTCCGAGGATCCGGTGATGTTCCCGGCGCACGGTGATGGGGAGTGTTTGGATCGGGAGACCCGCGCGAGCGCGGTGTTCGAGGCGATGAAGGCTGCTGGCGCCGCGACCGTCGACGAAGTGAAAGATGATCCCGTCCTGGCCGCTACGGTGCTGAGAATTCTTCGCGATGATGCCTTGGAGGCGACGCGACGGTGAACCCGGCCGGCGGCCGCGGCGGATTTTGACCACCCCAATTCCAGACCATATGGTCTGGTTGTGAATGGGCAAGCCTTGGCGGTGGAATTGCGGCAGGCAGCGTCGGCGCGTGCCGATGGTGGCGATGAGCATCTGGTGGAAACGATGTGGGCGGCCAGGCAGGCCGGGATGGCTGATCGGGAGATCGTCCGGTGCTTGGCGGGTACGTGGTCGCCGGAGGCGTCGCTCGCTGTGCTGGAGGCCGCCGAGTGGCGTGCCGGTGTGGTCCGGGTGCTGACCGAGGCGGGGTTGGTTGTTGGGCGGATGGATTCGCCGGCGCCGTCGTCGGGCGATGTTGTTGATGTGCGTCTGTCGATCGTGGACGTCGGTCGCAGGGAGCTGGTGGCCGACTTGGGGTTTGCGCCGCGGGCACCGAGTAACAGATTTCGTGAGTCGGAGACTGTCCAGGAGTTCGGCGCGCGGGTAATGGCGGCCGCGAAACAGCAGTGGGTGGATGCGGTGCGGCGGCGTGCGATGGTGATGGTGCCAGCGTTGCGCGCGGCCGGTTGCCGGATCTTCGAGTGCAACGCCGGTGGCATCACTGAGCTGACCGAGGGTCCGGCCATCGACTATCTGACGGCGAAGGTCCTGGTGAAGGTGCTGATCTCCCACTAGCCGTGTGCCCCTGCCGATTTCGCCCAATTCGCGTGCATGGAGTGCCTGCTGAGCGGAGCGGCCACCGAGACCTCGGATTGAACCAGCAGCCGAAGGAATCTACTGGTAGTCCTGGATTCCAGGATCAGGTTGGCGTGTGGAGGGTTTCGAGAAGGTCGGCGGCGAGGATCGAGACTGCGGCCGAAACTTGTGCGGGTTCGCCGACGCCTTCCTCGGCCCGCCCGGCCATCGTGGCACCGAGTGCGGTGGGGCCGGAGGCGAACAATTCCTCGAGGTAGCTCAGCGCGTCATCGGTGGCTTGGTGACTGATGTCCTCGGCGAGCAGCGCGGTGAAGGTCGTTCGCAAGGTGTCGGTGTCGATGGCGGCGAGGATCCGGTAGACGTCGTGGGCGTCTTTGTCGTTGAGCCGGTGCGGGGAATCGACGCGTTCGGCGATCTTGTGGCATTTCGCGACGAGCAGGGCAGCGGGTCCGGCAACAAGGGCGGTGATCCGGCGCTGATCGTCGGGGTCGAGGGCGGTCACGATGATCTCGCTGTGATCGATCAGGGTCGCTTCGAGTCCTCGGGCCCGGCGGGTGGCTTTGTTGTCGTGGGGTGGGATGCGGGCGCCGCGGGTGTGCTTGGTGCCGGGCCCGGCGAGTTGCTCGGGCACCATGAGGTCGACTGGGATCCCGGCCGCGTTGACCCAGGAGCCAGGCTGTCCCGTGCAGGAGGGAAAGAACTCGGCCTTGCGCATGACCGCCTCGATTGTGGGATCGGTGCCGAAGCTGCGGGGATCGAGCACGATATCACTGTCCTTGGTGGACTCGGCGAGCGCGACGCTGATGCCGCCGGTGCGCAGGTAGACCGCTTGAGCGCCGATGACGATGACGGCGTGGCGGTGTTCGGCGAGCGCGTCGAGAGCGTCGAGCAGGACCGTGCGTGCGCGGATGAGCAGGTCGAACGGGTCAACGCCAGGATTGTTCATCGCGTCCCATCCAGTTGAGGAGTTCTTCTGCCTCCGAGGGAGCTCGTCCTGGCCCGGTCATGAGATCCACGGCGACCTGGGTGGGCGCGGCGATCCGCAATCCGTCGAGCGCCTCGGTGGTTCGTGCGAGGAGGACAGGATAGGCAGGTTGGGCGATCAGAACGTTGGCACCGGTGTCGGTGTCGCGCAGATTCCACGCGGCGGCGGCGCCGGCCGGGTCGGGGGTGTAGATCATCGCCGAGCGTGCGGGTGCGTAGGAGGCCCATGCGGCGGCCGCGATGGAGCCGGTCACCGCGTAGTCGCTGAACCCGGCGGTGCGGATCTGGTCCAGTAGCGCGGGCAGGCCCCGCGGGGCGATCCAGCGGGTGATGGTGTTGGTGTGCAGGTATTGGTAGTCCTGGCTCCAACGGCGTAGCAGCGCGGTCCAGGCCACGATGTTGATGAGACCGTCCTCGCGGGTGGCCAGCCCCTCGCCCTCGAGGAACTCGATCACCCGGTAGACCGAGCCGGTCGAGGAGCGTGAAATGTCGACGAGCTCGCGGATTTTCCACGGCCCGGGAAAGTCCAGGAGTGCCCGCACGACTTTCGCCGCCGGTTCGCCTTTGAGTGTGCCGCGCGGGCGCCCGGGCCCGCGCCAGGGATCGGCATCAGCACCGCGGTCGCGCAGGTACACGGCTGGCGACTCGGCCTGGATGAGCAGGTTGCCGGTCGCGTCGAGGTAGGAGAGCCCGGCGTCGGTGAGGCGTTCTCGGGTGGATCGCGACAGGTGCCGGGCGAAGACCACACCGATGCTTGCCGGGTATTCGGCCAGCACGGAGGCGAGTCGAGTGCGCAGCGGGCCGACATCGCCTGCGCGGAATACGTTCTTTGCTTCCACGACGAGGATGACCTCACGCCCGTCCGGGGCGCGAACGGTGAACAGCGCGTCGGCTCGACCGTCACTGCGCAGGAGTTCGGGACGCTCGGTGAGCGACCAGGACGAGGGCAGACGGTCGCGAATCGCTGTCGCGCCTGCGGCGAGTATCTGCGCCTCGGTCCGTGGTGGCGCTGTATCCAGATCGGTCATGTTCAGATAATATCATCGTTCCGTACGGTACGGAAATAGGTAATTAACTGAACATGCGCGGTGGTGTCGGATCAAGCGCTGCGTGCTGCGGGCGATGGGTGGGCGTGATGTGGGGACGGCTTCGTCGTCGGGGTAGCGGGATGGTGCGGCTGTTTCAGCTGGGTGTCGCGATAGGGTGGGTGCGGCCGCTGCGCCGGCCGGAATCCGCGCCGAGTTGCCCACGCCGATCGGCATGGCGGACAAGGGTCTGTGACTGTGCGCAGCTGGTGGTGCTCTGATCTTGTCCATGCCGATCCATGGGGCAGGGCGCGTGGGGTTCTTGCCCGGAACAGGGTTTCGACATGACGAGGGACAAACAACGCAAGCGGGCGGCACGCGAGCACGCGGAGGCACAGGGCATCCGGTACACCCGCGCGAGGCGGAAACTGGGCGCGGGATCCGACGCCCCTAGCGGAGACGATGCCGGTCGCGGCGCCGACTGCACGGTGGTGCAGGTGCAGCAGATGGCCGAGGATGTAGCCCATCGTGTGATGGCACTGGGCTACATCCCGGAGCAGCCGGTCGCGCATCGCGCTGATCATCTCGGTCAATGCCTGAGCCGCGAGATATACGGCACCGCGGTCGAAATGGCTCACCGTTCGGCCGTATACGTGAGCTCATACGCGCGCTCGGGCGTCGTTGATGAGATGTCGGTGCACCATGCCCGCCAAGTCGTCGGACTGCTCCTGCGTGCGCAGGCGGCGACACGAGAAGCGTTGGCGCAGATGACTTCTGAGGCAACACAGTGTGCGGTGCGGCTGCTGGAAGTGACTCAATCGGCGATGGTGAAATCGTGCCAGCTGGCCCAGGACACACGGATGCCGCGCAACGAATGGTTCTGCGACATCACGGGTTTGGCCCAGGCGTGCTCGGCCGGCGCCCGCGATCTGCGGCTGGCGGTGCGAGACAGTGAATGCGGGTGCGTGGTGGAGATGCCGCCGGGATGTGTCGGTCATGTCGCTGAGGAGTTCGTGACCTGGACCGGCATCCCCGGCATCAAGATCGAGGTGCTCGGCGAGGACCAGGCCGCGATCGAACTCGTTCGGCGACGGGCCGACGGACTGCGTGAGACCGAGCATTGGCTGCTCGGCCCTCGATGGTGGGAAAGAGAACGGGCACTGGCACCCCAATCGCCCTTCACTGCTGCGTTCACGTAGCCCCGACCCGCCCGGTTCCGGGCTTGCACACGTGAGCCGGCCCGGAACCGGGCGACGAACGCCACTCCATGGATCCGTACCGAAGAATGCCCACTGCGAAGTTCGGCGCCCGGTGGCTCAACTCCTGGCGTGGAAGTCTGAAAGACCCTGGAAGGAAATGTAATTCGCGTATTGCACGCGGGGCTCGGAAGTATTCGAAAGTGGGGCGGGCTGGTTGTCGACCCCAGCCCGCCCCGGCCGGGTCCGACCGCGCGGCGAGGCTGGGTTCAGTCGGTTTGCGGTGGGAGGGCGCGTTCGAGGAACTGGTCGTAGGCCTGGTCGGGCAGGGCGCCGTCGGTGGCGAGGGCGAGTTGCAGGGCTCGGATGCTGCTGGCGCGGGGGAGTTCGAGGTCGCGTTGGGCGTCGCCGATGATCTCGTTGAGGATGCGCGCGCCGGTTTCGGGGTCGTGGCGGACGAGCCAGTCGAGCATCGTCGCGATCTGCTGATTCACGGTGAAGAGCGGCCTTTTCGGTGGCTGGCCGTTGTTGAGCTCGGTCTCCAATTTGAGGCTGTCGGCGAGATCGGCCAGCACCGCGGCGCGGATGGTGGCGGCCAGCGGCTCCAGGGGAATGGTGCGCTCGAGGTCGACGGCCACGGTCCAGGCCAGACTGCGCGCGATCTGCTGTACCGCTTGCTCATCGACCGGCGCGTCGGAGGCCGGCGCCCGGCCGGACAGCCGCTGCCACAGGGGGCGGTGCGGTGGTTGCGCGAACCGGTGGCGGTGTCGGTGGAGCAGGTCCTGGGTGAACATCTCGGTGTGGCGGTCCCAGATCTCTTTGAGCCCGATGACGACGTCAGGGTTTTCGGGGGTGGGGCCGGACATAGCGGATCGTAGGCCTTCTCCGGAACGATGTCGTGTTTCGAGCCAGTCCGCGGCGACGGGTTTCGACCATGCGGGCCGGCCGCCGGTCGTGGTTTGCGGGTCGGGGAACTCGATGCCACGGGCGAGGAAGGAGCGGGCGATTTCGGGGTCGATCTCGCCTATCTCGGCCAGGGCGTCGAGGTCGACGAGCTGATCTGCGCTCAGTTCGGGCGCGCTCAGGTCGACGACGCAGTCGGTCAGCGGTCGCGAGCGTGCGGTGCGGTGGAATGCCCACAACGCCAGGTGATCGATCCAGTTCTGCGGGGTGTGGCCGGGGGTGATGTCATCGATGCCGAGTATCGCGGCCCGGTCGGGATCGGTGTCGGTGCCGTCGAGCAGATCGGCGGCAGTGACGGTGGCCGCGTCCTGCGCAGGGCGGTGGACGTAGCGCCCGGCGGCGCTGTCGTAGACCTGACGGGGCCGATACCACTGGTGCCCGTCCCACCAGTAACCGCCCGCGCGGAACAGCAGCGGGCCGTCGGCGGCGTCTATCCACGCGGTATGCAGGGTCGAGGCGTCCTTGTCATGCATCAGCACGACGGTGCGGCCGTGGTCGGGGTGATGGCGTACGCACCAGGCGAATTCACCATTGCTCTGGTCGGTGGTGTAGGCAGCCCACTCGCCTTTGCCGGCCGAGGTATAGCCAGGGGCGTCGCTGCGGCCCCAGCTGCGGGTGCCGGAGTGCCGCCCGACGGCTTCGATCCATCGGGCGTGCTGGGGAAGGTGGGCATCGTCGACGAACGGCAAGCCCGGAACCGGGTGATCGGTGGACAGGCCGTTGGCCACAGGGAGTTTGTGCCGAATCACTCGTTCCGCCCTTTCGGATGAGGTTGTTGCGCCTGCGAGAAACCGGGAGGCACGACCGCTTCTGCGAGAAGTAGAGGCGATTCCCAGGCTTGACGCCCTAGATCGGCTGCGGATGCCTCATGTACTCCCTCGCCAGGACTCAGCGCACACTCCGTGCCCAGCACAGTAGATGAGGGCACCGACACGATGGGGCGATCATGCTGTGCCACAACACTGTCGCGAGCTGAACCGGCTCTGCTCACGACGGTGTGTTCCTGGCCGATCTCTGGGTGGTGTGGCGGTGAGCAGGCTTGCTGATGGTGAGTTCGGTGGGGGAGAACGCAAGAGTGTCTTTCGATCCGGCGGGCCGAACCCGAACGTGGTCCGGTTCCGAAGAATCGGCCAGGGCGACGACCTTGCCCGATTGTCCCTCGGTGATCCCCACCGCGGCGGCGGTGAACCACACAGTGGGCGAACGGCCCTGGGCGATGGCAGCAGCGATCCGCTGTATTTCTGTGTCGGACAACGACTTCTGGTCGATTCGGCGAGACGGCATGACGGACTCCGGCGAAGGGAACGGATAATGCGCTCTCCAGCATGCAGGAGGGCACCGACACCGCGCGCACCGGCGAGATCCAGCGAGGGTGAACTGTGACGGCAGGTTGTAGGTGTCACCAGCCGCGGACGTCAGCCGTTGCATTCGGTGAGCGTTGCAGGCAGCAGTTGTCACCAAAAGCAGATTGCTCTTGTCGCCGACGCGGGACGAAGCACGCCGTCACCTCACCTCGAACATTCGGAAGCGCAATGGACACGACGCCCTACGGGTTGTGAAGGGAGAGCTGCGGTTACAGGCCACCCGAATCACCGATTCATGGCCGCGGTCGATAGGTGTCGAACCAGCTCGTGAGAATCTCATCGCTCGCGCAGCCGAGGTAGTCGCAAGCAGCCTGTGCGGCGAGATATACGAGCGAACTCGCCCCAGTGACGAGTGATTCCAAGTCGTCAACATCGGCGCGATATCTCACGACAACGTGGCTCCCGAGGTTCGTGGTTACGGATTGCGCCGACAGCGCCATCAGGTTGGGGTGCGAAAACAAGCTGAATGTGTCGTACAGGCCGGCAATGTTGTCCACGCCATGTGTAGACAACGCCCGGACCTGCTGTCCCAGCCCCGGATAGGTCTCGCCCTCGATCACCCAGGGAGGCGTTGTCGCTGGATCGCTCCAGGTGAGTTCTGCGTCGGGGAAACGCTGTAGGACCTGCTGACGAACGTTGTCACGGACCTCCTTGAACTCTCTTACCTTGGCATTCGGCAACTTCCGCGCTTTCGCCAGCCAGCAGGAGCGTTGCGCTGCCGCCAGTCGAGCCATCCATAGTCGCGCCATTCGGGCCTCCGGCGCGATATCGGGTTCGAGAAGCCACCCTGCGTATGCGACGTGCTCGGCGATCGCACGAGCAATTGGCCACGGCGCCAACGCCACAGTGCGGGTGTCCACCAGTGCCTTCAGGGCAAGCATGTGGTGTGCTGCGGCGTCGATCATTTGGACAGCGGCGATGCCGGTACAGGTACCTTCGGGCTTCGTCAGGTCCGGGGAGCGTGTCGCGAGCTCGGCATCATCGTGTGCGGCGCGAGATCCGGGCCGGGCCCCCTGGGCGAACTGCACGTTCGTCAGTGTCCACGCGGTGTGAAGCTCGTGGAGTTCGCTACTCCACCGCTCGAGCCGGTGCGCGTGGTCACTATCGGCCATCGGAACAGGCTAGTCGACGCAAGCGAACCGACCCATCCTAGGTGACAGATACAAGCTGCATGTGACACGACCGACCTGTCGTCACGTGAACAGTGTCGTTGTGTCGCAGACTGGTTCGCGCTGGCCTGGTGCACTGAGCGAATGGGCATACGACTGGCCGGGGCCCGTTGCCTCATGTCAATAGGTCCGCCAAGTTTGTATCGTTGCCTCATCCAGAAAGGTCCGCTTGCGCGGGGGCGGTGACTGCGGGTTTGCGGCTGGGTTGTCCCTTGGCGGTGGCGAGAGCGAGCAGTTCGTTGCAGAGTGCCTGGATGCGCCGCTGCACGGCGGCCGGGTTGAACGAGGCGTGTGTCTTGCTCAGCCGGCGTTTGGGCATCGCCTTCACATCCGGGTGGGTCATCACCCGGGCGTACGGGGTGGTCGCGGTGTCGTAACGCTTGGTGACCTTCGCGCCGTCGCGGACCTTGGAGATGAGTTTCTGTTGCGGATAGAAGTGGTTGGCGATCAGCCCCTGTTGCTCCCAAATCCGATTCAGCAGAACAACTTCGGCGTCAGTGTCGTAGCGCAGATATCCCACCAGCTGCCGCACATGGGTCCAGTTCTTCTGCTCCACGTGCGCGCCGTCGTTCTTGTTGCCCGACCGCGACCGGGTGAACTTCAACTCCTTGTCCTGGCAGTACCGCAACAAGTGGGCGTTGATGAATTCGCTGCCGTTGTCGCTATCGATCCCGAGGATCGGGAACGGAAGATGTTCCACCACATCGGTTATCGCGGCGAACACGTGCTTCTGAGCCTTGTTGCGCACCGCCCGGTTCTCGGTCCACCCGGTGGCGATGTCGGTGACGGTCAACGTGAAGCAGAACTCCCCGCGCGGGTTGCCGCCCTCGTGGCCGACCAGGTCGATCTCCACGAACCCCGGCGTGTTCTCGTCATGATCGGCCCACGTACGCATGGGAATTCGCGATTTCAGCAACGACCCCGGCTTGGTATGGGAGCGGCCCTTGACCTGCAGCCGCGTTTTGGCTTTCGCCAGGCGCCGGTCGATCGTGGCCGCCGACATCGACATCAGCGCCGCGGCGGTGTCGTCGTCGATGTCCAGCTCGCCGTGACCACGTAGCAGCGGCACCAACTCCGCGAGCACCGGCGCCAACCGCTTGCCCGCCGGCGCGTTCAACACCGCCCAGCACTTCTCCAGCGCAGCAATGACTTCCGGGCCGTAGGTCGGTGCACGCGGCACGCGCGCCTTGACGATCCTCGGCGTCAACGCCGCCCGCAACACCCGCCGCGCATAATCGCGGTGGTAGCCGGTCACCTGGCACACCGAATCCACAATCGCCGCCTTCTGCGCCTTCGTGCCGTTGCGATACCGCACAGCCTGCGAGCGGGTGATCGCCTTGCGACTCGCCATCGACAGCTCCATCACCCCGGTGAACCGCAAACAACCAGCTCACAGACGGAGGCGCGCCGAAACGATCCGGACCTTCTCAGATGAGGCAACGAACCGATCTACGCGGACCTTTTTGATGAGTCAACGCGCGGGGTTGACTCTATCGTTTCCCGATACCTATCATTTTCCGATATGTATCGTGAAACGATAGGGGACGTGGTGGCCGACCGCGATCGTGACGAACCAGAACTGCGGCGGTTGAGCCTGCCTTTGTGGCCGGGAGCCGATCGCCGCGGTTGGGATCGTCTCGGTTGGCTGGCAGGGGTGGCGGCAATGTTCGCCGTGTTGGCGCTGCCGGTCTGGTACACGCTGGAAAGCATTGTGTGGCCGTCGGTGTGGGTGCGCTCGGATATCTGGGTGGACGGGCGGCGGGTGGAGAAAATGCAGGTCAGTTTGCAGGGGGCGGAGTGGCTTCAGCGGGTGGAAGTGGCTGCGCCGGGGGTAATCCTGTTGCTGTTCGCGGCGGTTCCGGGCTATCTGCTGATCCGGATACTCCTGTTCGGAGAGCTGTCCGGTGAGGCCTTTTCCGAGGAGGTCATCGCTGTGATCGCGAGCGCGCGGCGCTGGATCCTTATCGCGGCCATGGTCTTCGCGGTGTCGTGGATTGTGTGCGCGTGGCTGCTGGGCAGGGACATGGATGCTCGGGTTTCGCTGCCGTCGGATGTGTTGCTGATCGTGTTCATGGTGGCTGTGGCCGCTGAGATCTATTCGGTTCTCGCGCCGATCGGGCGCCGAATGCGCGATGAGCTAGACGAGGTGGTGTGAGGATGGCGGCCGAGGACGGTCCCCGTATCGAGGTCCGGTTGGAGCAGATGCGACAGCGTCGGAAGATCACGATGGCGGAGCTGGCCCGCCGGGTCGGCATCACCGAGCCGAACCTGTACGCGCTGCGACGTGGCTCGAAGAAAGCTATCCGGTTTCCGACACTGGCCATGCTGTGTCAGGAATTGGATTGCACGGTAGGCGAATTGCTGGTCTACATCCCCGGACCACCGGCACAGCAGGCCGCGCCCCGGGACAGCGGCACTACGGAAACCGGCGAGCAGCAGCTCGAACAGTACATCGAGGCCATCGGATGAACGATCACAACACAGAGGTAGCCATGAGTGAGCTGGCAGATCCCGCGATCCCCAAGGCGGTGCGCTCGTGGATCCGTGACTTTCGGGAGGTGGGCCTCGAACCCGAGGTCGAACACATCGAGCGGCGCTGGCGTCTGTCGGTCACCACCGAGCATGCGGCGACCGAGCTGTGGCTGAAGCGAACACCGTCGGGCAGCTGGAAATGGGCGGACGCCTCACTCACCGTCGACGGCGAGCCCCGGCCCCTGGCCCATGATGCGGCCGACCTTGCCCGGATCTTCCGCGAAGCAAATCAGGCCTGCGAACTCGTGCAGGCCGATCCGATGCCACCACCGTGCGCGCCGGACTCGGCACCGCCGCGTGTGCAGCAGGAGTATTGGGCCCTGGTACGCCACATCGGGGATGAGACGCAGATCCAGCTGGGACGCGACGGCAACCAGTGGTTCATCGGCCTCGATGCAGGAGGAGCCGCGCTGCGGATGCGTTTTCGGCGCACCAGAACCGAGGGCCTTCTGATGCGCCTGCAGGTGATTGTCGACGGCCAGGATCGCTCCGAGCAGGCCCGAGGTGACCTCGCGCAGGCGCTACAGCTCATGATGCCTGCCCAGGAGTCCGGGCCCGCCGATCCCGGCATGAATCCATCATCGGCTGCCCTCCCCGCGAGTTCCGCGGGCTCACGCAAAGGCACCGTCATGCGCAACTAGCGAGCCCGGAACAGCCACACCCACCCTCGACCGGTAGCAACAGAAACGCGGCGTCGAGTAGTGAAGCCGTTGTCCAGCAACAGAATTGCGCTATGCGCGCGAACCTGGGTATCAGCGGGTGTCATGATCGTTATGCCGTTGTGTTGCAGCCGAATACGTCCCAGTCCCGTTGTTGTGGGTGACGACTTTCGTGTGGCGATACGATGGTGGCCTCACATGTTTGGCCGGAATAGGATCGAGGGCTCTGTTGCCCTCGGTTGTCATTCGGGCCCGGTCGCGCGCATCTCTCCCACGAACAAGTCGGTAGCTGTGCGCGCCGCGGCCAGCCGCTGCGGGGCCGAAAGCCCAGCGCAGGCCGCATCCAGTGCTGCCGTGTCGCCGTCGAGGCCAGTCAAAGCCATCTGGCGAAACCCCACCGGCACCGGACTGTCGGTGTCGCCGGTGTCTACCAAGTCCACCGGCAGAGCGCCCAGAGTGTTGTGCACGGCGACCAGGGCAAGTTCTACGAGCTGCGCAGTGGTGGGCACATCCTCGGCGATCAGCGTCAACATTGCTTCCTGGCACGAAAGGCATTCATCGAACGCCGCGCCGACGAGCTGGCCCAGAAGAGCGGTGTCCGCTCCGCCGTCGGTCACCTCGCTCAGCGGGAGCTCGAATCCGTCGTGCGCGTGGTCGGTCACAAGTAGATGGTGTCACCGATCGCCCCGGTGTGTTCGAGCGACGACGAATCGACCACACTCGGTGCTCAGCCGGGAGAGACGACCTTCGGAATGCCGACCCAGGCCACTGCGGCCAGGACAAGCCCTACGGCGGCGAAGCCGGTAGCGAACCACTCGCCGGAGCTGGCCGTGGTGGCGAGGAGGACGGCCGGCGGCAGGACCAGTAGCAGCAGGAGCAGACGGCCGAGAACGGTACGGCCGTTGCGCAGCAACAGAATTCCGCTCACCGCACCCAATATCGCGAGCGGGGCAAGAGCCATAGCAATCGATGTCACGCCGCACACCTCGCTTCCAGATAGCGTCGATGTAGTGGGGTGTCAGCATATCGGTGAGACCCGTACTGTGGCGCTGCCGGGCAATGCCGGTGTCATGAGAGCGCCGCGACCGGTGTAGACGAACGGGTCCGACAGGCGGGTGCCGTCCGGAGTGGTGACCGATGGCGATACGACCAGCAGTACCGGATCGGCCGGGTCGCACAGCCATCCGATCGCTTGTTTCGCGGTGGGGCGCGCGGCGAGGTTGTACTCGAAGTCGATCACGAATTCGTCGGGTTCGCCGAGCAGTTCGGTGAATCGTCCCCCCAGCCACGCCGCCTCAGCAGTGGTGTCCGGATCGCCGAAGTCGATGCTCGACCAAGGCAGGAAACCTTCTGTGCCGCAAAGGGATCGGTAGAGATACGCTGTCGCGCGGGCTTGTGTGGGCCGGTCGGTGTGCCCGGCGCGGGCACACAGTGTGTCTGCGAGTGCGCGCACTGATCCGAGAAGAGTGCCGGCGGCTTGGCTTGCCTTCATCTGCCTGGGCGACAGTTCGGGATGCAGTTCGACCGTGGGCCACGGCGTTCGTGGGGTGGCCGGGCGGCCCGACAGTGCGATGGCGAGTTCGGTGAGGTGGCCGATCAGTTCTCGGTCCTCGTCGGTGCGGGCGTTGGTGATCCCGGCAAGGTGTTCGGCGGTGGTGGGCACTCGGATGAGGGACTGGAAGTAGCGGGCGAAGAGCCACACCGTGACCGCGCCGTAGGGGCCGCCCTCGAAGAAGGTCGCAGGTGCCTCGACCCGGAATTGCCCGGGTGATCCTGACTCGGTGATCGCGGCGTGGATCGCGGCGGCGTCGACGGCTACCCGGTACACCCCGGCAGGTGTGGGGGCGCAGTAGCCACACCGCTCTGCTGGGCCGTTCACCGGCGCGAAGTGCCCGGATCCGTGGCAGTGCGGGCAGGTGAACCACCGCACGGTGGCAGGATCGGGAAGCTGTGCGCGGTCGAGGTCGGGCTTCAGCGCCGCGGCCATCCGCGGAGTGTGGGTGTGGCCGTGACGCAGGATTTCGCGGGCGAGTTGCCTGATCGTCTGGTGGTCGTCGCTGGTGCCGCCCTCGATCCGGAGCTGGAGCCAGGGTTCGCCGATGGTCCGAGCGGTGTATTCCTCGGCGGCGTGGCGCAGGCAACCGAGGGCAGTGATCATCTGCGGCACCTCACCATGGCCGGCGGTGTCGTAGACGGCCAGCCGAACCGGCACCGGGCTTGCGTTCCAGCAACTGGTGCGGGGATGGGACAGCGACAACTGGGCCAGCATGCAGGAGCGCTCGGCCGCAGCCCGCGCGGCGGCACCGAGCATCCGCCCACGAACCATGTCGGTTGCGAACCGCGCCGCTGCGCCGCCGCGCAGGCACCGTTGCGCCCACACCATCCGGACTTCGAACCGCTCGACGATGCCTACTCGATGGGTGGTTGCGGCGCCGTCCTCGTCGGGCTCGGTGAGTTCGTCCAAGGCCTCGAGGGCTTCTCCGACGACGACGCGGAACCGTTCGGCGTTGGAGCATTGGATGATCTGGTAGGGGAATCCGCCCAGGACGACCGCGGAGACCGGGGAGAGGTCGGTGTCGAGCCACTGCCGTAGCCGATCGGCGAGGACCGTCGCGATGGCGATCACCGATGCTGTTGTGGGATCGCCTATTTCGTGCCAGGTGCCGTGCTCGTCGAAGTAGCGGGTGCGCTGGCCGTCGAGTTCACGACGCGCTCGGCTGTAGGGGATCCCGTTCTCGTGGGCGTATGTGCGAACGATGCGGGCCCTGTTGTTTTTGGTCATGTCCGAATTCCCTTGCCCGGCAGTGACCCCACGCGTCCGCCGGATGCCTCGGGTGCAGGACAGATCAGGCGACGCTGTATTCGCACGTATGGTCTGAGAACCCTTGTCCTCGGTCGCCATCCCGGCGTGGGCGGGGTTGTGGCTCGGAGACAGGCCGGTGCGCCAGCCGCCGCATACGCTACAGCCTCTGCGCCGGAGGGCAATGAAATCGCAAGGCGTGTCGCCCTACCCCGCTCGCAAGTCTTCCCGGGACGGACGATGTGTTGGATATATCGAACGGCAAGTGATCATCGTCGACGCGGGAGTGTGAGACAGCGATGCATCTCCGGAACGGTCCGCGGTCACTGGGCGGCGTGAGCTATGTCGGCAGCTGCCGTGGCGAGCGGCAAGGTGAAAGGGCCGACGTTGAGCGCGGCTCGAAGTGCTGCGACGCGGGCTGTGAGCGCGGTGCGGATATCGGCCAGTTCGGTGATGTGCGCGGCCATGATGTCCTGGTCGAGTTCGCTTCCGGCGGCGTCGATGTGGAGTTGGCGGATCGCGTCGTCGATGTCGATGTTCGCGGTTCGCTCGAGTGCGGCGAGTTCGGCCAGCATGTCCTCGATGGGCAGGAGGTCGGCACGGTAGCGGTGCAGCATCGTGACCAGCTTGACCAGTGCGATCCAGGCGGCGTCGGCGGCTTGGCTGGCTGTCCTGGTCGACTCCCGCAGCGCGGCGGCGACCCGATCACTGTCGCTGGTGATGACGGTCGCCCGGACTTTCCAGATTCGCCAGGCGCGCATCTGGACATCGTCGAGGACTTGTTCCAAATCTATTCGGGCGGTGTCGAGTACGTCGCTGCGCCAGGCCGGGCTGGTGCGGATCTCTTGTGCGAGTACGAGCGCGAGCCCGATTGTCCGTGTTTCGGGCCATGCTCGGGTTGGGCTGGTGTCGCGTAGTTCGGCTCGGAGGCGGTCTTCGGCGGGCAGTCCGGTCAGCTCGGAAGAGCCTGAATTACTCGGCCACCGCACCTGGGCGTCGCGTAGTTGGCTGCACTCGGCCGGGGTGAGGACCAATGGATGCGGTGCCCATCGTTCGCCGACCGAGACGATCGCTGATCCGATGGCCGCGCTCAGTAGTGCGCCACCGATCATTGCCGCGCCGATCACCAGCGTGGTGCCGTTGGTGTCGACCGGCTCTCCCATTACCAGTTGATGTAGCTCGTCGACGCCGGTCAGGACTCCAATGCACATGACTATTAGGCCGATGAGCATCCCGACTGCGGCGATCAGCATCAACAATCCGCTCGGAAGGCCGATCCAGAGCCGGTACAGGAGTCCGTTGTCGAGTGTGGTGCGTCCGATGGCGTGACGGCACCGGTGCTTCTCGACGAGTTCGGCTGGCAGTCCGCTGGTGTCGAGAGGCCGCCCAGCGGTGTAGCGGGTGAAGGCGGTGGCTATGGCCGTTTCCTTCCCCGCGGCCAGGGTGGCGAGCTGTTGTGTTGCCGCGTCGGTGTCCGACAGGCTCACCTCGCTGTGTGCACGCGGCACGACTCGGGAAGTGGCGTGGCGCCAGAGGGTCGGAAAGTCCACTCTTCCTCCTGTTGTCAGCCGGGCGGGCACCGTTGTCGAGGCTGCTGGAGCGCGTTTCTGCGTATCGTAAGGGCAGGTCCTGACACCTTGACCGTTCCCTTTCCCGCGCCCCCGCCAAACGGTCAATCGAGACGGCGGACGGCGTCGCGGGCCTCGTAGACCGATCCGGGGGCATCGTTGGCGTAGTCGGCGAGCTTGGCGTTCTGGGCGCGCTGCTGGAAGTCGTGCACCAACGGGACCAGGACCTCGGCGAGCCGGTCGCGGTAGCCGGATTCGGTGTAGTGGCAGGGGTAGGGGTGGTGCTCGATTTCGCCGGTGAATCCGAATCTTTTGTTCCACCCGATTCCGAAGGTGGTGTCGGTAAAGGTCAGTTCGACCGAGTAGGCCGGTGAGTGTGCTGCCATGAGCTCTTCGATGGTGTGGGTGGGGGCCATGAGGAGGTGCGGGTTGTCGATGATGACGTTTTCATCGGCGAGGATGTCGGTCGCCGCGTCGTAGGCTGCGACGATTTCAGGAAAGAGCGCCATCGTGGTCTCCGTTCCGGTCTGTGAGGGATCTGCTTCCGGCTGTGCTCACGTGAATGGATCCGGGTATCAGGGGAATTCGTAGACTGTGACCGGAATTATTTTGCGGCACAGTCGTTCAAGAATGAGTGGTTCTATTTTCATCCAGTCGCCACCGGCGAGGCCCGTACCGATTCGGGGCATATGTATCGAGGCGTGCAGGTTCAGCGCATGTTCGGCGAGAGTGGACAAGCACTGATCGAGTGCGTCGTATCGAATCGGAATGTCGCCGGGGCTGCTCCGAATGCCGTGTTGTGCGACCATATTCGCGACGTGCAGCTGCTCGCTGACCTGGACGAGTTGGACAGCGCCGAGACCGAAATCCTTGGCTGCCCCCGTGTGATACCAGCGCTGATACTCCCGTTCCGGCTCGGGCCACCGTGATGACACCGCCAGCACGAACCCGGCGCCCCACGCGCCGATGTTATTGCAGATGTGGGCAATGATTGCCGTGCTGGAGGTGTGTGGTTGTGTGGCGTCTCCAGTGACATAGCGAATCGTATTCTGCTGCATGGGGTTCCTTGGTATCGTTCCTGCGGGGAGCTGGCGCGGTGAAGTCGGCTTGCCGCCGTGGCTGCGCGGACCGGCATCTGTCCTGCACGGTGACTATCTTGCGGCGGATCGGTGCTCTTCGAGGGCCTGCTGGAAATCGTCCTCGCTCGCATCGTTCGAGTCCCACCATTCGAGGATGTGGAGTACTTCCGAGATCTTCGCGATCTGCGCCGATGCGTTCTCTTCGTATGTTCGGATGGTCGCGATGATGTCGGCGACCGCTTGCCTCGCGTCCTCTGCGTAGCCGAGGCTGGCGAGCCGGTCGTGCACTGCTTGGAGTGCACTGTTGCCGATCAGTTCGACAGGATCTTTCTGGTAAAGGTAGTTATATCTGCCGCCGCTCATGGTGTACCTCCCTCGCCGTGGTGCTCCCTGCACTGCCCTCGTCGTTGGCGGCACCAATTCACTTCGCAGGTGCGTGCCTGGGATTACGGAAAACTATACACCCTGTAAGGTGTAATGTCTATGGTGTTTCTATGTTGCTGCGAGCGGGGACCGCTATTTCTTTCACAACGATGTCGGGCAATGAATTCTGTTGTGGGATGCGACCCTTCGTTGATAAGCTTTTCGTGCCGAGTCAGGGGACGCACCCGGGGGCGCACCCGGGGGCGCCCGGGCCCGCTCGGCTCTAAACGTCAGCGAAGCCGGCAGCTTTTGGTTTGCTGGCTTTGCTTTAGCCGTTATTTGGGCCAGCCCACTTCGGTGATGGTGCGGTCGGTGCGGATGCCTCGGAAGCTGGGGTGGCGGATGATGCCTGCGGCGCTGAGTTCGCGGTATTCGATGTCGGCGATCAGGACCGCGTCTACCCAGCGCGCTGATTGCTCGACCGTGGTCGGTGCCGGTGCGTCGAGCGGGCTGGTGGGGCGAGTGAGTTCGTTGAGCGCGCCGCGGAGTGCTCGGCGTGCGGACATGCTGAAACCTGTTCCCACGCAACCGATACAGCGTAGTGATCCTTTGTCGTCGTGGGCGGCCAGCACCAGTGACCCGAAGGTCGCGGCGTTGGCGCCGTTGCCGGGCATCCAGCCGGCGATCACGGCTTCGGTGGTGCGCCGCAGCGGTGTCTTGATCCAGCGCGACGAGCGACGCCCGGCCTCGTAGAGGGAGTCGAGCTTCTTGCTGATGATGCCTTCCATTCCCGCCTCAGATGCTGCCGCGAGGAGTCGGTCGGCGCCGATCTCGGCCAGGTTCCAGAACGGAGGCACCCGGATCAGCCCGCCGGCCAGCTCGAGGTCGTCGAGGAGTGCCCGGCGAGCGAGATAGGTCTGGTCCATGACCGACTCGCCGGAAACCGCGAGGACATCGAAGACGATGTACTCCACCCGTACCGCTGCGATCAGCGCGGTCGTCGGCCGGATCACGTGCATACGACGTTGAAGCCTGCCGAAGATCGGCGCCCCGGTAGCCGGATCCGGGGCGATCAACTCCCCATCGAGCAGCAGATCACGGTCGGCGCTGACTCTCAGCAGACTAGCGGCCACCTCAGGATAGGCGGAAGTGGATTCGCGCCTGTTCCGGCTCCAGAATCGGACCTCGCTGCCTTGAATACGCGAAATCCCGCGTGCTCCATCCCATTTCAGCTCCGCGCTCCAGCCGCCGGGCGGGTCCGGCGGCCGCCCGGCGCTGGCCAGCATCGGTGCTGGCACCGGCAGCGCCATCTTCGCAGCATACCGTCAGTTAATTCCGACCGGTCTGTGTAGGCCATGCCCAACCGCCTAGTAGGCCCAGACCGTGGAATCGACTTGGCGCGCGACAGTGCCCAGATCATCGAGTATTTGGGTCACCATCTCGGGTGAGAGTTCGGCCTGATGACCCGCCCATGCGGTGTCGGGATACGCGCCGAACTTCTTACGAAGCTCTGCGGTGCGTAGTTCACCGCGCTGGTGAGCCAAGATGTGGCGGAGTCGGCGGATTTCTTTCACTCGCGCCGGTTCAACATCGAGCCCCAGTTCGGTGGCGAAATACTTGACCACCGTGTCCCAAAACGGCGACTTATGGGCCGCGACGTTCCAGGTATGGCCGAGCTCGGCTCCGACTTTCTCCAGGTACACCTCGAATGCCGTGACCGCGTCGCGTACAACCGCCGCGCCGAGGATCCAGTGATAGTCGATGGGCTGAATCTGCACTTCTTGGTCGAAGATGTCGATCATCTCGGGTCCGTCGGGATCACCTGGGCGCTCGCCGATCTCGGTCCACAGCGCGTCGAACCGCTGGTCCATCACCTTCGAGGTCAGATCGAGAAAGACGCGCAAGTCGCGGTCGATCGCCCGCCACTCGCCGAAGGCGCGGGTGGTGGCCCACATCGACGTCTCTTTCCAAGCCCTTCTCGTTGTCACCGCAGCAGCGTACGGCTCGGACGAATCGGAAAGCGATCGGTTTGCTGGCCGCCCGCCGCGCAGGCCGCCGGGCTAGGCCCCGAACCCCACGACAGTGGGGAAGGCTCATCCCACCTTGGCCAGAGCGGTTTGGCGGCGCTGCGGATTCGTTCGTGAGCGAGGCTTTTTGACGGGTTCGGGTACCGCGCGGCGCAAACTGTCGGCGGCGGCGATGATGTCGGCGAGGATGCTGCGTAAACCGTATTCGCTGGTGTAGGGGATGGGGTGTTGTCCGGCGGCGCGGCGGCGGTCGGATTCGGCCAGCGCGGCGGCGGTTTCGTTGATCGAGAGGGGACTGTGCCCCGCGGCAACGATCACGCCTGCCATTGCTCGCCGAAGTTCGGCGTCGGCGGGGGATGCCTCGGCATCTTGTGCCCGGTACTTGTTCGCGGTTCGGATGATGTTGCGGACGAGGAAGTGCGAGAGGCCGACGTGGTTGGCGACGGCGTTGATCGAGGCGCCGGTGTCGTCGGCGACGGCGATGACCGCGGCTACTTCGTCCAGGGATTTGGTGGCGGCTACGCCGTGCATCTGTACCCGAGAGGCCAATTCAACGGTGGCCGCCGGGATCGGATGATCGACCTCGCCTGCCCCATCCGCCATAGCGAGCGCCATGTCCAGGCGCTGCTGTGCGTCGCGAATGTCTTTCGACACCGCGGCCATCGCGTCCTGGACGGACTGGGCCAGCGTGGCAAGCGTGGTGCGTGCGCCGGTCAATGTGTCCATGGCCGTGCGTAGCTGCAGTTGCGGATCCATCGGTGTCGCTGCTGCGCGAGTGGTCGCCAAGGCGTGGTCTCTCCCCTACTTCGTGCCGGTCGGTGAGGTTGTGTCGGTGTCACCCCGCACGAGTTCGCTCACACGTTGCGGGCCATCGGAGATTCTGTGGGAAAGCCCGGTCACGCACGCCTCGACACGCCGCGAATCGCTGGAGCGCGGTTCACGATTGGGTGTCGAGGAACAGCGCCGGTTCCCGGCTTGCTTGCTCGTAGAGGGCGGCAGCTTCGTCGGCGAACCGGTCGTGGGCGTAGTCCCAGGCGCCGGCCTGCAATCGTTCGCGTGCGGTTTCACCCGTGTCGCTGAGATCCATACTCGGCGGCAGACTGCGTGTCAGCGCAACGCCTTTGACCAACGTCGGGATGACCACTTCGGCTACATGCCGGTGCAGCCGGGACAACTCCGCAGCGGGTGCCACCATCGTCATGCCGTCGGGCCGTTCCACCACCACCGCGGTCTGTGCCTCGGCGAACTCGAGCGTTCCTTTCGGCACCGTCTCCAGCACCATCCCGACCTCGATCGGCTCGAACTGCCGCGTGCGCGCGGCCGCCGGCGCGCTGTCCATGTTGAACATCGACCGCGCGACACCGACCCGGATCGAACGGTGCTTGTCGACATTGGAATACCGCTGCAGCAACACCAGCGGAGCCTCCACGACCGGCGTGATCCCCATCAAGGCGGCCAGTCTCGTATCGATCGAGGGCACCGTGCTCGGATCGCAGTGCGGCTGCAGGCTGGCGATGCGCCTACCCAGAACTGTGGCCGCCCCCAGCTCTGGAACTCTGCGCGCCTTATCTGTATGCCATCGCGCCATCGCCGCCGCGTCGGCGAGCACCGGCATTTCGATGCGCTTGGCCTCGTCCTCGGGCAGTGAGGACCCGCGCGCCTGCTCCACCAGAAAGTAGAGCGTGTTCTCCATCGCCGAGCGCAGGTGATGGACCGCTTCGCTGAACAGCATGCCCACCAGCGGCGGCACCGGCCGGATCGCCGTGACCTCGATGTCGAAGGACCCAGGCACTCGTTCGATCTGCGTCAAACCCAGCGGTCCGCGCGCTGACCATCGGCTGACCAGGCGGGCCAGCTCGAGGGCGGCAGCGTCGGCGCGGGCGAGGCGAAGTGCCACGGCCTCGAGTTCTGGTGGGAGCCAGTCGCAATCGTGCCCGGACGCGGAAGGTTTGCTCATGGGATTGATCGTCGTCCGATCTGCTGCGCATAGCCACAGAATTTCCGCTCAAGTGTGTTCGTACCTGCGTCTCCGACGGCTTCCCGGCATCGCGGCAGCTGCGTGCTATCCGGTCGCCACGGATGGCGCCGTCGGTCCGACCGGATCCAGGGCGCTATCGGCCACGACGATCTCGTATCCGAGGTGCACGGGTCGGATCAGGCGCGGTGTGGCGACGAGCATCTGCCATCGGGGGCCGTCAGCGAGCAGGTCGTGCTGCCAGGTGATGGTGAGGGGGCCGTGGTCGCCGAGTTCGGCGCGTCCGCGGTGGAGGTGTGCCTCGCATGCCTGCTGTGCGTCGGGGACGGTGAGGTGGGTCGGTTCCAGCGGCGTGTAGCCATCTGTGTCGGCGTAGCCGGCGCGGTATCGCAGCGGTGCGGCGCTGTCGGTCATGAGGGTTGATCGTAGCCGCAGGCAGTGATGGCGGCGGAACATCGGCCAACACGGGAAATCTTTGGAAAAGTCTGGAACACAACGGGATTCGCGCGCGTCAGTCCGGCGGGAAGGCGTCGTCGGGCAGGGGGAACGAGAGGGTGATGGGGGCGTGGGGGTCGGTGGGGTGCGGTCCGGTGGGGATGTGCAGGCACCCGGGGGCGGGGTCGCCTCCTTGGAATACGTTGGGTCCGTCCGCGCTGGCCAGCAGCAGGGCGGTTTGCAGGCTGATGTCGGTGTCGTCGCGGTCGAAGGCGATCGAGGCTGCCAGCGCTCCGGCGGGTCCGGGGTAGGGCAGCAGTGGGTACTGCTCGCCGTGGAAGTCGTTGACGGTCCCGCTGAATTCGCGCGAATACCCGTGCAGTTCGGCGGCGTAGAGCCCGGCGGGCGATTCGTCCTCGGTGAGTATGGAAGTTCGGCTGCTCCATGCGAATCCCAGCAACAGTGCGGCACGATATTCAGGTTCGGCTGTGTTCCAGTCGGGTTCGAGATCGGCAGCGGCGGTCTGCCACTGGCCGTCGTGGTCGAGCAGGACCGACCCGATGCGGTAGTGCAGCGCGGTGAGCGCGTCCACGTGCGCAGCAAGGCCGGGTTCGCTGCGGCCGAAGAAGGCGTTCATGTGCGAACCCTATTCCTGGCTATCGGCCAGTTGCCTGGGAATCGGTGAAGTTCTGGCGAATCGTTATCGCTGGTGTGCCCGGACTATCGGCTGGAGTGCGGGGTGCGAAAGATGGTGAGCGCGTTAGGCGCTGGGGTTCAGGAAGAGCAGGCGAGGGAGTGTCTCATCTACGTGAACAGGTCCGCCCCATGGACTTCCGAGGCGGGCCTGTTCACGTGGTGTTGGCAGCGCGACGCTGGTATTCGGGTACTACTTTGCGCGCAGCCTGCCGAGCAGTTGTTCAGCCTCGGCGGTACGTACGAGGCGCCACACGTGGCTGCGTTGCCACCTGGGCCGGCCAGCCGGTGTTGTGATGCCCTTGGTGTTGAGCGCGGTGCTGATGGCGTCGTAGGTCATGCCGTTGTGCCGCATGGTCACAACGCGGCGCAACACGGGGCGAGGGCACAGCATCGGCCGACCCCTTTTTCTGTTGGTGCTCATCGCTGGCCACCCCGCCCGCCTCGACGCAACGCGTCGAGGAGATCACCCAGAATCAGCCGCGCTCGGGCGCTGCGTTTCTGGTCGCCGAGAAGCGCGATCATGGCGGCCGCGGCCACCAGTCCGGTGATGGTGAGGATGGGCACCAGCAGCGCCGCGAGGGTTATAGCGCTGATGCCGGGCCCGGTGGCCAGGAGCATAGCGATGGAAAAGTACACGGAGGTCTCCGATTGAAGGATCGCGAGACCGCGTGCGTCGGTTCTAAGCGCGCACGAGTCCCACTGGTCGACATGAATGTTGGGTCGACCAGTGGGTGTTGGGGCCGCGGGTGAGGTGGCCGCGTGCGGTGACGAGTCTGCCCGGCGGCTCGGAAAGGCGTCGATGGCTGTGGTGCAGTACGGCTTTCACGAACTCGGCGAGGTGCTCGTCGGCCGAGAGGCAGTAGCAGCGGTCGGTGGGGAGCTTGTCGTGGAGGCCGGTTACCTGAGATGGCTGGAACGGGTCGATGTTGTCGGCTAGCCACCATCCGGCTTCACCGCGGCGGCGGGTGATGACGTTGTCGAAGACCGTGCGGATTCGGTCGAGGCCGAGCAGAGTCTGTGTGCTCGGCATCCCGGGAAACCCGCTGTGGCGCATCGCTCGCTGTACTGGGGCGTCCCAGTTCGGGGCAGTGGCGTACTGGGTGACGCGGGCAAGGACGGCGAGACCGTGGACCTCGCCGAGATGGGTGAGCCCGGTCAGCTGGGGCAGGTGGACCTGGCCGTAGCGGACGATGCGGGCTGTGGTGGCCTGGTCGAAGAGAGGACGTGTCGGGCTCACCGCTTCTCGCATCGCCGCAGATTGCAGTTGCCGCTGGAGCTCTCGCATCCCCGGTGTGTTGTGGAATCGGGCGGCGACTTCGCGCGCAGCACGGACCGCCGTGCGTTGGGCGAGCCCGTCCGAGTTCGACATGGGAAGAGCGTAGGTGCCACTGCCGAATGTTCGTATATGCGGCACGCATCGAGGCGGTGCAGCGCGCAGTCGGGACAGTGATTTCGCCTATCTATCCCGGTGGCCAGCCACGTCGTGTCGGTGGTGGCCATGAGCCGAGAGGCGGCTCTTGATGGCCACGCTCGTGACTGTGGCGGTCTGATTGGTGGCGTTGTGAAGCACACCGAGGGTCTGAGAGTTCTATCCCGAATTTCTTCGCTGATACTTGCTGGAACCGGTCGTGTGGAATTTACCGCAGGGGCATTCATATGCTCGAGATGGTCCGTGACCACGGCTCTGCCATACTTTGCGAATTGCCGCGTTTGCGGCTTCTTTGGTTTGGTAGGACGGCTTGTCCGGAGTAGGGCATGCAGCTTTAGGTTTTGCGGTGACGTTCGCGATGTGTTTCTTCAAACGGCGTCGGGCCAACTTTGCAGTCTGCCGGATAAAGTTCCTGCCACATACGCAGAATATGTGCCATTCCCCGGACTCCAGCTCCTTAAGCTCGTGCACCTCATGCTCCACCCCCCGAACGCTAGCACCAACCCAGCGCAGGCGGGCAGAGGTCCGTTCGAGCGCCGCTGTCGAGAGCGAGCGCAGTCGAAAGCTGCTCGGAATCATGACAGTTCGCGTGAATCGTGTGGTGGTCGAGCACCACGCACGGAGCAAGAATTGTTGAATGCGTCAGGCGGGGAAGAGAGAAGCCCCGGAGCATCTTGGCTCCGGGGCGTTCCCATGTGTTTTCGCGGCAGCTCTTGTCTCCCGCATTCGACACTGACTATACCCTCTTGCAAAGTTGTAAACGAAGTCGTGCCTGCGGAGGCGTATCGGGGCGCCCCTGATACGGAGGGGCCGACGGCAGCCCCTGGAGGAATGCCTGCTGCCCCTTGGTTCGTGCCGGCCGATGGATGGCGGCGGCCATCGGCACTCATCGAGGCCGGGGTGCGCAGTGGGTGCAGGCGAGGCTGTCGGCGGGGTGGGGTCCTTGGTCGACCGGGGTGACGGTGGTGGCGCCGTGGCGTTTGCGCACGACGACTCGGCGCCAGGGCACCCAGTGCTCGGTGGAGACGTGGTTGATGGGCAGGTCGAGGACCCGGCCACGGCATGCGATGCATCTTCCGTAGGTCAGCGGGCTGTTCACGAACTGCTCGATGACGGTTCCGGTCGCGACGGGTGCGAGAGCGAGAGCGAGGCCGGGACCGATGCGTTGTGAGCGTTGGGGTTCGGGGAGATGGTCGTAGAGATACGGGTCGTAGTCGCGGTCGACCACGGCGCCAGGGCCGAGGATGGTCCCGGCGAGGCGGTCGAGTGTTTCCTGCATGTAGTTGTAGGGCGCGCTGACGAGTTGCTCGTGCGGGGTGCCGATAGCGACTCGGCCGGGCCGGAACACGAGCCGGTAGGCCTGGTCGAGTCGAATCCCGGTCTGGCCGAGGGTGACGACCTCGCCGGTGACCGGACACAGGAAGCGGCCGCGGTTGGGTCCGGGCCGGCCGTTGTAGAGCCAGCTGCCGCAGTCGCAGCGGTGGTTGGCGATCTTGTCGTGGCGGGGCAGGCGCAGAGTGTAGGTCGCCTCGCAGCGTAGGCAGCGGGCGCTGAGCCCACCGCCGGTGTCAGGGGGGTATTGCATTGTGGCGCTCCTGGATTCAGTCGGTGGGGTGGGCGTGGAGTACCTGCTTTCCGAGTTCGGTGACCCGGATGAGCTGGCCTTCGGGCGTCGTGTCGTCGAGGGTGACCAGGGCGTCGTCGATGAGCCGGTCGAGGTGGGTTCGGGAGACGCCGTTACCCGGTTTGTCAGGGGTGCGGTAGACGTGAACGTCCTGGGCAGCGAAGCGGCGCAAATAGATTCGGCCGCCCTTGGTGGTGCGGGGCAGATCGGTCATCGGGGTTCCTCCTGGTGGTTGTGCGGATGGGTTGGTGGGAGTTGCAGCGGCGGGTCGTTGTGGCGGTCACGGCAGGGCGTCGGGGTCGCGTTCGAGCCAGAATCCGGGGCCGTGGTGGTCGTGGTGGGCTCGGCCGATGCGCCATCCGCGTAGGCGGGCGAGCTCGTCCCAGGTCCAGGTGGCGTGCGGGCCGTGCAGACCGGTGGCCGGGTCCTCGACGAGGTGCGGGGTGTCTTCGCCTTGGGTGCGCAGGCCTTGGCCGATGAGTCGGGTGGTGACACGGACGAGGACGCGGTCAGAGTCTGTGTGCAGGGTTCTCGTCGGGGCGGTGAGAATCGGGCAGGTCTGGCAGTCCGGGCCGTCGTGCTGGCCCCATCGGCGGGGCCGGATGCACGGGTTGTAGGGCCCCCACTGCGCGATGCGGGTGTCACGCATGGTGTCGTGCAGGGCGGGGTAGCGGCGCGGCCGCAGCGCGCACTGGGCGGCGAGGGCGCCGTAGTGGGCGCCGAGTGTGAGCCGGTTCCAGCCCTGCCCGTCGGGTCGGGCGGGTGGAGGTTCGGGAGCGGGGAGGTAGAGAGGCACGAGATCGTCTCCTGCACTGAGTGTTTCGGATAGAAGTCGATCGGTTCCCAGCAGCGCGGTCGAGGCCGAGTAGGTGTCGCGCCAGCGCTGGACTACGGTGCTCACCGCGCACGCCCGCGGTCGGTGTCGGTGGCGGCGGCAGTAGAGGCGGCGGCGATGGTGGTGGTGGTGGCGGTGCTGGTGGCGATCTGGTTGAGGCGTTGGTACTGCTCGCCGAGGCCGCGGGTGCCGGTGAGCGGGGTGATGGCGTCGGCCCAGATCTGGCGGGCGATGTGGGCGTAGGTGTTTCCGGCGAGCACGATGACCGGGGTGCGCTCGGGCAGGGCGAGTTGGCGGGCCTGGTCGCGGAGTTGGTCGACGGTGATCGCGCCGGGGGCGTCGATGCGCTGGTTGTAGGGGGCGATCTCGGTGGCTGGGTCGAGCAGTCCGTGCCGGCCGGACAGGATTCTCACCCGCTCAGGTGTGGTGATCTGGTGTGCGGCGCGCAGCGCCAGGCGAGTCATTCGGCCGGTGTAGAGGCGTGCGGCCGGTGCGCGGGTGGATAGTTTGCTCGAGCTACAAGCCAAAGCGCGCGGGTTCCGAAATTCTCGGAGGGTCAGATGCCCGAACCCGTGCCTACTTCTCGCCACTGTATTGGTAGCCAGGCCGGGTTCGACCAAGTTGCGGGCCGTCTTCCTTTCGCCTTCCGCCGGATACGGGGTCACCGGGGGCGCTGCTCGCTGATGTATTCGGCAGCGACTTGCAGGTCGGCTACGGGTGCAATGATTCCGCTGGGGCCGTTGACGATCGTTTCGTTCGGATTGTCGAGGCGGCAAACGGTCCAGCCTTCGAGGAGCTGGTTTGTCCGCTTGTCGTAGGCGCTGAACCATTCACGTTTGCGCCAGTAGCCGTGGGCGCCGCGAAGCTCAGGGACCTCGATGAGATCGCAGGTGTCCTGAGTGAATACGACATCATTCATAATTCATGGTTCCTTTGCTGGGGGCAGCGAACGGACTGCGGCAACCTCTGGTCAGACCAGGTTGCGGACGTGAGCGTCTTTCTCGGCGGCGGTGCGGGTCGGGAAGTCGTAGTGGCCGCGCTCGAGCAGGAAGTCGTCCTTGTCGTCCCGGTAGATCAGGGTGTGGTTGCTGAAGGCGCTGTTGGTGCGGGTGAGTGCAGCAGCAAGGGCGTAGGTGTGGTGCTCGAAGCTGCCGCCGTCGAATCGGGTGATCTCCAGGATCTCGATGCCAGGCGAACCGCTGAGGTGCCTTGGCGCGGAACTTCGCTTCGGTGATCCGCGCGTCACCGGTTTCCGTGACGACGCTGGTAGCGACGCGTGCGGCGGAGTGATTCTGTGTAGTCATCCGGCCAATCTCCTTGTCAATTCCTGCAATTCCGGCCTAGGTGTACGTACACCCTAACAATAGGTGTACGTACACCACAAGGGGTTGCTACTCTCGTGCTGTACGTACACCTAGGATGTGGAGCGATGCCGAACCAGCCGAAGACACAGCACCGCTCGGTGCGGGTCGACGAGGACAGATGGACGCGGTTCGAGACGGCGACAATGGACAACGGGACCGATCGCGCGAAGGCGCTGAACGCGTTTATGGCGTGGTATCTGCGCGAGCCGGGCGCGAAGCTGCCCCAGCGTCCGGGCCCATCGCCCGATCTGCCTTCCAGCGGGCCCACCACCGAGTGAGACCTGCTGGTGATCGAACCCCCCGAGTTCACCGAGCGTCCGGGGTGCGAAGGAGCGGACCGCGTCGTGTCGGTAACGGTTCGGCCAAGCCGACTCTGCGGGCAGGGGTGTGGTTCTAGGCTCGGCGCTGCCCGTGGACGACCGCGGGGAGCGGCCGGCCGCCCAAGCCTCCGCTGTCGTGTCGGTGGTGAGGTCTACAGCCAGGCCTCACCATCACAGGACATAATCGGCGTTGAAACGACAACATCACCGGTGAAAAGTGCCGGGCGATAGATCCTTGACTCCGCCCAGGGGGAATGCACATCGTGACCGCCGGTGTTCCCTGCCACGACGAAACCGACGAAGGAACCGCGAATTGTGAGTATCGGAATGTGGGCACTGTTCCTGGCCGGGGCGCTGGGGTTCTTCACCGGGTTCGGGTATCTGGCGCTCGCGGTGTTCGAACGCGACTATCGCCGTAGTTCGAACACACGAGCATCTGGCCCCAACGATCCTCACGCGTGCCCGGCCGTGCCTGTGCGTGAGCGCTGGTAGACCGGTATCCCGTCACGCTGACGGTGGTCGAGGTCGAGCACTGGGTACCCCGACCACGTGCTGACCGAGGATACCGATATCAACTTTCATCCGGTCATGTTTGCTCGAGCAGCGTTCGATAGTGTCCTGCCCATGAGTGAGCATTCAACGTTTCAAGTTCAGTAACACACTCGTTCACCAATTTCATGTCGTGTTGAGGCTTGCCACGATTTTGAGCATCCAAAATGCGTGACAGCTCGGCGATTCGATCGAGCCGCTCTTTATCGTTTACCTGCATGGTCCCAACCCCTTGATAGGATTTCCCCGAAGGGTGTGAAAAATACTGTCACCGAGCACGCCTGATCTTAGCGATCCGACCGCCGCCGCGCGGCCGGATCGCTGTCGCCCTGGTAGCGGCGCAGCCCCTGCCTGGTTGTCCGGATCAACGTGGCAGCGCCGATGTGCGTTCGGGGTGGGCAGCGGTGGTGTAGCGCATCGCGGTGTCGTTGCTGATGCCGAACTGGCGGGTCAGGTGCAGAGGGTCGGCGCTGTGGCGGGCTTCGTCGAGTATCCGGTCTTGGCGGACCTGCTGCATGCTCAGTCCCTGGGCGGCGAAGGCGGCCTGCATTGCGGCCAGGCCGATGCGGGGGTGGTGGGCGTGCAGCGCGGTCTGCTGATTGATCAGCAGGTGCGGATTCACAGAGACCGGCCATCGTCGATGCCGTTCGAACAGCCAGTTCGCGGCGAGTTGGTGAGTGGTGGTGTCGAGCCACACGATGTGTCGGCTGGTGCGGCGCCGCACCACAAGCCGCCCGGCGGACAAGTCCAGATCGGCCAGCAGTAGCCCGCGGATGTCGGTGCCCGATAGGGCATGGATTCCGACCAGCGCGATCACCAACCGCCCGAAGTTGCCGTCTGTTTGGTCCAGCAGGCCGCTGAGCCGATCGGAAGGGACGGCCTTGGGCAGTATGACGGTGCCAGGGAATATCAGGCCGCGGGTCGGATCCCGGAAGATGACCCGTTCCTGACGCAGCGCACGGAAGACATTGCGCAAAACGATGTGAATTGCTCTGGCCGCGTTGCCTTTCCGTGTCGCGATGGCCGCGGTGATGTCGCCTCGGGTGATCTCGCGGAGGCTGCTGACGCGAGGAGTCCACTCCTCGAGGACGGGGGCGATGATGTGCAGGTAGCGGCGGATACTGTGGAAACTGCGTGGACGGTGGCGACGACGTCCCTGACCTCGGGCAACGATGATCCAGGTGCGTAACTCGGCGGCCAAGGCCTGCGGCAGCCGCTCCAGCATCGCCTCGATCGCCAGTTCGTCGGTGTCGCGCCGGTAGCCGGGGTCCGGGACCAGGCGCTCGCACGACTCCAGGAAATGCAGGACACGCCGGACAGTGAATCGAGTTCGGTTCACCGCGAACAGATTTCGGAGATCGTGTTCATAGATGGGTGCGTCGGCACCGATCCACGACAGCAGCAGACGTAACGTCCAGACCGCTTTCTGTGTCGAATACTTGCTCCAGTGCTGCTGGTGTGCCCGCTCGATCAACTGTTCCAACAGCGCAGCGGCTGACGGGGTGAGGGCGGGAAGGTCATGTTCGCTCAGGTGCGCGAGGACTATCCAATCCCGTCGAACATCCAGCAGCTGCCCCTGGGCAGGGTCGACGATGTGGGGTGACACCGGTCCGTCGGCCGTCGTGGAGGCGGTGATCAGGTCACGGACCGGGCCATGCGGCTCGAGCGCGCCGGCCGGGCGCAGACCCAACCACAACTGAATCGTTGCGTCTGCGACCTCGGAACCGTGCACGGCGACATGGGTGGTGCAGGCTCGGCAATACGCGGGGGCCTCGGTGCTCAGTGGCAGTTCGGCGCGCCCGCAGCGGCGGCAGGTGCCGATCACGCGATCGGGGTTGTTGCGCCAGCGGCGACACCCTCGGCAGCGGGCGGCGGTGACTGCGGCGAACCAGGCGTGACAGTCCCGGCAGGCCCGCGGCGTCGGCTCCTGCGGCTGCCGTGCCCGAGTGGGTTCGTGCGCGCTGCGCGCCTGCGAGGGTGCGGTGTCCAGTTGGCCGGAGCGGTCCAGGATCTCGGCGACGGCGTCGCGGTAGTACTGGAGATCGGCGAGGGCGCTCGGGTGCGCCAGCGTGCGGCCGTCGGCGTCGCGGACCGCGAGCGCGAGCCGGATCATCTGCTGGCACTGCCGCAACCACGGCCGGCTGTAGCGGTGCTCGGCGGCGTATTCCTGCGCGAACGGCACGGTTTGGTCGTAGCCCTCGATCGGACGGTGCAGGATTCGCGCCACGATCTTCAGCAGCAGCGTCCGCCGCGGCGAGAACAGTGCCAGCTGCCCCGGTGATGCCGGTGGGCACACACGTGGGTCGTCGCGCACGGCTGTCGAGTTGACGGCGCGGTCACGTTCTATCCAACCCCACCGCTGCCTGGCACCAACTGTTCTGTGCTGCAACGCCTTCCGCAGTGGCTTCGCGATCGCTGAGTGCTTCGGCAATCCCGTCAGCAGCAATATCAGCTGACGCGGGCGCGGTGCGGCAGCGTCCGGGTCGGTGACCCAGTCGGCATCGACCTCCCACCGCAGCGCCAGCAGGCAACTCCGGCACAAGAGTTCGGCGCCGACGTGGGCCTGATGACGGCACCGAACACAGACGTCCACCTCGGGGTGATGACGGCGCCACGACCCACAGGCCGAGCACGTCGCGCCATCGACCGCGCCCCAACCAAGACATTGCGAGCATTGGCCGGTTCGACGAATCCCCATCGCGGTCTCGTGCTCAGTTCGGCGGCGTCGACCGGCCCCCGGACCGCTTGCGCGCGGTCGGGCGCACCGGTGAGGCCGCCTTCGGCTCTCCGACCGCATGCGGCTGCTCGGCCGGGGCCTGGGCTGCGACCGGCTCGGCGGTGAGCAGATCACCGACAGTGCAGTTGAGCGCGGCGCAGATCAAGTCCAGGTCATCGAGGCGGATCGTGACCGGGGTGCCCGACCACATCGCGGCGACCTTGCTCAGCGACGGCGTGAAGCCGACCTCGGTGAACGCAGCCAGAACTTGCGTCGGCCGCCACAGATCCCGCTGGGCGGCGACCATGCGTAGATTCCACTTCATCGCAAATTCCCCTTGTCCATGATCAGTCGTTGGGCAGCGCGGTCACTGGCGGCGAGATTGGCGTACTCGGGATCGGCGCGGGCGGTGGCCATATACCGAAGTGTGGTGGTGGCCCATTCGTGGCCGAGTAGTTTCTGGATCTCCCACAACGACATGCCTCGCTCGTAGTTGTGGGTCGCGCACGCGTGGCGCAGCAGGTGCGGAAACAGGTCGGTGACCGGCCCTGACAGGTAGCTTGCCGCCGCTGCGTGTAGTGCGCGGCGGAAAGTCGCGGGCACGATGGCCGGCGCGATCGGCAGATTCAGCGCCGAGATGGCCTCGGGCAGTCGCTCCGAGGGCCACAGCGGAGCATGCGGGTGATCGGCCTCGTCGCCGAACTCCCCGCGGATCTCCTCGATGTACCACCACAGCAGCGCACGCCCTTGCTGGAACAGATACGCCTCGCGCTGACGCGGCCCAGATCCCCTGGCGCCCTTGCCATTCACCAGGAATCGGCCCCATTGGCCGTGTTCCCAATGGACATCACCGATCCGGACACCGACCAACTCGGCGGCCCGCACACCGGACAGGTAAGCAATCTTCGTCATGACATAGTCGCGGCAGGCCACGGCGTACTTGCGGGCGTTCGGAAGATCCGCACGCCACACCGCGAAGAAATCTGCCATCGCCCGCTGTGACGGCGGCACCCGCAACCCGAAATCTCCGCGGTGATGCGGCCGGTTGAACTCATCGACCGGTGACTCCACCGCCGCGCCGAAGCGGCGCGCGATCTCACCGGCGTAGCGCTGCTCGAGGAACGCGAAGAACCCGTCGATATGGCCCAGCTTCTGCCGCACGGTCGACACGGCGCGCTTGCCTGGTCCGGCGAAGTAGTGGTCCAGCTCGCGCGGGCTCAGCCGCCACGGCACCGTGCCGTAGAAGTCGCAGATCTCGATGATCGGCTTGGTCGCCAAATCCACACCGCGCGGGGACAATCCGGCCGCATCGCGCGCCCACTGGTATTCGGCCAGGGTGTCGGTGAAGAAACCGTCCTCATCCTCCGCCGACATCCCAGCCTCGCGTCGACGCTGCAACGTCACAACGTCGGCCAACCCCGACTCGATCAGCCCCGACGCTGCTGGCTCCCCGCCGGGTGGCGGAGGAACAAGCGTCAACGTCCGACTATCGGAATCCGCCACGAACAGGCAGATTACGGCAACCACTCGTAGAATTCAGGAGTTACCCGCAAATTCGCACGATCAGCTGGCCGTCCGTTAGCGGCCCCACGAGCAGGCCAAACACTCGTTCGTGCCAGGGGGATGCTTCTAGGAACCGGTGCGTCCTCCAATAACGATCACCAGGGGCTGAGAGGTCATGGGCGAGGGATTCTTTCGGTGCGCGCCGGTGGTGATTTCGGTGATGGGCAGGTGGAGCCGGAATTGATGGCCGATGTGTTGTTCGATGGCTGCGGCGCGGTCGAACGCGATTGGGTTGTAGGGCGCGGCGCGCTCGAGGTCGGCTCGGGAGGCGAGGATGCAGGTGGCGCAGGAGACGCGTTGCATGCCCACCGAATACGCCCAGTGCGGTTCGGTCCCGGCGCGGTCGATGCAGTCCCAGACGTGGGCGGTGGTCCAGGCGTGCAAGGGCAGCCAGCGGTCGACGTGGCGGCGGGTGTTGGAGCTGCCGTGCACGCGTGGCCCGGCTTGGCGGTGGGCGCGGCATGGCGGGCAGGGGCAGGTGTAGCTGGTGTCGTGGGCGTAGGGCACGGTGGTGGCGCGGCGATGCTGTGATTCCTCGGCGCGCAGGCCGAGGACTTCGAGCACGCGCACCGGCCGGTCGGTGATTCCGTCGGCGCGTGCTTCGGTGACGAGTTCGGTGAGTACCCGCCGGATAGGGCCGGTCTTGAAATCGCTGGTGCACCAACGCCGTTGAGCGTCCGGGAAGCGGCGGCGTTCTTCGATGCGGGCGAGCAGGTCCGGCCCGGCGGTGCGGGCGGTGTGGTGGTGGGTCAGCCCGTAGTGGGCGCTGTGGTCGGCGGCGAGTTGGGCGGTGCCCGCCCAGATCGCGGGACCGAGGTCGGCGTAGACGGTGTGGACACGGCCGAGAATCCCTGCGGCACGGGCTGATTGGGCGACGACGTCGAGGGCGGCTTGAGAGTCTTTCCCGCCCGAGATCGACACCAGCACGATGTCGTAGTCGGTGAGCCGTGGGGCGCCCGTCAGCGGCGTCCAGCGCTGCGGCACCGAGGTCGATGCCGACGTGACAGCCTGTCGTACCGGGCGTGGGTTCCCGGTGGTCATGATGCCCGCTCCCGGCGGCCGGTTTCCTCACAGCCGGGCTTCGACGGCTCGGTCGGTCGCTGGTGGATTTCGGCGCCGCCTACCTCGCCCATCGCCTGTTCACAGGCGGTGATCACCGGCCGCGGCAACACCGGCTGCTGCGTGTTGAGATGTCCGGGATAGCTTGCGGCAGCGCGTGTTGCGGTCATCGGATCACCGCCGCCGCAGGGCCACAGTCGCAGGAGGCAGGCCCGGAGATTCGTCGGCTAGGTCCGATCGCACCGTCGCATGCCCAGCCCTGGTTCAGCTCGTTCTGCGGGTGTGAGGCGTCCCACAGCTCGGTGTAGACGGTTTCTCCCGTGCGGTCGGCCCAGCGCTGGGCGCCTTCGTCGCGGGCGGGTCGGGACAGGTAGTACAGCGCTGAGGGGCTCGCGGTGCTGGAAAGCAAGATGCGCCAACGCTTTTCCGGCACAGCGGTTCGGCTCCGGTTTCGGGTTGCCATCGTTGGTCCTTTCAAGGGCGGAGCGTGACAGCGGCGCGGCGGGCAGCTCGCCGGGCGGTGGC
>NZ_BDAY01000030.1 GCF_001612685.1 Nocardia altamirensis NBRC 108246
CCATGTACCACTCGTGGAGTGGTGGCTCATCGAGTGGGACCTGACGGCGGGAATTTGTCGCTGCCGACACCAGGTCCACTCGTGAGGGAGTGGCTTCTCTTAGAGGAGTCGGGGCCAGGCGTGCCAGCATTGGGTGCAGTCGGGGGCTCGGCAGTGCATCCAGCCGTCGCAGGTTTGGTCGGGTTCCCAGATTGTGTGGTCTGCGATGGGGTGTGGGCACTGCGTGCAGATTGCGGGGGTGGCCCATGGTTTGGTGGGGCCGTTCATGGGTGTTGCTCGGGGGCCGGGGTGTCGGTGGGCTTGGGGTGTCGGCGCGTGGCGTAGAAGTCGCGGGCGATGAGGAACAGCGCGGCGAAGGACCAGACTACGGCGTAGACAACGGCGCGGGTCGAGCTCCAGTTTGCGGCGAGTAGGCCGATGGCTACGGCGGCGAGGACGCCGAGAACCAGCATGGTGTTCTTGTAAGTCCCCATCGGGGGATCATTGCACGGTCTCGATGCGAGGGCTGTTCGAGACGGTGTAGACGAGTCTCACCGGGCAGTGGGCCGGGGCCTCGTGCGTCGAGCGAACTTACTCGCGGTCGCGGCGGCGGAGGAGCTCGTTGACGCTGACGGTGCGGCCGTCGCCGCCGCTGTGGCGTCCCTCCTCGGGCTTGCCTGCGCGGCGGGAGGAGCGGAGTTCGGCCATCCAGTTTTCGATGCTGTTGCGGTTCGGCTCGCCCTCGCCGTCGTCGGTGGAATCGGCAGGCGACGGGTCCGGTGCGGCGTGGTGGGCGGGCTGGTCGGCGGGGGCCTGGTCCGGCGGGGTGAATTCGGTGTAGGTCGGTGCCGGGGTCGGGTCGGCGACGCCGAAGGGAGCCACGGACGGCGTGGGTTGGGTCGGCTCGAACTTGGCCTCGGGGCGTCTGGTTGGGTCGAAAGCGACTGCCGGAGGGGTGGGTTGAGGTGTGCGCGGCTCGCTGGGAGCGGCGGCGGGCGGCTCGAAGCTTCCTGCGGTCGGCTCGAAGGGGCGCGGTGGGAAGCCACCTGCGATCGGTTCGAAGGGCCGTGCGGCGGGGGGCTCGAAAGGCCGTGCCGCTGGCGGTTCGAAGGCTCCCGCGGGCGGCTCGAACGCCGTTGCGGGCGGCTCGGCGAACGCCTCGAAGGGGACGCCCGACGACGCGTCGGCATGCGCGGGCGGGGTCGGCCGCGGTCCGGTGGGATCGTGCGGTGTTGCCGAGAACGGGCGCTGCGCGGGCGATTCCGTCGGCGTTGGCCGTGGCCCGGTGGAGTCGTGCGGTGTTGCCGAGAACGGGCGCTGCGCAGGCGGTTCTGTGGGCGTTGGCCGTGGCCCGGCGGGATCGTGCGGTGTTGCCGAGAATGGGCGCTGCGCGGGCGATTCCGTCGGCGTTGGCCGTGGTCCGGTGGGGTCGTGCGGGATTGCCGAGAACGGCCGTTGCGCAGGCGTTTCCGTGGGTGTTGGCCGGGGACCGGTCGGGTCGTGCGGGGTCGCCGGGAACGACGGCCGCTGCATGGCCGGGTCCGACACGAAACTCGAAGGGGGCGTTGGCCGTTGGCGGGTCGGGTCGAGCGGGGCCGGCGCCGGGGTGGTCGGCGCTTTGGGGGCCTTCGGCACTTTGTTGAGGTGCCTGGTCGGCGCTTCGGCTTCGATTTCCTCGACGGTGCGCGGACGACGCGGCTTGCGTGGTCGGTTGGCGTCGGCGATCGCGGGGATCTGCATGGTGACCGGATCGGTGATCGGGGTGGTCTTGACCAGGTCGACGAGTTCGCCGCCGCCGGGGCGTTCGTCGTCGAGGATGGGCTCGCCGAGGCCGATCTTCTCCTGGATCTTCTTCATCCAGGCGGGCGCCCACCAGCAGTCGTCGCCGAGCAGCTTCATGGTGGCGGGCACCAGCAGCATGCGCAGGATGGTGGCGTCGATGAACAGCGCGGCGATCATGCCGTACGCGAGGTACTGCATCATCACCAGGTCGGAGAACGCGAACGCGCCGGTGACGACGAGCAGGATGAGCGCGGCGGCGGTGATGATGCGCCCGGTCTGCGCGGTGCCGATCCGAACGGCCTCGGTGGTCGACGCACCCTGGGTGCGCGCTTCGACCATGCGCGACAACAGGAATACCTCGTAGTCGGTCGACAGGCCGTAGATGACGGCGATGATCAGCACCAGCACCGGCGACATGATCGGCTGCGGGGTGAAGTTCAACGTCTGTGCGGCATGCCCGTCGACGAAGATCCACGTGAGGATGCCGAGCGTTGACCCGAGCCCGAGCGCGCTCATCAGCGCGGCCTTGATCGGTAGCACCAGCGAGCCGAATGTCAGGAACATCAGCAGCGTGGTGACGAACAGCACCAGCGCGATCATCCACGGCATCCGGTCGAGCAGCGCGTCGATGCTGTCTTTCTGGATGACGGGCTGTCCGCCGACGTACATGGTGACGCCGTCGGGTATGTCGATCGAGCGCAGATAGTCGATGGTCGGGTCGGCGTCTTCCGAATCCGCCAGTGTCGCACTCGTTCTGAAGACGGTTTGATCGTTGGTCGATCGCGACGGCACCTCGAAGCTGCCGGCGAGGCCCGGCGCGTTGTTGGCCTCTTTCCACACCTTGCCGACGTCGTTGCTGTTCTCCGCGACGAACACCAGCTGGATGGGGTCGGACTTGCGCAGCGGGAAGATGGAGTCGAATTTGGCCTGCGCCAGGCGAGTCGAGTTGTCCGGCGGCAGGTATCGCTCGTTGATGCCGCCGAAGGCGAGGTTCTTCACCGGGATGATGAGCAGCAGCAGGCCGATGCAGATCGGGATGGCGATCTTGAGCGGGTGCCGCATCACCCAGCGGGTGATGTTGCCCCAGAAGCCGTTTTCCACCTGCTCGGCGGTCTGGGTCTTGCGGAACTTCTTGAAGCCGAGCATGTCCACCTTCGGCCCGAGCACGCCGAGGATGGCGGGCAGGATCGTGATGGAGGTCAGTGCGGCGAGCGAGACCGTCGCGATGGAGCCGTAGGCGATCGACTTGAGGAAGCCCTGCGGGAACAGCAGCATGCCGCCGAGGCTGGCGATGATCATGGTCGCGGAGAACACGACGGTGCGGCCAGCGGTCATCACCGAGCGGCGCACCGCGGCGGGCGTGCTGTAGCCCTCGGCGAGTTCCTCACGGAACCGGCTGACTATGAAAAGCCCGTAGTCGATGGCCAATCCGAGGCCGATCATCGAGACTACGGGCGCGACGAACGAGTTCACCTCGGTGAATCTGGTGATGAACAGCACGATGCCCTGTGCGCCGATCACGGTGAGACCGCCGACGATCAGCGGCAGGCCCGCGGCGACCAGACCACCGAAGATGAAGAACAGCAACACCGCAACGGCGGGGATGGCGAGGATCTCCATCCGGTGCTGGTCTTCGGCCATGGTGTCGTTCAGCGTGCCCGCGACCGCCTGCAGGCCTGCGACCTGAACGTCAACGCCCGGAATGCCGAAGACACCCTTCACTTTCCGGAAGTTGTTCAGCATTTCCGTGTCGTTGTCGCCCTTGATGGCGATCGACGCGAAGGTGTATTTCTTGTCCTTGGAGCCGAACACGATCGGCGAGGACTGCCCGGTCTTGGTCGGCCAGTACGCGCCGTTGATCTTGCTGATCTCCGGGTACTGCTCGGGCAGGCGATTCAGGCTTTCGAGGACCTTCTCCTTGAAAGCCGGGTCATCGATCGTCTTGCCCTCCGGCGCGGTGTACAGCACGATCACGTCGCTGCTGTGGTCGCGTCCGAACGAGGCGTCGGCGATCTTCGCGCCCCGCGAGGACTCCGAGGTCGGATCGTCCCATCCGCTGGAGCTGAGGTGGTCTCCCAAGCCGAGGCCGTATCCGCCCAGCGCCAAAAGAGCGGCTGCCACGATGCCGATGACGGCAAAGCGCAGCCGGAAGACCAGATCGCCCCAGCGTGTGAACACTTTAAGCGACTCCTTGCGCGGGGCGAGAGGTGAGCAGCGCCGACAGCGGCCGGAACGGCTGCAGCCAAGCGCCCTCGTCGGGCAGCGAGTCGAGGCTCACCCTGGGCAGCGGTTCACGGAACACGCCCGGGATGTCCTCGAGATCGATGAACTCGAGAGTATCGGATGTGACGGCCCAACTCGCATGCTCGCGGAAGCCGAGCACCTGAACGGGGATTCCGGCGGCGGCGAGTTCTTCGAGCGGTTCACGGAATGCCTGGCCGTCGGCCGAGGCGACCATGATGCCGGCCAGCCCGGCGCCCCGGCTGCGCAGTTCGATGTGCGCCAACATGTCGGCGTCGACGTCGGAGTCCTCGTCGATCTTCGGCTTGGCGAAGACCGCGTACCCGACGTTGCGCAATGCTTCTACCCACGGCCGCACCACATCCGCGGTGCCCGGCGCGATGTTGGTGAAGACGGTGGCTTCAGGTTCTACCCGGTGCACGGTGCCGACGGACAGTTCGGCGGTGCGCGCCAATAACCAGCGGCCGAGCGCGTCGAACCGCGGACGATAAGCGGCGGTCGGCCGCCCACCGAGGATGGCCCCGAGGCCCATGTCGAGGTTCGGGGCGTCCCACACCAGCAGGACCCGGCGCACGTCCGGCGTTACGCCACCCAGACCTTCCGATCCGGTTCCCTGCACCTCCCCGGCAACATCGACCACCTCGTGGGCCATCTCACTGACACTCATATTTTGATCTTCCCCCATATGAGCTCTGTGATGGCGCTACCGGCACGATGTGCCTTGCCTTCGAATTTCGTGACCGGCCTTTCGAAGCCGATCGGCGCGGTGTCTCGATGCTCCGCGCTGACCCCTCCCGTGCCCTCATTCATGCCTTTGAGCAGGGGTTCTTCCGCGCCGACCGCGGCAATGTGTTCTGCGTAGTCCGCGTGGTCGGTTGCGACATGCAACACGCCGCCCGGTCTGAGTCGATTGGCGATCAACGCGAATGTCGTGGGCTGCAGGAGTCGGCGCTTGTGGTGTCGCGCCTTCGGCCACGGGTCGGGAAAGAAGACTCGGACGCCAGTCAGCGACTCTTCAGCAATCATGTTTTCGAGCACGTCGACGGCGTCGCCGCGCAGCAGGCGGATGTTGTCGATCTGTTCACGTTCGATGCGCTGCACCAGTTGCGCGAGCCCGGGCTGGTACACCTCGATGCCGATCAGGTTCAGGTGCGGTTCGGCCTGTGCCATCGCGGCCGTCGCTGTGCCCGTGCCGCAACCGATTTCGATGACGAGTGGCGCCTCGCGGCCGAACCAGGCGGCGGCGTCCAGCGGTTCGTCGGCGACGTCGCGGCCGATCGTCGGCCACATGCGGTCCCACGATTGCTGTTGGGTCGGGGTCAGCGCGCCACGGCGGGACCGGAAACTGGTCACGCGTGGGTACAGGCGGGAGCCGGTGCTGTTCCGTTGCCTGCGCGCAGGAGCACGGTCGGCGGCGGAGCCAATGGGGTTGCTTTGCTCAGCCGGGGCCGATCCTGTGGACGGCGGGCCCGGAACTGACTCGGCAGTATTGTTCGCGGCGTCGTTCACGGCGTCCATTGTCCAGCATCGGAGGAGTGATGCGGCAATCGACTGTGTGCTTACCGCCCAGCGGGAGGTCAGGCGGCGCGTGCGGTGGCGATCCTTGCCACCGGTTCGCTCTGCTGCCGCAGCGGGCGGCCGAGTGCGACCTTGGCTGCGGTCACCACCATTTCCAGCAGGCCACGTGCGCCCGTCGGTGACGCGGCCACCGACCACACGGTGGTGTCCCCGCCATCGCCAACCGGTTGCCCGGCCAGCCGGTCCGCCAGCCATTCCAGGCTGAGCGGGGTGGAGAGCGGCAGCAGCGAGAAGTGCTCGCTCAGCCGGTCACGGACGTAGGTGACCAGCGCACCGCCGCGGCGATAGCGGTCGACCTGACCGTCGACGCCGTCCATGTGGATGACCTGGTCGTGCACCGGCTGCAGCACCAGCAGCGGGCAGGTCGGCGTCGAATTGCCAAGGCGCAGATCGTCGAACATCGCCTGGAACTCCGGGGTGGCGATCACCTCGTCGAGCGGGCGGCTCAGGTAGTCGTCCATGCGCTTGTTGGCCAGGCCGAAGATGGCGCCGAAGGGCGTCGAGCTCTCCGCACGGGCGACGAACCGGTGGCCGTCGAGGGTGAGTTCGTTCTGCAGCACCGCGCCGAGCGCGGGATACAGCCTGCGCAGGGCCGCGATCACGATGGCGGGCAGGCCCGCGTACTTGCCGCCGTTCAACCGGGCGAACACCTGGCCCGGATCGCCGACCGGTGCGCCGAGCACCGCGCCGACGATATCGAGCTCCGGTGCGTAGCTCGGCGCCATCTCGACCGTCCATGCACTGGCCATGCCACCACCGGAATAGCCCCACACCGCGATTCGAGTGTCCTGGCGCAGGCCGAGCGGCGTGAACCGCAGGGCCGCACGGATGCCGTCGAGGGCGCGATAGCCGGGTTCGCGTGGGGCGCCGAAGTTTCCGCGCGGACCCTCGTGATCGGCGATGGTGACGGCCCAGCCGCGGCGCAGCGCGTTCGCGACGAGCAGCCATTCGAACTGGGTGACCGAGCCGAGCGCGCGGGCGCCGTAGCGCAATGCGTAAGAAGGAGAACACCGCTCGGCGACCGCGTCCATCGCGGTCTGAAAGGCCAACAGCGGCCGGTCCTCCCGAGGATCGGCGTCGAGGGGCAACAGCACCGTGGTGATCGCGACCTCGGGTGTGCCGTGCATATCACTGCTGCGATAGAGCAGCTGCCAGGCCGAGACCTGCTGGGGCACAACACCGAACAGAGCGAGTTCGATCTGCCGGGTGCGCAGCACCGTGCCTGGTGGTTGTGCCGCATAACCCTTCGGCGGCCGGAGGAACGGGTCGGTGCTCGGTAGCAGCGGTTTTCGGTCCGCCGCTAGGGCGGGCTCCGATTCGACACCACCGATGGCGTCGGCCGTCATGGCAACCTCCTCATCGGGTTCCGTCGGAACCCGTCGGTATGAGGTCGTTGCCGCGTTCGAAAAGCGAAGTTGCGCACTGGCACTGGCGCCGACCACTGCCAAGCAGGGTAAATGACCGGCGGCGGGTCTGGGAAGACGGGGATAAGGGGGTTTTCCAGCACTAGACTCCGCGGTATGCGCAGACCGACAGTGTTCATCACCGGCGCGGCAGCCGGGATCGGCCGGGCGACGGCACTGCTTTTCGCTGCGCAGGGGTATCACGTCGGCGCCGTCGACATCGATGAGGTCGGGCTGACCAGGCTCGCGGCCGACATCACCGGCAAGGGCGGCAGTGTGCACACCGCGGTACTCGATGTGACGAACGACACCCAGTGGGCTGAGCGGCTTGCCGAGTTCCACGCGGACGCCGGACGGCTGG
The DNA here is from genome assembly GCF_001612685.1 of Nocardia altamirensis NBRC 108246. Taxonomy (GTDB): domain Bacteria; phylum Actinomycetota; class Actinomycetes; order Mycobacteriales; family Mycobacteriaceae; genus Nocardia; species Nocardia altamirensis. The sequence goes on from NZ_BDAY01000030.1 coordinate 7,345, forward strand.
ACATCCTGATCAACAACGCGGGAATCCTGCGCGCCGGTTCGTTCGAGACCTTGGCGCTGGCCACGCACCAGGCCATCCTCGACGTCAATATCGGCGGTGTGCTCACGGGAACGCACACCGCCTTTCCTTATCTCCGTGACACTCCCGGCGCCCAAGTGGTGAATCTCTGCTCTGCCTCGGCGATCTACGGCCAGGCCGAACTCGCGAGCTACGGCGCGAGCAAGGCCGCCGTCAAAAGCCTCACGGAGGCACTGGATCTCGAATGGGAGCGGCACGATATCCGGGTGATCGCGATCTGGCCGTTGTTCGTGGACACCGCGATGGTGGACGGGGTCGAAACCGGAACGACGAAGTCGCTCGGTGTGCGGCTCACCGCAGAGGACGTCGCGTCGGGCATCTGGGCGGCCACCCGCAAGCGCGGACGACTGCCGAGGGTGCACTACGAGATCGGCGCCCAGGCCAAGGTGTTGGCGACCGCCGCCAAGTACGCGCCGAACTGGGCGGTGCGTACCGTCAACAAGTACTTCAGCGGCAGCTGACCGGTTATCCACGACTTCTGCAAGAATTGCGCACCGTAAAGGGGGTGCAGCCCATGCCGACAGGCACGGAGACCGACGGACCGTTGCGCGAACGCGGCGTACCAGCGCGCGAACAGGACCAGCTCGACCAGCTCCTCGCCGATCTGCGGTTCGGTACCGGGCAGGACACACAGATCGGCTACGCAGCGATCGCCGCCGTCACTGCCTGGCGCAAGCCGCCACGCATCCAGGTCACCGGCCGCGCGCACGCGGGCCGGACATCGGTGCTGCACGCACTCGCGCTCATGTCCGCCGTCGAGACCGATCCGGTCGACGAACCGGACGCGCCCGATCCGGTGCTCGACGCCGACATCGTCGTCTATGTGCTGTCCACCGCGCCATCGCCCGCGGATCGGCGGGTGCTTGCCACGCTGGCTCCGGAGCGCACGGTCGTCGTGTTGAACAAGGCCGACGCGATCGGCGGGCGCTGGGCCGACGCGGTCGCCGCCGCCGAGCAGTACGGACGAGAGCTCGGCATGCCGGTGCTTCCGGTGGTCGCCTCGCTGGCCGTGCGCACCAAGTCGGGTGCGATGACCGACGACGACCTGGCTGCCCTGCGCAGAATCGACCCGAATGCCGATGCGTCGCTGATGCTTTCACCGGACCTCTTCGTCGCGCCTGGCCCTGATCTCGCCGACCGCGAGCAGCTGCTGCAACGCTGGGATCTCTACGGCGTCGCCTGCGCGCTGGCCGCACTCGACCACGACCTCATGCTCGCGCCGCAGACACTGCTGCAAATCCTGCACGGCGCAAGCGCAATCGACGCGGTGCACCAGCTGCTGCATCGCCGCTACGAGCAGGTCTCGGCGCTGCGCGGCGGCGAACTTCTCGACGAGCTGGCCAGATTGGCCGCCCGGGCGGTGCCGGCGGACGGCAGCCATGCCCGAGATATCTTGGAGGCCTACCTTTTCGGTGATCACGCGCGGTGGCTCGGCCTGTGCGCCGGGCTCGCCCATCCCAGCGTCGCCCACCTGGCCGCGGGGTATCGGGCCCCGGCACCCGCCGACGCCGATGACGCAATGGCCCGCGCGGACCGTTGGCGTGCAGTAGTTTCCAGCGATATGCCTCCCGTGGCCCGCCGTGCGGCCCAACGCGTCCATGACGGTTACATCCGACTATGGGAACGGATGAGCAGTGCCGGTCTCTGAACCCCCGCTCGACCCGACACTCGACGCCGAGCGGCGAGCGCACGCGGACACCGAGCCGATGCACGGTTCCGCGCAGGGCACCGGACCGGTCGCCGGCGGGGACCGCTCGCTCAGCTTGCCCGGCGACACGGCAACGCCGCCCGACCTGGCCGCAGGCCCATCGGCCGAGGTGGAAGCCGTGGTGGCGCGCTGGAATCCGCAGGGCACGGCGCTGTTGCGCGCGGTGCGCGGCAGCGGCGCCGCGGGCACGGTCATGCTGATCGGGCCCGCCGACGCCGCAACCACCCTGTTGCGGACCGAGCTGGCGCGGTTCGAGCCCCGGATAGATCTGTCCGATCCGGTGGCCGACGCGAACGCCGCGGTGGAGACGACCTCGCCGTCCGGGACCGCACCGGCGGCGGTCGCGCTGGTCCTGCTCGATGCCGGAACCACGATCGGCGCCGACACCTTGCGCGTCATCCACCGGCTGCGCGCGGACGGCACCCGCATCCTGCTCGCGATGAACGGCATTCACGCGCATCAGGATTGGCGCTCGGTGCAGACCCGCGACCTGGACTTGCTTGCCGCACAAGAGATGAACGACCTCGACATCGTGCCCGTCTCGGCCAGACTCGCGGCGGCCGCGCGCACCGCGGGCGATGCCGGACTGATGGACCGATCCGGGTTGGGCGCGCTGCACGCGGCGCTGGCCGCGACGGCCGCAGGCGCCGAAGCCGACGGCGGTGACCGGATCGCGGCCGTGACCGCGCGGGTGCTGTCCGATACCAGGCAGCGGGTCGTCGAACAGGTGGCGACGCTGCGCTCCGGCGGCGAACCGGCCAGGCTGCGCGAGGAACGCGCGGTGCTGCTCGCAGGCCGCGACGGCGGCCGCGCCACAGCCATGTCCACGCTGCGCGGGCAATTGCATCTGGCGCGCGTCGACCTGATGACCGAGGTCGGCGCGCGAATCAGGGCGCTGCACACGGTGACCCGCGGCGACCTCGACCGGCTCGGCCGTGCTGCGCTCGGCGCCTATCCCGAGCGCCTGCAGCAGGCCGTCACCGAATTGACCGGCGCGGTCGACCTCGCCATCGACCGCAGGCTCGCCGAACTGTCGGCGCAGATCGACGGCGCCGACGAGCAGACAGCACCCAGCCCGCCGCGCCGCCGCGACCCGGCGCCGCGGGTCGGGCCCGACCCCGACCCGCGCCACCGTGGTGTCGAAGATCACCTCATGATCGTGCTCGGCGCGTCGGCGGGTGTCGGCCTCGGCAGGTTGCTCGTTTCGCCCCTTTCGCTGGTGCCCGCCTTGGATTTCGCGAGCGTGCCGGTGACCCTGCTGCTCGGCGGCGGCGCAGCGGCCTGGGTGGTGCGGGCGCGCGGCCAGCTCGCCGAGCGCGCACACATGCGTCAATGGGTCTCCGACGCGCTGGTCAACGTAAAGGCCCAGCTCGAGCAGCGGGTCGCGACGGCACTGGTGGAAACCGAAACCGCGCTGGCCGACCGGGTCGTCCGGGTGAGCGCGACGCGGATGGTGGACACTGATCGTCGAGTCGCGGAAGTCGAGGCCCGTTTACGGCGCACGGTTGCCGAACAACCCGGACAACTTGCCGCGTGTGAACGCGATATCGCGATCCTCGATCGATGGATCTCCTCGTTTGACTAAGTCTTAAGAATGGGTACAAAGTGACGAACCCGATTCCGTAGGGGCCGTCACAGCGCGTTAACCTCTAAACAGGAACCAGGGCGTCCGCTAAGTCCTCGTCCGCCGTCCAGCCGGGGCGCGCTTTCGATTGGTCGTAGCGGGTGCCCTCCCGCCAATGGTGGCACTAGGTGCGTTCGCGCTGGTCAAGGGCCGCAGCGTAGCGACTGCTCGCAGGTCGCTCGAAACGGTCAGCCCAGCGGGCGAAGCATTGTAGGGACCGCCCATCTCAGGAGAGTTTTCATGACCTCAGCGACCATTCCTGGTCTTCGTGGATCCGACGGCAAACAGCCGACCGAGCACAGCGAACTACTCGCCTGGGTACAGGAAGTCGCCGAACTCACTCAGCCGGAGCGAGTGGTCTGGGCGGATGGTTCCGACGACGAATGGGACCGCCTGACCGCCCAGCTCGTCGAGGCAGGCACCTTCAAGCGCCTCGACGAGAAGCGGAAGCCGAATTCCTTCCTCGCGCTCTCCGACCCCTCCGACGTGGCCAGGGTGGAGTCGCGCACCTACATCTGTTCCAAGAGCGAATCCGACGCCGGACCGACCAACAACTGGGTCGACCCCGCCGAGATGCGCGCGACCATGACCGAGCTGTACCGCGGCTCGATGAAGGGCCGCACCATGTACGTGGTGCCGTTCTGCATGGGCCCGCTCGGTGCCGAGGACCCCAAGCTGGGCGTCGAGATCACCGACTCCGAGTACGTGGTCGTTTCGATGCGGGTGATGACCCGCATGGGCAGCGCGGCGCTGGAGAAGCTCGGCACCGACAAGCCGTTCGTGAAGGCGCTGCACTCCGTCGGCGCGCCGCTGGCCGACGGCCAGGCCGATGTGCCGTGGCCGTGCAACGACACCAAGTACATCACTCACTTCCCTGAGGACCGCGAGATCTGGAGCTACGGCTCCGGCTACGGCGGCAACGCGCTGCTCGGCAAGAAGTGCTACTCGCTGCGTATCGCCTCGGCGATGGCCCACGACGAGGGCTGGCTGGCCGAGCACATGCTGATCCTCAAGCTCATCTCGCCGGAGAACAAGGCCTACTACATCGCCGCGGCGTTCCCGAGCGCCTGCGGCAAGACCAACCTGGCGATGATCCAGCCGACCGTGCCCGGGTGGCGCGCCGAGACCCTCGGCGACGACATCGCGTGGATGCGTTTCGGCAAGGACGGCCAGCTGTACGCGGTGAACCCGGAGTACGGCTTCTTCGGCGTCGCGCCGGGCACCAACCGCAGCTCCAACCCGAATGCCATGGCCACCATGGAGGCGGGCAACACCGTCTACACCAACGTCGCGTTGACCGACAACAACGACGTGTGGTGGGAGGGCCTGGAGGGCGAGCCCGATCACCTGATCGACTGGAAGGGCAACGACTGGTTCCTGCGGGAGACCGAAACGCTTGCCGCCCACCCGAATTCGCGCTACTGCACGCCGATGTCGCAGTGCCCGATCCTGGCGCCGGAGTGGGACGACCCGCAGGGTGTGCCGATCTCGGCGATCCTGTTCGGCGGTCGCCGCAAGACGACGGTTCCGCTGGTCACCGAGTCGTTCGACTGGCAGCACGGCGTTTTCATGGGCGCGACGCTGTCGTCCGAGCAGACCGCGGCGGCCGAGGGCAAGGTCGGCACCGTGCGCCGCGACCCGATGGCGATGATCCCGTTCATGGGCTACCACGTCGGTGACTACCTGAACCACTGGATCAACCTCGGCAAGAACGCGGACGCGACCAAGCTGCCGAAGATCTTCTACGTCAACTGGTTCCGGCGTGGGGACGACGGCCGCTTCCTGTGGCCAGGCTTCGGTGAGAACTCCAGGGTGCTGGAGTGGATCGTCGGCCGGGTCGAGGGCACGGCCGAGGCCGAGGCCACCGCGATCGGCAATGTCCCCGTCGCCGCTCAGCTCGACCTGGAGGGCCTGAAGGTCGACCCCGACGATGTCGACGAGGCGCTCAAGGTCGACGCCGCGGAATGGCGCAAGGAAATCCCGCTCATCGAGGAATGGTTCGAATTCGTCGGCGACAAGCTGCCTTCGGGCGTCCGCGACGAATTCGAGGCACTGAAGGAACGCCTCGGCTGATCGACGCGAACAGCGAACCGCCCGCACCATTTATCTCATGGTGCGGGCGGTTTCATTTGTGGGGCAATATTATTCGGCGAAGGGCGAGGCTTCGATCTTCGGAAGTGCGCCTCTGCCGATCAGCCAGCTGGTTCGGCCGTGCGGCACCGCGGCGGCCTCCGCGGTGAGGGCGGCGATCATGTGGCGCTTGAATTCGTGGCGCGGGTGCCGTTCCAGGAGTTCCGCTACCCAGGCGGGGTCGAATTTGGACAGGCGGGCGCCCGCGACGTCCGCGGAGGCGCCCGCGGCGATGAAGCCGCCGGCGTTGCCGAGGTCGGCGTCGGTGCCGGGGGTGATGTGCGCGGCGATGGCCGCGCCGATCGCTTGGGCCACCTCAGGGGTGGCGCCTGCCGAGGTCACGAATTCGATGGCACGATGCGCGCCTGCCACGGCGAAGCAGCGGCCGGGCGTTGGATGTTCGAGCTGTAGATCGTGCAGCAGGCAGGAGACGTAGCAGAGTTCGTCGTCGTAGCGGACGCCTGCGAGGTCGGCGAGGACGCGGCCGAAGAAGTACGTGCGGTAGGAGTGACCGAGCACGTGGCTCGAGAGTTGTTCGCGCGCCTCGGTTTCCGCGGCGCGCGCGAGCGACGAGTCGGGTAGCCGCAGATCGGCGAAGTCGAGCCGGCCGGTGCCGCGCTGAGCGCCTGCGGTCCGCGGCCGACCAGCAACCAATCCGGTCACCACCCGCTCCATGTCGAGTGAAAGCTTGCGGCGCTGTGCATCCGACAGCAATCCGTCTGTTCGAACAGCCCATTCCCAATCGATCTCTGTTGACGCGCGCACAATGCTCACCTCTCGTTGATCCGGATTTCGGGCAATCACCTTCGCCAGCAAGTTAAGTGCGCTTGCGGCGGCGCCGGGGAGTGGGAAAAGTGCCACCATGCCACGGATTCCGGCCAAGCGGCCACGAAGCGTTCGCCCTGGCGTATACGCATGGCGTCCGGTCACGATGCTGGAACATCCGACCGGGTTGTGCGTGTTTCTCATCGCGGTGGACCGGACGTGTGGTGCTATGGGGAGAAGTCGACGGACACGACTTGCGAGCACCCAAGGTTTGTCGAGGCGCGGCATTGCCTAGTTGCCCGGTGTGCGAGGTTTGTACACCAGTGGCCTATGCTAGGGCCGTGTTCTTGGTCTCATGACCTGCCAGTCCGATTGCTAACCGTTAACTGATCGACTGAACTACTTCCCTATCGACATCGCGTCCCGCGGCACCCGCGGCGCACGAGGAGATCGACGCGCGAGAGGTGGTTGGAAGCATGACCGATCTGGAGACCGGCGCGTCTATCGCGCCGTTGGTGGCCGGCTTCGAGCTGGCGACCGCAAGCACGCCGCTACGCCGGGCCGCCGGGCGCCTGCAGGCCGTCCTGCCCCCGGGCTGGCGCGTCGAGATCGTCGACGCGCCGACCCTGACCGGCAAGGAGAGCGAGCCAGCGCTGCGCGTTGTCATGCCGACAGAGTGATCACCCGGTCCAGCCCATCGGCATGAGCAGCGACTTCTGCTCGCAGAACGAGTCGAGCCCCTCCGGCCCGTTCTCCCGGCCGAGCCCGGAGTTCTTGTAGCCGCCGAACGGTGAGCTGGGATCGAAGGCGTACCAGTTGATGGCATAGGTCCCGGTCCGCACCCGCGCCGCGATCTCGGCGCCGTGCTCGACGTCCGCGGTCCACACCGACCCGGCCAGGCCGTAGACCGAGTCGTTGGCGATGGCCACCGCCTCGTCCTCGGTGTCGTAGGGGATGACCGAGAGCACCGGGCCGAAGATCTCCTCCTGGGCGATGGTCGACTTGTTGTCCACGTCCGCGAAGATGGTCGGCTCGACGAACCAGCCGCGGTCGAGACCATCGGGGCGGCCGCCGCCGAGTACCAGGCGGGCCCCGTCTTCCTTGCCCTTGGCGATATAGCCCTCGACCCGGTCGCGCTGGCGTTCCGAAATCAACGGGCCCAGTTGCACACTCGGGTCGGCGGGGTCGCCGACCTGCATCGTCCGCACGTGCGCGACCAGTGCGTCGAGGATCTCGTCGTATCGGCTGCGCGGCGCGAGGATTCGGGTCTGCGCGACGCAGCCCTGGCCGCTGTTCATCAGGCCGGAGAACGCGAGCACCGGGATGCTTGCCGCGATGTCCATGTCCGGCAACAGGATTGCCGCGGACTTGCCGCCGAGTTCGAGCGAGACGCTCTTCAGTTGTCCGGTGGCGATGGCGCCGATTTTGCGGCCGACCGCGGTGCTGCCGGTGAAGGTGACCTTGTCGACGCCGGGGTGTGCGATCAGGTACTCGGCGATCTCGGGGTCGGCGGGCAGCACCGACAGGACGCCTTCGGGCAGACCGGCTTCGGTGAAGATGTCGGCGAGCAGGTTCGCGGTGATCGGCGTCAGCGGTGCAGGCTTGAGCACCACGGTGCAGCCTGCCAGCAATGCCGGGGCGAGCTTGTTGGCCGCCAGGAAAAGCGGGACGTTCCAAGCGATTACGGCGGCGACGACACCGCGCGGCTCCCTGCTGACCCGGGCGGTGCCGAACAGTCCGGTGCGAGTTTCCTGCCAGGGGAACGACTTCGCGAGCCCGGCGCACGCGTCGAGCGCGGCGACCGCCGGAATCTGGTTGAGCGTCATCGCGATCATCGGTGGGGCGCCCATCTCCGCGGTGAGCGCGGCGAGCAGCGTGGCGGAGCGCTCCTCGATCAGTCGCGCGGCGCGGGTGAGCACCTGGGCCCGCTCCTCCGGCGGGGTGGACGGCCACGGTCCGTGGTCGAAGGCGTGCCTGGCCGCGGCGACCGCGGCGTCGACGTCGGCGCGGTCCACTGCGGGGACGCTGCCCACCGGCTCGACCGTGACCGGCGAGATGACCTGAACGCGCTCGGCGGTGGCTGGCGCGGTCCAGCGGCCGCCGATGAACAAGCTGTCGTAATGCATGAGAACACGTTACAGTTTTGTGCCTCCGTTGTCTGCAACCTGTTCTAGTTCTGCGGTCGGACCATCCCGCTGAGCAGGACGGATCCCAACCTGTCGGTTCGCTTTTCGGAGAACGCACTATTGCGTTCTGTTGCTGGAAGGAGGATGCTTTAGCTACTGATCAGCTCGCTCGATTTCTGAACCGATACCGCAATTGGGGAGACCGAGTTATGGCGGTGCAAGTAGTCGATCGGTCGCTGATGACCAGCGATCAGACCGAACACCAAGCGAAGAGTGTTGGCGCAGGCGGGTGGGTTGTGTCCTTCCTGCCCGGTCGCACACTCACCATCGAGCAAGCTACTGCAGCCATGCAGGCTGCCGAGGCCGTCGCCGTGGTCGGGGCTTTAGCCGACCTCGTGGGGCTCACCACGCTGGAGACCGTGGGGCTAGCCATTCAGGAATCACCGTGGAACAGGCCGCTGCACGAGAACTGCGGTAGGCGCTCCTGGCGACGCGGCTGGCTAGAGCACTAGCCTGCTAATTCTTGGTCGCCACCACGACGAGGTTACTCACCAATAGCTCGCGCACCAGCGGGATTCGGACCAACCACCAGGCCCAGCGTGGGTGGTAGCGCGGGAAGACCGACCGAACATCGGCGGAAGTGCCTGCCGCCCAACGCAATCCATCCGCCGCGCGCACCGCGAACAGCGATTCGCCGAATCGATTCTTCGGTTCCTTGCCGAGCTTGCGGCGATACCGGCGCGCGGCGTACTCGCCGCCGAGGTAGTGCCACGGGCCGGTCTCGTGCCCGCCGAACGGTCCCAACCACACGGTGTAGGACAGCACGATGAGCCCGCCCGGCCGCGTCACCCGCACCATTTCGTCGGCCATCTGCCACGGCTCCGCCACGTGCTCGGCAACATTCGAGGAGAAGCAGATATCCACCGCGTTGTCGCGGAACGGCAAGGCCATGCCCGAGCCGCGCACCGCGCCGGCCACCGACAGGCCTGCCGCGTGCATCTCCGACGGATCCGGTTCCACCGGGATGTACCGCGCGCCCGTGCGCACGAACTCGTCGGCGAAGTAGCCGGGGCCACCGCCGACGTCGAGGATGGTCGCTCCCGCCAGGTCCCTTCCGGTCACGTCGGTGTAGAAGTCGCCGATCATCGCGGCGCTGTCGGCCGCGAGGCCGCCGTAGAACACGGCGGGATCGGACTGCTCGAACCGGAAACTGCCGAGCAACCGCAGCGACCGGCGCAGCGTCGCCCGACGCGCGAACCGTGGTGCAGTGCCGGAGGGCGTTTCTTTGAGCACGGCGCCGAGTCTCGCACAAACCACCGGTGACCTTGCAAACCGCACTCGACCAGGCGCCGGTCGTTCGCGGCAGGTACTGCGGCGATCGAGGCGGCTGCCCGGCGTTCGGTAGTGCGCGAATTTGCCGATCATGTGCGCGTGATCGAGGTCGGTGATCGACTCGTCGGCGGGTGCTCGGGTTAGGGTGTAGCCCGATATCCGACGTCCCGACCGGGACCACCTGACCGAGAGAAGCTCGACCGTGCGCGAAGTCCTCCTGCTGTGCTGGCGTGACACCGGGCACCCGCAGGGCGGCGGCAGCGAACGATACCTCGAACAGGTCGGCGCACAGCTCGCCGCGCGCGGGGTCAAGGTCACCCTGCGCACCGCCCGCTACCCGGGAGCGCCGAAACGGGAACGCATCGACGGCATCGACATCAGCAGGGCGGGCGGCCGCTACTCCGTGTACCCGAGGGCACTGGCGGCGATCGCGCTCGGCAGGCTCGGCCTCGGGCCGCTGCGCGGCGTGCGACCCGATGCGGTGATCGACACCCAGAACGGCATCCCGTTCTTCGCCACCGCCGCGACTGCCGCGCCGTCGGTCGTGCTCGTGCATCACGGGCACCGGGAGCAGTGGCCGGTGGCAGGCCGGTTGGTCGGCCGGATCGGCTGGTGGATCGAGTCGCGGCTGTCGCCGCGGGTGCATCGGCGTCACCAATACTTGACCGTCTCGCTGCCCTCGGCCGAAGAACTCACCACGCTCGGTGTGGCGCAGACGCGGATCGCGGTGGTGCGCAACGGCGCCGAACCGGTTCCAGTGGACGCGCCGACCGGCGCCGCCGAAACGCGCACCGAGAACCCACGCATCGTGGTGCTCTCGCGCCTGGTGCCGCACAAGCAGATCGAGGACGCGCTCGCGGTCGTGGCACGACTACGCACCCGCATCCCTGGACTGCACCTCGATGTAATCGGCGACGGCTGGTGGGCCGACAACCTGAAGGCCGACGCCAGCGAGCTCGCCATCGCCGACGCGGTCACCTTCCACGGTCACGTCGACGAGCGCCGCAAACACGAACTGCTGTCCCGTGCTTGGGTGCATGTGCTGCCCTCCCGCAAGGAAGGGTGGGGGCTCGCGGTCATCGAAGCCGCGCAGCACGGTGTGCCGACCATCGGCTACCGCAGTTCCCGAGGGCTCACGGACTCCATCGTCGACGGTGTCACCGGAATGTTGGTCGACGATGCCGCGCACCTCGCCGATGCGGTCGGTGAACTGCTCGACGACCGTGCCGCCCGCACCGTGATGGGGGAGAAGGCGCGGTCGCGTGCGCGCGAATTCTCTTGGGAGCAAACCGGAAACGGTGTGTATGAGGTGTTGGCGGCGGTGGCGCGTGGTGAGCACACGTCAGGGTTGATCGCGCCTCGTCCCGCGGACTGAGTTCGACCGACGGGTTGTATCGGTGGTGAGAACGACCCGGAGTTGTCAGGTTCGTGTCGCGATGGCTTTGCGGCGCATCACTGTTGCGGTGACTGCTCCGCCGATGAGTAGCACCGCCCACAGTGCGTGGGCGACGATGGATGAACGGCGATGTGTTGACGACGCACTGTGTTGATCGATCGGACCCGGCACGCGGTACAGGGTGAGATCGGCGTCCGAGTACGCGGGATCCAGTTGTGCGATCGTCGTTTTGGACTCGCCGAGCGGGCCGGGAGTGCCGTGCTCGACCAGTACCCAGCCGACGCCGTTCCGCGCCAGTTCCTGGGCTGAACCACCGTGCAGCAAAAGGTTTTCCACTTTTTGGGCGCGCTTGCCTTCGCCGGTGACGGTCCGTCCGCGCACTGGTAGCTCGCCGGTCTGCAGCACATCGTTGGGCAACATCCGTGGAGCAGGATCGAGGACGGGGGCGGTTCCGCTGTACCGGAATTTTCGGAACATCCCGCCAGGCAACACGGCGATATCGCCTGGCCCGTCTATCTTTTCGGCGACCTGTTCCCATCCGGCGGGGTAGTGCGCGGCGCGGACCGCTCCGCCGACCCCCCAAGCGAGATCAAGGAGCGGCAGTACGAGTGCGGCTATGAAAATCATGGCGAACCAACGCGACGCGGAGGCTGCCGGGCGCGTGAAGTCCCCATGGTGCGCAGAGGTTTCCGTATGCGATTCATTCGCTGGTCGGCCCGCACCGGCGATCGAGAATCGCCGAGCCAGGGCCATACCGCCTGCGGCGGCGCACAGGGCGTAGGCGGGCATCGCCAGCGCGACGTACTTCTGGGTATCGCGCAGCAGGCCTGCACCGGGCACGTGCGCGACGAGCCACTCCAGCACATGCATGCCCCACGGCGTCGCGCCGAGTGCAGGCAGCAGGATGGCGAGCGCTCCTAGCGCGACGAGGGTGCGGCGGACGCGCCGAGAATCCGTCGGTGATGCAGTCGCCCCGCTGGTATCCCGATCCTCGGCGGTGTCTCGATCCGCAGTGGTGTCTCGATCCGCGGCGGTGAGGACAGTGCGTAGGCCGGAGGCAACGATGACGAGCAGCAGTGCTGTCCCCAGTACCGCGAGAAGGGTTGTGCGGGAATCGGGTACCGCGTCGCCGTTCCAGATGCCGCCGAGCCCGGCCAGACTGCCCAAGGTGCCGAGCCAGGGTTCGGCCCGGGCGGCGAACGCGGCAATGCCCGCCGGGTCGGACGGTTCGCTGCCCGCGCCGGACAGCGCGGTGGCGGTCAACCACGGCGCGGATGCGGCGACGAGAAGCGCCGTCGCGCCGGCGAACCGGCGCCACCCCAGCAATGTGAGTGTGGTGACGCCCGCGAGCAGCGCACCGGTCGGCGTGAGTCCCGCTGCGGCAAAGGATCCCGCCAAACCCGCCCACGTGCCAGCGGTCTCGCGCCATCCGTCACCACGGTCCGCCGCTAAACGAATCCGCCACGCGGCCAAGGCAACCCAGGGCAGTGCCGCATATCCAGCGAGCAAACTCCAATGCCCCTGCAACAGGCGCTCGGCCACATACGGATTCCACACCGCCACCGTGCACGCAACCAGCTGCCCAGCAACAGGCGCTCCCAACAACTCCCGCGCGAGGACCGCAGCCCCATACCCGGCAGCCCACAGCGCGAACACCAGGATCGCCTTGACGATCACCCCACCATCGACCACCGGCGACAACACCGCCAGCAACGCATCCTGCGGAACCGCCCGTGGCGCCGCATCCCCGAGCCCGAGCGCGGAATCCGTCAAATACGACCGAGGCGTACTCACCGCATCCCGCAACAGCAAATACCCCGGCCCGAGCAGCGGCCCGACAATGACCAGCGCAAGCACCGCGCTGTACCCGGCAGGCCAAGCCCACCGGCCGCGTTGTCCCCAGCCGCTCGCAGTCACGCTTGTGCACCCTACGTTCCGCATCGCTCTCGACCCCACTCGCGCACCGTTGGCGGGTTGGATGCGTCGGACGTGCTGCGGATCCGGTCCGAAAACTGCGGGTCTCGGCACGAGGACTTGGGCACTGAGGTGGGGCGAGACCAGGGTGACGGGGTTGAGGTGGGACGATGGCTGGCGTGTCTGCGGTCCGTCGGTTTCCTGTGGTGGCGGATCTGACGTTGGTGACGGCGGGGGCGATGACCGCCAATGTGGCGGGGTATCTGTTGCAGCTGCTGGCTGGGCGGTGGCTCGGGGTCTCCGGATACAGCGAGTTCGCGAGTCTGCTCGCGGTGCAGCTCTTGTGCGCGGTGCCTGCGTTGGCCTTGCAGAACGTGGTGGCCAGAGAGTTGGTTCGCGGCGCAGGTGCGGCGGCGCTGCGGGGGTTGCAGTGGCGGTGTGCGGTGATCGTTGCCGTCGTGGTCGCGGTCTTGGTGCCGGTGGTGACCGCGGCGTTGAACGTGGGGGTTGCTGCCTGCGCGGCCGCGCTCGGTGCGGCGCCTGCCCTGGTGCTGTTGTCCGGGGAGCAGGGAGTTCTCCAGGGCGGCAGGCGGTTTCGGGCGTTGGCCGTTGTGCTAGGTGCGGCGGGTATTTTCCGGGTCGTGCCCGCGCTGGTGGTGCTCGCCGTAGGCGGTGGCGCCGCGCTCGCCCTGTGGGCGGCGGCAGCAGGCATCGCGGTGGCGGCGGTGTTCGCCAGGTTCGTCGCCGGATCGCCCCGGGTACGCGCTCGCGCGGATGAGGGCGACGCGGTGCAGGCCATCGGCGTGCTGCCGGTGCTGCGGGCCGCGCAGGTGCAGGCGGCGCTGATGGCGTTGTCTTCTGCGGATCTGATCGTGGTCCGGATGGTGCTCGACGACGCGGACGCCAGCCGGTACGCGCTCGGCACCATCGCGACGAAGATCGCGTTCTGGCTGCCGCAGGCGGTCGGCGTCGTGCTGTATCCGCGGATGGCGCAGCCGACACATTCGGCGCACGCGATTCGGTCGGCGCTGGCCGTGCTGTCGGGTATCGGCTGCGCGGCGGTGCTCGGCGCCGCCCTCGCCGCGCCGCTCGCGCCGCTGTTCGCGGGCCAGGACTACGCCCCGATCCAAGGCCTGCTCTGGCTGTTCGCGTTGCACGGCGCCATTCTCGCTGTCTTGCAAGGCGTGATGCTGTCGGCCATCGCGGTCGACCGCACCGCACTCGCCACGCTGACCTGGCTCGGCCTCGCCGTCGAAGTGACACTGATGGTTTCGTTCGCGCGCTCGATCCCGGCGCTCATCACCACGGCCGCGTCGGTCGCCGCCGTCACCACGTTGCTGGTGGCGGTCATCGTCCTGCGCACTGCCGATCGCGACCAACCCCGGACCTCAGTGCACTGACCCGACTTCGCCACATCGTGCGGCCCAGCGGCCTACGCTCACGCGCATGATCACAGCTGTGCACACACTCGTCTACGCGACGGACGCGCAGGCCGCTCGGGAGTTCTTCCGCGACGTGCTGGAGTGGCCGCATGTCGACGCACGCGGCGGCTGGCTCATCTTCGCCACCGGGCCGAGCGAACTCGGCGTGCATCCGGCGGAAGACACACCGAGCCACGAGATTTCGCTGATGTGCGACGACGTCGAACAGACGGTGGCCGAATTGGCGGAGCGCGGTGCGGAATTCGCGAGCGAGATCGTCGATCGCGGATTCGGACTGTGCATCGATATGCGGGTGCCGGGCGCCGGGACGATGCTGCTCTACCAACCGCAGCATCCTGTCGCCTACCCGCTCGCCGAACAATAAGGGCCGGAAACGAATTCGGCCCCCGGTCAGGAACCGGGGGCCGAATTTCGCTGTGTATTACTTGGTGATCCTGATCTGCTCGGTCGGCGGATCATTGTCGGGCCGCCGTCCACCGGACTTCTGGCTCAGCGCACCGCCGGCGGGAGCCGGAGTCGATCCGCTGCCGCGCACTCCGAGGATCGCACCGACGATCAGCGCGATCACACCGATGACACCGAAGACGATCGGCATGGTCCGCCCGTACAGCGACAGCTTGTCGATGTTCTCCTTGGCGACCGAGATCTGCGACTCGATGGTGTTCTCGTCGAAAACGATGTGCGACTTGAGCGCGGTGACCTCGGGCTTCTCGCCGCTGCGCGCGTAGAACAGGTGCAGCTGCTCACCGCCCTTGATCACGGTGCCGGTCTGCGGCTCGACCCACACTTCGCGGGTGTTGGTGTACCAGCGCGACATGGTGATGTCGCCTTCGCCGGGCACGCCCCACTTGGCGGCGGGGAAGGTCAGCTTGTTGGTCGGCGTCTTGACCACGTTGTTCAGGTCGGTCGCCGGAATGGACTGCTTGAAGTGGTAGACCTTCAGGTTGTTGATCTCGGTCTCTTCGACGAAGTTGATGTCGAAGGTCTTGCGCGCGTTGAGATCGAAGTACGGGTAGGACTTCTGCTCGGTGCCGATGGGGAACCGGTACTGCAGGCCGGTGTGCTGGACGGGGTCGGCGACCGGCTGCATGTCCTTGTTCACATTGACGGCGATGGAGCCGTTGGGGTCCTTGTCGACGGGCTCACCGGTCTTGCGGTCGATGGTGACGCGGTCGATGGTCGCGGTTAACAGGCCGGTGTCGCCCTGCTTGTCGATCCGACGCAGCGTCTGACCCGCCTGGACCGTCATCTCGGTGGCATCGGAGGGCTCCTCGACGGTGAGGAACCGCTGGGACACCAGCGGAACGTTCGTGTCGATCTTCGCGGCGCTGTCCGGCGAGGTGAGCGACTTGGAGTCGAGCACCAAGCTTTCCTCGCCCGGCTGGTTGGTCGCGATCGTGGTGATCTCGAGATCGAGAGGAGTCTTCGCCAGTTTGCCGACGGTGTAGGTCGGGATCAGCAGCGCGGCAACGATCAGCAGCGCGCCGAGACCCACGAGCAGGCAGGCAACCGTCCTTCTGGTTCCGGCACTCAGTGCCATGCAAACACTCCTCGTCGTAGAACAGGGTCGTTCCGGCGAGCACGCGGCACCCCCGCTGCGCTCGTGAGCCCCGACACTAACAGTCCGGTGTCGTACCATGCGGCGTCGAGGCCGGAAACGGCCGAGAAATCGCCCGAGTTTAGCGCGAAATCTGAAACGTGGAGTTATCACCTGAGAATCGGCAAGGCAGACTGGACCTGATGACCGCAACCGCGCCCGTACCCGCCGATGTCGTCGCCCCTGCGGCCGAATCGGTCCGATCCCGCGCCTTCCTTCCCGCGCTGGAAGGTATGCGTGGAATGGCCGCTCTCGGTGTGCTGTTGACGCACGTCGCATTCCAGACCGGCGCCGCGGGCACCCCGGTGATCGGTCGGGTGTGGGGACGATTCGACATGGCCGTCGCGGTGTTCTTCGGGCTCTCCGGCTTTTTGCTCTGGCGCCCGCACGCCGCCGCGGCCCGCGGCGTGCGGCCTGCGCCGTCGGTCGGCTATTACCTGCGGCATCGTGCCGCGCGCATTCTGCCTGCGTACTGGGTGGTGGTGTGCGCGGTGCTCGTGCTGCTGCCCGGTGCGGCCGGGACGGCGGGGCTGCGGGTCTGGATGTCGAATCTGGCGCTGCTGCAAGTGTTCGTGCCCTTGACATTGACCGACGGGCTGACCCAGATGTGGAGCCTTTCGGTCGAGGTGGCTTTCTATCTGGTGTTGCCGATACTCGCGTTCGCGGTGGTGCGGTTGCGTGGCGCCGCCGCCCGCCTGCGGGTTCCGGTGATTCTCACGGCGGCCGTCGTGTGCCTGGGTTGGAACTTCATTCCGGTGCCGACGCCCGACGCGATTCATTCCGACAATTGGCTGCCTGCATATCTCCCGTGGTTCGCGATGGGAATGGTGTTGGCCGAGTTGTCTTTCGATAGCGAACGGCTATCACAACGATGGCGGTTCCTCGGCAAGCAGCCGCTGATGTGGGCCATTGCTCTGATCGCCTTCCTGGTCTCGGCAACCGATGTCGGCGGGCCTGCCGGGCTCACCCACGCTGCGCCGTGGCAGTACGCGGCGAAGATGGCACTGGGTGCGATCATCGGCTTCGCGCTGCTCGCTCCGCTGGTGCTCGGTGCCGCAGACCGATCGCACCGCTGGCTGGAATCACGGGTCGCCGCGACCATCGGGCGCTGGTCCTACGGCATCTTCCTCTGGCATCTCGCGGTGCTGTCGGTGGTGTTCCCGGTGTTCGGAATCCTGCCGTTCCGTGGGAACTTCGGCTACGTCCTCACCCTGACGATCGCGCTGACGCTGCCCATCGCGGCGGCCAGCTACGCATTGATCGAGGAACCGATTCGGCAGTGGACGCGCACCTGGGACAAGGCCGAGCCGGTGCGGGAGTAACCCGCACCGGCGGTCCTGATCAGACGGGGCTGGTATCCAACTGCCGATGCATGTCGAGCAGGTGGTGGCGGAGCTCGTGCAGGGTGTGCACCGCGAGCCAGCGCAGCGTGCGTTCCTCTCGCTCGGGGAACGGGAAGACCAGCGTCCGTTCCCAGTCGGCGGCATCGAGTCGCTCGAGCACGTTGGCGAAAAGCAAGGCCGCGTCCCTGAGTTGGCGGCCGACGTCCGAGGGTCGTTGCTCCGCATAGCCGTCGTGCTCGACCCGCTCGTCGCGACCCATCGGGATGGCCTCGGGCGTCGTGGCACGCCGGGCCGCCAGGACGCGTTCCCGTTGCGCGAGAAGCACATCCCGCATGTGGCAGGCGTACTCCAACGGCGACCACACTTCGGGTTCCGGCCGCTGCCGCAGCTTCGGCGAATCGGTCAGGAGTAAGTCGGCGTACTCAACGGCGTGCTCTCTGGCCAGCGACGCCACCTCCGGCGCGCGGGTCAGATCGTAGACGAAACCGCATTCGGCACAGGTACTCACGCGTCGTGACACTAGCAACGAGGTACGTTGCAGCGCAGCCCAACTGACGGTCCGCGCAGGTCGGCCTGCCGAATTCGCTGAGTGTGGACCTGCGCTGGGCTGCTTTGATCCCGGAATATCGGAGTTACTCGGTCTTGCGGCGGGGAGGCAGCGCGGCAACGCCGACGGCGATCACCGCAAGCAACCCCGGCACCTGCGCCCACAACGAACCACCCATGTATCCACCCGAAGCGCGCCACGGACCGGTGGACAGCGCCGCCGCCGACAACGCCGTGCCCATCCCCGCGACGATGACAAGCGCCTTCGGCGTCCACTGCGGCAGGAAACGGGCGGCTGCGATGGCACCGACAGTGACAACGGTGCCGACCGGACCCGCGATGAGCGTCGCCGCCGCGCCGAGTCCGAGCGCGCCGACCCAGCGGGTACCCCACGTCGGTGGCGCGGGTTTCGCTTCGGAGTCAACCGTTTTCGTGGCGCGCGGGCGCCATGGAACGGCAAGGGCGATCAGGGGAAGCAGGAGCAGGAGGCCGCCGAAGATGCCGAGGCGATACCAGCGGTCGACCGGAAAGGAGACGGTGATCGGGCCCGTCGCGTCGGCGGGGAGCAACCACGCTTGCTGCCAGCCGTCGATGACGAGGGGCGCCAGGGTGCGTCCGTCGGAAGTCGTTGCACGCCAGCCGACGTTGGTGCTCAGCGGCAACACCAATACTTGGGTGCCCGAGGTCGATTCGGCCGGGACGGGGACGCCTGCCCGGTCGAGGCGGAGCCGGTCGACGAAGAACAGCTCGGTCGGTGCGACGGCGACATCGGCGCGCCCTGCGGCCAGCCCGAAGGTCGTCGACTCGCCGGAGTCGAACTGGGCAGGGCAGACGCGGGCGGAAACCGGTGCCCCGGAGCGCAGTTCGCCTGCGGTCGCGGTGACGGTGGTGCGCAGGAGCTGGCCGCCGACGTTGATCACCGGGCCCGTCTCGCACGGCACGGTGATCTCCCGGTCCAGCGCCGCAGGGGCCGGGTACTCGGGGCCGAGCACCGACACCTCGGCCAGCCCGGTGGGCTGCGACAGGGCGAAACCGAGTGCGGTCCGGTCCAATACCGGCTGCCATGCCTGGATGCTGAGCTCGATGCGGTCGGTCACCGTCGGGTACAAAGAGATCCGGGCAGGCACGCCCGGTTCGGTCTTGTCCAGCGCGCTAACCTGCGGTCCGGCACCGAGGTTCACCACCACCGAGGTCGGCGCGGCGGGCAGACCGCCTAGCGACGGCGTCAACTCCAGTCCGGTCACCAGCGTCGGCGCGGGCAGCTCGAGCGTGAGTGTCGGCTTGGCGCCGGTCAGCACCCGTACCGACTCTTCCGGCGCGGTCCAGCTGGTGCGCGGATCACCGTCCGTCGCGGCGAACGCGGCACCGCGCAGGTCGCCGACATCGCCCTTGCCCCGCGCGACCGGGCGTTCGTGGTCGGTGAGCAACGCCTCCAGCGCAGGGCCCTGCCTGGTGCGGACGGTCAACTCCGGGGTGACGAACATCGGCTCGGGCACCGACAAGGTGCGTTCGAAGGTGCCGGGCTCCTCCGGCGCCAGCGCGAGTCCCTTGCTGCACCGCACCCGATTCGGCGAATCGAAACAGGCACTGCGCCCGGGGAATTCCTGCCCGAGATCCCACCCGCGCACCTGCGCGCCATGCTGGGTCGGCGGCAGCACCGTCCGATGCCGGATATCGACGGGGACGGGCTGGTCGTGGACGGAGTAGTCCTCCAGCGTCAGCTCGCTGATGCCGAACTGTGCACCACGTTTGCCGTTTTCGGTGCGGATGGCGGTCATCGTGATCCACTGCGTCGTGCCGGGCGGCAGCGAAACCGATACCGGTGCAACGGGTTCGGGTATCCGGGTGGACACGGTGCCGTTGGCGGTGCGCACCTCGACCCACTTCACCGGGTCGCCGATGGCGGCCGCGCTGGTGCGGAAGCTCAGTTGGCCCGCCTTGATCGGCTGTGCCAAATCGAGCCGAAGCCATTGCCCCAGCGCGTATTCGGTTCCGTTGCTGATCCAGGCCGTTGCCGGGTCGCCGTCGACGACGGCCGCGGTCGAGCTGCCCGGCGCCGCGCCGCCTAGCTGAGTGGCGTCGGCGGCGGAGCTGGACGCCGTGATGGTGGCGCCCGACCATTCCCCGCGCATTGGTTCGGCGCCGGGCACCGGATAGTCGGGTACGAGATTGTGAGTGCGGCGGGCATCGTCGGGCGCGCGGACGGCCGAATTGTGGTTGTCCACCCGACCGAAATCGGTTTCGCGATCCATCGGAGTGTCAGTGACGGTCATCGGGCCGATGGGCAGCCCGGCGCGCGCCGCGTCGGCGGCGAGCAGGGTGGGGGTTTCGGTGCCTGCACCGTCGCGGTGCAGGCGTTCGAGCACCTCGGGCCCGCCCTGCACGACAGGAAGCGACTCGAGCGGAACCGTGTAAGCGCCCGGAAACGACGGCGGCGCACCGGTTCCGGAGCGCACCTGGGCCGGTGTGCCCGGCGTCGGCGTCTCGACGCGGTAGATCTCGACGGCCGGGTACGCGGGGCGCAGGTCGCCGTCCGCGACCAGATCCTCGGCGATGACGGCAGGCTCGATCGGATCGCCGAACGCCGCCACCTCGGTCAGTCCCGGCGAACCATCGATGGCCCGGTGCGCAAGCATCGGGCGGGTGGACCGCGACGTCTCCGGGTCGAGATCGTTGCGCAACACCAGGATTCCGATGCCCTGTCCGGCCAGCGTCGCGGCGAGGCCGGTCGACGGCCGTCCGTCGGCGATCAGCCGCTGCACGGAATCCATCGCGCGGATGGTGCCCGGCGGGTTGAGCGGCACGGAGTCGCGGACCGCCCACGGTGTGCTCGCCAAGGCCTGCAGCGGCTCGTCGCGGGTCAGTCCCCACACCTGGCTGCCGAACGGCGCACCGGGCACGACCAGAGCGCGGGTGTCGGAAGCATTGCGGTGCAACCAGTCCGCGGTCTGCTCCCAGTACGCGGGTACCCGGTCGTAGGCGCCGCGCGGGGCCAGCTTGCCGGTCCAGGCCAGCGAGGTGGACAGGGTGAGGGCGGTCAGGATCAGGGCGGCCACCGCGACCGCGCGATCGCGCTCGGGATGCGCGAACGCGCTGCGCCACACCGGCATCGGCACCGAGGCGGGCAGCGGCACCCTGGCCAGCAGCTGCGCCAGGCCGAGCACCAGCGGGATGCGGATCAGCGGCTCCAGCTTGTGCACATTGCGCAGCGGCGCGCCGCCGGAATCCAGGAACAGGCGCACCGATTCCGCGAACGGTCCACCGAGCTCACCGACGTACCCGGCGCAGATGCCGACCAGCCCGACACCGAGGATCAGGGTGAGCCGACCGCGATAAGGCATGGAGCGCAACGCCAAACCGGCCATGCCCGCCGCGGCGAGCAGCCCGGTGGCGAGCACGGCGGCGGGCTGGGTCACCAGCACCGCGCCCGCGATGCGTTCGGGCGAGACGAACGGTGTCCAGCTGTCCGTGCCGCGCAGCACCTCGGCCAGTGACGCCCATTGCGTTGTCACGCCGGAGGATTCGATGTAGTCCAGGAACGGCGGACTCACCTTGCCGAGCAGCAGCAGCGGCACCGCCCACCAGAACGTGGCGAGCACGAGCAGCGGCGCCCACGTGATGGTGAAGCGCCACCATGCCCGATTCGGGCGGTACGAAGCCCACCAGAGGAACGCGGGCAGAAACGCGGCAACGGTCGCGACGGCGTTGACCGACCCCATCAGCGCCAGCGCGAGCGCACTACCGGCCGCGGACCTCGCACCGCCGCGCCGGAGCCTGCCGAGCGCGGCGGGTGCGAGCAAGACCCACGGCGCCAACATCATCGGCAGCGTCTCCGACGAGATCGAGCCGAGCGTGGTGAGTACGCGCGGTGACAGCGCGAACGCGACCGCCGCGATGATGCGGGAGCCGCGGGTGCCGATGCCGAGCGTTTCGCAGAGCCGGATGATGCCCCAGAAGCCGGCGAGCAGCAGCAGCGCCCACCAGATGCGTTGGGTGGCCCAGGCGGGCAGGCCGAGCACGTGCCCGAGGGAGAAGAACGCGCCGTGCGGGAAGAAGTAGCCGTAGGCCTGGTTCTGCACCTGGCCCATCGGGGCCTGGCTGCTCCACAGATGGCTGGCGCGTTCGAGGAAGCCGAGCGGGTTCTGGGCCAGGTCGTATTTGGTGTCGGCGACGGTGAGGCCCGGCGCCTGCAGGAAGGTGAGCAGGAACGCCATGAGCACCGTCGCAGCGAACCAGCGCCTACCGAGCGGTGCGGTGTCCTGCTGCTTCAGTGCGGATTCCGACCGCCGCCGCGCAGCACTGTGCCGCCGTGGCGCCGCGGACGTTGCGGGCGAATCGGCAGGTGAAGCGGGGGTCAGTGGCTCAGCGACTGCCGTACTCGACGTTGTTCAGCAACGAGGAGTCCTTGTCGCCGCTGCGGTCGATGTCCGGACGCGAGTTCTGCTGCACCGCCACCGTCACGAGGAGCACCGCGATCACGCCGAGCACAGCGCCGCCGACAGCACTCGCAACACCAGGAACAGCAAACTTCATTGCGGTACTCCAATACATCGATGCAGGCACATTCCCGGTCAACCTAGCAGCCCACGCCCGTATCCGGTGCGTTCAGCCCGCCGATTGGCGATGTCGGTGCGCGGACGCCGCGGCTGTGGCACCGCTCACTCGAAGATCGGAAACGTCCGAAGGGCCACGGGTAGGAGCTCGGGACGGTTGGGCGGACCGAGCTTCCTAGTGCGCGGGCACCGCGCAGTTCAGACTGCCGAGCAGCGTGCGGAGTTTGGCAGTTGTCTCGTCGAGTTCGGTTTTGGGATCCGAGGCAGCGACGATGCCGCCGCCCGCGTAGGCCTGCACGGTCCGCCCGTCGGCAGACAATTCCGCGCTGCGGATCGCGACCACCCATGACCCGTCGCCGTTCGCGTCGCACCAGCCGACAGCGCCACCGTAGAAGCCGCGGTCCTCCTCCATATCGGCGATCGTGTCGAGCGCCAGATCGGTCGGGGTGCCACAGACGGCGGGGGTGGGGTGCAGCAGCAGCGCGAGGTCGAGCGCGGTGGTCGCTGAGTCGCGCAGCCTGCCGGTGATCGGGGTGGCGAGATGCCAGACCTCGTGCGTGTGTACGAGTTCCGGGCCGTCGGGGATGGACAACTCGGCACAGAGCGGGCTGAGCTGCTCGCGGATCCATTCGATGACGAAGGCGTGCTCATCGCGATTCTTGGTGCTGGCCAGCAGTTCTCGTGCCTGGGCTGCGTCGGCGTCCGGATCGGCACGCCGTGCCAGGGTGCCTGCCAGCGGGCGCAGTGTCACCGTGTCGCCGTGCCTGGCGATCAGCACCTCGGGGGTCGCGCCGATCAGGGTCGCTCCGGTGCGCCCGGCCGGTGTCAGGTCGACCGCGAAGACATTCGCGTGTGGATGCCGCGTAAGCAACTGTGCCGCCACGAGTTCGGGCTCCAACGCCGAGGCCGCCTCGGCGAGCACCGATCGCGCAGCGACCACTTTGCGCAGCGGCTGCGCCGGGTCGTTGAGCTGCTCGACCAGCTTGGTCACGCGCGCGATATGTTCTGCCGCACTGGGGATCTCGGTGACAACCTGGACGGCGGGCAACTCGGGCAGCGCAGCGGGCCGCCACGGGCCTGCGGTGTGTTCCACGCGTTCCGGCACGCTGAGCGCGGCAGGCCGACGCGGATCGAACGGCAGCGCGCCGACGATCCAATCCGCGCTGCCCGCGCGCAACGCGGCCACTGCGCGATCCGCCTCATCGAAGGCGACCCGGCTACCGAATGCCCGGACGACCCCGTCCGGCTGTGCAAGCAGGAATCCATCCATGATTCCTCGACCCTAACTCCGCTCCCGCCCCCACAACCCGCAGAGCGACCCACATCTCACCCCACCCATCCACGACAACCGCAGCTGCACCGACCGCGAGACTGTGCGTCAGCCCGGTTGTTGGACCACAGCGGTTCCATACGGTTCACAGAGGCTGCAGGCCCTGTGAAACATGTGGACGGTCTGTGGGTAGTCCACCGGCCAACCCGCTAGCGGGATTTCGCAGGCTCCTTACCGGGCGGGACCATGAGGACCGGCCGGTGGCAGTGCTTGAGGACCGCGTCGGCGACGCTGCTGTGCATGAGGGCGCGGATGCCGGTGGCGCCGCGGGTGCCCGCGACGATGATGTCGACGTCCAGGTCGTCGGCGCATTCGACGATGGCGTTCCAGATGGTCGTCGTGCATTCGGCGGTGCGTGCCTCGGCGTTGAGTCCGGCGAGCTTGGCCAGCCGGACGCCCTCGGTGTTGATCGTGCGGGCGTCGACGTAGGCGACGTCCTCGATCTCCTCGTCGGGTACCCATTCCGGTTGCATCACCCCGGACAGGCCGGACAGGCGAGCGGCTTGCCGCACCATCGGCTCCCACGCGGTCAGCACGATCGCTCTGTTCGCGCTGAGGAACCGCCCGGCGTATTCAATGGCCCGCTTGGCGTTCTCGGACCCGTCGTAGGCAATGAGCATCAGATCGCAGGGCACGGGACCTCCTGGTGGGAGACTCACGGCTATCCAACAAGGTTACCCTCGGTGGGCCGTCCGCACCGGCTGGCGCGCAGGATCGAACCGCAAACCCCGCCCACCCGACCGCGCCGTGACGGCGGGTGAACAGTACGGTTGTCCCCCATGCGGAAGACGCCCATGCTCGTGCTCGCCGTGCTGGCCGCCGTCGCGACCGCCTGTTCGAACGGTGGTGGCAGCGGCCCGACCCCGTCCACGGAGGCGGTGCCCGGCGTGACTCCCGGATCGTCAACGCAAGCAACCACATCCGTGCCGCCGGATTGCTCCGCCGGCTATCTGGCGCAGTTCACCCTCCGCCAGAAGCTGGCCCAGTTGTTGACCGTTGGCATCACCGGCAAGGCCGACGCGACGAATGTGGTGTCCACCGAGCAGGTCGGCGGGATCTTCGTCGGCAGCTGGACCGAGCCGTCGCTGCTCGCCTCCGGTCAGCTCGCGCAGGTCAAGCAGGCGGCCAAGGTGCCGCTGATGGTGACCATCGATGAAGAGGGTGGTCGCGTCTCGCGCGCCAAGAATCTGATCGGGGTAGCACCCTCGGCCAGGTCGACCGTGCAGTCGATGACGCCAGAGCAGTTCCGCGACGCGACCGTGACCAGGGGCCGTGCCCTGAAGGACCTGGGCATCACGGTGAACTTCGCCCCCGATGTCGATGTGAGCAGCCAGCCGGGCGACTCCGTCATCGGCGATCGTTCCTTCTCCGCCGACCCCGCCGAGGTCACCCGCTACGCCGAGGCCTACATCCAGGCGATGCGCGAGGTCGGCGTCGGCACCGTGATGAAGCACTTCCCCGGCCACGGCTCCGGCTCTGGCGATTCGCACCGTGGCGCGGTCAGGACGCCGCCGCTGGACAGCCTGCAGACCGTCGATCTCGTCCCGTTCCGCGCGCTGATCGGTTCCGGCGCCGCGGTGATGATCGGTCATCTCGACGTGCCCGGTCTCACCACCCCTGACGTGCCTGCGAGCATCAGCCCCCAGGTGATGGCGCTGCTGCGCGAGGGCAAGGGCTACGGTGCCGCGCCGTTCCAAGGCCCGATCTTCACCGATGACCTCGGCGGCATGGCCGCGATCACCAACCGGATGTCCATCGAGGAGGCGGTGGAGGCCGCGCTGGTGGCTGGGGCCGACAACGCACTGTGGATCACCACCGACGCGGTGCCGAGCGTGCTCGATCGGCTCGAGCAGGCCGTCAAGGCAGGGCGTCTGCCCGCTGCGCAGGTCGACGCGTCGGTGCTGCGGATGGCCAGGTTCAAGGGCGCGCTGCCGCACTGCTGAGGTGTGGTTCCCGCGACTGGGGAGCAAATCCAACCCACGGAACTTACCTTGGAGTAATATATGAACTTCACCATGCGGTAGGAGAGTGGATGGCGGGCGGAACGAAGCGACTTCCTCGGGCGGTTCGTGAGCAGCAGATGCTCGATGCCGCTGTCGAGGTGTTCTCGCGGAAAGGCTTCCACGATACGTCGATGGATGCCATTGCCGCCGAGGCGAAAATATCGAAGCCGATGCTGTATCTCTACTACGGCTCGAAGGACGAACTGTTCCGCGCGTGCATCCAGCGCGAGGGCCTGCGCTTCATCGAATCGGTGGTTCCCGCGGGCAACCCGCAGCTCTCGCCGCACGAGCAGGTGCGCGTCGCGCTGGAGGGATTCCTCGGTTTCGTCGACCGCAACCGCCGCTCCTGGCAGGTGCTCTACCGCCAGGCCATCGGCCAGCAAGCGTTCGCGTCCGAGATCGAGAACGCCCGCGAGCGCGTCATCGAACTCACCGCCAAGCTGCTCGAATCCAGTGCCAAGCACGCCGAGCCCGGCACCAACTTCGATGTGGTCGCCGTCGCGGTGATCGGCGCGGGCGAGGCCATCGCCGATCGGGTGGCCAGCGGCCGCATCGAGGTCGCCGAGGCCGTCGATCTGCTCGACGACCTGGCCTGGCGCGGTCTGGCCGGACGCAAGAAAGCCGAATAACGCCGGGAATTTCGGCGTTGCGGTTGCCGCGTCGGCAACGGCCTGCGAGAGTGCCGGAGATCAACACGTACAGACGATCTCGGGTCGGGGAGAAACGGGGCGGAATTGTTCGGCTTGCTCAGGCCGTGTGCGCATGGTGCCGCGAAGTACGGAATCGATAGGGCCGAATGGCGCGCGCATCTGTGCGGACTGTGCCTCGGCCTACGCGACGGGCATGGGCAGTTGGCCCGTGCGACAACCAATGTCGACGCGATCGTGTTGAGCATGCTCACCGAGGCGCAACTGTCCGGTGACGTCGAGCGGACCACTGCGGGACGCTGCGCCCTGCGCGGCATGCAACGCGCATCGGTGGCGACGGCGGATTCGCCGGGCGTGCAGCTGGCCACGACCGCGTCGCTGTTGTTGGCGTCGGCCAAGATTCGCGATCACGTGGCAGACGGCGATGCGCGTGCATTGGCGCGAACCCCGATGGCGAAGGCGGCGAGCAGGTGGGCCGGGCAGGCGCAGGACAGTGCGCAGCGGATCGGCCTCGACGTCGAATCCTTGGTTGCCGCGCTCGGTGCCCAGACGCAGCTGGAGGCGGCGGCGCTGGTCGGTGCGAACCAGACCCGTGTTTCCGAATCCTTGGCTGCGTCCCCGTTATGGCGCGAAGCGATGAGTAATGACGCCGAGCCGTTGGCGTGGACCACCGCACCGACTCAGCTCTGCGCATCGGAATTCTTCGCGCACACAGCGGTATTGGCCGGTCGCCCGGACAACGTCGATGCCATGCGCAGTGCGGGTTGGCAATTCGGCCGGATCGCGCATCTCGCTGACGCCGTGCAGGACTTCGAGCAGGACCAGGCGCGTGGCCGGTTCAATCCGCTCGCCGCCACCGGAACCAGCATGCCGCAGGCGTATGACCTGCTGCGCGAATCGAATGCACGGCTGCGCGATGCGGTCGCGGCGGCGGAACTCGACGAGGTCCCCACCGTCCGCTGGATGCTGCTCGATCCGCTGAGGGCGGTGCTCGGCCGGCTGGGGCGGGGTATCGGCGCAGGTATCGCACACAGCTGCAACGTCTCTCGCCACACCAACGAGGCCGGGGACGCCGTAGTGCCACAGATGCTCGACCTCGTGACACCGCAGGCGCACCTACCGGGGAATCGTCGGCCGACGCGCCGTCCGGGAATCGGCGAGTCCCTCACCTTGATTCTCGGCGCCTACTGCACCGGGTACGCCTGCTGCGCCGACCACACCCGGCCGTGCAGCGGCGAGCGCAAGGACGCCTGGATCAAGAGATGTGACTGCAGCGGTTGCAGCGATGGCGGCTGTGGCGGCTGCTGCGATTCCTGCTCCTGTGACTGCTGCGGCTGCGACTGCAGCTGCTGAACGAACAGAGCCGCACCCGATGGAACAGGGTGCGGCTCTGTCGTTTCCGTACGTCAGCGCAGAGTGGCGGTGAGGTGCGGGAAGCCCTTCTTCGGGTTGAGCACGGCCAGATCCCAGCCGCCCTCGACCTGATCGGCGTACACGTTCACCGTCGAAGGCAGGAAGATCGGCTTGCCGAACTTCACCTCATAGGTGGCCTTGCCAGGCACCCGCCCCTCGATCGTGCCGAGAATATGCGCGGCCGACCACATCCCGTGCGCGATCGGCTTCTGGAAGCCGAAAGCCTTGGCGCCCAAGCCCGAGGTGTGGATCGGGTTGTGATCGCCGGAGGCCGAGGCGTACTGGTTGATCGTCTTCTGATCGACCCGCCAGGTGCGCAGCGGCGGCGGCGGAACCTCGTCCGGCTTCGGCTCCGGCTTCGGGCCGCCCGACAGCGAGGTGCGCTGCTGGTGCAGGAAGGTGGTGACCTGTCGCCAGACCAGCTCGCGGCCGACGCTGATCTCGGTGATCGCGTCGACGAGCAGCCCCTTCGGGTGCTCGCGCAGGTTCTCGATGTGCGACTTGATGTCCAGCGGCTCGCTCACCGAGATGTCGCGGGTCCGCTCGATCACGTTGTTCGCGTGCACCGCACCGACCGCGACGAACGGAAAGTCGCGCTGCACAACGAGTTGCATCACGATCGGGAAGGTGAGGACGAACGGATAGGTCAGCGGCAGCGCATCGTTGAACCGCAGCCCGGTCGCCCGGCAGTAGGCAGCCAGGTGATCCGGATCCACCTTCAGGCCGTCGAGCTGGATCGTCCGATCCGGCAGCTTCGGCTTGCGCGCCGAAAGCAGCGGCAGCGGAACCGCGCCGAGCGCCGCCTTCACGAACAGCGGGCCGTTCTTCGGCGGTGTCTTCAGCGTGATCTTCTGGGTCATCATGCTCCGATCAGGCTCTGCCCGCAGACCCGAACGATGTTGCCGGTCACGGCATTCGACGCCGGGCTGGCGAAGTAGGCGATGGTCTCGGCGACGTCGACGGTCTGGCCGCCCTGCGACAGCGAGCTCATCAGCCTGCCTGCCTCACGGGTGGCCAGCGGGATGGCGGCGGTCATTGCGGTCTCGATGAAGCCGGGGGCCACCGCGTTGATGGTGATGCCCTTCTCCGCCAGCTTCGGCGCCTCGGCGTCGACCATGCCGATGACACCGGCCTTGGAGGTGCCGTAGTTGGTCTGGCCGCGGTTGCCCGCAATGCCTGCGATGGAGGAAACGTCGATCACCCGGCCGCCGTCCTTCAGCGCACCACGGGACACCAGGCCCTCGGTGATCCGGTGCGGCGCAGCGAGATTCACGTTGAGCACCGAGTTCCAGCGGCCGTCGTCCATGTTGGCGAGCAGCTTGTCGCGGGTGATGCCCGCGTTGTGCACGACGATGTCGATGCCGCCGAAGCGCTCGGTGGCGAACTCGGCCAGCTTCTCCGCGGCGTCGGGCGAGGTGACGTCGAGGGCGAGCGCGGTGCCGCCGACCTTGTTGGCGGTCTGCGACAGTGCCTCACCGGCGGCGGGGATGTCGGCCACGATCACGGTGGCGCCGTCCCGAGCGAACACCTCGGCGATGGTGGCGCCGATGCCGCGCGCGGCGCCGGTGACCACGGCGACCTTGCCGGCCAGCGGCTTGTCCCAGCTGGCAGGCGCGGTGGCGTCGTCCTTGCCGACCCGGAGCACCTGGCCGTCGACGAACGCCGACTTGCCCGACAGCAGGAAGCGCAGCGTCGACTCGAGGCCGGTCGCGCCGGTGGAGGCCTGCGGGTGCAGGTACACCAGCTGGGCGGTGGCGCCGCGCAGCAGTTCCTTGGCCACCGAGCGGGTGAAGCCCTCGAGCGCGCGCTGCGCGATCTGCTCGTCCACGCTCGACGCCAGCTCCGGCGTCGTGCCGATCACCACGATGCGCCCGGAGGCGGCGATGCTGCGCATGGCGGGCTGGAAGAACTCGAACAGCTGCGACAGTTCCTCGATCGAACCGATGCCGGTCGCGTCGAACACCAGCGCGCCGAGCTTGGTTCCGGCACTCGGCGCGTCGACGAACGTGTAGTCCGACAGCAGCAGTCGCACCGGCTCGGCGACCCGGCCCTTGCCGCCGAGCAGCACCGGGCCCGGCAGTGCGGGTTCGCCCGCGGTGTAGCGGCGCAGGTTCTCCGGCTGCGGCAGACCGAGCTTGCTCGCCAGGAACTGTCCGGGGGAGGAGTGAACGAACGATCCGTAGAGGTTGGGAGCACCCTTGCTCTTGCTGGCTGCCACTGTTCCTACCTTTTCTGTGTTTGACAGGCGGCGGTCACGATCCTGACGTTGGCACGCAAGCTACCGCCGCCGGGACTGTCGCGCACGCCGCGATGTTCGGGTCTGGTGGCCCCGTCAGGTCTGCTGGCGCACATTTTGCGGGGTACGGTGTCGACAACTAACTTACTCCAGAGTAAGTTTAATGTAAACCAACCGCGACGGGGCGCCGATCAGTGGAGATCTCCACCGGACTCCGGAGCGCCGGACACCCCCAACGAGACCTGGAGACTCGAGTGACAACCAAATCCCGTTCGGCGAAGAGCACCGCCAAGACCGGTAAGACCACCCGCCCGGTCGCGATCGTGGGCGGCAACCGGATTCCGTTCGCTCGCTCCGACAAGGCATACGCGCACGCCTCCAACCAAGACATGTTCACCGCCGCGCTGGACGGCCTGGTCAGCCGCTTCGGCCTGCAGGGCGAGCGGCTCGGCATGGTCGTCGGTGGCGCCGTCCTCAAGCGGGTCGGCGAGCACGGCATGATCCGCGAGAGCGTGCTCGGCAGCAAGCTGAGCCCCTACACCCCGGCCCATGACCTGCAGCTTGCCTGCGGCACCGGCCTGCAGGCCGTCGTCACCGTCGGTGACGCAATTGCTCAGGGCCGCATCGAGGTCGGCGTCGGCGGTGGCACCGACACCACCTCGGACGCCCCCATCGGCGTCAGCGAGGGCATGCGCGAGTGGAT
This sequence comes from Nocardia altamirensis NBRC 108246, assembly GCF_001612685.1. Lineage (GTDB taxonomy): Bacteria > Actinomycetota > Actinomycetes > Mycobacteriales > Mycobacteriaceae > Nocardia > Nocardia altamirensis. Next base: position 38,231 of record NZ_BDAY01000030.1, read on the forward strand.
GCTCGACGCCAACCGCGCCAAGACCAACAAGGACCGCCTCAAGCTGGTCGGCCAGCTGCGCCCGAGCATGCTCGGCATCGAGATCCCGCGCAACGCCGAGCCGCGCACCGGCCTGTCCATGGGCGAGCACGCCGCGATCACCGCCAAGGAATTCGGCGTGCCGCGCGAGGCGCAGGACGAGCTGGCCTACCTGTCGCACAAGAACATGGCCGCCGCCTACGACCGTGGCTTCTTCGACGACCTGATCACCCCGTTCCTCGGGCTGACCCGCGACGACAACCTGCGTCCCGGTTCGACCATCGAGAAGCTGGCCACCCTCAAGCCGGTGTTCGGCGTCAAGGCGGGCGACGCGACGATGACCGCGGGCAACTCAACCCCGCTGACCGATGGCGCCTCCGCGGTGCTGCTGTCCAGCGAGGAATGGGCCACCGAGCGCAACCTGCCGGTGCTTGCCACCCTGGTCGACAGCGAGGTCGCGGCGGTCGACTACATCCACGGTCCCGACGGCCTGCTGATGGCGCCCACCTACGCGGTGCCGCGCCTGCTCGCCCGAAACGGCCTGACACTGCAGGACTTCGACTACTACGAGATCCACGAGGCGTTCGCCTCCGTTGTGCTCGCGACGCTGTCCGCGTGGGAGTCCGACGCCTACTGCAAGGAGCGCCTCGGCCTCGACGGCGCGCTCGGCGCGATCGACCGCAGCAAGCTCAACGTCAACGGCTCCTCGCTCGCGGCGGGCCACCCGTTCGCCGCGACCGGCGGCCGCATCGTCGCCTCGACCGCGAAGATGCTGGCGGAGAAGGGATCCGGCCGTGCGCTGATCTCCATCTGTGCCGCCGGTGGTCAGGGCGTCGTGGCGATCGTCGAGCGGTAATCGTCAGGTGCGGAGGCGGTACTCGGTCCACGGCGACCGGGTACCGCCTCCGTCGTCTGTCAGCGCACCAAACTCGCTCGGGCTGCGGCGAATCGGACGACACCGGGGGCGATCCTGCCGAACAGGTACTGCGCCTTGGCTTCCGGTGTCACCGGGACCACGTCCTTGTTCTTGCGCACTGCCCGCACGATCTGCGCGGCGACCTTGTCCGGGCCGTACCCACGCAGGCGATAGAGGCGGTCGTAGCGCTCCTGTCTGCGCTGCTCTTCTTCGGCGGAGACACCGGACATCTTCGTGTTCCGGACGATAGCGGTGTGCACGACGCCGGGGCAGATCGTGCTGACACCGATTCCGTGCTCGGCCATTTCGGCGCGCAGGCAGTCGGAGAACATGAACACCGCCGCCTTGCTCGTCGAGTACGCACTGAACGCCTGCTGCGGGGTGTAGGCCGCCATGCTTGCCAGGTTGACGATGTGCCCGCCGAGCCCACGCTCGACCATGGCCGCGCCGAAAGCCCGGCAGCCGTTGACGACTCCGTGCAGGTTGACGTCGAGCACCCGGTCGAAGTCCTCGGCAGGGGTGTCGAGGAAGCGCCCGGCCTGTCCGATGCCCGCGTTGTTGATCAGGATGTCGGGCACGCCGTGTTCGCGGAGCACACCGTCGGCGTGCTTGCGCATCGCGGTCTCGTCGGACACGTCCACCTCGTAGGCGTGGCCGACGCCGCCCGCCTGGGCGATCAGTGCCACCGTCGCCTCGGCCGCGATGCCGTTGACATCGGAGACCACGATCTCCGCGCCTTCGCTGGCGAAGGCGAGCGCGGTCGCCCGGCCGATGCCGCTGCCGCCGCCGGTGAGCACGACGAGGCGGTCCTCGAACGCCGTGCGCGGCACGCCCATTCGTGCCCGGCGCAGCGTCCTGGCCTGCGGTGCGCCGGTCACCGCTTCGATCAATTCGACGGTGGCCGATGCGAGCAGGCGTGGATGCGAGAACGGTAGCCAGTGCCCGCCTTTCACCACGCGCAGCCAGACCTGGTCGGCCCAGCGGTCCTCGTCGGCGTAACTCGACTGGCGCACTGCGGGATCGCGGGTGCCGATGATGATCTGCGTCGGGACCGTGGTGAACGCCTCGCGGGACCGCAACGGGTTCGCGGCCCAGGTCGACCGGTAGATGCGCAGGCCGTTCGCCATGTCCGTGGTGAAGGTCGGAGCGAGGTGGATGTCCTCCGGCGCGGCCCCCTCGGCAGCGGAAAGTGCTGCGCGCCAGCGCTGTTCGCTGACCCCGGCTTTGATCACCACCTTGGGCAGTACCGGCAACGCCAGGAAGGTCGAGTAGGCGAACGACCCGAGCTGGGCCAGTGGCAGCGCGATATTGCGCGGCGTCGGCCGGGAGAGCCGGTCGCGGGCCCAGGTGCCGACGTGCGCGATGCTCGGCCCTGACACCGAGGTGAAGGACGCGACCAGGCGCTGTGCCTCGGGGCCGCAGACGATTTCCCAGGTGGCGACGCTTCCCCAATCGTGCGCGAGAATGTGCACCGGCGCGCCGTTGCCGAGCGCCTCGATCACCGCCACGTAGTCGGCGGCCAATGTGGTGGTCGAAATGGCCGAGGTGCCAGGCGGATTGGAAGACTCGCCATGTCCGCGGTTGTCCACAGTCAATACCCGGAATCGGGTGCTCAGCTCCGGAACGACGTTGTCCCACAGGTGATGTGAGTCCGGCCAACCGTGCAGCAGCAGGACCGTCGGACCCTCCGGATTGCCTTGCTCGTAGACGGCGATGTCGACCTCGCCGTTGCGGACCACATGCTTCTCGGCCATGGATTCACCCCACTATCCGGTCCGCGCGGGTCGCGGTCCGTCGCTCTGGGTCCATTCTGTCTGAGACGGTGCGATTCGGGTAGCCCCTGGTCGCGTCGGCTGTCCCGCTTGTCGGGCTTGTGAGTTATCTCATGAATTCCGATTCACATTATCGGCGGATTTGCCACGTCCTTCTGTTGATTTTCTAGCTACTAGCAGGCAACTTCGCCGTTACAGATTTTATTCGACCGCCTGCTATCTGTTGCATGGCTCATTGCGGCGGGTCTGATCTCTGTGTTTACCTGCACGTCACCTACTCTGCTAGCGGAGTCGGGTAGTCGTTGCGGCGCTATTGGTGCGTCCTATCGACATACAGCTACTGACAGGACATCTCTTCAGATTCAAGAACTCTTCGAATCGTGCTAGTAGAGGAAGGCTGAACAGCTGATGCGTATCGGTATGGCGTTGCGCGCCACGGCACTGGCTCTCGCGGCCGCGATCGGTCTCGGACTGGCGTCGACGGCCCCGGCAGGAGCCATCGGCGAGCTGGACCGTTACCTGGATCTGCCGCTGGTGAACCGGGATGCCTCGGTCAGCCCCGGCGGCGTCAACCCCGAACTCCCGTACGACGCGGCCCAGCTGCGCGCGCTGTTGGATGACGCGCGCGCCCAAGGTATTGCGCCGACCCGATACGCCGCCCTGCTCTACCAGTACTGGCTCGTCGACGCGACGAACCAGGCAGGCATCGACCTGCGTTCCTGGGATCCGCGCGCCGGTGTCGAGGCCAACCGCGCCAACCTGATCAACTCCTACCGCTACTACGAGAACCTGCAGCTGAGCCACCGTGAGCTGCAGTGGGCAGGCATGGGCGGTCAGGTCGGCGCCGACTTCGGCGGCGGTCTTGTCGATTTCGAGCTGATGGGCAACATCTACGCGCTGCCCGGCCTCTCCGAATCCGCGCGCGGCGTCGTCGCCGCGGTCGACCAGGCGGCGGGCCCGCAAGCGGTGGCCCAACTTCCGCGCGGACTGCTCGCGTTGGCCGAGGCGGGCTCGCTGATCACCCCGGACGATCTGCGCCACCTCATCGGGATGATCCTGGTGATGCAGAAGAACATCTTCTCCGACCTCATGCCCATGCACGACGCTTATGTCACCGGCGGTCTGCCCGCGTTGGCGGAGTTCCAGGCGGCCGGGCTGTTCGATGCCGACGTGATGCAGGCCTGGCAGGACGTGGCCTCCGGCGACGAGGGCCGGATCGCCGCGGGCAACGCGGCCTTGCTGCGCCGCGAACAGTCATGGGCGATCCGTGACCAGTGGGATGCGACGCGCAACTACAAGGGCAGCGTCGGCGAGGCGATCACCTACGCCAGCGGCGCCGCAGGCTCGCCGTCGGTCGCCGGTGTCGCACCACCGCGCCAGTTCCGTCCGGTGCGCATGCCGATCACCATGGCCGACGGGCGGCCGGGAATCTTGACTTTGCCACTGCCGGAATGGAATTGGTCGGATTTCGATTCCCGCTGGGACTACATCACCTCGGAGCTGCTGCCGAAGTACACGTTCCAGGTCGAGAACAACTGGCCCGCACTGGAAGCCGTGATGCGCACGCCCTACGAGATTCAGATGGAGACGCATCGCCCGCTGTTCAACGTGCCGCAACTGCTCGACTCCGCGGCCAGGCAGCTCGACGTTTCCCCGGTCGACGCGACGGCGGTGCGCTGAGATGAAACACCGCACCCTTGCCCTCGCCGCGGCCGTCGTGGCAACGCTGTACACCTTGACCGCGGGAACCGCTGCGGCGGAACCGGAACCGGCGGGCACGCCCGGCCTGGACAAGGTGTTCAACGGTTTCGTCATCGGACAGATCCAAGGCGCCCAACCGGTTCCACCGGACCAGGCGTTCCAGGCGCTGCTCGCGAACGACCCGTTCTACCAGGAGCCGCCACGCACCGGCGCCGAGGCGCCGGGAACCCTGTTGAAGGCCAAGAAGGTCGACGTGATGTTCCTCGGCATCACCCCGCCCGACATCGAGGCCTACAAGCTGATGTACGTGACCACCGGCATCGACGGTGTCACCCCGGTGGTCAGCACCGGCATCGTGATGATCCCCAATCACGGTGCGCCCGTTGGGGAAAAGAAAGTGATCTCCTATCAGGAGGCCAACGACAGCGTCGGCTGGTCCTGTCACCCGAGCACCCAGTGGACCGGCGGTGATCCGCTCGACGGCTCGTCGTGGTCGGCGCTCGGCCCGCTCGCGTTGATGTTCGACAAGGGTTACGCGGTGATGATCTCCGATGTCGGCAATGACGGAGATCGCAACCCGCACGCGGTGTTCGCGGGCAAGTTCGCCGCGCACGCCCAACTCGACGGTGTCCGTGCGGCATTGGCCTATCAGGACGCCGGTCTGAATCCCGAGGCGCAGGTCGCCTTGTTCGGCATCGCGGGCGGCGGTGTCGGCGCGGCCTTCTCCGCCGAACTGCAGCCGACCTACGCGCCCGAGCTGAACGTGAAATCGGCGCTGCTGGAAGGGATGGTCGTCAACCCGCGCAACTTCATGCGGGTCGCCGACGGTTCGGTGGGGTCCGGTTTCGCGCTGGCGACGCTGCTCGGCCTGGAACCTGCGTACCCGGAAATACAGGTCAACGCGAAAATGAACCCGGCGGGTATGGCGCTGGCGAACGCCTTCCGCACCCAGTGTCAGACGCCTGCCTACTTCGGGCTGCCGTTGTTGCCGCTCAACACCCTGTTCAATTCGGGTCTGAGCCCGGCGGACGAGCCTGCGTTCCAACGCGCGTTCGAGGACAACATTCTCGGGCGCTCGGGGACCCCGAAAGCCAAGGTGGCCATCACCTCCTGCGCCGCCGACGACTCGTTCATGTCGCTGGTGCCCGCTAAGGACGCCAAGGATCTGGCCGACACCTACCGGGCCGGTGGCACCGAGGTGACCTACCAACCCACCAACTGCAGCATGGTCCGCATGCTCACCGATATGTACGGCTGGGGCACGGACCTGTTCGGCATGCAGACGATCGACTGGATCGACAGCACCTTCGAGTGAAAGGAACTGCCTGCCATGGCATTTCTCTACGGAATCAACTATCTGTTCTGGTTCGGCCCGCTGGCGGTCGCAAAGCTGCTGGCTCAGGCCGCGGGCTTCTGACCCGCCGGTAGCTACACCCGTCGCGGCTCCCGCCGCATCCGGGAGCCGCGACGGTGCTACTTCCCCGGCAGCTCGTGATGCCCGCCGAACGCCTGGCGCATCGCCGAGAGCATCTTGTCCGCGTACAGCGATTCGCCGCGTGAGGAGTACCGCTGGAACAGCGCGGACGCCAGCACCGGTACCGGAACACCGGTGTCGATCGCGGCGTCGACCGTCCATCGGCCTTCCCCGGAATCCGAGACCCTGCCGTCGAAGGAATCGAGGTTGGGATCGGCGTACAGCGCACCGGCGGTGAGGTCCAGCAACCAGGAGGCAACGACCGAACCGCGCCGCCACACCTCGGTCACCTCGGGGATGTCGATGTCGTACTGGTAGTACTCGGGATGCTCGAGCGGGGTCTCCTCGGCGGAGAACTCACCCGAGTGCTCGGCGCCGTAGTTGGCCTTGTGCAGAATGTTCAGGCCCTCGGCGTAGGCGGCCATCGCGCCGTACTCGATGCCGTTGTGCACCATCTTGACGAAGTGGCCTGCACCGGCCTGTCCGCAGTGCAGATAGCCCTGCTCGGCGGGCGAGGGTTCGCCGGTCCGTCCCGGCGTCCGCGCCGCGGCCTCGACGCCGGGAGCGATGGATTTCAGCAGCGGATCGAGGTACTTCACCGGCTCCGCCTCGCCGCCGATCATGAGGCAGAAACCGCGGCTCAGGCCGAAAACGCCCCCGGAGGTTCCGATATCCACGTAGTGGATGCCCTTGGGGCGCAACTGTTCGGCGCGCTTGATGTCCTCGTGGTAGCGGCTGTTGCCGCCGTCGATGATGATGTCGCCCGCCTCGAGCAACTCGGCGACCTGGTCGATGACGGCGCCGGTGGCGCCCGCCGGGATCATGACCCACACCACCCTCGGCGTCTCGAGGGCGGCGACGAACTCCGCGAGATCGGTGCTGCCGTGGAAGCTCTCGCCGAGCTCCTGGCGCAATATGTCGATCTGATGCGCGCGGCGTTCATAGCCGACGGCGGTGTGCCCGTCCTTGACGATGCGGCGCACGATATTGGCGCCCATCCGGCCGAGTCCGATCATTCCCAGCTGCATGCCATCCATCTCCCTCGGTATGTGGTCGCGCCGGAGGTCCGTCCTAGCGAGCCCTGGTGGCGAGAGGTCTGTTCGATTGTCCCGCGTCGGTTCGATCCTGCTTCGTCCGGCTGTGTAACGCACGGTGCCCTACTCCGATAATCAGATCGGCTCCGCGTAGTTGCCAGACCCCCGACCCGGCAACTGCGCGGGGCCTTTGCATGTGGCTTCTGGAACATTGCAGGGTATTTGCTGGTCATCAGCGCTCCGCTGACGTTGTCGGCGGGGCGCACTATCGTTGGCGGAGACTCGCACGGTGCGGGTCCCAACTCAACCGAACGGGGAGGACGGTTCGTGACGAGCCAGTCGAGCACCGGACGCCGCGGCCAACAACCAGCAGGCGAGGTCGGCCTACGCCAGCTGCTCGAATCGGCCCAGGCACACGGGGCGACCCGGCCACCGGAATGGTCCGGCGACTCGGCACCCACCGAACCGCTGCAACACTCCCCACGGGCAGGCCACCGCGCCAAGCACGGTGAGCGCCCGGCCGGACAGCGTCGGCCGGTTTCCGGTCCGCCGCCGAAGCGGTTGAACCGCACCGTTGTTCGGGTCGGGATCGCGGTCGGCGCGGTGTTCGTCGTTGCCGGCATTGCCTATGGCGTAGACCTGGCGCTGTCTTCTGGACAGGTGCCGCGGGGGACGGTCGTCGCGGGTGTGGACGTCGGCGGTATGACTACCGCAGCGGCCGATGCGAAGCTGCGTGCCGAGCTCGGCCCCAGGTCGGAGCGGGAATTGCCGCTGCGCATCGGTGACGTGCAGACTCGGCTTGTCCCCGCCGCCGCGGGCCTGGGTGTCGACTGGGACGGCACCTGGGCCCGCATCGGCGACCAGCCGCTCAATCCGCTCACCCGTCTCACGTCGTTCTTCAGCAGCCGTGACGTCGCGGTGGCCAGTGCGGTCGATGATCTCGCACTGGATCGCCAGCTGACCGCGCTGCGGGTGCACGATCGCCCCTCGGTCGAGGGCACCATCGCGTTCGACAAGGCACGACCGGTGGCCGTGCCGCCGGTGCCCGGCCGCGTGCTCGACATCGCCGCCGCCCGCGACGAGCTCATCGATCAGTGGATCGCCGGTGCGGTACTCGATCTTCCGGTGCATCCCGCGCCGCTCACGGTGCGGCCGGAGGCGGTCGACAAGGCATTGCGTGAGGTGGCCGAGCCCGCGGTGCGCGCGCCGATCACGTTCGCGGGTAAGGGCGCTGCCGCCAAGCTGGATCCGGAGCAGATCGCGTCGGTCGTCTCCTTCGTGCCCGATGGTCAGGGCGGCCTCGGACTCACCGTCGATCAGAACATCGCGGTCGGTTTGCTGGCGCCGCAGCTCGCGGCTTCCGAGGTCGAGGCGAAGGACGCGACCTTCGCGCTGACCGGCGGCAAACCGACGGTGGTGCCCGCGGTCGTCGGCGACAAAATCAACTGGCCGAAGACCTTCGAACAGTTCACCGCGCTGTTGGCCGCGCCACAGGAGCGGACCGGCCAGGCCGTCTACGAGAAGGTCGAGCCGAAGCTGACCACCGAGGCGGCGCAGGGGCTCAACGTGGTGGAGACGATGGGGTCGTTCACCACCAACGGGTTCAGCGGGCCGTCCGGTGTCAACATCAGGGTCGTCGCCAGGAAGGTGAACGGCGCGGTGGTCAAGCCGGGCGACACGTTCTCGCTCAACGACTTCACCGGGCCGCGCGGCACGGCGGAAGGCTACGTGGAGTCCGGCATCATCGACCACGGCAGGCCGAGCACCGCTGTCGGCGGCGGCATCAGCCAGTTCGCCACCACCCTCTACAACGCCGCGTATTTCGCGGGTATGGAGGACGCGGGGCACACCGAGCACAGTTACTACATCTCCCGCTACCCGGCGGCGCGCGAGGCGACCGTCTTCGACGGCGCGATCGATCTTCGCTTCCGCAACAACACGCCGAATGGTGTCTTCATCGAGGCGGTCACCACGGATTCGGAAGTAACCGTGCGACTTTGGGGGACGAAGACGCTCAACGTCGAATCGATCACCGGCGAGAAGAGCAAGCCGACCGAGCCGACGACGATCAAGTTGCCGAAGGGTAAGGACTGCATCGCCTCCGAGGGGGCGCCCGGATTCACAATTTCTGACACGCGGGTGATCAGTGATCGGCGCTCCGGTCGTGAGGTTTCCCGGGCGACTCGGACGGTCAAATACGATCCGATCCCCGTCGTGAAATGTGAGTGAGCGTAAAGCTTTTGGGGCCCGCGCGCGGCACTCGGTGAAAGGGCGCGCGGCGTTCTCTACCAATAAGTAGCGAACACATAGCTATCTCTCAATGCGGCGCTGGTTGGCGCGGGGGGCCGTGAAACATCGTGCGGCAGGGGGACTTTGGTGAGCGACCCCTCGGCGAATGGGATATAACTACGCCAGATTCCGGGACGCCAGTCCGGTTCTGTTTCGGAGTGGGGCTCAAGGTAGAGCAAAGTGAAGGGGAAACAGTCGTGGAGCAGATCGACTCAGTCAGACCGTTTGCCGCAGGGCGGGCAGCAGATGCGGCAGTCATGCTGGGTGCGACCATCGGGGGCGACGTTGCCTTGCGAGTTGTGCAGGGCAGTGGAACGTTGTGCGATGTCGTTCTTGCTGCGTGGGCGTTGGGGGTTGAGCCGATCGAAGCGGTTCTCCAGTACGCAACGGCGGCCACCGGCGTGATCTTCGAGAACCTGGCGGTGGTGGACGGCGGCGCGGATCCCCGCTGCGCCTGACGATTTCGTGCCGTGCGGCATTCGGGGTGCCCGCACGGTCGGGTGGTCGGCGTTGATCAACTAGGTGTCTCGGCGGCGTTCGCAGCCTTCGTGGTTCGCAGAACTGCTGCTTCGGCCCTGTTGCTTGCGCCGTAGGCGTGACACGGTGCGCCGCAACAGATCGCACGACGTCATCTCGACGCACGGTCTCGGGCAGTCGCTTTCGCGCTGCCGGGATCGGATGACGCCGTCGGTGTGTGCGGTGCTGGGTTACTCCTCGGGACGTTCGACGTTCTGCAGTGCGGCCGTCACGAACTCCCGCATCGGGATGTCCAGTGCGGTGCACAACGCGTGCAGCTGCTGCATGTCCGGCGAGCGGTCGCCGTTCTCGAAGCGCTGAATAGTGCTGACGCCGAGGCCGGTCAGCGCGGCGAGCTGTGGGCGCGTCAGCGCGCGCCGAGCCCTGGCGGCGCGGAGCTCTGCCCCCACCGCATGGTTAATGTCCGAAGCCACCTTTTTCACACCCATACGGACCATTCTGAGGTCCGATTGGCTACCTGGCAAACGACATGCCGAACGGAGTGTGCTTCGGCGTGCCGCGCATACCCCCAGCTAGCGGGGCATATCGCCCATAACGGTCCACGATGAGTTGCAACAGGTCCGAACGGACCTTAGTGTGCTCCGTATGGAACACCTAGACCACGTGGTTGCCGAGCGAGTGCGGCGCGCCATGTCCGATGCGGGATTGTGTCCCGAGGACCTGGCCGCGCGTTCCGGGCTACCGGCGTCCGACCTGCGCAGTCTGCTCGCCGCGCACGGCTCGTTCACGGTCGACGAGCTCAATCGGATCGCCGCGGCAGTGCATTGCCGCATCGTCGACCTGCTGCCTGACGACGGGGATTTGTTATGAGTTCTTCACCTACCAGGCCGCCGTTCGGCGAGTCGCATCAACGACCTTCGGCGTGTCGTACCAAACATTTTGTGATGCGAATCACTCTGTCGCACGGGGTGGATGAGCGTTCATGAGCGATCGATCAGCAACCGCTCAGAGGGCGCTCGATGAGGTCGCGCGCAACGTGCCGCGGCTAGACGGATTCGGCGCCTGGCGTTCGGGAACCCCGGACTTGCCGTACCGCACCGGCACGGAAGCGCATGCCGTCGCCCTGGTGCTCATTCATGATCCCCGCGACGCCCGCGTCCGCAGCACGACACTTATTGCCACGCCCCAGCGCTCGACCGGCGTGCCCGCCGAGCGAGGCCTCCGATGACCCGCAGGGCGCGGACCCGCCGCGCAGACCCGGCCCTCGACGCGTTCCGCAGGCACATCGGCGCCCGTGTTGTCTTCACGCCGGCGACTCCGGAACGTGGCGGCGTCGAGCACGGCGTCATCGTCGACGTCGACCACCGCATGGTGTACGTCGACTATGGCTACCGCAATCCGGTATGGCCCGAACTGGGTTACGCCATCGCCACTCATCCGGCGAACCTCCGACTGGAAACCCCTGTCGCACAAGTAGATACCTGCGATCACTGTGGATCCGCCGAACGGCGAGATCCGGCCTTTCTCGCCGCCCGCTGATACCAGCGCATCTCCCATTCTCATCTGTCCGACGTCGAGCGGACGTGCTCTGTCATGGGCTCGTCCGGTCGCGTCGTCCACGAAAGGAAAGCCCCCGTGGCTGTTTTCGGGCCGTATCGCCGTTTGTTCGGCAAGCTGATCGCCGTCGACGAGGTCATCGATGTCCTGATCGTTGGTGGTACCTGGAACCCGAATGGGGATCCGGTCACCGCGGCATTCGCAGAGGCGTTGGATCCCAAGCACTTTCGAGTCCAGATGGTGCCCTACCCCGCCGACTACGGTCGCCGGGTCGCCTTCGCCGACAGTGTCGCTGTCGGCAGGAAAGCGTTGATCGAGGCAGTCGAGGCGACGCCGAATCGGGTAGTGCTGGCGGGATATTCGCAGGGCGCGGCTATTGCGGGTGACCTGGCCGCGGATATCGGACAAGGTTTGTATCCGCACTTGGAGGTAGTGGCCTGCGCTCTCATCGCCGATCCCCTCCGCCCGCAGGGCCGGTGCATCGGCGACGATCCCGGTGGCTACGGCGTCGTCGGTCAACGCCGGATCGAGAACATTCCAACGTATTGGGCTGCCGCGCAAGGTGATCCGATCACCGCACTGCCTGCGGGAAACCCGCTGCGGCTGATCGCCGATATCACCGCATACTTCAGCCTCACCAGCCCGGAAGCCATGCTGCGCTGGGGTAGAAGCATCATCGAGGTCGCGACCAGCCGCCAATTACAGCGCTGGTGGTCACCGGCGAACTGGCGCACCTGGGGTGGCGCCGTCGCCTACGCCCGCGGGTACCTGTTCGACGGGCGGCACACCGACGACTACGTCCGGCACGGCCATGCCCGGCGGCTCGCCGAGGCGGTCAACCGTGCGGTGGTCGAGGGGGCGGCCTCGGGCCTTCGCGGCTCGCAAGCGCGCTGAGCCCGCTGATGCCCTGGTTCCAAGTCGACGATCAGCTCGGTTTCCATCCCAAGGCCGTCGCGGCAGGCAACGCCGCGATGGGTCTGTGGGTGCGTGCGGGCTCCTGGTCGATGCAGCAGCTCACCGAGGGTTTCGTGCCGGCGGCGATCGTGCGCGGCCTCGGCTCGGCCGCACAAGCGAAAAAGCTTGTGGAAGTAGGCCTGTGGACGGCTGTGGATGGCGGCTACCGCTTCCACGACTGGACCGAACGGCAGATGTCCAAGGCCGAGATCGAAGACCGGCGCCGCAAACGAGCCGCCGCAGGCCGCAAAGGCGGACAGGTTTCCGGGCAGGCGCGCCAAGCACGAGCGCAAGCACATGCTTCGACACCTGCTCGAACAAGCTCTGCCCCACCGGCTTCAGCCCCTGCCGCACCAGTGGCCAAGCAAACCGGAACCCCTGTCCCTGCCCCTGACCTTGGAAAAGCTGCCAAGGGAGGGCAATCCACGCCACCGTCCCGGCAATGCGTTATCCACCGAAACCACTCGGCGCCCCCACCGTGCGGTGGCTGCGCCGAAGCGCGGCGCACCAGGGAGCGCTGGGATGCCGCCCACAGCAACGACCTCCGTGCCGACGCGGTGCACCGCCGCGAGGCCGCCAGACATTGCCCGATGTGCGACGACGCAGGGTGGCGCAACCCGCCGCCCGAACTGCTCGCCGTCAACCCCGATCCGCCGGTGCTGCGCTGCGACCACCACACCGCGACCACGCTCGACCACTGGCATTCCACCGAAGAGGAAGCGACACCATGACGACCTCCGCCGCCACCCGTGCCACGCCGGTCGGTTCCCGATGACCGAGAACCCGAACCACCTCTACCTCGATCGCGCCGACATCCTCGCCCTCGCCGACCTGCTCCGCGAAATACCAGACCTGGCAGAAGATCTCGCCATCTCCCTGACCCGGCAATCCCGCCTCAGCACGCGCGGCGACTACCGGATGAACCGCAGGCCGAGTGAACAGCCACTGCCCTACAACCCCACAGCGTCCCGAGCCACCGACGAACTGCATGCGGTACTCGTGTCATGGGTGCGTTTGGTTTGTGAACAACGCGCCATCGAATACACAGGCGCTACCTCCACGCCCGGCCTGGCCCGCTGGCTCGACCGCAATATCATCGCGCTCGCCATGACCGAAGGCGCGGAAGGCGCACTCCCGGAGATCCGTTCGGTGGTACAAGCCGCGGCATGGATTGTTTGTCCACCCGCCGCGCCGACCGTGCTGGACGACCGGAAACTCGAGCAGGCGCGTCGGCACCGGCTCAACGCGTCCGGGATCGCCATGCTCGCAAAAGAACTCGGTGAACCTTTCCGAGCCCTCACGGTCCGGCGGATCCAAACCTTGCGTGACGCAGGCAAGATCGCCCCGCTCCCCGGCCCATGGGCGCCGGGGTGGCCCGAGCTGTATTTGGTCGGCGACGTGCTCGACGGGCATCTGGCACACCCGATTCGCCGCCGGGTTCGCGCCGCAGCTTCGAATTGAGTTGCGCGGAAATACGATTCGACATCGGCCTGATCAACTGGCGTGTTACATATACACCATATGATGTGAATCACACCATAACCCTTGAATTGCTGAGGCTTCAATCTTGCGGCGTTGCCGCCGTGCATGATGCCTGAGGATTGCCGGGCGGTCGAATCATTTTGCTATCAACTCCTTCGGGGCGTGCCGACAACATGGTGCACAAGGCGCAAGAGTGCTGATCACGGCTGTGTGGTGGCCCGATGGGCGTAGAAAACGCGGTAGGACAACGGGTTTGTTGACATTAATTCGAAATCCGCATGGCGCATGACCCGTTACCTTCGAGCAATCGATGGCCGTTTCTCGCGTCTGCTGAAGGGTCGCTGGTCGAAGAACCCTGTGATAGAAAACTTGTGATCGGTCACCATCGGGTGGTCGATAGAAGGACCAATTCTTCTAGGGGAAGACTTTTCATGAGCAAATTGCGTGTGTTCGGCGTTGTCCTTGCTGCCTCTGGCATCATTCTGGCCGGTTCGGGCATGGCGGCAGCGGCGAACCTGCCGCTCGAGCCGGCCAGCCCTGCAGCGGTCGCTGGCGAAGACACGGGTTCGGCCAAGCTCCTCGAGGGCCTCGCCACCGGCTCGAAGGGCAAGACCGCGGGCACCGAAGAGACGACGGGCTCCGCTACGGGTTCGGCCGCGCTCCTGACGGCGCTTGCCACCGGTTCCGCCGGGAAGCCCGCGCCCGCGCCCGCCCCCTAATCGAAAGCCGGAGAGGCGCACTAACCCATCAAGTGAGCCTGTCCGTTTCGGAGGAGACATGATTGCCCCGCCTCATTTGAGGTGGGGCAGTTGTCGTTTCGGAGGGTTGTAGCCTGCCGGTGCTCGACTGCCAAAAATGTTCTCTACCTGCGTCTTTCGCTACTCGATGAACTTCGGGGTTGACATCCCCGGTTCGCTTAGGTGAAGATCTGTGCAGCGCCATAGCTGCGCCTTCCTCCCGCTTTACCGGGAATCTTTCCTTCTTCCAAAACTTTTCATAGTTCGCCGTTCGTGGCCCCGGTCCCCCATGGGACTGGGGCCACGAACGTTTGCGCACCAGGACATTCCCTCGTCCTCCCTGATCCCGTGTGGCACGCCCCCGAAACCTCTTCAACGTCAACGACGAGCGGGCCAGAGCCTGCCACATGCCCGCCCCGGAAACCACGCTCCCGTCTCCCGCTGACCCCTCACGCGCGGTCGTAGACGGACGAAGCATCCGGGGCGTTCCGCCCCACCCCGGTCACCCCTGGCCGGGGTGGGGCTCCAAACCTCTCCGATCACCGGCGCCGAAATCACCTGTCGCCAAACCCTTCTCAACGATCGAGGCCTGACATGGACATCCCCGTGCTCGAACAACTGGAGCTGGCAAGCCACGCCACCCCCAAAACCCCGCTGACCATCGACCACGCCCACCAGGCCATGCGCATGCACCGCGCCTGCGCCGTTGACCACTGCCATCGAAAAGCACTCGCCTTCGCCACCCTCATCGCCGCAGGCCGCATCGTCCCCGACTCATCCCGCCAGCGCTGACGAGAGGAGGTGATTCCCTTGCTGACCATCGTCCTCGACCTCCTGAAACTGGCCTACGACCTCGCGCCCTTCATCCTCCCGCTCCTTGGCCTGTAAGGCCGGCTCGGCTGAGGTCCACTCCGGCGAAGCCGACGCCCATCGAACGAGGCCGACCTATCGCCCGTCCCAAAGGCAATGATTGGAGCTGAAATGTTCAGCCACGCAACAGTAATGGAAGTCACCCCCTCGCTGTACGGGGAGACGCTCTACGTCCCCGGCTTCGACGGAATCCTGAAAACCGAATACGACGCGGGGTACAACACCCTCCGGCTGGTCGTCGGGTACAACCTCGAGAAGATCACCGAAATCCATCGAATCCGCGTCAGCGCAGGCCCGCTCACCAACAACGGCGCCTGGCAGATCGGCCCGATCCGCGTACGCGACGGCTGGCAGAACTTCTTCTACACCCAACAGTTCCTCCGCAACGGCAGCTGGATCGCGATCGATCCACCGGCCGCGTAGGTCGCGCAGCAGACCTGAATTCCCAGTCCGGATTCCGACCTCACCCCGCCGCCTCACGGCTGGGTGAGGTCATCTCCGCAGTCGGTTCGGCGCCAACGACCCATTGCGGTCGGCACCTGCCCGTTCGGGCCGAATCAGTTAGCGAGGTTCCGCCATGGCGACGGATACTGTCCGCCCGACCGCTGAGTCCTTTCCGCAGTGGGTTCCCGCGCGTGCCTCGAACCTGTCGGCAATGTCGAACAACGGTCTGGCATCAGAGTATTCGGACCGCGCCGATGCGCAACGCGGCGGGCGAGTACACAACTTCCATGGCATGACGCCGAACTCGTCGGCTCGCATGGTCGACCGGCTATTTGTCCGTATGGACCTGACGGCCGGAAGCGACGAAATGCGCCGTGCGGCAGGCGTTGCCGACTCACTTGCGGTGGACTATGCGGAGCCCGTTCCGCAAGCGCAGCCGATCAGCGATCCTGTCCCGGGCATACCGCCAACCGCGCCTGTGGTGTTGCCCCGCGCGAAGGAAATCGTTGACCCACAAGCCTTCACACCGATGGACGAGTTCGGAAACCGGCCACCCCAGCCCGACACCGTTCCGAACCCGAACAACACCGCGCTTGCGCCGGGACCCGCACAGGCTGCCCCGCCGCAGAATGGTCCTGCCACCGCGCCGCCAACTGTGCCCGTTGCGCCGGCCCAGCAAGCCCCGCCCGCTCAGCCAGCACAGCCGGCGGCCACACCGGACCCGGATATTTTTGGTTTGCCGGACACCACAGGTCGTCAGCCTGGTGACGAGTGGGACTCGACGCTGCCTGACGGCCGGATCGTGCATAACCGAATTCCGTTCGGAAACGGGAATCAAACCGTTGACCAAACGATTCCCGATGGCAAGGGCGGTTTCACCCAATCGCGTGTTGCGGGTAACGGTGCAGGAGGGTGGCAGCGCTGGAATGTCAATGCAGACGGCACTGCCTTCTACGGCAGCAAAGACGACCGTGAATCCGGCATGTACGCCCAAGATTTCGACGCGGGCTCTTCGACATCCGGAGCCCCGGATCGGGTGCATGTTGCGACGCCGGACTACAAAGGCATTCAGAATCCCTCCTTCGATGCTGACGGAAACTTGGTCGGTGTCGACATTGCGGTGCCGAACAAGTACGGGATGTACGACAACTACCACTACGACAACTACAACAACCTGACGATATCGAGTGCCAGACCTGATGGAAAGGGTGGTATCGAAAGCATATTCATCGGTCAGTTGGACAGCAACAATGAGGGTTGGCAACTGGGACCCGACGGTAAACGTTGGGAAGTGGGCAAGGATCTCCATGGCCGTACCACAATGGGTCGAACAGAACAGTTGGTCACCGGTACCCACATCTACTTTGTCGACCACCGTGGCGTTCTTTTCGATACCTTCAACGGTATCGGATCGGAGAAGTCTTACACCGATACCTACGACGACAAGAATGCATTTGTTCGAAAGTATCGAGATGGCGTTGTCGTAAACTACGACCCGAATGGGAAACCCCTTTCGGTGCAGCTGCCGCCGGACCGCCGTGATGCCGTACAAAAGGGCTGGGATTGGTCTGTCGGCGTCGGTAGCAGCCTCAAGAACTGGGGTGCGGACCTGGCGTCGAATTTCAATTTCGCTCCCGGTCTGCTCGCTGCCAGTAATCCGATGAATCCTGCCTACCAGGCTGCCGCAGCCGATCACTACGACCGAACGGCGAATGCAGTCGCCGCGCCTGGCCGTCTGCTGTGGAATGGCGTCGTAGATTCCGCCACAATCGTTTCCGACTGGTGGCGCTACAAGATTGTCGGCGCAATGTACGGCTTGGGCAGCGATCCCGTCACTCCTTCTGGGCGGGCTCGTATGCAATTTTCGCAGCAACAGATGGAGAAGGCGCCTGCCGATTGGGAAGCCGCGCTGGCCCTCACCACATTCCTGCCGATCGGCGGGGCATCTGTTCGTGTCGGGACAACTGCACTACGGAGTGGTGAGATCGCTGTCGCAGAGGCGGCCGCGGCGGCGGCAGCTCGACGGAGTCTGCCAGCGGCAGTCAGTCGGACGCTGTCCGATTTGAGCGCCTACAACCCCTTGCGCAATCTTCCTGATTTCGCGAAGAACAGCTTTGACTCCATGCGCAATCTGCCTGGTTTCGCCGCCAACGGATTGCGAAACGTCCCTGGTGTGACCAGCGCTGGTGCAGCGCTGCGGAACATCCCGGGCAACTTGATGTCGGGTCTCGAGCGATTCCGTACCGTTCCTGAACGGTTCCAAGTCTGGCGCGATGCGAAGATCGAGAGTCTCATCGAGTCGGTCGCACACCTTGAAACGACTGCTCGCGTCGGCATTTACAATACCGGTGCCGTATTGGATAGATTGCGGTTCCGCCTCGGTTTCACCAGCCTCGAGCCGCAGCTTGCCACCGGAGTTCGCGCCTTCTCCGAGGTCGATAACCTTTTGGCAGATACCCTGCGAGCGAGGTTTGCGGCAACTCACGGTCCGGGAGCTGGGTTCATCCCACGGTCCGGTGGCTCTGTTTCCATGCCGAACAATATGCTTGGGCCGGTACGGCCTCGGACAACGCAGAAGCATACAGTGAATTTCAACCGTGGTAAGACCGTAAATACCCGGACCAAGATAGGTGAGACTGTCCGTCAGGTCGACGGCCAGATCGCCGGCGTGAACAAGATGACCGCCAACGAGTTGCTGCACAACATGAAGACGGTCTCGCGAAAGGGTAAGGCTCAAAAAGCGGCAAACAAGACCTACAAGGATGCGATTCGCGACGAAGAGTTGTTGAAAGCCCTTCAACTGCAGCGTGACAATCCAGCACAACTGGGCGGCAAGAAGCCGGCCCGTTATGCCGAAGAACAGATGAAGACGCGCACGAAGGACTTGGCGGCACTTCATGAACAGGACATCGTGGCTGGTGGCCTGGACGTGATCGGTCTCGACGTCACCGGGCTGCCCAAGATGGGTGACACATTTGTGAACTCTTCGCTGGGCAGCCAGTGGGCGCATCGCGGGTTGGCGGACGACCTCAGACGGTACGCTGAGGACTTGGTCCGAGCGGGCCAGGGCGATTATCTGTTGAATGTCGAGTGGATTCTGAGGTAGGGGATGTCTTTTCCGGTCAAGGATGTAACCCGCAAGTGGGGTCGTCCGAGTTTTTCGGTTCCCGCTCCCGAGGAACGGTTCGAGAAGTACGCAGGTCAGGTTCCTAATTTTCTGCTCGACCTGTGGCGAGAGGTTGGCTTCGCTGGTTTCCGGAAGGGGCTGCTATGGCTGTGTGACCCTGAGGAGTGGCAGTCGGTGGTGGATGAGTGGACGTCGGGTATCGACTTGCCGTTCGGTGACGACAAGTGGATCGCGGTGACCAGATCGGCATTCGGCAAGATGGCACTCTGGGGGCAACGGACCGGATTGAGCCTGACGATCACCCCCCACTACGGCTGGCTGCTGCCCATGGACAAGTCGGACTATATGTCGGACGACTACTTGAGGGACGCACAGATTCTCTCCTCATTGCAGGCGGCGACCCAGGACACCTTCGACGTGGATGGTGATGACGACAAGCCGCTGTTCAAGCGGGTGTTGAAGCGGTTGGGGTCGGTTGGTCCGGACACCATGTATGGATTCGTTCCCGCTCATGCACTCGGTGGACCGATGCTGCCCGACCACGTGCAGATCGTGGACGCGGCGGTGCACATGCAGATCCTCAGCCAGGTCACACCGCGAACGATCATGGTCAATCCCTACTAGCTGACAGATGCCAATCAGCGGGGGAGGAACCATGCCGGACAAGTCGATTCGCGACTTGCTCTTCACTGATTTCGACGGTGCATCGGTGGAGGATCCCGACAAGGTGATCCTCGATGCCTTGGATGATCCCCGCTATCAGCAACGAGTCGCGCCGCTCGAGCGGTTTCTCGAAGAGGAATCCAATCCGCCGTACGATCGCTTCCTTGCTTGTTGCGCGCTGGCTTCCTGGGCCGAACCTGTTGGCTTCCAAGCGATTGTCGAGGCGGCGAGGGCAGGAACTGAAGCGGCCTGGTTCGGTGCTCTGATTGATCGGCGATACTCCGTGGACGAAACGTTCACCTATCTCGGCGAGGCCATGCGGGTCAGCAAGAACTTCGTCGGCGAAAAGTCCACTGAGCAGGACCGTTTGGCCGCACTGCGTGCGCTGATCGGCATCGCCGATCGCTTCTACTTCGATTGGCACCTCGCCGGGGCGATCGATGGCAGCACGGCCGCCGCCGTCAATGCCGACGTGGCCGCCACTGTCCGGCGGGGCATCGCGGCGTTGACCAACGGTGAACGACCGCACTTCGATCTAGGGGGCCAACTGGCCGGGTTGGTGGTGTCCCTCGCAACTGCCGACGAGTCGACAGCTGTTCAGCTCGGCTACGAGCTGGCTCGAATCGACAGCACCCCAAGCACTCTCATCCGTCTCGCGGCGATCGCATCGCCGGGATCCACCCCCGACAGTCGTTCATTCGGCGAGTACCTCAGCACGATCGGCGACGAGCGAGTGCGGGCCGCGATCGCAGAAACCTGAGCTGGACAACATCTATGGAGTCATTCCCGCTCATGCACTCGGTGGGCCGATGCTGCCCGACCATGTTCAGATTGTGGACGCGGCGGTGCACATGCAGATCCTCAGCCAGGTCACACCACGAACAGTCATAGTCAATCCTTACTAGCCGATAGACGCCAATCAGCCTGGCTAGAAGCATGTTTCACGGACTTTGAAATTTGATCTTGCGTTAGGTGAAGGTCTTTTGCTAGGCTGAAGTCGTTAGCGTGTTGTGTACCTGCTAGCCATCTTTGTCACCCAATCCCGTTGTCGGGGTTGGGTTTTTTCATGCCCCCTCTCGGGCGCCCCCATGACCGACGGTCTCTGCGCAGGCATTCGAAAGACCTCTCTCGAACCATGCAGTGCACCAACCGAGTTCAGATCAGGTGACGAAAAACATTGTCTGACAAGGAAATTGTCGAATCCATTCAGTTCGCCAACCACCAGCCACCACCGGAGTACGTGAAGACCGACACCGGTCAACTGGTCACGCCGGAGTTCCTCGCGTTCATCCAGCAGGCGCTCAGCGGCAAGCTCGCCGAGTCCGCGGAAACCGCGGCGCTGGATCCGCAGGTGCAAGCGTTGGCCGAGGAGCTGTCGGTGATCCACCTGCCGGAATGGCGGAGCACGCAGTCGCCCAAGACGGCAGAGCCGACCGTGACCGGGATGAAGCAGGCGACGCGCGTCGCCGAATACCTCGTAAAGCGCGGTGTGCGTGTGCATCCCGAGCTGGAGGAGATCCGCTGGGTGGCCACACCGGGTGGCCCGCCGGGTGCCTTCGACACCGGACTCCATGTCACCAAGGACGAGAACGGCGCGTGGCCGGCCCCGGATCCCGAGTCGTTCTACGACCTCGACGACATCCAGACCAACCAGACCGATGACGGCCACTGGTACGCCGTCCATCCCCGCGGCCTGTCCTTCGAGGCCGCGACCAAGACCGAAGCCTATGCGGGAGTCGTCGATCAACTGCGACAGCGGATCGAGCAAGCCCGGCAAGAGCCATAGCCACGAAAGGGTGGTAGCGCGATGACTGAACGAATCGTGTTCCCCGACATCGAGAAGACTCTGGTCGATTACCTGACCGCGCAACTCCTCGCCGCGTCCGACACCGCAAAGGTTGTCACCCGGATTCCGGACCCGCGGCCGGTACGCATGGTGCGGGTGAAGCGCAATGACCGACTGCTGCGGCAGGACATCGAGGACCGGGAGGGGCGCCGCGGGCCGAACTTGATCCTGGATCGTCCCCGCGTGGTCCTCGAATGCACCGACGACTCCGGTGCCGCAGGGGGTTTGGCCGGTCGCGTCCGCTCCATCCTTTCGGCTGCCGCGCCCGGCTACCTCGGTCCTGTGTGGTGCGAATTCATCGAAGATGTCGGCGTCGAGAACGATACCGACCCCGCGACCGCTGCCCCACGTCAGGTGATTGTCGTCGACCTGATCGTGCGCGGTGCGACTGCCTGAATCACCAGACAACGCAACGCAACTGAATTCCTTGACAAGGAGATATAGCAGTGACACAGCGTGAAATCAGTCTGAAGAAGGATGAAACCCTTCTGGTGAAGTGGATTGCAGAGCCATTCCGGTATGCGCGGTTGGTTCGCGTACCCGGTGACTCCGGCCCCCGCGCTTACATTTTCGATATCCACCCGATAATACAGGAAGGTGGAACGGAATTGAAGCGAGCGGACTTGAGGTTCTACCATCCTAACCTCTATGTCAGCCTCTATTACGGTCCAAGTGACGACCAAAGGGGAGGTCTTAAAGAGATTCGTAGGGATTCCTGGGGCGAGCAGACCGTGAAGCAGCTACTCGCATCGGCGCTCGCCGGCTACCTCGAGGGTTACGAGGTTGTTGATTGGGGCGGTTTTGCGGTCTCCGACGATCGCCCCGCGACCCAAGTCTACTGACCTGCATCATGCGTCACTTCGCACACCCTTGCCTGAACTTCGGCAGGGCGTTGTGCGACATCAAACGTGCGGGGAATAGCCCTCGCCTGACTCCCCCTCATGGGAGCCACAACTGAATACCGAAATCCCATGGGCCTGCGCAACAATCCCAAGGGAGATTCACCATGGCTGTGCCTAACAGCAATTTCATCGGCGCTGGTACTCCGGTGTCCGTCACCGGCGGTGTGCTGGTCGCCAACATCGGCACCACGCTGCCCGCCTCCGCGTCGGAAGCCCTCGACATCACCAAGTTCAAGCCGCTCGGCTACGTCTCCGAGGACGGCATCGAGTCCAAGGGTGAGCGCAAGATCGAGCAGATCAAGGACTGGAACGCCGACATCATCGCCAACCTGCAGACCGAACACTCGGTCCGCTTCGGCCTCACCCTGTACGCGGTGTGGGACGAGGACGTCCTCAACGAGGTGTTCGGCAAGACCAACGTCACGGTCACTCCGGCCAGCGCCACCAGCGGCAAGCTGTACACGGTCAAGGAAACCGGTTCGGTGCTGGAGCGTCGCATGTTCGTGTTCGACATGCTGAGCGAGAAGAAGAAGATGCGCATCGTGCTGCCGAACGCCTCGATCTCGCAGGTCCAGGAGCGCAAGTTCGTGTCCAAGGAACTGGCGGGCTTCAGCATCACCATCGAAGCGTTCAAGGACGGTAGCAACAACAAGGCCTACCGCTACCTCGACGACGGCATCAAGGCCGCCTGATAAAAGCCCCCAACGGCGGCGGGTAACACACCTATGCGCAGGCCCGCCCGCCGCCGTTGGGCCCTTGTCTCTCAATACTTCTCAATTCCTGCGCACATAAACGTCATGAAAGGGTCTGCGAACCAATGACTTCCCCGAAAGCTCCGATCACCTTGAACCGTCCGGTCCAGGTGAAGGACGACTTCGTCTACAAGGTGGACGGCGTCGAACTGCATCTGCCATCGCTGTCGTACCTCAAGCCGGGCCTGATCCGCCGTATTCGTCGCCTCGGCGATGTCGACGCAATGTACACACTGCTCGAGCTGACTCTGTCCGCGGAGTCGCTCGCGGTGCTGGACGATATGGATCCGGACGCCTACCACGAGCTGCTCGACGCATGGCGCACCCACTCCGGAGTCAACCTGGGGGAATCCTAAGCCTCGATGCTCTTCTCGAAGAGCATTGCGAGGCAATCGAATACGACCTGATTACGCTTGGCTTGCGCTTGCATCAGCTCGGCACCGAGGTGCTCGGCTGGCGTGAGCTGAAGGCGATCATCAGATGGCTGCCCACCGAATCCGCGCTGTTTCGCGCGATGAACCCCGAAAGCCATCGCTGGCAACTCGACCAATTCCTCCTCGCCGATATCACCGATTCACTGCGCTGGCTGGTGTGGGCGAAGACCGACGACGCCAGGAATGGGCGCAACCGTCCTGAACTCGTGCCGCGGCCAGGAGTGAAGTCCGATCGCGAGCGCGTCGGCACGGCCACCGGGATCGGCGAGATGAACGAGTTCCTCAACTGGGACGAGTAGCGATTCGCGGGTGTTGATCTGCGCAAGCGGCCGAGAAAGTAGATGCGAATGTGGAGAAACAAATGAGCTCCGATGTGCGGACTCCGCCGGACTCGAGCCGCCCTTCGGCGGCTGATACCAATACTTCTCGGTCCGAGCAGACACGCCCGCCGGTCATGGCGATGCCGGACATTCTTGCCATGGCCAACAGCGGCCAGCCCGCTCCAGGACAACGAGTCACGCTGCCGAGTGGGGCGGTCTGGGAGGGCGGGAAGGTCACCGGGACATCGATCATCACCCTTCCCGGTGACGATCCGATTCTGGTGGCCGGCGATTCCTCGGCGAACGGAATCACCGGCGATTCCGTCCAGATCGGTTCGCTGGCAAAGGCTTTCCACGAAATCCTCGGCGCGGTACCCAGGTTCTTCGCCAACTGGATTTCGGCAGGCGCGCTCAACCGCTACGACCCGGACGCGAAGGGGGCCAAGACTCGGACCCGAGTCGTCCGGGTCAGTTCGAAGGCAACCCTGTCCGGTCTGGCACCTGGTAAGGGCGACAACGACTCCGGCGACGACGTAGTCGACGTTCCCGACTCGGGTATCGACGGCCGGACGCCGCAGCGCTTCGCCAGCGGCGGCATGGTGTACGGGCCTGGCGGGTCGCGGGACGACCGGGTGCTCGCTCGGTTGTCTCCTGGCGAGTTCGTGGTCAACGCCGCGGCGACGTCGAATGCGTTGCCGCTGTTGGCCGCAATCAACGGCGGTTGGGTGCCGTCGCCGTCCTACCTGGGCGGCATGCTGCCCGGCTTCGCGGATGGCGGTCTGGTCGGCGGGGATTCCGCGGCGTCCTGGCGTGACCTGCTTCGCAACCCGATCGCTCCGGCCGGAGCTGACGCGGCCTTCCGGCCGCAGGACTTCGGTTTGTTCGGCTTGGTGGCAGATGCCTTGGGCGGCATCGGAAATGCCGCGATCAACGCGGGTGGCGCCGCCGGTGCCGCGCTGGGTTCGCTGATCGCGCCTGCCTTCGGGCCGGGCGGCATGTTGAGCTCGGCGTTCGGTACTTCAGCTGGTGGCTCGACACAGGAGTCGGCGACTCGCTCGGATCCGGCTGAGGGCGCCGGACTCGATCCGATGGCCGCCGCGATGCGGGTGCGGACCGAAGGCAATCCGGAGGCGCTCGGCTTCGGCCGCGCGTACAAGGCGCCGATCGGCACCATGCCGACCGGCAATCCGGCCCGCCAAGAGGCACTGCGACCCGAGGGCCTCAGTCAGATGGGCTCGTTGTCCGCTGCGCTGGCACAGGGCATCGTCGGTGCGGCCACCGAAGCGGGCGGTCGGGTCGGTGCCGCCTTGGGCACGGCACTCATACCGGCGCTGGGACCTGCGGGTGCCTTGGCGCCCGAGATCGGTGCTCAGCTAGGAAGTTTGATCGGCTCGAAGTTCGGCGGCAGCCTGTCGGCGTCGATGACGTTGAGCGGCCAATCCGGCGGATCCGGTCTCGCTCCGAGCGGACCGACCAGCCTCGGTGACGGAGGAGTCGACACCGAGGGCGGGAATTCGTTCGTGCCGGGACAGCCGGAATCGAACACTGAGACCACCGATACGGGAGCCTCGTATTCCGGCGGCGGGTCGAGCTTCACCTACGGCGGCGGCTCCTCGACGGCCGGGCAATCCCCGGCAAGCTCGTATCTCGTCCGCAACCGCCCGAACACCAACGGACTACCGGCTCAGGCCGGTGGAGCCGCAACTCCCGGCGCGGACTTGGGAGAGTCTGTGCCGCAGGGTGATTCGCCGGTCGATGGTACGCCGTTGGTCGGCGCGCAATCGCTCGCGCTGAGCGACCGGATCTACGACCCGACGAAGGACAGTTTCAAAGACTTCCTCAACGTCGCGGGCGGCAAGCTCGGCGGTGACGCGGCCTCGATGATCGCCCCGCTGCTCGGTGAGAACGGCAACCAGATCATCGAAGCCGGAGCCCAATTCGGCGCCGGGCAAGGCGACGCCCTCGGCGACTTCTACAAGAGCGTCGATCCTGAGGGCAAGTGGTCGTCGAGCATCGCCTCAGTTGTCAAGCAGTACACCGGCATCGACTGGAACCCGACAGGCAAGCAGGGTGAGACGCCGCAGCTGACCCCTGGCGATCAGGTCGGACTCGCTGCTCTGCAAGGTGGCATCAGCGGCCTGCAGCAGCACGGCCTGGTCGGCGGCATCACCGGCGCGATCAAGGGCGCCGCATCGACGGTCGGCAACCTGGCCGGCACCGCCGCTGGAACCTTGCTCGCCCCCGTCCTCGGCCCACTGGCGCCCGTCATCGGCGGGATGCTCGGTTCGATGATCGCAGGCACCGCCGCGGAGGTCGTCACCAAGCCGATCGAATTCGCGGCCAATGCCGCGAAAGAGGAGATCGGCACCGGTTTCGGCCTGACCAACCTCGCCAAAGGTCCGGGCGGTCGCACCGCCCGGGGAGACATCTACAACTTCAACGGCATGGACCCCAAGAGCGCCGCTATCGCGGTGGAACGGGTTCGCCGGCGTCGCACGGTGGCGCAACAACGCGGAGGAGGGCTCGGCCGATGACCCACCAGCTATTGGAAAGCCAGTACACGAAGGTCGTCCTGTGGGACATCAACGGCCGGGTGTGGCATCTGTCCGGCGCGAACGCCGGTCGCGAAGGTGTCCGGCTGTCGAATCAGACCGGTTACATGTTCGCCCCGGTGCAGTTGCTCATCAACGAGGGCGCCCGCCAGGACGGCGCGACCTTCCAGCGGTCGGTGCGTGCGAAGAAGGAATGGGATTTCATCGCCGTGATCTCCCCGGCCGCGAAAAGCACTGGCGCCAACCCGATCCGCGACTTCTACGCGGTGCACGACGCTTGGTTCCGTGGCTGGTCCACCGACAAGCCGTCCACCATCGGGTATTTCACCCGGCACCAGGGCTGGCGGTTCCAGCAAGTGCAGCTCGACAGCGCACCGGAGGCGGTCGGCGAGATCGATCCGGCACGCAATGCGGTTGCGCTGTACAAGATGTCGGCGACGGCGATGGACCCGTTGGAGCGGCACTTCGACGAAACCGCAGTATGGACAAACAGTTTGGCGTTGGGGCAGGGCATGGTGCGGGCACGCAACGCGGCCGATCAGCCTGCCTGGCCGCGATACACGATGAATGGTCCAGGGCGTTGGGCAATTCTGGATCCGACCGGCGGTGCACAACCTCGGATGGTGCAGACACCGAGGATCACGGCGGGCCAGACCTTGCGGATCGATACGCATCCGCGGCACCGCACCGCGCGCTTGTACTCGGGTAACTCGAAGGTCATCGAGAACGTCTGGGGTCAGTTGGCCGGTCGCCGCTGGATGGCCGCGCTGCCGCCATGGAGCACCACCGACATCATCGTTGAGGTCGACGGCGGCACTGTGCAGTCCAGCCTGGTCGTTTCGGTGACACCGCGATCGTCGAGGCCGTTCTGATGACGACGCCGGCATGGGACCCGCAGACAGAAGCTCTGCGAATGGACAAGGCGTACAAGGACGAACAGGAGCAGCTACGCGATCCCGATGTCCTGGTGCGCTATTGGGACAAGTGGATGCAGGAGGTCGGCGAGGAGCACAGTTACCTCTCGCTGGAATTCACCTACCCGCGCAACTCGCCGGGCGGGCTCAAGATGATCTGCCCGCGTGACATGGTCCATTTCGACCACCTCTTCAACAACGCGGACCACGAAGACGCCACCATCCCGATCACCGTGAACACCAAGGGGTTCCGCTGGGACGGCTACATCACCAAGGCCTCGATCGTCCGGGACGAGCACGGCGTCGAAACCGTCGATATCGAAGCAATCCACTGCTGGAACCACATCTCGACGATCTGCTGCTGGGCAAGTCCTTTCGCGCCGATCCTCGCGCAGTTCCCGCGGCACATGATCCAGTTCGGGCCGGTGCGCACCATCATCACCAACTACCTGACGGCGAACCTGATGCGCCTGCAGGCGCCAGGGTGGGTGCCGCCCGACAACGCCGGGGATCCCCGCTGGGGCGATACCGGCAACCTGCTCTTCCCGATTGCCGTCGTCCCGGTGGATCCGTTGCACGACACCAGCAAATGGAGTGCGGCATCGGCGCGCTTCGACATGGCCGACAAGCTGTTCGCGCCCATGCTCGAAGACTCCGGCGTCATGCTGACCGCCAGATTCTTCCTGCCCGATGAGGACGAACAGCCTGCGCCGGAGTGGTTCCACCTGGACCGGCCGACCGTCGTCCTCGAGACGGTGGACAAGTCCGGTGTCACCGGCGCCACCGGCACGCTGCTCGACGGAATCCGTTCCTGGATCGAAGAATTCTCGGGCGACGGCACCACGCCGCACCGGTATCCGAATCTCGACTCGACCACCGAATACGAAGCGGTGTACGGGGAACGGCTCAGCCAGGGCACCTTCCGGAACTTTCCGTGGGTGTGGTACTTCGAAGGCGAATACTCCGGTATCGGGAAGTCCGAGATCGCGCTGCACAAGCCAACCGCCACCGACATCATCATCGGCGGCCGATCACCCGGTTGGGTCAACGCGGGCATCGAACTCGTGATCAAGGGTTTGCTGTCGCTCATCGGTCTCGGCTGGCTGTACCGCGGCCAGCTCAACGACGTATTCCTCGCGTGGAACGTCTACCGCAACATGGAACGAGTGGATCGCGCAGGCCCGTATGCCTTCCGCGAGCTGTATATCTCGGGCAGCGACAAGGCATTCAACCTCGACGGCTTGGTCGCGGCCCGCCAGGGCATGCACCTGACCCGCGGCTACACCAGCAAGCGGGTGACCGTCGAGGACAACGCCCCCTACATCCTCGGCAAGGACTACGGGCTCGGCGATCAGATCGGCTTCGCATTGGACGGCCAGATCTTCACCGACTACGTGACCGAGCTGACCTTCACCGACGATCGCGAGACCGCCGCGAAATGGCACATCGTGGTCGGCGACGGATCCGATGAAGAGGACTCGATCGTCAAGGCATGGCAGCGGCTCGGCCGCGTCGCCGCCGCGATCAAGGATCTGGCTACCGACGTCGGCGCCGATCTCGACCTGCTCATCTTCTGAGCCTTTTCGAAGAGGAGAAACCATGGCGGACATAACCTTTCCCGCCCACATCACCGTCAGGCGGGCACCCGATGTCGACGGATTGCCGGTACTGACCGCGCAGACGACTGTCTCTGCGGAAGTCGCGGGGTTGGAGCTCCCGCCGGGCCCGCTCGGTGAGACCGGCCAGCGGGGTCGGCCCCGCACCACGTTCCGGAAGCGGGGCGAGATCGCCAACGCGGCGGCGCGGCCGACCGGGCTCGGTCCGGAGGATCGCGGTAGCTGGTGGCATCGGCTCGACGACAACGGCATGGACGTGTGGACCGGCACCGAGTGGCGGCATTCACCGGATGCGGTCGGACCTCGTGGGCCGGTCGCCACCCCGACCACCATCACCGTCACCGAGACAAAGCACCGCGAGGACCTGATCGTGCCTGCGGTCGAGTTTGCCGGAACGGGCGCCGAGCAGAAGGTGAAGGTGACCGTGCCTGCCGGCCTGCGCGGTCCGAAGGGGCCTCCTGGCGCCTCCGGGCAGATCACCGAGTCCGGGGACTACGACAAGGCGCGCACCCCCGGTACCGGTGGTGTGTTCGCCTACGACCGGTCCAGCCGGAAGTTTCGCCCGGTGGCCCCGCCCCTCGGCCTCGGCCCCTGGTCGTGGTTTCAGGAGGACTTCATCGCCGAACGGAACGAGAACGTCGGCCGAATCGACGCCGCCACCTTCACCATTCCGCCGCTGCCCTTCCGCTGGCGCCCCGTCGTGTACGGGCACATGTTCACTCGCGCGGATGGCGGCGCCGACACGGCTGCGGAAGGGACTGTGCGCCTGCATCATTCGCAGGGCGAGATCGTGTCCACTTCTATCGCCGCATCAGGCGGCTGGCTGTACATGCCACTGACCCCGTGCTACCGCGACGGCGCCACCTCGAAAGTACTGTCGCCGACCTCCGATTTCGCCACCGTCGCCGCGGGGCAACCCGCGAATCTGGTGGTCGGAGTCGAAAAGGTCGGCTCCGCCGGCGTCAAGATCGGGTTCCATCCCGGTGGCGCGTCCATCGTCGTCTTCGCAGAACCAATCGAGTGAGGTGAAATGTCTACTGTAAGAGAATATTTCGCATCCACGCAGATCCGGGGCATCGATGAGGGCGTCGGTACACCCGGTGTCGTGCAGTCCATGCACGGTACCCCGCGCGATGGTTCCCTGGAATTGATGACCGGCACGCCCGGAAAGCAGGGCTCGCAAGGCGAGCCCGCCCGGCCGTTCCGCTGGGAAGGTGACGTCACCGACCAAGCTGCGCTGTCGGCGATCAGCCCGAAGCTGGGGATGGCGCATGCGGGCAAAGCATGGCGGATCGTGTCCACCGGCGCATTGGTGTACTGGAACGGCACCGGATTCGACGAGTTCGCTGACGCATTCGGCGCCGCAGGCCCCGACGGGCAACCGTGCACGGTCACCATCGGTACGGTCGACACCGGGCCTGTCGGGTCCGACCTTGTGGTCACGGTGACCGGCACCGCGCCTGATCTGACGCTGAATCTCACGATTCCGCGAGGCATGAAAGGAAAGAAGGGTGCAGTCGGCGGCCCAGGGCCGATCCGCAACGCGTCGGACTATGCGGACGGTCCGCACGTAGATCGAGCCGTGCCGACCTGGGACCCGACGGCTGGGAAGTGGAAGCCTCGGCCGTATCCCGGCCTACGCGGACCGTGGACCATCCTCGAGGGCCGTTCCTGGGATGATGGTCCTGGCTTCGTCGCATCGCAAATCGGGATCACGGCTCCTACGAAAAACATTGCGCAGCTGAACATCCCGGCACAGGACGTCGACTGGCGTCCGATGATCACCGGTGGCGTCGTCGTCCGCGCCAACGAGAATTGGGATCAGCTCAACACCCGTATCGATGCCGAAGTACGCATCGGCTCGGTGACCGGCCAGATCGTCGCGCTCGGTTGCGGTTTCGTGACCGGCGCCAGCACCCGCGCCCGATTCCAGCCCTTCTACGGTGTGCGCGGAATGACCCCGGACAGCACTGTCGGTGTCGTCCCCGCGGGACAGCCGGTGACGCTGCATGTGCTGTTGCGGCGAAACAGCATCGACAACTCCAACCCCAACTACGACTACCAGATGGCCGACGCACAGATCGTGTGCATGGCCCGACCTGTGGGGGCACCGTGACCAGCGACAACGCTGTGAGCAGCGAATCGACCGTCGTCTACGAGGACGACATCATGATCACCATGCGCGGGGTCGCCGACTCGATCGGGCTGCCCTACACGGTGAATCCCTTCGACCTGGTCGATCGGGAAGCTCTCATCGAGCTTCGCGAAGGCAGCCAGGGTGCGGCCGGGCCGGAAGGCGACGCGGCGTGGCCGTGGTCGTGGCAGGGCGACATCGCCGATGTGGCCGCCCTGAGCCGCCTGCAGCTCAGCACGGCGGACGCGCGCAAAGCGTGGCGCGTCGTCGCGGACAACTGCATCTACTACTGGACCGGGATGGGATTCATCCTCTTCGACAAGGCCTTTCGCATGGTCGGTCGTCGGGGTGCGCCGAATCTGCTGACCGGAACCGCTGTCGTAGGAGCCACCGGTTCGGCCGCGGCGGCCCGGGTTACCGGGAGCGCGCCTGCCCAGCAGTTGGAGATCACCTTCCCGCGTGGTGCGACCGGCGACGTCGGCGATCCTGGTGTGGCGGGTCGGATCCAGGATGCGTCCGATGTGCTGATCAACGAAGAACGCCCGCTCGGTCAGGACCATGTACTCGCGTGGGACGCTGCCGCGCAAAAATTCCGTCCTATCCCCACCCCGAGGCCGATCGGGCCATGGGTGATCGGTGAGAAGCAGTTCATCGCCGCGCAGAACATCACGGACGAAACGAGAGCCTTTGCCACCATTACGATTCCGGCGCAGCCCAACGCATGGCGCCCGATCGTGGAGGGTGGCGTGATGGTGCAGACGGAACAGCCGACGCGCTGCAATATCGAGGTCCGTATCGGCAGCCCCAAAGGCGACCTTGTCGCGCTCGGCTGGAGTCATTGGGTCGCGCGTTTTCCGTACGTGCTGGTCTCGCCCGGCTTTCAGTATCCGATGAAACCCGGAGCGACCTTCGGCGTGGTACCCGCGAACCAGACGGTCACCCTGTACGTCGTCGCACATCGGGTAGCGGGCAGCGGGGGCTACAACATTCAGTCCAGTTATTCGCATCTTCATGTTCGCGCGCTACCTGTGTAGTCGCCGACCGCACCTCTTGTACGGCTGAACCACGGCCGCTCTCATTTCCGCAAAACGGTATGCCGTCTCCGGCTGCCTGCTGTCCGAAAGGCATTGATCCATGGCCGATCTGCCCCCGTTGAAGTACGGCAAAGTCGTCGGGCGCTTCCTCGCAAACATCATCGACGACGCCGACGGTGGTGACACCCCCGAGTTTCCGGCGTTGACCGGTACGTTGACCTTCACTGCCGACGCACCGAAAGTGCTTGTCCCAGGCGCACAGTTGGGCCCAGCGACCTATGTCCAGCTGCCGAGCCACTACGAATGCCAGCTGGACGAGTGGGGTTTCATCACCTGGCGTGGTCGCCGAGGCGTGCGGCTCGTCGCACCCAACGCTGCCACGAAGCCCTCCGAATGGACCTGGCGAGTCTCGTTCGACCTGTCCTACGAGGGCGAACAGGTTCCGATGGCGCCCTTCAGTTTCACTGTGCCCGAGTATGTTCCGGGTGCCGACCCGCAGAACCCGGATGCAGGCTCGACCGGCCTGGTCGATCTGACCTTGGTCTCGCCGGTGCCCGCCTCTGCTGGCAACGCCATCGTCATGGGACCGCGTGGTGAAGGCATCAAGATCGATGGACAGGTGGGTACCTATGCTCAGCTGCCTGCTGCCCCCGCCGAAGGTGCCCAGTATGTGGTGAAGGCGGACGGGCTGCTCTACGTGTATCACGCGGCGACGGGCGGCTGGTTGCCGAACGGCCAGGGTGTCGTCATCCGTGGTCAGGCGGGTACCACCGACTGGGCGGGTATCACCGGCAAGCCCGCGGCGTTCGCGCCGATCATCGGCGATACCGCGACAACTGCTGTCGCAGGCGACGATCCGCGGTTGACGAACCCGCGCACGCCGACCTCGCACAACCACCCGGCGAATCAGATCACCGATTCGACCGCACTGGGCCGTACCTTGCTCACCGCGCCCAACCCGGCGGCCGCGCGGACGGCGATCGACACGATCGTCAGCACGGATACGCGGTTGTCCGATGCCAGGACCCCCACGCTGGCCGGTCAGGTCTACGACATCGCGTTCAAGTCGCACAGCGGAACTCGTGTCGCCGGTGTGGGCAATGTGATGCCGGAGGGTCTGCGGATCGAACGCAAGGTTGCGGTGAGTTCGGTGACCTATCGAGGGGAAACCGCGGGCACTGGAAACCTTGTCGTCGAACTGCGGGTGAACGGCACCGCGGTTCCCGGCTCGTCAGCGACCATCACCCCGGCGAATCAGATTGGGGATACGACGATTCCGCTCACGCTGACCGTCAACCCCGGCGAGCGGCTCACCGTATTCATCACCACGCTGGACACCGGCGCAGGTAAGGGACTGCAGGCCAGCCTCAAGGGAGTGACCGTCTGATGGCATCGATACGTATGGGCTTGCCGATGTACAACGGGCCGCTGGATGTGAATGAGTTACCCGTTTCGGATGGCTCGGGTACAGCGCCGAAGCCGCCAGAATCGCCTGCCGGTTCCGGCGGGGGCGGTTCAAGCCCAGCGCCGATACCCTCGGAGACGCCTGCCGGCTCCGGTGCAGACGGCACTGGGCCCGCCGCGTCCGAGAAGGCCGCAGACGGCACCTCTTCACCCGTGGTGTAGTGATGACGTTCCTCATTGCGGCAGGTGTAGCCGAATCCGCAGTGCCGATGGGCATGAACAAGAACGGCTCGCAGTCAGTCCCCGGCGACAGCTCGAACGTCAAGCTGACAGGCTGGGTCGTTCGCAGCGGCTACGGGCAGACCGTCATCAGCGCGAACGACGAACTCGTTTCCAGCGGCCCAGGCACGGTGACTGTCAATTGCCGGCTGGAGGTGTCCGGCAATCTCGGCGTCAATGAGAAGCGGAGCTTCGACGTGATGCAGAACGAGACTCCGGTTCAGACGTTCGCCACTACTGCCACGTCGGTGGTCATTCCGGCCAAGACATTGACCCTGGCGCGGGGCGACCGGGTGTGGTTGCGAATGACTGGCTCAACGTTCCTCAACTGGGCCACCACGGTCGCAGGAGGAGCGAACACCTACCTCTCCTTCGACCTCAGCCAGCCGTAGTGCGGGCCGTCGACAACTCGCTCATCTTTTCGGAAGGATCTGATGTCGTTCGTCATTGTTGCTGGGATCTCTGGCTCATTGCCGGCCCGCATGACGAAAAGTGGTACCCAGCCGATGCCGGAAGACGACGAATGGGGCCAAATCACTGGTTGGGTTGCCGACACAGAGGGATACCCCGGCTCTGTCGTCGTCGGAACGAAGAAAGAGGGCCTCAAGGCGCTCAGCGAACAGAAATCCGCCACGGTGACCGCCGCTATTGCCTATACCGGCGCCACTAAGGGCCGTGGTGCCGCCACGAAGCTCCAGGCGCGACTGCGCGTCAATTCGACGATTGTGGCGACCTCGCAACCTCCGATGGACGGCCCAGCGGGCACGTTGTCGGTCAGTGCGACTGTCGATATCGCTGTGGGTGATGTCGTGACAGTGGAAGCGCTCTCCGTGCCTGTCTCGGGTGGAGAGGCGGGCACCGTGTCAGCCAATACAGGAACCTTCGTGCAGATCACCTGATTTGCCCGAACACGCTGCGGCAGAGGCTAATACGTACAACTACTACAACCTGGCGTGAGCTGGGATGAATAGAGGAACCATGGCCTTCGTCATTGTCGGCGCATCAGCACCCGCAGCGGCCGTCTCCATGGGTATGAACAAGAACGGTGTGCAAGCAGTTCCGCCGAATCCGGACATCAAATTGGTCAATTGGGCGGCGCGGCCCGGGTATTCCGGAACGGTGATCGAGAATCACGAACTCGTTGCCAGCGGGCCGGGCACGGCCACCGTGCGTTGCGGCGTCGAGTTGTCGGGGAATATGAGTGCGGGCCAGTCACTGTCGGTCATGTTGATGGTCAATAATGCGACGGTCCAAACAGGCACCATCGGGTCGTTCGACAATTCAGTCGAACTCGACGCCAAAGTCGTCACACTCGCCGCGGGGGACAAGATCTCGGTGCACGTCGGCAACGGAGGCAGCTTCAACGGCCCCAATGTGATCGGCGGCGCGACCACATATGTCTATTTCGACGTCACCCCCTGACGCGAGTCGCACACCCCTCGAAAGCTCGTATCAGTGCTGACTTTTCAGCGAAAGGCAGGACAACCATGTCGTGGACCGGTGATCCGGTGTGGCTCGCGGATGTGCTCCGCGCGGAAGGTTTGCGGGTCGTCGAGTTCCCCGGCTGGCGCGAGCGTGGTCACGGCGATTTCGGGGAGATCTGGGGCATCGTCGCCCACCACACCGGTGGGTCCGCGACGCCGCCTACCGAAATAGCTTATGGGCTACCGACTTTGGATGGTCCGCTCTCGCAGTTGCATTTGGCGAAGGACGGGACCGTCACCGTCGTCGCCGTTGGCGTCGCCTGGCACGCGGGCGCCGGCTCCTGGCCCGGTCTGCCCGAGGACAACGCGAATTACCACACGATCGGCATCGAAGCCGTCAACAACGGCACCGAGGGTTGGTCGGACGCACAGTACGACGCCTACGTGGGGATTTGTGCGGCGATCCTGCGCAAACTCGGCCACGGCGCCGATCGGGTGATCGGCCACAAGGAATGGGCCGGGCCCAAACAAGGCAAGTGGGATCCCGGCGCCATGGACATGGACCGCTTCCGCTCTGATATCGCGGATCGATTGAAAGGCAGTGCACTGATGGCACTTTCAGATATGGAGCAGCGTGAGCTGCTGGACAAGTTGCGCAGGGTGCACTTCGAGTTGACCTACGGCTTCCAGTCCAGGGTCGCCGACTCCGAATACCGCGACACCGTCGCCGGCTACGTGCTCAATTCCGATGCCGCCGACTACCGCAACGAACAGCGCCTGAAGGCGCTCGAACTCAAGCTGGACCGTCTGCTGGCGGCGACCGAGAGGAAGATCTGATGTCCATCAAGAGGATTCCCGAGCCCGCACTGATCCGGTCGGTGCTCGTCGCCGTCACCGGTGTCATCGCGTTTATCGTCGGCCACCAGATCGACACCTCGTGGATCGAGGCGGTGCTCACGGTCTACGGCCTGCTCACGCCCGTGATCGCGGGGATCGTGATCCGACCGGCGGTCACGCCTGTCGAGCTGCCGGAAGGCAGGCTATGAATGAGTCAGCAGTGGATGAATCCCGAACTCGTACAGGCCTGCGGCATGGCCGTCGCCACCGTGATCGGTGCGATCACCGCCTGGCAGGCGCGTGAGGTCAGCAAGCTTCGCACCCGCGTCGAAGTGCTGGAAACCCAAGCGGCAGATGACAAGAAGCGGTTCCGCGATGCGATCCGCCTGATCCGTGCCCTCCAGCACCACATCGACGAACTCCGCAGCTTCCTGCGGTTGCACGTCCCAGGACAGGAGCCCCCGTCCGCTCGATACCGGATCCCGCCTTCCCTCCAGGAAGAGCTCTGACGAACGGAATCCATATATCGCCGCGTTCAAGAGGCAGACCGGCCGCGATGGAACGTTCACCGCAGTCTGGTTGGACACCGATCTCTGACCCAATCGACGAAATATCAAGCGGCCCATAAAAATACGGGCCCATTCGAAAAGAGCTCCCATGGAACAATCTGTGACTCTGCGCGGCCACGCGTGGGTAACTGAACTCGCTATCCCAGGCTTTGTTCGTATCGATGAAATGCGCCAGGTCGGTGATGACGGCCAGGTCGACATCTACGTCATCTACGACGACACCAAGCTGCACGAAGTGCATAACGTGTTGATTACCAACAACGGCCGCGCACCGATGCAGCCCCAGAGCGGTGCGAAGCCGTTGGGCAAGTTCTACTTCACTAGCAAAGCCCCCTACTCGGATGGCAGTTGGATCTTCTCCTACTACTTCTCTTCCGTCGCTGAGGCGCTGGCACCCGGATCACCAAACGCGCTGAAGACGATGGTCATGTACGGCACTCCGGGCGGCATGGGCATGCAGTTCTATGTTCCTGGATTCGTCCGCGTCGACAAGATGCGCCAGGTCGAAACCGGCGATCAGGTCGAGCTCTATGTCGTCTACGACCGGACCAAGCTCACCGAAATCCATCGTATGAAGCTGCATTGGGGCGACCAGAACCCGAATGTCCAGCCAGGCAAGCTGAAGCTGGAGATCGTGTACCGCCAGGGCATGTGGAGCTATGCCGTCCTCGAGGACACAGTGCTCTGACCAGCGACCCGAACCTGAAATAACAAGCGGCCCGGAGAATTCCGGGCCGCTTTGTCGTCTTGCCGCCATGTTCCCGTGTCGAACCCGCGGCACCTTCTGCTTCTCGAATTCTGATTGCAATCGAGGTCTGTTATGGCGAGTAGTTCGGCGTGGCCGACGCAAACCGAAGTGGCGCCATGGGCGTCGGCGCGTGCCGCACACCTGGCCTCGTTGTCGACAGGTGGTGCCGCGGTTGATGATTCGGCCTCATCCCGTGCTGGTGGTGGCCGCGTATACAACTTCCATGGGATGACCCCGGCCTCGTCAGCCCGGATGGTGGCTCGTTCCTTTGTCCGGCAGGAGCTGACGGAGTCAGCGGCCGGATTGACGTCGGCTGAGAAGACTTCCCATGTCTCCGCGGTGGCCGACACCGGTGGTGTTCCGAATGACGAGCGGCCGGTGCCCGACGTGGTGCTGCCATCGACGGCACTCGTCGCGGACCCCGACTCGGGCTCGATACTCGGCCCTGACGGGTATCCGATACCGCAGCCGGGACATGTCCCGAATCCGGGGCAGCGCACTGGGCCAACACAACCAGCTCAACCGAATCCGCCACCAGCCCAGCCGAATCCGCAACCCGGCCAAAACCAGCAGCCGGGTGTCAACCCGAATCCAGCAGTACCCGGCCCTGCGGGCAATGGAGGCCAGGCACCGCCCAATGTGCCGAACCCGCCGAACGCGTCAGCCCCGCCTGCTGACAACGCGCCGGCTCCGCAGCCGGCCGCCGAAGCGCCGCAGCCACCCGTCAGACCCGCTGACGAGCACATCTTCGGATTGCCGGACACGACAGGACACAAAGAAGGCGACACGTGGGAAGAAGTGTTGCCGGGCGGGATCCGCCGGACAAACACGATCCCGTACGGCAACGGCACCGCGACCGTCGATCAGGTCATCTACAACGCGGATGGAACCACGACCTGGAGCCGCGTGGTGGCGAACAACGAGGGCGGGTATCAGCGCTGGAACAACGACTCCACCGGCAACGCCTCTTACTACAACAGTGGCGGTCTTGGCGAGTGGGGGGAGGGCCAGAGTTTCCGTCCTGGATCGTCTACGTCAGGCGCGCCCGATAGTGGATTTGCCGCTTCACCGGATTGGTCGGCAACAGGCACGACGGCGCGCGACACCGAAGGCAATCCGATCGGCGTGGATATAGGTGTCCGCAACAAGGACGGGTTGTACGACAACACCTATCGAGATCTGCACGGAAATGAGACCTATACCAGAACCAAGCGGAACGCCGACGGCACCTTTGGCAGCGAACTGGCCGGTCACGTCGACAGCACTGGCCATGGCTGGCGAATGGATGAACAGAATCGCCGTTGGGATGTTTTTGTCGATGACAACGGAAATGGCGCTCGGCGGCGATTCGATCCCGCGACCGGGGAGTGGAGCTTCGTCTATAAGGAGGGGGAAAACACCAAGAGTGAGACGAAGGACGCATCCGGTCATCTTGTAAAAGAAGCTGTTGTCGGCCCCAATGGTGAATTGCTGTCTTCCTGGCTCCGTGAAGGCGATCTGATAATCCAGGGAGCACTTCGCGGGGACGGTAAATTCGACTACCGGTTCACTGAGCTCGACGAGAAGCGTCGCGGAACAATCGAATATCTGAACGATGGCCGTTTCAAGATGATCTATGACAACGGTGACGTAAAGACATTCGATAAAGACGGAAAAGAGATCAGGCAGCCGTGGAACCCGTCGAAACTCAAGGAGGGCGGCGCTCCGTTCGCATTGGCGATCGTCAAGGCCGCGGGGGGCGCGATCGTCGGGCTCGGCGGCATTAGTGGGGTCAACGACGTCATCAACGCGGGCGGAATAGTCCTGGGTCGGCAATCCAATCTCCTGCCCTCGAAACAAGAAACACTTGACAGTTTCGAACAGTCCGTCAACAGCTTTGAGGATGCGGTGCGCGCATATGTGACCGTATCGACAAAGGAATTCGCCATGTACGGCGCAGGCCGTCAGGGTCTGGGAGACACGCTCGGCAACATCGGACCCAGCTTTTTGAATGTCCTCAACGAAGAGTCCAAGCTAATCATAGGCACCGACTGGAAGGAATTCCCGTACGACCCGTGGGGAACCCTCGGCACTGCCACCTTCGGCGTCGGCAGCTTCGTTGTGCCGGTGAAAATGCCCGGTGTACCAAAACGGGTCCCACTCGGCGTAGTCGACGCGTCCGGACAGGTCGGCAAAACGGCTGCCGCGGCCCTGCGCGGCCCGGACATTCCGGGCAATATCGGCCATGGCTCTGTCGATTTTCCCATACCTGGCAAGCTGCCCGCAGCTCCTGCTCGTATGCCGAGCTGGTTATCGAATGCGGCGACGAAAAGTATCAATGCATGGGACCGGCTGCCTCAGCAGATGGGCAATTGGTGGGCGCGAGTCGATACGAAAATCACGGAAAAAATCCAAACAACGTTCGGCGCCGGGCACCTGGGTGTTGATTTGGCGGTTGCTGGCCACGCTGTGCCGAATTTGCTCGGCCGTGAGGCTTCTGCGTTGGGCAAGATATTCGCCGACATGGGCACGGCGGCCAAAGGCCTCGCAGAAATACTCGCTGACCTGCAGGGCAGGGCAATCAATATTGGGCGGAATTTCGCGCAGGCAAGTCGTGGTGGTGGCGGCGGTGCAACCAGGCCTCCAGTTATAACCACCGTACGCCCCAAAACTAGAGGCACTATTGTTAACGTCGACACCCTACTTCCGGACGGCACGTTGCTTAAAGCCGGTGAGCATAAAATCTTCGTCAACGGTGATGTCACGTACTATCTCGATAAGAACGGTGATCCCAGAGCCGCTGTAGGAAAGCTCGATCCGCCGAACCCGTACAAGAAGCGTGGCGTGGGTTCTGTAAAGCAGATCGGATTTATCGATGGCATTGACAACCGCGGCCATATGCTGCCCGAGGCGGGATTCAAGGACTACAAAGATGTTAATGTCCAGGAAAATCTCTATGCGCAGCAGGAGAACTCCAACCTGTCGCCTAAGAAGATATGGGAGAACGCTCTCGTCGCTTATGCGAAGAAGCATCCCGGAGTGAGGGCGCAGGCGACGATCATGGCGCGTGACGCCACGGGGCGGCCGACATGGTCGAGATACTCGGCGTATGATGCACAAGGGAGGGAGATTCCCGGATTCAGAGTGGAGATTGACAACCCTAAAATTAAAGGGCCACATTCCACAACGATTCCACCCAACCCGGCCTATCCGACGCCGTAACACCGCCCA
The DNA here is from genome assembly GCF_001612685.1 of Nocardia altamirensis NBRC 108246. Lineage (GTDB taxonomy): Bacteria > Actinomycetota > Actinomycetes > Mycobacteriales > Mycobacteriaceae > Nocardia > Nocardia altamirensis. The sequence goes on from NZ_BDAY01000030.1 coordinate 78,721, forward strand.
CCGCAGGAAATGGAGAGAGCTACATGCCCGAGCTGTCTATGGAAGATCAGCATAGACTCGATATCGCAATCGGGAATAGGGTCCTTCGGGAAATGTATGAAGAGGACAATTCGGCTGAGCTCACGATCGAGCTCGATGATGAAGGCATTCATATCACGCTGATCTCCGATACTCAGCCCGTTATTGTGCCGGAAGACGAGCTTTATCAGATCGTCGGCGAATTGGTGGATTCACATCAGCATGCGCAAACGAAGTTGATCAAAGTTGTTTATCGGTATCAGAAGGAGCCGAGCGGGCAGTGGGATATGAATGCGAGTTTTTCCTACGGAACCTGAACTGCGGCAGCTGCAACGTCTCAACTGTTATCTTCGTTGGCCTCGAATCGGGCATATAGGGCGTTGAAGAAGTGTTCGTCGGGGTCGCCGAACCAAGGGCCACCTTCGATTATCTTGTCATCCTCGTACTCCTCGTCATGGAGCTTCGAAGCTTGCCAGGCGCCCGACCTAACCTCCTCGAGGAGGATCTGTAGCAGGCTGGTGAAATCTGGTGCGCAGAGAAAGTGTCGCTCCTCGTCCCGGCCGAAATTGATAATCTGTCCGGTCTTGCCACCGGGGGCCGGGTCGAGGTCAATGCCAATGTAGTCGTGGCGCGTGGGATCGGACCAGAGCGGTATCCAGCCCGGAGACGTGTACAACGGCCTGATCAGTCCTTCGGCGCCAGGCCACACTCCACCCATTTTCTGGAGTTCCTCGATGTCGGGGCCACGTCGTGTTTCCGCCCAAATTTCCCAACGTTCCTGGATTGCTCCTGTGGACAGAAGGTTCAATGTCGGAATGCACGGTACTCCGTGCTCTCCTCCGGAGGGTGTGAGCGATACCTTTTGGCCGTTGTGAACGCCGAGGACGGCCTTCACCGTGGACGGAAGCTCGTATCCGACTGCTTCCTCCAGCGCTGCCAGCTCCGATGCGGTGGCAGGTGGCGCCAGATTGTCGTACGCCAGCGGCACGTTCACACGAAGCCAGGAAATGTAGTCGTCGAAGATCTCGAGGGCGAGCACATCCAGAACTTAGCAGTATCGAGGCGCGACGGCAGGTACACCTGCGGCAGCTTGCAAGGCTCTCGTGGTGTGAGCTCTACACCCGCGTCGGGGTGCCGGAAACCCAAGCGGCAGATGACAAGTAGCGATGGCGACACCACGTGCGCCATCGTCGGTAGCATCCTCGCTGCCTGAGCATTTCGGGTTGCCCGCCGAATGGCTTGAACGCTATGGGTGGCTGCCGGTCTTCACGATGTGTCGAAGATGTTGATGCTCAGTGACCAGGGCTGCGCCTATCAGATGATTGATGGGGCCGATCTCGATCAGGATGATCCGCTGGCTCCAGCAAGGCGTTGTCGACATCACCGAAGCGGCTTGTTGGCCAGCCGGTCGATGCTGACCCTGCAGCCGGCCGAGTAGCAAAAATCCAAGGTTTGCTGGAGGTCGGCGGCGAAGAGTTTCTGGCACGGAAGAGTGACCCGGAGGAATCCGGGCCGTTCGCGGATATCACTCCAAGGGCCGAACGGCAGCCGCGTTATGCCTGATCAGGCGGCTTTATGCCGCTCACCATACCTGTGCCGACGAACACACCAACCCAACTCAGCGAACAGTCGTACACTGAGAAAGTTAGCTGGTGAGATTCCAACGGCGAAATCTCGCGTTCTGCGTGTGCGAAGCAATGGTCCCTCTCGACGAGGCGGTGGCCCTGTGGACAATGGTCGCGCGATGCTCGAGGCTTGGTGGCGAGATCCCGCCGACTACGCCTGGCTGTCGCGTGCCCTCAACTCCCACGTCGCGATGCGGTGGACGAAGGCGGTTATCGGGGCGGGCGGGGTTTTCCTGGCGAGCATCACGCTTATGGTGTTGTCGTCCGATACTGGCCCGATCAGTCCGCTCGGTCGATTCCTCGACTGGATCATCACCGGGTTCGCGTTGTTCTGGGCTGTGCGCTGGTGGACGCTTCCGTGGCCGACGCGGACCGAATCACTGCTTTTGTTCGCCGCCGCGGATGTCGCGATCACGGTGGCCAACCTGCAGGAGTCGAACCGCGTCTACGGCGCGATCGGCGTCATTCTGCTGGTCGTCACCGGCGGCTACATCGCGGTCATGCACAACGCCAAAGTTCTTGCCCTACATGCAAGTTGGACAGTGTTGTCGAGCGTCGCGCTGACGGCGCGCATGGTGGTGGCCGGCGGTGACCTGTTCCTCGGCATCGCGATCGTGTTGATCTCGCTGGTCGCGGGCGTGGTGATGCTGCCGTCGATGCAGTTCTTCTACTGGGTGCTGCGCCAGGACGCGGTCACGGATCCGCTGACGAAGCTGTTGAACCGGCGCGGTCTGGAACTGCACCTGATGAAGGTGGTCGAGACGGGCTGGCACGGCCCGGTCTGTGCGATCGCGGTCGATCTCGATCGATTCAAGGACGTCAACGACGGTTTCGGTCACCGAGTGGGTGACGAGGTCCTGACCAGGACGGCACGCCGCTTACGCTCGGTCGAGGCGTCCGGGATGGTGGTGTCGCGGACGGGTGGCGAGGAGTTCCTGATCTTCGGGCGTCTTGACGCCCAGACGGCGCGCACTGCGGCGGAGTTGATTCGTCGAGCGGTTGCCGAGCCGGAGGGTCCGGTCGCGGTGACCGCGAGCATCGGGGTCGCGTTGTTCGACGGCCGCTGTGACTCGCCGACGCCGTACTCGCTGATCAGCTGCGCCGACACGGCGATGTATCGCGCTAAACAGCTCGGCGGCAATTTGGTTGTCGTCCAACAACTGTCGGCTCGAACCCCACCTGTCGTCGAACCTCGAACACCACCCGTCGAACCGCGAACGCACCATGAAGGACAGCGCTCGCACATCCCATGACGACGAAAACGGCCCGGAGCAATCCGGGCCGTTTTCGTCGTTTCAGTGGATCAGAACGCCGCTTCGTCCAGCTCCATGATGTCGTTGTCCAGGTTGGCCAGCACCGCGCGCACCGCAGTGAGCTCGGGAAGGATGTTGCGCGCGAAGAACTGCGCGACAGCGACCTTGCCCTGGTAGAACGACTCGTCGGCGCCGGTGGCCCCGTTGTCGAGCGCCTTGATGGCGACCTCGGCCTGACGCAGCAGCTGCCAGCCGATGAGCAGGTCGCCGACCGCGAGCAGGAAGCGCACGGAACCGAGGCCGACCTTGTACAGCTCGGCCGGGTTCTCCTGCGCGCCCATCAGGTGGCCGGTGAGCGAGGCCGCCATGGCCTGCACGTCCTCGAGCGCGGTGGCGAGCAGCTTGCGCTCGCCCTTCAGGCGGCCGTTGCCCGCCTCCGACTCGATGAACTTCTGGACCTGGCCTGCCACGTGCGCCAGTGCGACGCCGCGGTCACGGGCGATCTTGCGGAAGAAGAAGTCCTGCGCCTGGATCGCGGTGGTGCCCTCGTACAGCGAGTCGATCTTCGCGTCCCGGATGTACTGCTCGATCGGGTAGTCCTGCAGGAAGCCGGAGCCACCGAGGGTCTGCAGCGATTCGGTCAGGTACTGGTAGGCCCGCTCGGAACCGACACCCTTGACGATCGGCAGCAGCAGATCGTTGACGCGGAACGCGACATCGGCGTCCGCACCCGAAACCTGCTGGGCGATATCGGCATTCTGGTGTGCGGCGGTGTAGAGGTACACCGCGCGCAGGCCCTCGGCGTATGCCTTCTGGGTGGCCAGCGAGCGCCGCACGTCGGGGTGGTGGGTGATGGTCACGCGGGGCGCGGCCTTGTCGGTCATCTTGGTCAGGTCGGCGCCCTGCACCCGGTTCTTGGCGTAGTCGAGTGCGTTCAGGTAGCCGGTCGACAGGGTGGCGATGGCCTTGGTGCCCACCATCATTCGCGCGTTCTCGATGACGTCGAACATCTGCGCGATGCCGTTGTGCACCTCGCCGACGAGCCAGCCCTTGGCCGGAATGCCGTTGCCGCCGAAGGTGACCTCACAGGTGGCCGAGACCTTCAGGCCCATCTTGTGTTCGACGCCGGTGACGAAAACGCCGTTGCGGTCGCCGAGTTCGCCGGTCTCGTGGTCGAAGTGGAACTTCGGCACGAAGAACAGCGACAGGCCCTTGGTGCCAGGTCCTGCGCCTTCGGGGCGCGCCAGCACCAGGTGGACGGTGTTCTCGAACAGGTCGTCGGCGTCACCGGAGGTGATGAAGCGCTTGACGCCCTCGATGTGCCAGGTGCCGTCTTCCTGCTTGATGGCCTTGGTGCGGCCTGCGCCGACGTCGGAACCGGCATCGGGCTCGGTGAGCACCATGGTGGCGCCCCAGTCGCGCTCGACGCCGATCTTGGCCCACTTCTTCTGCTCTTCGGTGCCGTTGTTGTAGAAGATGGCGTTGAAGCCGGGGCCCGCTGCGTACATGTAGGCGGCAGGCGCCGCACCGAGGATCATCTCGCTGATGGCCCAGTGCACGGTCTTCGGCACGGCGAGTCCGCCGAGCTCCTCGGGCAGGGCGAGCTTCTCCCAGCCGCCTTCCTGCAGTGCGCGGAAGGACTTCTTGAACGACTCGGGGATGGCGACGGTGTGGGTTTCCGGATCGAAGACCGGCGGGTTGCGGTCGGCGTCGGCGAAGGATTCGGCGAGCGGGCCTTCGGACAGGCGACGCACCTCGCTGAGCATCTCCTTGACGGTGTCCGTGTCGAGGTCGCCGTAGGCGCCGCTGTCGAGGATGGAACCGAGACCCAAGACCTCGAAGAGGTTGAACTCCAGGTCGCGGACGTTGCTCTTGTAGTGACCCATGTCGGTACTCACTCTCCGTTGAGTTGGTGCGGTCGGTTGGTTAGCCGTTCCCGCCCGTTTGTTCGCTCCACCGGGTAGCCGGTTTTCCGCATGCTACTCGCGGGTAACTTAGCTCCCATATTACCGACCAGTAATGGGCTCGCAAAGGCTCGAGCGAGCAATGTGACGCGAAAAACAGCGACACGCGGTGCGCGCCGGAGTACACACGCCGACCCGGTTACCGTGAACTGTGCGCATCGAGACGAGTGCCGGACCGGCTGAGATCGAGCTCGACCAGCCGCGTAAGCCCACCTTCCTGCTGCTTCTCACGCATGGCTCCGGCGGCGGAGTCGACGCCAAGGACATCCTGACCGTGCGTGATGCGGCCGTTCAACTGGGTGGCGCGGTGGCACGGGTGGTGCAGCCCTATCGGGTCGCTGGTCGGCGTGCGCCGGGGTCCGCGGTGAAGCAGGACGAGGCGTGGCTGGAGATCGTCGCCGCGTTGCGCGCGCGGAAAAAGAAGATCCCGCTGATCCAGGGCGGACGGAGCAACGGGGCTCGCGTGGCCTGCCGGACGGCGATCGAGGTCGGCGCGCGCGGGGTGATCGCGCTGTCGTTTCCGCTGCACCCGCCGGGGAAGCCGGAGAACTCGCGCCGCGCGGAGTTGCTCGCACCCGGCGATATCGAGGTGGTCGTCATCAACGGCGGCAGCGACCCGTTCGGCATCCCGGATCCGGCGGATGCCGCGGAGGTCAGGGTGATCGCGGGGCAGCCGCATTCCTTCCGCACCGGATTCGATGTCATCGCCGAGACCGTCACGCCGTGGTTGCAGCGGTGGAGTGCCTGATCAGACTGCGTCGGTCCTCGGCAGGAGGTCGGTGTAGTACCGCAGCCGACCCACTGCCGCATCCCTCGTCGGCGGGATGACTGAAAGTGCTTGTCGGACTGGGGGTCTAGCTCTGCGGCCCGATGTAGTAAGACGGCTCGGTCGCTACCGTTCCACCCATGCAGATCGGCCTTTTCGCCTGGTTGAAGCACTATTCGTCAACACTACGCACGCCAGCGCTCGTCCTGGTCGGGGTGCTCGCGTGCCTCGGTATCGCCGCACCCGCCGCGTCCGCCGAGCAGGACATCGTGCAGCAGGAAGTCACGTTCGAAAGTCACGGCGTGACGCTGCACGGCACCGTCTTCGCCCCTCGCGCCGACACCGCCGTACCGAAGCGTCCTGGCATCGTCCTTGTCCACGGCGCGGGGCCGGGCCCGCGCGCCAAATACGTCCCCGAGGCCGAGGTGTTCGCCCGCGCGGGCATCGTCACGCTGGCCTTCGACAAACGCACCGACGGCTACTCCCTCATGCACCGCGACTTCGACTTGCTGGCCGATGACGTGCTTGCGGGCGTCGCGACATTGCGCAACCGCGCCGATGTCGAGCCGACGCAGGTCGGTCTGTGGGCATTGAGCGAAGGCGGCTGGGTAGCGCCACTTGCCGCCGCGGCAGCACCCGACCTCGCATTCCTGGTGACGATCGGCGCCTCCGGCTTCGAACCGCTGCGCACCCAGACCTGGAACCTGGGCAATCAGCTACGCCACCAAGGGATTTCCGAGCCGCTCCGGGATGTGATCGCTGGACCGGGCGCCCAGCACATGGCCGACACCGGACTCTTCCCGGAAGCGTGGCACGACCCGGTGCCGGCGTTGGAGCGCCTACGCCTGCCGGTGCTGGCGCTGTGGGGTGAGCACGACACGCTGTGCCCGCCCGCGGAGAGCGCCGCGGTGTTCAAGCAGGCGCTGGCGCGCGCGGGCAATCAGCACGTCACGGTCCGATTCGTGCCGGAGGCAGGCCATACCGGGCACGCGACCACCGATGGCTTCGACAAGGTCGGCGGCCTGATCTTCAACGGCAAGCCGCTCGGCGCGCTCGGGCCGGTCTACACCGAAACGATGACGTCGTGGATCCAGTCTGTCGTCGCGGGTCGCGCGCCGGCGTCGAGCATCGAAGCTGTTCCGTCGCAAGCTGATACGAGCCGCGCCCCGTCCAGCGGAGCTTGGTACGAGGCGGCCGCCGTGCGATACGCCGCCCTGGCGTTGTTGCTGATCGGATTCGCCGGGTACCCGTTGTCGGCGTGGGTCGGGCGCACCGGCCGCAACCCCGTGCGATGGCCTGCCCGAGGGCTGGCCGCAGCCGGGCTGGTGGCCGTCGTCGGGACCCTGTCCTATCTCCTGTCGATCTTCGCAACCAGCGGCGAAGGCGCCACCGCCCTGGTGGCAGGCCGCACCCTGCCATGGCTGGTGCTGCAGATCAGTGCCGTCGGGGTGCTCCTTGCCACTGCAGCGACCGCGATCAGTTGGTGGCGCGCCCGCGATCAGGTGGTCGGGGCGCTCCGCGTCCGGCTCTGCGTGCTGGTGCTCGCCGGTGTGGTGTTCATCCCGTGGGCACTGGAATGGCAGCTACTGCGGTGACCTCATGCACCGGACTCCAACTCGGCCGGTCCTGTCACCGGACGGGTGGCGATGACCAGGGCATCGATCGCATCGCGACTCTCGGTGGGTCGATAGACGCGGTCCGCGAGCCGGATACGAATGGGGCTGTCGCCCAGGTCGGCCGCGATGTCGTCCGGAGTGAACAAGATCGAAGGGTCCTGCGGCCCGCCGTAGCCCTCGGTGAGGTTGAGGGTGTCGTGGCCGAGCACGAGCAGAGTGCCGTCCGGAGCAAGCAGTTCCGCGGCGGCGCGGAGCACGATGCGCCGCTCGTCCTTCGGCAGATGCAGGAAGACCATCAGGATCAGCTCGAACGGACCGGTGATCTCGGCGGCGTCGAGGTCGGTGACGTCGGCGCACTGCCAGGTGATGCGACTGCGGACCGAGCGGGACAGCCGGGTGGCGACGGTGCGTCCCTTGTCGACGCCGACCTGGGAGTAGTCGACGGCGTGCACCTGCCAGCCGTGGGTGGCCAGCCACAACGCGTTGCGACCTTCGCCGCAGGCCAGGTCGAGGGCGCGTGGCAACTCGGGGGCAGGACCGTCGGCCGTGTCGGGCTGGAGCGGCGTGCGGCGCTCCAGCCCGTAGACGTGCTCCACCACGGTGTTGTTCGGTGGTGCGCCCCAGACCAATTCAGTTTGCGCGTAGCGCTCGTCCCAATCGGTCGCATCCATGTCCGCGAGTCTATTGATCGTGGACCGGGGCTTACACCGCGACGGGCTCCGGCAACCAGTGCACCGGTGTGACTTCGCGAATGTGCACCAGGACGTCGAAGGCGCCGGCCAGCGAGTCGAACGCGAGATACGCGCCTGCATCCTCGGCCGGGTCGTACATGCCGCTGATAATGCGCGCCTTGGCCGGAGCATCGAGCCATGCGCGCACCGCTTCGGGCGCGTCGGCGTGCAGGTCTACGTAGTAGACGGGCAGGTCGATCTCGCCGAGGAGCGCATCGATCAGCTCCGGCCGCGGGGCGGGCGCGACGGCGACGCCGAGGTCGCCGTGGTGGAAACCGATGGCAACCGACGCGTATCCGGTGCCGAACGCGTCACGCAGGTAGGAACCGATGCCACGGAATGCGGCTGTCCCCAACCCCGCTCCGAGGTTCATGGTGAGGGCAATGCCGTCCCAGTACACGACCTTAGCGCCGGTGCTGTGCTGCCAGTCGACGACTCGCTGGCCCGCGGCGCTCGAGTCGCGGCCGAATCCGCCCTTTCCGGCGACGCTGTTGGCGTGGAAGTCGACGATCAGCTGCGCGTGCGCCAGCACCTCGGCGTATCCCGTTGTCTTCGGCAGGGTTTCGACCAATGCCAGGGCAGCGCGGGCATCCTCGACGAAGGGGCGGCCTGGATGGATGCCTCGATGCCGCTGAATGTGCTCGTCGACCCGGTGTGCGGTGCGGATCGGCGCGAGGTGAGTGTCGATGGCGGACAACCGATCCGGCGCCACGCGGCGGACGTAGTCGAGAACGGCATCGTAGTCCGAGGCTTCGGCGCGCGGCGGCTCGACGCCGAGGATGCGGATCGGGTCGTCCGGGTGCGCCTGGTTGAACGCGCGGATCCAGTGCAGTGCCGCAACGGTTTCCGTGGTTCGCCACGGCGCCCACGAGCCGGCCAGCACCGATTCGGGATCGCCGATCCCGGCGCGCACGTAGTCGTCCCAGCGTGCGCCGGACCGGGCGCTGTCTTGGATGGCCAACCCGCGGAAGCCATGTCGTTCGACCAGTGCGCGGAACACCCGCTCCTGGATTCCGGACAACTGTTGGGAGAAGCGCGTCGACTCGCCGAGCCCGACCACCGTCGCGGACCCGAGCCGGTCGAGCAGTGGATCGAGATCGGCGCCGGTGGCGTTCGGATCGGTGTCGAGCACTGTCTGGGCGTTGGCACTGAGCCATTCGCGCACTGTGGTTTTCATGGTTCCTCCTGAAAGACGATCCGACGCAGCCCAGCCTCGTACATGAACTAATGTTGAGGTCAAGGGCTGGGCCGGATCGTGGAGAACCCGTCGCGGAAACCTTTACAGCGTTGTGCGCATGAGCAGCACGTTGTACTGACTGTGCACGGTCGTCAGGTAGTACAGATCACGCCCGGTCTGGTACGGGAAGATCGACGGCGCATACGCGCTCGGCAGCTCCCTGGTATCGATCAACACCTCGGGATCACTCCACGGTCCCGTCGGCGCGGGCGCTCGGCGCATGACGACCGAGTTGAACGGGTCGGTGGTGAGCGAGATGTATTGCCCCAGATACGCGTTGTACATCACCGAGAGTTCACCGACGCCCCACATGATCGGCGCCGCGGCGTCGACATCTCCGCGCCGCCACCGCTCGCCGTCCCAGTACTCGTAGGCGCCGAGGTCGGTGATCTCCGCCTCGGGCACCCGCGCGACGAACGCTTGGTTGTTGCGTCCCGGCGGTGTGCCGTACTCGTAGACGAAGCCGCCGTCCTTGAGGAATGCGTTCATCTGAAAGTTGCTGTTGCCGCCCTCATCCGGCCGCCTGGTAGCGGGCAGTTCGCCCCAGGTTTCGCCGTTGTCGCCGGAGGCGGCGAGCCCGGAATAGTTCGTGCTCCACTGGCCGACCTCGTCCCAGCTGCGCACCGACATCAAGCTCATGAATTGCACGCCACCGACCGAAATGCCTGCTGTCGGAATGCGACTGATCTCGAGGAAGGGAATCTTCGGGCTCGGTATCAAATCGCGGGCCTGACCGAATACATCCCGGACCACGCTGTCGAAATAAATCCCATTTGCCGGGTTCTGGGTGTGGCTGCGCGTCAGAATATTGGAGCGCCACGCCCAAAAGCTGCCTGCGAGCAGATTGGGGAAGCCGAGGCCGGCAGTGTCGCCGAAGGCGGTGAGTAGCTCGCCGTTCCCGTTGTCCCACATGATCCCGAGGTCGGTGCCGAGCACGTTGTAGGCCTGGGTGTTGTTCGGGCTTGCCATGCCGGTCATCTGGAACACGGCCTTGCTGCGGCCAGGCAGATTGGGCAGGCCGTTGCTGCCGTTGAGCACCGGAATCGGATTGATCGTGTTCGGGTTCGCGGTGGCCGGGGCGGCAGTGACGGTGAGAAGCAAGGCCGAAGCACCCGCCAACGCTGAAAGCACGATGGATGCTGTTCTGGTCAAGTCTGTGAGCCCTCCGGATTCTCGCCGAGAGCGATGCGAAACACAGACTTCCCGCGATACACAGACCACTCGCGGCGTGCAGCGCACCACAATTCGACTGGCTGGCAAATCCCTCAAATATTAGCAGTGAATTAGCCAAAATGTGGTGCCTGGCCCGGGCGTCAGGCCGTTGTCGCGTTAGCTTTTCGAGGACTTCCCCTGTGTTGCCAGCCGAATGATCAGCGGTAGCTGGGTCGCGCGTTCCAATGCGAACGTGCGGCGTGTCGAGGCGTGCCATGCCTTGTCGAAGAGTCGTTTGGCGCCTGCGACGGCATGCGGGGAGCGGGTCGCGATCCGCTCGGCGAGCTTCTCCGCGGCGGCGACCGGATCCGCGGTGACCTCGGTGACCAGGCCGATGCGCTCGGCGTAGGCGGCGTCGACGGTGTCCGCGGTCATGGTCAGCAGCAGCGCCTTGTCGACGCCGATCAGCCGGGACAGCGTGGCCGCGCCGGTCATGTCCGGCACGAGTCCGTGCTTGCCCTCCATCACCGAGAACTCCGAGTCCGGGGTGGCGAAGCGGACGTCGGCGGCCAGTGCGAGTTGCAGCCCGCCGCCGTAGCAGCGGCCGTGCACCGCGGCGATCACCGGAACCCGCAGCCTGCGCCATGACCAGCAGGCTTCCTGGAAGGTGTTGGTGCCACGCCATGGCAGCGGCACGAAGCTGCGCACGATGGACAGCGGATCGCCGGTGGCCTTGGCGATGTCGAGTCCGCTGCTGAAGCTGGGGCCGTTGCCGGACAGGATGACCGCGCGCACGTCGTCGCGGCCCGCGATGGTGTCGGCGGTGCGGATCAGGTCGCGGAGCATGTCGATGGTGAGGCCGTTGTGCTTGTCCGGCCGGTCGAGTGTGACGTAGGCGCGGTCGCCGTCGAACCGCAGCGCGATGTTGGTGCCCATTCTCGGATCTTACCCGTGAGTCAGTTCAGGTCCAGTGGGTCATTGCCCGGTGGAACGGGGTCTGTTCTAATCGAACTCAAGTTACCGTCAATGCTGACGGTAACCGCGAGGAGCGGAGGAACAATGCTGCCAGCGGGAATGGACCCCCGAACGCCGGTGCTCGTCGGCGCCGGGCAGGTCGTGCACCGAAACGACGAGCCTGGACTGCCGGGACCGGTTGAACTCGCCGCCGAATCCTTGCGCCGTGCGGGCGCCGACAGCGGCACCGCCGATCGGCTGCTGCGCTCGGCCGACCTGATCGCGGCCGCGGCGCCGGTCAGCAGGCCGTACGCGGATCTCGGCGCGCTCGTCGCCGCCGAACTCGGCGCGACACCGAAGCGGACGATGCAGTCCGTGCGCTTCGGCGGCGACGCACCGCAGCGCCTGCTCAACACGGTCGCGCAGGCCATCGCCGACGGGCAGGCGGACATCGCGCTGATCACCGGCGCCGAGGCGGTGGCCGCATGGAACGCCGCGACCCGCACCGGTGCCGCGCTCGACTGGCCGGAGCAGCCGGACGACCTGGCGCCGAGCGAGCTCGTCGGCTCGGATCGAGCGCCCAACTCCGACATGGAAACCGACGCCGGGATGTGGGGCCCGGTGTACTTCTATGCCCTGATGGAAACCGCGCTGCGCGGTCGGCTCGGACTGAGCGAAGCCGAGCATCGGGCGCGGATCGGCGGCCTGTGGTCGCGGCTGTCCGATATCGCGGCGCGCAATCCCTATGCGTGGCAACCGGAGTCGCACGCCGTCGCCGACCTGGTGACGCCGTCGTCGACGAATCGGCTGGTGTCTACGCCGTATCCGAAGCTGCTCATCGCGAACCTGTCGGTGAATCAGGGTGCCGGGCTGATCGTCTGCAGCGCGGCCGCGGCCGACGCCGCTGGGGTGCCTCGAGACCGGTGGGTGTTCCCGCACGGTGGGGCGACCGCGACCGACGAGTGGATCGTCACCGAACGTGCGGACATGTCCGTCTCGCCCGCCATCGCCGCAGCCGGGCAGGCCGCGCTCGGCGCCGCTGGCATCGGCATCGATGAGGTCGCGCACATCGACCTGTACTCGTGCTTTCCGGTTGCGGTGCAGGTCGCTGCCGAGGCGCTCGGCCTGCCGATCGACGATCCGGCGCGGCCGTTGTCGGTGACCGGCGGGCTCACGTTCGCGGGCGGGCCGGGCAACAACTACACCACTCATTCGATCGCGACGCTGGTCGGCTTGTTGCGCGAAGACCCCGAAGCCTACGGTCTGGCGACCGCGCTCGGCTGGTACATCACCAAGCATGGCGTCGGCGTGTACTCGGCGAAACCGCCTGCGCGGCTGTTTCATTCGATCGAGGCGGAAGTGCCTGCGGCGCGCCGCGCAGCTGCGCCCGGTTACACCGGGCCGGTAAATGTCGAGTCCTACACCGTCGTCTACCGCAAGGGCCCTGCGCCGGAGCACGCCGACGAGGCGGAAGCTGTTGTGGTCAGTGCTCTTACCCCCACCGGCGCCCGCATACTGGTTCGGGCGTCGGATGCTGAGACTGTTGCCGCGTTTGTCGACGGTGACCCGCTCGGCGCTGCGGCTGAGATCGCCGCGGCCGAAAAGCTCACTCTGCTGACTGAGAGGACCGTCAAATGACTGAAGTGATCTTGGTGGAACGGCGTGACGCCATCACCGTGCTGACCGTCAACCGGCCCGAGGCCCGCAACGCCATCAATCTGGCGACCGCACAGGCCATCGAGGCCGCCGTCGACGAGTTCGAAGCCGACGACACCGCCAGGGTGCTCGTGCTCACCGGCGCGGGCGGAACCTTCAGCGCCGGTATGGATCTAGTCGCCGCGTCGAAGGGCGAGATGCCGATGACGCAGCGCCGTGGTCCGCTGGGCATCGCGGCGAAACCTCCGGTGAAGCCGATGATTTCGGCGGTCGAGGGTTTCGCGCTCGCGGGTGGTTTCGAGCTGGCGCTCTCCGGTGACCTCATTGTCGCGGCGAGCAATGCCCAGTTCGGCATCCCGGAAGTCAAGCGCGGACTGGTCGCGGCAGGTGGCGGCGTGCTGCGCCTCACCCAGCGGTTGCCGCGCAGCATGGCCGCCGAGCTCGCGCTGACCGGCGGGCGGGTCAGCGCCGAGCGGCTCTATCAGCTCGGCCTGGTCAATCGAGTGACCGAGCCCGGTGGCGCATTGGCCGCCGCGCTGGAGCTGGCCGCCGAAATTGCCGCTGCCGCACCGCTTGCCGTCGCCGCGAGCAAGCGGATCATCGACGAGTCGCCGGACTGGACCGTTGCGGAGGGGTTCGCCAAGCAGGGTGAAATCGCCTTGCCCGCACTGTTTTCCAAAGATGCCGCCGAGGGTGCGCTTGCCTTCGCGCAGAAGCGCGAACCCCAGTGGCAGGGGCGCTGACCTCCGTGGGAGTACGCGTCCGGGAGACGCAGGCGCAGCGCAGGGCGCGCATGCGCACGCGCCTCCTGGACGCGGCGCTGGAGAGCCTGGTCGAAGACGGCTACGCAGGCACAACCACGCTCGCGGTGCAGAAGCGGGCCGGGGTGCCGCGCGGCACGCTGCAGCATCACTTCCCGACCAAGGCCGAGCTGCTGGCCGGTGCGGTCGAACACCTCGCCACGCGCCGATATGACCAGCTGGCAAAGGAATTCGAGGACATTCCCGCGACGGCGGATCGGCTCGAGGTCGCCGTCGAGTTGACTATGCGGATGCTCAGCGGGCCGTCGTTCCTTGCCGCGCTGGAGATTTGGGTTGGTGCGCGCACCGACCCGGAACTGCTTGCCGCGTTCCTGCCGCTGGAGCGTCGGCTGTTCGAGCTGATGCACAGCAGTATCCGGGACAGTTTCCGCGCGGAGTTCCCCGACGACCCGCGGGTGCCGACGATCACCGAGTTCACCATCGAGATCATGACCGGTCTCGCGATGCGGGTGTTGCTGACCGGTGAGGTGGATCGGAACCTGGTCATCAAGCAGCGCTGGCGGAACGCGGTGCGCATTCTGCTGGGGACGGCGCATCCGGACACGTTGACCGAGCCGCGCCGGGTTCGATAGGCAGGCTGGTGCGCCCGACTGTGTGGAAAGGTGTTGTGGCGCTACTGGATCCCGGTGCCCGCGGTGTCGAACACCGCCCGCGCGCACGCCTCGGGGTCGTCGTAGAACGGCGTGTGGCCGCTGCCGTGCAACGTGACGTGCCTGGCATTCGGCAAATCCGTTCGGGCGCGGCGACTTTGCGTGAGATAGGTCAGCAGGATGTCGCGATTGCCCCAGGCGATGGTGACGGGGATGTCGGCCAGACTGCCGTTCTCGTCCAGCTTGGCGTCGGCGAACGACGCGAGGGCGGACTCGAAGCCGGGCGCGTCTGCTGCGCCGTTCGCGGTGGCGACCGCGACCTGTGCGTTCACCGCCCACGCTTTGCCGAAGACCAGACTGAGGAATGCGGTGCGGCCCACTGCGGTGCCGAGGATCGTCGGCAGCGCGGGCTGCAATCGGCGCGCGAGCATGCGTGACTTGCCGAGCGACTGCTGACACCAGATCCGACCGCTGGTGTCCCAGAACGCGATCGGCGAGAACGCGGTGACCGACCTGGCGAGCCCGCGCGCGCCGAGGTTCAGCGTGATGAGCCCACCCATCGAATTGCCTGCCAGGTGTGGCCGTTCGAGCCCTTGCTCCACAAGGAAGTCCGCGAGCGCGTCGGTGAGGTTGTCGACGGTGGTTTCCGCCAGTGGCGCCGAATTGCCGAAGCCGGGCAGATCGACCGCGATCACCTCGAAGGATTCGGCGAGCGCGCCGATGACCGGCTCCCACACCTGCCATCGACTGCCGATCCCATGCACCAGAACCAGCGGTTCGCCCTTGCCGACTCGGTGATGGTTCAAAGTCGTCATCTCGGTATCTGTCCCGCCTCTCCGCGTATTCAGGCCAGACTCAGGTGCGTCAACAGGGGCGTTGGCGACCGGCGGGATGTCTCTAGGAAAGTTGGCCCGTACCCGGCGAGTTACCCATGTGCTCGACAAATCAGCCGTCCCGTCACAGGCGATTGTGGCAGACGGGCCGCATCATCGGTACGGTAATTGGTATGGCAACGCGTAAGGTCACCCTTTCGCTGGACGAGGCCGCCTGGTCCTACGCCGAGCAGGCCGCGGCCCGCGCGGGCATGTCGCCGTCGGCGTGGATATCGAAGGCCGCTCGGCGCGAAGCCGTGCGCATGGGCTGCAACCCCGCGACGGACGTGACGGCAGAGGCCGCCGCCGATGCGGCCGAGCTGGCCGCCGCCGAGGAGGCGATGCGTGCGGCGGGGTGAACTGTGGATCTACAACCCGCATGGTTCGCCGCGTCGTCGCACTGTCGTGCTCATCAGCAGTGACGGCATCAACGAGTCGCCGAGACCGTGGCTGATCGCCGCCGAGGTGGTCGAGGATGATCCCCAGGACATTCTCGCGGTGCCGGTAGACAGCTACGGCTGGGTGCACGCGGGCAACATCGGGCGGATCTTCCGCGGCTGGCTCGCCGAACGCATCGACGAGATGGAAATCGACACCATGGAGCGTCTCGACACCGCACTGCGCGCCGCGATGGACCTGTAAACGCCTCGGCTCCGCAACCCGTTGGCCACGAAGATCGCAGGTCGATCGCCTACCATCAGGGCCGACATTCGGAACGGTGTCCAGTCGACGGAAGAGGATGCAGGTGCGGATCTCCCTGATCGCCGCGGCGCTCATCGCGCTGCCGGTGCTCGCGGCATGCGGCGACGACACACCGGCGGCGGCGCCGACGGTGACGCAGGCAGACCTGGCCAAGTCGTTGCAGGACAAGGGTTTCAAGGGCAAGGAACGCGCCGAGTGCGCGGCGAAACTGTTCTTCGACCAAGGCATTTCGCAGGATGCGCTGCGCCTGATGGTCAGCAACGAGTACGACACCAAGGCCGCCGACGAGCAAACCCTAGGCATGAGCAAGGACGACGCGGAGAAGGCGCGCACCGCCAGCACCCGCATCGCCTCCGAATGCATGAGCTTGCCCGGCTGATTGCGGCGTGACCGTCGCGCAATGGCCAGCGCCGCAGCGGGTGGTCGCCGTATTCTGACGGGACGTCGACGTGCGGATCGGCGGGGAGGAGCCGGTTGCCATGGCGCCGCAATATCCGGAACCAGCCCAATACGCTGGCTCGCCGTATTCAGCAGGTCAGCAGGCGCCGCAACGGATCACACCCTCCGGCTGGTGGTTCGTCGTCGGTGCGCTACTCATCGTTGGCGGTCTGGTCGGCGGCATTGTGCTGGGGGTACTCGGGTTCGTCGGCATGTCCGGGAAGGTCGATGATCTCCAGCGCGTGCCGGTGCCCGGCTCCGGTGCTGTGCAGCTGACGGAAACCGGCGGGTACACGGTGAATTTCGAGTACCCCGGCGCCTCGGAACACGGGTTCCCCGGCCGGATCACCACGAGCATCACCGATCCGAGTGGCGCGGCAGTTCCGCTACAGGACTACAGCGCCAACGTGACCTACACGTTCGGCAAACACGAAGGCCGGGCAGCCTTCTCGTTCACGGCGAACACACCGGGCACCTACCGCGTCACCACCACCGGCGGACCTGCCACCGCCGCTATCGGCCGCGGCTTCGGCACCTCCCTGGCCGGCTCGCTGGTCGGGGCATTCGCCCTCGGCTTCGGTGGGCTGGTCCTCGGCGTGATCGCGCTGATCGTCGTCGGGGTCAAGCGTGGTCGAAGCAAGCGCCGATCGACCGCACCCGCAGGCTGGACCGGCGGCTATCCGCAGGGACCTCAGCAGTACGGCCCGCCGCAGTCCGGTCAACCCCAGTCGGGTCCGCAGCAATACGGTCCGCCGCAGTACGGCCCACCCCAGTCGGGTCCACGCGAGTACTGACTGGCACCACCACCTCCGCACCCGGCGGTCGAATCCTTCGGCGTCCGTAGCGAGACCCGCCGACCACTATTTCGATCGCACTGCGCGCAACCCGTGAGCTGATTCGCGGGGTGCGCGATCGTGGGGCGATGACATCCATCGAGGCCAAAGCCGTCACAGATTCCGACCTGGATGCGGTCTTCGGACCGATCTTCGAGCGCATCGCGCAGGGGGCGGTGGAGCGGGAGATCGATCGACGGCTGCCGTTCGAGGAGGTGGGGTGGCTGCGCGAGGCGAAGTTCGGCGCCCTGCGGGTGCCGGTGGAGTTCGGCGGGTACGGGGTCAGCGTGCGGCAGTTGTTCCGGCTGCTGATCGGGCTGGCGGCGGCCGAGTCGAATCTGCCGCAGGCCCTGCGGGTGCATTTCTCGTTCGTCGAGGATCAGCTGCTCGCCGAGCCGGGCCCGAGCCGCGAGCAGTGGTTGCGCGCGGTGGCCGACGGCACGCTGGTCGGCAATGCGATCACCGAGCCGGGGGTCGGCGCGGTTGATCGCTATCGAACCAGGTTGACCAGGGACGGGGATCGTTGGCTGCTCAACGGGGTGAAGTACTACAGCACCGGATCGCTGTACGCGGACCACATTCTGGCCGCGGCGGATCGCGACGGTGAGCGGGTCGGCGTGCTGGTGGACGCGAAGGCCGACGGCGTGCGTCAGCACGACGACTGGGACGGTTTCGGACAGCGCCTGACCGCAAGTGGCACTACGGAATTCACCGATGTGGTGGTGGCCGACGAGCGCATCCTCGGCCCCGGCTACGGCGCGCCTGGCCCGACCTACGGCACGTCCTATCTGCAGCTTGTCCAGCTCGCGGTACTCGCAGGCATCGCGCGGCGGGCTGAGCAGGATGCCAGGGAATGGGTGGCAGGCCGCACCCGCAGCTACTCGCATTCGGCCGCGGCGCTGCCGCGCCAGGATCCGTTGGTGCAGCAGGTGATCGGTCGCCTGTCGGCCGCGGCGTTCGCCGCCGAGGCGAGCGTGCTCGCGGTCGCCGACGTGCTCGACGAGGTGCTCGCAGGCGCGGCAAAGGACGAAAAGTTGCTGGTGGCAGCCGAACTCGCCGCCGCGCAGGCCCAGCTCGCCGTGATCGATCTGGTGCTGCCTGCCACCTCGCTGCTTTTCGAGGTCGGCGGCGCGTCGGTCGTCTCGGAGCGGCAGCGGTTGGACCGGCACTGGCGCAACGCCCGCACCATCTCGGTGCACAACCCGGCCATCCAAAAGGCAAGGGCGATCGGCGATCACCTGCTCAACGGCGCCGACCTGCCGTTCGCCTGGAGCGCAGGCGAACACAAACCAACGGACGGAGCCACCGCATGACCCGCCGTATTCGCTTCAACGCCTTCGACATGAACTGCGTCGCCCACCAGTCGCCGGGACTGTGGCGGCATCCGGACGACCAGTCGCATCGGTACAAGGAGCTGAGCTACTGGACCGATCTGGCAAAACTGTTGGAGCATGGGCATTTCGACGGCATCTTCATCGCCGATGTGCTCGGCACCTACGACGTCTACGGCGGCACCGATATCGCCGCGCTGCGCCAGGGCGCGCAGATCCCGGTGGCCGATCCGCTGCTGCTCGTTTCGGCCATGGCGGCGGTGACCGAACATCTCGGCTTCGGCATCACCACCGGCACCGGTTTCGAGCACCCCTTCCCGTTCGCGCGCCGCCTGTCCACGCTCGACCACCTGACCAACGGGCGCATCGGCTGGAACGTGGTGACCGGCTACTTGCCCTCGGCGGCACGGAATTTCGGTGCGGCCGACCAGCTGGACCACGACGAGCGCTACAACCAGGCCGACGAGTATCTCGAGGTGCTCTACAAGCTGTGGGAAGGGTCGTGGGAGGACGACGCCGTGGTTCGCGATGCGGCGCAGGGCATCTACGTGGATCCGGCGAAGGTGCACCACATCGGCCACCGCGGCAAGCATTTCACGGTGCCTGGCATCCACCTTTCCGAGCCGTCACCGCAGCGAACGCCGGTGATCTATCAGGCGGGCGCCTCGACGCGCGGCGTGCGTTTCGCCGCCGAGAACGCCGAGGCCATCTTCATCGCGGCACCGTCGAAACGATTACTCGCCCAGACGGTTTCCCGGATTCGAGACGCGCTGGTCGCGGCGGGCCGGGACCGGTATTCGGCCAGGATCTACGCGCTGGCGACCATCATCACCGACGCCACCGACGAGGCGGCGCGGCACAAACACGAGGAGTACCTGTCCTACGCCAGTGTCGAGGGCGGCCTGGTCTTCATGTCCGGCTGGATGGGCATCGACCTGTCGACCTATGACCTGGACGATCCGATCGGGCAGGTGGAGAGCAACGCGATTCAGTCCGCCGTCGCCGCCTTCCAGGAGTTCGACGACGACGGCGGCCGCGAGTGGACGGTGCGCGACATCGGGCAGTGGGCAGGCATCGGCGGCATGGGGCCGGTGTTCGTCGGATCCGGTGCGACCGTGGCGGATCTGCTCCAGGAATGGGTCGATGACACCGACCTCGACGGCTTCAACCTGGCATACGCGGTCACGCCTGGTTCGTTCGAAGACGTTGTCCGCCATGTCGTTCCGGTCCTGGCCGCCCGCGGGGCGTACGCCACCGAGTACGTGCCAGGCACGCTGCGCAACGCCCTGTTCGGCGCCGGGGACCGACTGCCGGACGAGCACCGCGGTGCTCGATACCGCATCGGCGCAGCCGGATCCACGGTGCTACCCGACGAGGTTTCGCGTCCGGGAGCGGTTGTCCAGACGCCGCACGCCTGAGATGCGGCGAACACCCCAGCGGTGTTCGCCGCAACCTCAGAGTGCTGCGAGGAAGGCCCGCGCGACGGATTCCAGACCGTGCTGGTCGATGGCATCGAACCGGTCCGGCTTCGGACTGTCGAGATCGAAGACGCCGATGAGTTCGCCGTTGTGCACCAACGGAACAACCACTTCCGAGCGAGTGTCACCGTCGCACGCGATATGGCCGGGAAATGCCTGCACGTCGGGCACCACTTGGGTTTCCCTGGCCTGCGCCGCGGTCCCACAGACGCCCTTTCCGAGGGCGATACGGACGCACGCCGGTTTGCCTTGGAATGGGCCGACCACGAGTTCGTGTCCGTCATAGAAATAGAACCCGACCCAATTCAGGTCGGGCAGCGCGTGGAAAACCAGCGACGCGAGGTTGGCGGCGTTGGCGACTCGGTCGCGCTCGCCTGCCACCAGCGCTTCGGCCTGCGCGGCGAGCTGCTGGTACTGCTCGGTCCGGTCTCCGGTCAGATCGGCAACGGTGAACGACATGCGCCGAATGGTACGCCAGGGGAAACGCCGGTTCTTCCATTGATTCTCGCTGATCGCAACACTCACGAGGGCCGCGGCACAGTTGCAGGATCCCAGCATGACAACGCAGAATTCCGTTCCCCGTTCCACCCGTTCGGCCGCGGTAATCGGCGCAGGCCAAACCGGCGTCACTGCGGCTCTAGGTCTGCTCGACGCAGGATTCGAGGTGACCCTCTACAGCGACCGCGATCAACGCAGCCTGCGCGATGACGTGCCTGCCACCGGCACCGCGCTCGAATTCGGTGTGACCCAGCAGTCCGAGTCGGCGCTCGGCCTCGACACCTACACCGGCAGGGCGCCGAGGCACACCGGGCTCAGCGTCCGCATCGCCGGACCGGACCGTGCCGAATTGATCCAGTTCGACGGCCATTTCGACGGATACGTCGGCGTCGCCGTCGACACCCGCCTGAAGGCCGACGAGCGACTGACCGCCTTCCAGGAGCGTGGCGGCCGCTTCGTGGTGGAGCCGGTGACCCCGGAAGTCCTCGACACCATCGCGGCGGCCAACGATCTCACCCTGGTCGCCACGGGCAAGGGCGGACTGTCCGACCTGTTCGCGATCGACACCGCGCGCACCCCCTACGACGCGCCGCAGCGCTCGCTGCTCACTGTCACCGTGACCGGAATCGGTTACGACAAGGATGTTTTCGCGCATCGCAGCCCGGCGGGCGGCGCGCACAGCGGCTTCTCCATCTTTGCCGAGCAGGGCGAGGCATGGTGGGGCCCTTACCTGCACAAGGACGCCGGGCCGAGCTGGGCTTTCCTCGGCTGGGCCCGTCCAGGCAGTGAGTGGGAAACCCGTTTCGCCGCAGCGGATTCCGCCGAGTCCGCGCACCGGATCGTGCAGGACCTGTACCGCGACTTCATCGATTGGGACCTGCCGGAGGTGCTCGCCACCCAGGTGATCGCCGATGACCCGCATTCCTGGCTGAAAGGCGCGGTGCGGCCGGTGGTTCGGTCCGCCGTCGGCCACACCACCGGCGGGCACGTGGTCGCCTCGCTCGGCGACACCGCGATCGCCTACGACCCGATCGCGGGCCAGGGCGCACAGAGCGGGCTCATCCAGGCGCAGCGGCTGGTCGCGGCCGCCGCCGTGCACGAGGGTCCGTTCGACGACAGCTGGTTCAACGCGCGGTACGCGGAGTTCCTCGCCGTGCGCGGTGATGCCGCGAACAAGGTGACCAGGCTGTTCCTCGGCGATCCGGAACTGGCCGAGATCGGCGGGCAGCTGTTCGCGGCCGCGAGCGTCGATCCGAGGTTCGCTGCCGCCCTGGTCGGTCTGCTGCACCACCCGCAGCCGTTCCTCGAGGTCGATTCGCTCGAAGCGGCCAATGCGTTCATTACCCGCATTACCGGCGAGGACGCGGCGGCTCTGCTCGGACGCTTCGCGCCTGCGGGCAAGTTCGCCAGGTCCACCTTCGCCGACACCCTCGCCACCGCCTGAAACCCCGACCACTCCAGCACGGCGATCCGATCGCACAGATTCAAACCCTCGTGCCGGCCGGAGCGCGGTGCTGGAGTGGGAGGAGATCGACTGCCACCCCTCGGCTACCCCGAAAGCCACCGGCTACCCCCGAAAGCATGGAGCAGCTATGACCACGGAGCAGATTGCCGACCAGATCCGATTCGCCTACTGGGTGCCCAATGTCAGCGGGGGGCTGGTCACCAGCGATATCGAACAGCGCACGGGCTGGGACTTCGAGTACAACAAGAAGCTGGCGCAGACCGCGGAGCGCAACGGCTTCGACTACGCCCTCTCGCAGGTGCGCTACACCGCCTCCTACGGCGCCGAATTCCAGCACGAGTCCACCTCGTTCAGCCTCGCGCTGCTCGGCGCGACCGAGCGGCTGAAGGTGATCGCGGCCATCCACCCCGGCCTGTGGCATCCGGCGGTGCTCGCGAAATTCGGCGCGACCGCCGATCACCTGTCCAACGGCCGGTTCGCCATCAACGTCGTCTCCGGCTGGTTCGCCGGTGAGTTCACCGCGCTCGGCGAGCCGTGGCTCGAGCACGACGAAAGGTACCGGCGCAGTGCCGAATTCCTCGAGGTGATCCGCAAGATCTGGACCGAGGACAACGTGAACTACGGCGGCGACTTCTACCGGATCCGCGACTTCACGCTCAAGCCGAAGCCGCTCAACACCGCCGAACGCCCGAATCCCGAACTGTTCCAGGGTGGTAACTCGACGGCGGCCCGCCGCAACGGTGGCCGCCACGCCGACTGGTACTTCTCCAACGGCAAGGACTTCGACGGTGTCACCGAGCAGCTCGACGATCTGCGTGCGGTCGCTCGCCAGCACGAGCGCGAGGTGAAGTTCGGCCTGAACGGCTTCATCATCGCCCGCGACACCGAGAAGGAAGCGCGGGACACGCTGCGCGAGATTGTCGAGAAGGCGAACAAGCCTGCGGTGGAAGGATTCCGGGACGCCGTGCAGCAGGCGGGTGCGTCCACCAAGGACCGCAAGGGCATGTGGGCGGATTCCACCTTCGAGGATCTCGTGCAGTACAACGACGGCTTCCGCACCCAGCTGATCGGTACGCCGGAACAGGTGGCAGAGCGCATCGTCGCCTACAAGGAGCTCGGCGTCGATCTGATCCTCGGCGGCTTCCTGCACTTTCAGGAGGAGATCGAGTACTTCGGCGCGAAAGTGCTTCCGCTGGTTCGGGAGTTGGAGGCCGCGCGACGGCCGGTCGCGGCGGCGAGCTGATGACACTCTCGGAGGCTGCGGCGCGTCCCGCCGCGGCTGACCGGATCACCTCGGCCGCGCAAGCGTTTTCGGTTGCGGCACACCTTGCGGCCGACTTCGCGTCGGGAGCTGCCGCGCGGGACCGCGGTCGGATACTGCCGCGCGAGGAGATCGAACGGCTTGCGGCGAGTGGGCTGCTCGCGATCACGGTGCCCGCCGAGTACGGCGGCGCCGACCTGCCGCCGAGCGCGGTGGCCGAGGTGGTGCGCATTCTCGCGACCGCCGATCCGAACATCGCGCAGATTCCGCACAGCCACTTCGTGTACGTGAACCTGGTGCGGCTGGCCGGTTCGGCGGCACAGCGGGAGCGGTACTTCGCCGGCGTGCTCGACGGTGGACAGATCGCCAACGCCCAGTCCGAGCGGAGCGGCGCGACCGTCGCCGAGATCGCCACCACGGTGCGACCGGTGGGCGACCGGTTCCGCATCGACGGGCGCAAGTTCTATTGCACGGGTTCGTTGTTCGCGAATCTGCTCGCGGTGCTCACCGTGCTCGATGACCCCGAGCAGCACAGTGGACTGGCGGCAGGGGAGTACATCGCCTATCTCCCCGCGACCGCGCCCGGTGTGCGGATCATCGACGACTGGAACGGCATCGGTCAGCGCACCACCGGCAGCGGCACCGTCTCCTTCGAGGAGGTGCTTGTCGAGCGTGACCAGTTGATCCCGCGCGCCGCGGCGGTGCGCGCGCCCACCGCCTACGGTGCGTTCGCGCAACTGCTGCATGTCGCGATCGATGCGGGCATCGCGCGCGGGGCGCTCACGGCCGCAACGGAGTTCGTGCGCACGACGAGCAGGCCGTGGTTCGAAGCCGGCGTCACCGAGGCGATCGATGATCCGTTGCTGATCCAACGATTCGGTGAGCTGGCGGTCGCGGTCACGGCCGCCGAAGCGACGCTCGGCGCGGCAGGCGCCGCTGTGGACGCGGCTACCGACGCTGGGGCGCCGCACCAGCGGACCGAGGAGCTGGCCGCCAAGGCGTCGCTCGCGGTCGCTGCGGCCAAGGTGCTCGCCGATCAGGCGGCGAACGAGGTGTCCAGCGCATTGTTCGAAGTGAGCGGCACCCGCAGTGCCGCAGCGGATCTCAACCTGCATCACTTCTGGCGCAATGCCCGCACCCATACGCTGCACGACCCGATTCGGTGGAAGTACCAGCACATCGGTCGTGCGCAGTTGCACGGCACCGCGCCGCCGTTGCACGGCGTGATCTGACCGGCCCGCCGGTCGAACCGCAGGTTAGTGAAAAGGATACGAAAACAGTGACAGTGACCGTGGTAGTCGGCAATCCGAAGCCCGCTTCGCGCACCTTGACGGCGGCCACGCTGGTCGCGCGGGGTCTGCGTCCCGACGTGGAGCCGACGGTGATCGACCTGGTCGAGTTCGGCGCAGGCCTGCTCGGCTGGGGTGACCCGGCGGTGACCGCGGCGGTGCGCACCGTATCCGCTTCGGAGCTGGTCGTTTTCGCCAGTCCGACCTTCAAAGCCACCTACACCGGACTGTTGAAACTTTTCCTGGAACAGTTCGACGGAGGCACCGGGCTGGCCGGCGTCCTCGGCGTCCCGGTGATGCTCGGCGCGGGCCCGGTGCACGCATTGGCACCGGATCTGTTGCTCAAGCCGGTGCTCGTCGAGCTGGGCGCCACCGCGGCGCTACCCGGTCTTTACCTGTCGGACAGGTCATTTCAGGAGGACGGTGTGATCGACCGCTACACTGGACGCTGGCGTCCCGTGGCCGGGGCACTCGCGAGCAGCGTACAGGCGGGGAATCATGCATGAGCTCTTCGAATTTCCGGCCGATGGCGGCGGCCTGCGCCGTGCCTTCGCCAACTTTCCGAGCGGCGTCGTCGCGGTATGCGCCGAAATCGACGGCACCCAACACGGTCTCGCGGTAAGCACCTTCGTGCCCGTCTCGCTCGACCCGCCACTGGTGTCGTTCTGTGTGCAGAACTCGTCCTCGACCTGGCCCAAGCTCCGCGGCGCGAGCCACCTCGGGCTCAGCCTGCTCGGCACCGATCAGCAGGACGCCGCCCGCACGCTCGGCGCCCGCAACGGTGACCGATTCCGCGGCACCGAAGTGCACCGCGGCACCGGCGACGCGCTGTTCATCGACGGCGCGTCCGCCTGGATCGAAGGCGTGCCTGAGGTGCATGTTCCCGCGGGCGATCACGCGGTGGTCATTCTGCGCATCCATCGCATCGCCACGCGCACCGATGTCGATCCGCTGGTGTTCCACGGCAGCAGATTCCGTCGACTCCACGCCGACGTGCGGGAACGCAGGGATCTCGCCGGGTAGCGATGCTGTTGTGGCCCAACGGTGTTGGGCGCGGCACTGACCGGTGGGCGCCCGACCTGGGGCGCCATCGGCGCTGGTCGACGCATATGGGACACTATGGGGAAGCTATTCGGAAGGGTCGGTCATGACGTTGGGCATGGTTCTCGGTGACGTTTCCTCGCGCACTTCGACGCGGGCGCTGTAACACCCACCCTTCACACCTCCTCGTCGCGGTGCACTCCGTGTCCCCGCATGCCCGACCACGAGGAGTACCTCATGTCCACAATGAGCTGGACCGAAGCCGACACCGTCCGATCCGCGCCATGGCATTCGGAGAGCGCGACACCGGTGCCGACCCGGATCATGGTGGCCGACGACCGGATGACCGCCGAAAACGCGTACCGCCTGGCCTGTGAAGGCACCGCGCTGCTGTGGCGCGGCGACTATCACAACGGCCGTCAGCTGCTGCAGGCGATGAGCCGTCGCGTCGACCGGAAAGCTACGGGGCCCGCCGACACTGCGGCCGAAACCTTCCGGCTGCAGCGCCGGGCCCGCAATCATCGGGCCCGCGTGCTCGGCAAGCTGCTCGTGCAGCTCGAGGACGACCACGGGCTCGCGTTGCGCCGCGCACCGGACGTGCGCAAGGCGTGCGACGACGTCTACGGACCAGGGCACGAGCCCATGCTCATCGCGCTCACCGAACTGCTCGGTGTGCTCGGCGCGGCACAGTGGCGGGAAAAAGGCGTCGCGATACCGGCGCTCGACGCCACCATTCACCCGCACTACGGCGTGTTCTCCCCGGTTCGGGGCGAGTACATCGATCTCGTCGCCCGCGCTCCGCTGCCGATGCCCGGCGGCGTCGCCTTCGACCTCGGCACCGGCACCGGCGTGCTGGCGGCCGTGCTTGCCCGCCGCGGCGTCGAGCGCATCGTGGCCACCGACGACAGCCCGCGCGCCCTGGCCTGCGCCCGCGACAACATCGACCGGCTCGACCTCGGCCGAACCGTCGAGATCGTCGGCCCCGCCCTCTATCCCGAGGGCCGCGCCGACCTTGTCGTCTGTAATCCGCCGTGGCTGCCCGCGCGACCGACCTCCGCGCTCGAGCACGGCGTCTACGACCTGGACAGTGCCATGCTGCACGGTTTCCTCGGCGGTCTGGCCGCCCACCTGAACCCGGGCGGCGAGGGGTGGTTGATCCTGTCCGACCTGGCTGAACATCTGGGGCTGCGCACCCGCGACGACCTACTAACCATGATCACCGCCGCACGCCTGCGCATCATCGACAAAACCGACACCACCCCGCACCACCCGCGCACCAAGGACACCACCGACCCACTGCACGCCGCCCGCGCCGCCGAAACCACCTCGCTCTGGCGGCTCACCCCGTTGCGGCGAGTCGGCTCTTGAACGCCGGAAAGCCCGATCCGGCATACGGATCGGGCTTCCCCTGAGTCATGCTGCAGGACAGCGTGTTCCAGGGATGGTCAGGTCGATGAGGTAGTCATCGGCCGCCTTGGTAGTGCATGGCGAGCGGTCGTAGATGCCGTGGCCGTGGCCCTCGTAGGTGAGGAGGGTGGCACGAGGCGTGTTCTTCTCGACCCCGCGTGCCCATTCGTGCGGAGTGGCCGGATCATGCAGTGAGCCGAGGATCAGCACGGGCGGGCCATCGGTGATCTGTGGCAGGTGCGGCGGGTTCGGTGCGGCGATCGGCCAACCGGAGCACAGCGAGCCTGCGCCCCAGGCGAAGTGTGCACGCAGTGTGCCCGCGCCCGCGTTCTGTTCGCGCCACAGGCTCGTCCACTGGTCTTGGTCGGCGATGTCGAAACGCCAGTCGGAGCAGGCGATGATTTCCGGCATCGGCGCCGGTGTGCCCTGCAGTCGCGGCGTGGCCTGCGGCAGTTGGCTGCCTGCGGGTTGGTCGGCCAGCCCGCGCAGTTCCGTTGCCAGCCTGGACCATTCGGGCTTGTACAACCGTTGGATGACCGTAGCGCTCAGGTCGAACGGTCCCAGCGGCTTGCTGGTATCAGCGACACTGCGGAGTTCACCGCGCGCGGCTTTGGCATACGTATCGTCGAAGATCCGTCGGACATCCGCGCCATGCAGCACGCACTGTTCGTCACGTGCACACCAGGATACGAACTCGCCGAAGGTATCCGCGGCCGCGCGCGCCTCAGTGGCCATGAATGCGCGGCCATCCAGACTGTGATCGTCCACGCTGTCGAGCACCACCGCCCGCAGACTCTTCGGGAACAACTCCGCATACGCCTGCGCAGGCATCGTCCCGTAAGACCTGCTGTACACACTGATCTGGTCGACTCCCAACGCCGCCCGCACCGCGTCCACATCCCGGGCCACGCTCACCGCATCGAGATGGTCCATCAACGGCCCGGTGTACTGGCGGCAGCTCGCCGCGAGATCCCGTGCATAAGAACGAACTTCATCGATCCGCCCACCCAAATCCGGCACCAGATTCGGCCGGTACCCCACCAGACCCGCATCGCACTGCACCGGATGACTCCGCTTCACCCCACGCGGATCAAGACTGACGATATCGAACCGCTTCCGCAGCTCCGCCGAAAACTTTCCCCCTTTGACGATTTCATCCACACCCGAACCGCCAGGCCCGCCTGGCAACGAAACCAAAGTCCCGACCTTGCCCGCCTGATCGTCGGCCCGATCCCGCACCACGGCGACCTCGATCTTCGCTCCCGTCGGATCGGCCCAATCCACCGGTACACGGACCGTCCCACAGTCGAACGCCGCATTCTCCACGCACGGCTGCCAACTCACCCCCGGCGCGGACCGCGCCTCAGACGAACAGGCCCCGAGCACTCCCGAACACAGCCCAACGGCCAGCACCGCAGCCAAACCACGCCGAATAACCATGCCCGAATAGTCGATCCCCACCCCACCCCACCACATCCCCCCGCCGAGCCACCCGCCCTAACACCCCAGTACTGCCGCGAACACAAAAAAGACCCTGACCAGCAACTACGGTCAGGGTCTTCGTCGTGGAGCCGATGACGGGAATCGAACCCGCGCTGTCTGCTTGGGAAGCAGAAGTTCTACCATTGAACTACATCGGCAGCCGTATCAGAGATACCTCCGAGACTTTAGCAGACCCTGCTCCGACCCGGGAAAACTCCAGGTAGCTCCCTCTGACCTTCATCATTCCGTGCGGGATGTCAGTCGCGAACAGTGCGGAAGCCCTTCCGGGATCAGTCGGTTCGGGTCGTTCGCGGGAGGCTCGAACGGTCTCGTTCGCCTCGAATTTCCCAGCCGATCGGGGGCATTGCACCTCGCCGACGCCGGATCAGGCTCCAACATCTCTTGGTAGCGCCGCCGCAGCCGAGAGGCGTCGCCAGACGGTAGTCGTCGCCTTCAAGTCGCGAGCGCGTCTTGTAGGCGGGCGTGTCGTCTTCGCCTTGTGTTGTGCCATTTGCATTGCACGGCAAAGAGTTCGGTGGTCAGCTGGTGCACGCTAGTTCAGATGTATTCAGCGCAGAACCACTGTCGCCAACTCGGCGAGCCACCGTGTGTGCTTCCCTTCGGACAGGCCATCTCAGGCTGAGAAATAGCACTGACAATCTTCAGCATCTCGTGAAATCTCGGTGAATTTGGGCTTGTGCAGTCCACGATGAAAGCAAGTATCTTATCGTCAGCCAGATTGGCGGCAACACAACCGCCTATTTGAGGGATGGCTGATAGGCAATACTTCGAGGCGCCGACCGGCAGCCAACCTGTTGTTCCTTGAGAATCGCTCTGATTATCGCACTGCTCGGATGTGTCTCTGATCCGTACGAGTGTAGTCGTTGCATTTGCAGCAGAACACGGCACTTCTCTGGGGAGGGTCACGTATGAATACCTATTGCCATCCCATGCCATGATGCCGTCCCAGCATGCTCCGGGGCGCATTGTGCGGAGCACGCTCTCAACTTGGCTTTGTGGAACTGTGTGTGGGATGGCGGTCGGCCGCGGTGTTGTGGGCATAGTGATGTCCGACGAGCCGCCGAGTCGGTTGAGAAAGAATGCGATCACGGCCACGGCCAGTGCCGTGGCAACGAATATGAAGCCACTGCTCATGCCTGATGAGCCGCTGTCCAGTGGCCGGGCGTACACCGCTGGTTCTTCTTCTGCCACGTATTTTTCTGCCCTGATTAGTGCGGCAGACGAGTATGGATAATCGGTAAGTTTGTGTAGGTCGCGGATAACAGTGAGAGGGTTTCCGCCTTCATCGATTAGGAGGCGTGCCATGTGCTTGATGGTCTCCTTGTGGACTTCCTCCGTAAACATAGAACCAACTTTGTCCCGCGCAAGGTAGCTGGTCACGGCGGATCGGAAACTATCCTTTGCTGTCTGGTAATTGGGACCGTACTGTGACACATCTTCCCCAGTTTATAATCAGTGGCAATCTATTCGGGCGAACTTCAGCGAACTTCGCTTGCGATCGCTTCTATCGCACTTCTGTGCGTAGTCGGAGGTCGAGCCCTCCTCGGTGAATATAATGACCCATCGATTGTGAAGTATATGCGCGATTTGGGACGATGTGTGATGTTCGCATGAATATCAAGCCCTCTAGACCGGGCGTCTATTACGCGTGTGCTTATGGTGTGTGTGGAGACGATGGCGGACGGTATCATTCTGATCCGGCGATATGACATGACGTCATGAAGGAATTTGATCCTCTAGATCGGATGCAGGGCCTCCGTGAGAACAATTATTCGGCGTTTCGCCGCGTCAATGGAATTACATTCAGTGGTGCCAGCGAGCATGCGTTGCCGATCGCGTTGCCGAGGGGCTTCGGCTGCGCGCCCCTTGCGGGGGTTTGAGCATGTCGGTTCCCGTCTCGCTCGTGCGGCGCATGGAGCCTGCCATGCTGTTGTCTTGCGCACCGTGGATATTCACCTGACTCCGCGCGGAGGGCGCTCGTCCGGCGGGGGTGTGGGTGTGCACCATAGGATCGGTGCCCGTGCGGAATTTCTTCGACTCGCCTCATCTCGACTGGCCGCAGCTGCGTGGGTCGCTGCATGTGTATGTTCTGCCGGATCCTGGGTTCTGTGCGGCGGTGCAGTCTGTGGTGGATGCGGTGGGGGCGTTCGATGGGTGTGCTGCGGTGATACCGCGCTGGCAGCATGCGACGGTGACGCGAATTCCGTGGTGGCGCAGCGAAGTCGGCGAGGATGCGCTCGAACGGTTCGGTGCGGCGCTTGCGGCTGTCGCGGCGGACACGACCGCGTTCGGGATCCCGATGCAGGGCCCGTGGCTGCATGAATACGGCGTCGGGGTCGCCGCACCTGAAGACGCGCAATGGAAACGGCTGTATACCGCGACCCGTGACGCGGCTGTGCGGGTGTTCGGTGCCGAGCGCGCGCTGCCGGCTCCGCCGCCGATGCCGCATGTGTCGCTCGGCTACGGCATCGCCGAACGTGACTCCGCCTCGCTGGCGCAGGCACTCTCGACGATCGATACGCCCGCGACGCTGACCGTCGATGCTCTGCACTTTCTGTCGGTCGATGTGGACATCGAGGGGGGCAGTTTTACGTGGGATGCTCTTTCTTCGCATACCGTAGGGCCGTCGTAAAGACCGACGCCCGCGCAACATGATTCGATGGGCGTGCGATGAACGGTTGCGGGGAGAAAAAGCTGTGAGGACGATGTCGGCGGAGATGGTGAAGTGCCGGGGCTGTGCCAGTGAGTGGCCGCTCGGCGCACATTTGGTTTGCCATTGTCCGCAGTGTCATCAGACGTTCGTGGACGAGCAGTCGGCGACGGCGCATCTGATCGTGAACTACGGTGGCCGAAAACCCTACGTGCGGTGCAAGACTCCCGAAGCCGCGAACCTGGTTGACGCGGGACGGGCGTACCCGTGCTGGCGTCTGCGCGACGCGCCACCCGGCTGAGATGCGCTGAACCGGTTGCTGACGCCAGCTCAGACAGTTGGTACGACCGTTCGTCAGGTGTTGTGCGTCGCGGTGCGCGGGGATCCGCCAGCGCATGTTCAGCGATTCGACGCCTTCTGTGCACGCATTTGTTCGGCAGCGGTCGCGACGATCTTGCCTGAGTTCGAGCAGCGCGTTCGGTCGTGCGATATCACACAGATCGAGTAGCGGAGACCGGTGAAAGACGGCTGACGCTAACGGGATTCGCGCGCTACTGTCAGATTTCCGAACGAGGAGCGTCTGATGATCACAACCCGCGTTGCCCCCGTTGATGGAAACGACAGGCTGCGGCGCCCACCGCGGCTGCGCACGATTCGGTTGGGGAGGATGAAGCTGAGCTACGTGCCCGACGGGGCAGTGGCGCTCAAGCCGAGTGGCTGGTTACCGAATGCCACTGAGCAGGACTGGATTACCTACGCGGACCACCTCGATGAGAACGGGCACCTCGTTGCCGGGATCGGTGGGCTGCTGGTGCAGCGCGGTCGCCGCGCCCTGTTGATCGATGCGGGCATCGGGCCGGTGGTCGCCCCGGATGACCCGCATAATCCGATGACGGGCGCGGTGCACGGTGGTGCGTTGCTGCGCAACCTGGCTCGTCTCGGGGTCGCCGATCGGATCGAAGCCGTCGCCATCAGTCACCTGCATCTCGACCATTTCGGGTGGACGCTGCGCGAAGGACCGGGTGGCACTGCGCCGTTCGGTGCGGCGCGCTATCTGGTGGCCGACACCGAATGGGACTGGTGGCATTCGCTCACCCCGGAGCTGATCGACTCGTTGCCGGACTGGGCGAAGGGGAGTATCACTACCCCGGACACACTGGCCGTGATCGCGCCGAGGGTGCAGCGGATCCTCAACGGGGAGGAGATCTTTCCCGGCGTTCGCGCGCAAGCGGTGCCCGGTCACACGGCGGGTCACACGGCATTCGCGATCAAGTCCTTCGGCCGTCGCCTGGTGATGATCGGCGACGCCATGCATACTCCCGCACAGATCGCCAACCCGGAGTGGTTCTGCGCCGCGGATTTCGATCCCGAGGAAGGTGTTCGCCGCCGCCGCATCCTGATCGATCGCCTGGCCACCTCCGGTGATCTGGCCTTCGGCATCCACTTCGCCGACGTTCCGTTCGGTCGCGTGCACCGCGACGCCGACGGCCGCACCACCTGGGTGCCGGTCGGCTGAGATGCGCTGAGCGGTCCGGCAATCCGTGGTCAGGGCGCGGGATCGCGCGACAACGAGCGGGGCCGCGACTCTGGCACGGCGCCGACCGGATCCTGGCGTTGGTCCAGATAGCGGTAGGTGCCGTAACAGAGCAGCACCCACAGCGCGCCGATCGCCCACCCGCCGAGCACATCGGTTGGCCAGTGCACCCCGAGGTAGATGCGGGAAAGCCCCACCGCGACAACGAACATCGCGGCGCCGACGGCGGCGATACGGCGCACGACGGGGCGGCGCAGCCGTGGAATCAGCAGCAGCGCAAGAATTCCGACCACGACGATCGACCCGAGACTGTGCCCGGACGGATACGCCGGGTTGGTCTTGACGATGACGTGGTTGATCGCAGGCGGCCGCGGCCGATCGATCAGGTGCTTGCCGCCGTCGACGAGCAGCCAGGAGCCGAGCCCGGTGATGACGACAAGCGCGGCCGCCTTGCGCTGCCCGAGCCAGGCGAACACCGCAATGGCCAGCACCGCGAGCACGGTCATCGTGACGGTGCTGCCGATGTGCGTGATGGCGATGGCGATCGGCGTCAGCACCCCGTTGCGATGCGCGACGACCCAGTCCGAGATGCGGGGGTCGATCACGGTGAGGCCGTCCCGGTCGAGCACGTTGCTGGTGAGCCCGAGGACGAAAACGGCGAGCACGCCCGCCAGGACGACGGGCGCTGGGATCCGAACCGATGGGGGATTCGAGGTCACCCACCCACCTTCCCATCCGATCCTGAGAACAAACCCCCAGGTCTGGCGGGAGCTGGTCAGAACTTGCTGTAGGCGCCGTCGATGAGCAGGGTGTCGCCGGTGTGATACGCGCTGGCCGGGCTGGCCAGATACACCGCGACCGCCTCGAAATCGGTCGGCCTGCCCCAGCGTCTGGCCGGGATGCGCGGCTTGACTCGTTCCTGGAAGCGGTCCCACGCGAAAACGCCGTCGGTCATGGGGGTTTCGATCCAGCCGGGCAGCACCGAATTGGCGCGTATGCCCTCTTTGCCGAGTTCGACGGCGATGGAGTTCATCATGGCGATCAGCCCGGCCTTGCTCGCCGCGTAGGACTGGCCGCGCGGCACACCCTGCGTGGCCGCCAGGCTCGCGGTGCCGACCAGGCTGCCGCCCTCGCCCTGGGCGACCATGACCTTGGCGGCCTCGCGCAGGGTGACGAAGGCGGCGTCGAGATTGATCGAGGTGACGCGCCGGAACTCGGCAAGATCGGTGTCGATGAACGGCGTCATGCCCTGTGCCACACCGGCATTGACGAAACACGAATCGATGCGGCCGAGCTCGTCGGCGGCCAGCGCGATGGTGTCGATCACCTGCTTTTCCTCGCCGACATCGCAGGCAAGCGCCAGCACCCGGCCGCCGTAGGCGCGCAGGATGTCGGCGGCATCGGCATTGCGTTCCTTGTTGCGCCCGACGATGCACACGTCGGCGCCTGCCCGCGCGAGCCCGCGGGCGAAGCCGAGACCGATGCCGGAATTGCCTCCGGTGATGATGGCCACGTGGCCGGTCAGATCGAACAGCGGAGCGTCGGTCATGCGTCATCCCTTCGTCGCGGGCGTCCCTGCCCGAACGAGTGCGAGGATAGTGCTCTAACCGTGTCGCCGCGCCTCGACACTGACCTTGTCGGTACCGCCGAGCGGGTGACGCCGCAGCGATGACCGCTCGACCGCCGTGCGGCTGAGGAGTACCGGCGAGCAGGCGCTACGCTGCTTGCCGTGCTGCTTTCCGATCGCGACATCCGTGCGGAGATCGCCGCTGGGCGTCTCGGCGTCGAGCCGCTGCTGGAAAACCTGATCCAGCCGTCGAGTATCGACGTGCGACTGGACGGGATGTTCCGGGTGTTCGACAACTCCCGCTACACCCACATCGATCCCGCGCAACGCCAGGACGAGCTGACCAGCCTCGTCGAGCCTGCCGATGGCGAGCCGTTCGTGCTGCACCCCGGCGAGTTCGTGCTCGGCTCCACGCTCGAGGTGTGCACGCTGCCCGACGATCTGGCGGGTCGGCTGGAGGGCAAGTCGAGTCTCGGCAGGCTCGGCCTGCTGACGCATTCGACCGCGGGGTTCATCGATCCCGGCTTCAGCGGCCACATCACGCTGGAACTCTCGAATGTGGCCAACCTGCCGATCACCCTGTGGCCTGGCATGAAGATCGGCCAGCTGTGCCTGCTCCGGCTGACCAGTCCGGCCGAGCACCCGTACGGCAGCGCCACCGCAGGCTCGAAGTATCAGGGTCAGCGCGGGCCGACGCCGTCGAAGTCCTACCTCAACTTCCCGTTGTCGCCCGCGGTGGTCGACGCCGCGGAATCGCGGTAGTCCGAGCGTCACTCGGCCAGTTCTTGGACCGGTTCTACCACCGACGGCGTGCGCGTCTTTCGGTAGTGCCGACGACTCGCGGCGGGCGCCCACAACAGGGTCAGCACGACGATCGATAACGCCCAGCCTGCGATCAGTGCCAGATGCGCGCCCGCACTGGGGAACATCACCCACACGACGAACCGCCCGAGGAACTGGCCGCCTAGCAAGAAGGTGATCAGTATTCGAGCCCAGTTCTTACCGCGCAATAGTGGCAGCACAAGGGCGGCGTAGAGCGGTGCGTGGGTGAGGTGGAAGACGGTGCCGACGTGCCAGCTGAACGGTGAGAGCACAACGACGAGAATGTGATTGATCGCGTGAACGGCGACGCCGGTGGCGGCGATACGCACGGTGATCGGTGCAGCGAACATCGCGGATATCCTTCGCGGTCGAGGGTGGGACGAACGCTATGTCCCCCACACCGCCGCGGTATTGGACGAATAGGACATCAGCTGTCGGCTCCGCCGAGCAGCCTGCCGGGCGGCGCCCCGGCAAAACGCTGAAAGTCCCTGATCAGATGGGATTGGTCGTAGTAGCCGAACTCGCTTGCGAGCAGGCTCGTCTCGCGGGCAGGCGCACGCACCAGTGCGGTGAGCGCCGCGGAGAAGCGCAGCAGCGAGCCGTAGTCCTTCGGCGGCAGGCCGATCTGCTCGGCGAAGCGGCGCCGGAAATGCCGCTGGCTCCAGCCGCTTTCCGCGGCGAGGGCGGCCACCGGCAGGAGGCCGTTCGAGGCGCGCAGTTGCCGGATCGCGTGGG
Organism: Nocardia altamirensis NBRC 108246; assembly: GCF_001612685.1. Taxonomy (GTDB): domain Bacteria; phylum Actinomycetota; class Actinomycetes; order Mycobacteriales; family Mycobacteriaceae; genus Nocardia; species Nocardia altamirensis. Next base: position 114,530 of record NZ_BDAY01000030.1, read on the forward strand.
TGATCGCCCGGTCTTCCCGGTCGTCCGCCGCCGCGGAACGTTCGCGGAGGTAGGCGGCGACCATGGCGAATCGGGCGGGCCAGGTGGGGGTTTCGGCGAGGCGCTCGGTCAGCGAGCGCACGGACTTGCCGAGGATCTCGGTGAGATCCGTTGCTTCGTTGCGTAGCTCGTCCATCGGGACGCCGAGCAGCCGTCGCGCGGTCAGCGGATCGAGTTGCACCTGGACGCTGCGCATCCGCCCGGAGTGCCCGGCCGTGCCTGCCCGGTCGTGCAGCCCGATGACGAGCGGGGTGGGATCCAGGCTGCGTCCTTCGAAGGTGCCTTCCAGTGCGAACACGATCTTGACGGTGCCGCCGGGAATCTTCCTGCGCCGCACCGGGTTCGGTTCGGTGACGTCGAAGCCGTAGCAGCGGACGATGTCGAGGCCGGCGAACGCCGCTGCTGGTGCGGGCACCAGCTCGCGAGTGCGCACCTGAAAGGTCCCGCGTAGGTCACTCAGCCGGTCGCTGCCCATTCCTCGAATGTAGATGCGGCCGCAGCACCGTGCGCGGCCTAACGGAAGCCGACCCGGCGATAGCCGCTCTGACGTGCACCGATCCAGCGAACGCCGACTCGGCGAAAGCCGCTCTGGCGGAAGGCGAGCCAGTGCGGCCCGCCTTCGCGAAAACCGCTGACTCCGACCCGAGTCCGCCCCGTCGACTGCCAGGAAAAGGGGCGGACTCGGCCCGGTGTGGCGCCGGGCGGCAACGGGAACCGATCGCGGCGCGTGATCAGTCCCCGCCGCCCGCTCCCACCGCCAGCGCCGTCGTGATGATGACGGATAGCGGAGGAAGCGTGTCGCCGCGTCTCGGCGGGGATACCCAGAAGCACCCTTCCCGGGTCCACCTGCCGAGTCCGGTCGGCAACATCACGGCACTGCCAATGGCCGGAATGCCGATGTCGAGGCGGTTGAGCACCTCTAACACCTGCGTTCCCGGCCTGCTGTCCGGTTCGGCGAGAAAGCTCCACCGGATCTGCCTGGCCAGCATGGGCCCCCTGGTCCCCTGCTGTTCCAGTGCGGCCCGTACCTTTTCGGCACGAGCGGTCGGCAAGTGGACGACGCAGACGCGAGCGGTGATCGGCAACATGACGAATCCGCCACGTTCGGTTACGGGTAGTCCGAACTCGTGCCGGTAGAACGCCACCCAATCGTCAACAGTCCTGAGTTTCTCCACATTCACGGCGAACTCCTTGCCTCCCGCCCTCAAGGGTCCCGGTACAACCCGTGATTCGGTATTGCCCGCACGCCCGCCTTCTGCTGCCCTTCCGCTGCCTCTGATACCAGCTCTGTTTCGTATGTAGCCGTGCCAACAAACCACTCGTACCCTGGGGAAGGAGTGCTTTCGGAAGGGATGACATCGTGGTCCGGCAATGGTCAGGTAAAGAGGCCCGTGCCCTTCGCGATGCCAAGCGCATGAGCATCAGGCAGTTTGCGGCCCATCTCGGTGTGCATGAACGTCTGGTATCGAAGTGGGAGGCCGGTGGCGTCCGAGTCCATCCGCGTCCGATCAATCAAGCTGCTCTCGATACCTCCCTTGCCAGGTCCGATGACGTTGTGCGGGCACGGTTTGCGGCAATGATCGACCAGCCGGTGGCTGATCGACCGTCCGCGCCTGGATTCGACGCGCCTGCCGATAGCTCGGCGCGCGCCCAATATTCGAGCGACGCGGACCTTTTGGCTCTCATAGATGCCGGTGCGATGAGAGGTGAAGCGTTAGCAGCGATTTCGGAGAGGGATCTGATCATGGCGGCTGCCCATGAGGCCAGCGAACACGCCGGCCAGGCGGAGAGCACGAACGTGGGTGCGACCACTTTGGAACAGCTCGACGCCGACGTCACGCGCATTGCGAATGACTATGTACACATCCCGCCGGTGCCGATGATGGTTGAGATGCTGCGGGTTCGGCGTCGGGTGTACCGACTGCTGGAAGGCCATCAGCGCCCCGCCGATACCAGCCATCTGTATCTGCTGGCGGGCACGCTGTCGGGTCTGCTCGCCAACGCGAGCACCGACCTCGGCTACTTCGATGCGGCGGGTGAACAGATCAGAGCGGCGTGGGCCTACTCCGAACTGTGCGGTCACAACGGGCTCCGGGCGTGGAGCCGTGGCATGCACGCGCTCATCGAGTACAAGTCGGAGCGTCCGCGCCGGGCGGTGCAGCTGGCCCAGAGCGGTCAGGAGTTCGCCGAGTCGGCGACCGCGAAGGTTCGGCTGCTCAATATCGAGGCGCGCATCTGGTCGCGGCTCGGCAGCCAATCCGACGCCGATCGGTGCATTCGCGCCGCCGACGACGCCCGCGACGTGCCCGAGACCGACACACTGCACGACGAGGTCGGCGGCGTGTTCGGGTTCAACGCCGCCAAGGCGCATTACTACGCGGGCGCGACCTACATCCATCTCGGTCAGGCCGAGCCCGCGCTGGCCGCTACCCAGCGCGCGATCGAGCTGTATGCGAGCGGCCCCTCCGAGCAGCGTTCCTATGGCGCCGAATCGCTGGCGCGGATCGATTGTGCTGCGGCACACCTGATCAACGGCAGCCTGGACGGGGCGGCCGAGGCGCTGCGCCCGGTGCTCGGGCTCGCCGAGGAGAAGCGCATCGCCCAGTTGGAGGAGCGGCTGACCGGGGTGCGCAGGCGCATCGCGGGCCCGGACTTCCGGGATGCGGTCGAGGCACGCTTCCTCGACGAGCGGATCGAAGAGTTCTGCGGCGTCACCGCCGCGAAGGGGATACCCCCTGGCAACCCGGCTTCCTGAGGTTCTCGTCACACTGCGGGGCGCCACGGCAGGCCTGCCGCAGTCGCCCCAGTAAAAAACGGGCAATTGATACACGCAGGCCGATTATCTGTTTGCCGTGGGTGGCACCATGGGACGGGTGAGCCCAAGTCATCGACCGCCGCGTGTGCTGGAGCAGTCCACGAAACTGCAGAACGTCGTCTACGAGATCCGTGGACCGGTACACGCGCAGGCGGCACGGCTGGAGGGTGAGGGTCACCGGATCCTCAAGCTCAATATCGGCAACCCCGCCCCGTTCGGGTTCGAGGCGCCCGACGTGATCATGCGCGACATCATCGCGGCGCTCCCGTATGCCCAGGGCTACTCCGAGTCCAAGGGCATCCTGTCGGCCAGGCGCGCGATCGTCACCCGCTACGAGCTGGTGCCCGGCTTCCCCGAGCTGGATGTGGACGACGTCTACCTCGGCAACGGCGTCTCCGAGTTGATCACCATCACCATGCAGGCGTTGCTCGACAACGGCGACGAGGTGCTGATCCCTGCGCCGGACTACCCGCTGTGGACCGCGATGACCAGCCTGGCCGGTGGCTCGCCGGTGCACTACCTGTGCGACGAGTCCAGCGGCTGGCAGCCCGACATCGCGGATATCGAATCCAAGATCACCGAGAAGACCAAGGCGCTTTTGGTGATCAACCCGAATAATCCGACGGGTGCGGTGTATTCCGCGGAAATTCTCCAGCAGCTCGCGGATATCGCGCGCAAGCACCAGTTGTTGCTGCTCGCCGACGAGATCTACGACAAGATCCTCTACGACGACGCGAAGCATATTTCGCTGGCTTCGGTGGCCCCTGACCTGCTGTGCCTGACCTTCAACGGACTGTCCAAGGCGTACCGGGTTGCGGGGTATCGCTCTGGGTGGCTTGCGATTACCGGTCCGAAGGAGTCCGCGAGAGGGTTCCTCGAGGGCATCGATCTGCTCGCCTCGTCCAGGCTGTGCCCGAATGTGCCTGCGCAGCATGCGATTCAGGTCGCGCTCGGCGGGCATCAGAGCATCGACGATCTGATCCTGCCCGGCGGTCGGCTGCTGGAACAGCGCGATGTCGCGTGGGAACGGCTCAACATGATCCCCGGCGTCTCGTGTGTGAAGCCGAAGGGCGCGCTGTACGCGTTCCCCAGGCTGGATCCGAATGTGCATGAGATCCATGACGATTCGAAGTTGATCCTGGATCTGCTGCTGCAGGAGAAGATCCTGATGGTGCAGGGGACCGGCTTCAACTGGCCCAACCATGATCATGTGCGGATCGTGACGCTGCCGTGGGCCAGGGACCTCGCGGTCGCCATCGAGCGCTTCGGCAACTTCCTGGCCGGCTACCGCCAATAGGTTGCGCGACACATTGCAGCAACCGCAACGCCCTGCTTCAGGCCCCTAAACAGACCGATGGTCTGGATAGATGCGAGATTTAGAGACCATCTAGCGCAAAAGAAGTACTTTTGTGTACAGTAGGACTCGGCACTTTCGAGTGCCCGGTCGGGTTACCTACCCCCCTGGGTTAGCCCGATCTCGGGCTCGGCCGCCTACCCCCCTGGGCCGCCGGCCTGTGGGCGGCGGAGACATCCCCCTGCTCTCCGCCGCCCCCTCCGAACCCCTTCGCGCAGGCTCTGCCGCCGACTCCCGCTGGTCGATTCCGCCTCGCCCCCGCGTATTTGAAAATGAAATCCTTTAAGCTCGCCTGGTGAGCGACCACCATCACCACCACGATCACTCCGGACCCATCGCGATCGGCGACACCGCCGCGCGCGTCGTGGTCGGATTGCTCAGCGTCATCGGTGTTCTCGTGGTGCTCAGCACCATCCTGCTCTGGCCGAGCAAACAACACATCGACATCCCGCTGCCCATGCAGAACGCGGGCGGCGGTGCGGTGCAGACCGAGGCGGGCACGGTGATCCTGCAGGACATCGGGCCGTGCGGCAGTTCGTCGATCGGCAAGGTTTTCGTGGACAAGCCGGAGGCGCCGCGCAGTGACGCCTACACCTGTCAGCGCAGCCTGATCGATATCCAGTCCGGCCCGCACAAGGGCAATCGCACGCTGCTCGAGATCCCGCCGGGCCCAGGCCAGCCCGATCTGCATGCCGGGGACAGCCTGCGGCTGGTGCGGCAGACCGATCCGAGCGGCACCCCGATGTACTCGTTCGAGGACTACTCGCGCGGGCTGCCGCTGACGCTGATCGTGCTGGTCTTCGTCGTGGTGATCGTGGTGGTGGCGCGCTGGCGTGGGCTGCGCGCGCTGCTCGGGCTGGTGTTCGCCTTCGCGGTGCTGGTGATGTTCATGCTGCCCGCGCTGTTGGACGGCAAGCCCGCGATTCCGGTCGCGCTGGTCGCGGGGGCGCTGATCCTTTATGCCGTGCTGTATCTCGCGCACGGGGTCAACCTGCGCACCAGTTCGGCGCTGCTCGGCACGCTGACCTCGATGCTCCTCGCGGCGGTGCTGTCATGGGTTGCCATCGAGATGACCCATCTCACGGGTCTGTCCGAGGAACAGAACACCAACGTCGCCACCTATCTCGAGCACGTGAGCATCACCGGACTGTTGTTGGCCGGGTTCATCATCGGCTCGCTCGGCGTGCTCAACGACGTCACCATCACCCAGGCGTCGGCGGCCTTCGAGCTGGCCGCGCTCGATGAATCCGCTTCGCGTCGCGAGGTTTTCACCGCAGCCATGCGGGTCGGCCGGGACCACATCGCCAGCACCGTGTACACCCTGGTGCTCGCCTACGCCGGTGGTGCGCTGCCGCTGCTGCTGCTGTTCAGCGTCGCGGGCCGGTCGATCCGCGACGTGCTGACCGGCGACGCGGTCGCGATCGAGATCGCCCGCTCGTCCGTCGGCGGCATCGCCCTCGCCCTGTCCGTCCCGCTGACCACCGCCATCGCGGTCATGCTCGCCCGGCCGTTCGGTAGTCGCAAGGTGCAGGCGGGACCTGCCCGCCGCGCCAGGCACGCACGCTGAGGTCAGGCCCGGCCGCGCGTTGTCCGGCTAGGGTCGGCTGATGTAAATGTGAGTCATTGGTTATCTTGCAGCTTTCCGGAACCAATTCCTTTGCAGGAGCGGCCGAATGCACATTGGGCAATGGTGAATAGTTTCGGCGAAGCGGTCGCCGATGCGCCCTCGTCGACTATGCGACCGATTACACGGTCAGCAGGAGATTCGACGCCAGTGCGAACATCATCACCGCGATGATCGAGTCGAGCACGCGCCATGCGGTCGGGCGGGCGAAGAGCGGAACAAGAAGGCGCGCACCGTAACCGAGCGAGGTGAACCACACAATGCTGCCGAGCATTGCGCCGACGCCGAGAAACCAGCGTTCGGGACCAGGGTAGGTGTTGGCGAGGGACCCCAGCAGCAGCACGGTTTCCAAGTACACGTTCGGGTTGAGCCACGTCAGCGCCAAGCCGGTGACGACAGTTGCGCCGAGCGCGGCGGTCTTGCCTTGCTCGATGGTCAGCGTGCTGTAGCCGAATGCCCTTCGTGCAGCAAGGATTCCGTAACCTGCGAGGAAGGCCGCGCCCGCGAAGCGACCCACCGTCTGCACCTCGGGCACTGATTCGGTGATCACGCCGAAGCCGCCGACACCAACGCTGATCAACACGACATCCGACAGCGCGCATATCGCGACGACCACGGCTACATGCTCGCGCCGCAACCCCTGACGCAGCACGAACATGTTCTGCGCACCGATCGCGACGATCAAGGAAAGGACGAATCCGAAGCCGGAGACGGCGGCAAGTGCCGCCGAGGACGCCGTCATGCAGCAGGCCGTACGAGATGCGAGCCGCGCAATGCCTGTGGCGGAATCGAGAATTCGACAGGATATTCCGGGGCTTGGTAGGTGCCGGAGAGGGTCATGCGTCGAGGCTGTCCTTCGTCGGGGTCGGCTGTGTATTGCCGAGATATCCACCAGCGCAACAACGCTGGCTCGGCGATAAGAGTTGACCACGAGATCGACGCCCGAGTAATGGTCGGCATCTTGGGGTTTTATGCCCGTGTGATGCAAATGTGAGCCCGGCTGGTTAACTAACAGCTTCCTGGGTGTCACCGATGCGCCCCGCTTCGTAAGCCAGCGAGTCCTCGCCGAAAAGGCCTCGCGCTACCGGGATTTCAAGGTTGTGCACATCGTTCGTCACCATCCCCAGAAGCAGTGCGGATCCACAGAGAGGGTGCGGATCTCGCGGCTTCGAGATCGAACGCGGAGGTCGAACCCTCGCGAAGGGGTGACTCAGCGCGGAGGTGGGAAGGGGAACACCTCGGGCGGGATCGTGGGGACCACGATCGGCGGAAGGCCGGGCACCACGAGGGTGTTCGGGCCTGGCGCGGGCGGCGGTGGCGGGGCCTCGGTGGTCTGTCGGCGCGGCGGAGGCGCGGCCACCGATTCCGCGGCGGGCGATTCCGACGGCGTCGCCGGTGCGACGACGCTCTGCGGATCGTGGGTTGTGCTGCGCGGCGTGGTGGTGGCAGGCACGGTGGGGGAGCCTTCGCTGTGCGAATCCCGTTGCAGCACCTGCGGACCGTAGCCGAGACCGAGTCCGATCGCGGCGACCACCGCGAGCGCGCTGACGGTCAGCACCGCGCCGCTGATCTCGCGCTTGCCGCGCTTGGGCGGCGTCGACAACCACGCGGGGGACAACTCGTCGTCGAGGCTGGGGCTCGGCGCGATCACCTCGGGCTTGACCGGCCGTGCGAGCAGCGCCGCGCCGCGGGCGACCACGGTCTCCGGGCTCTCCGGCACGATCACCGGAACGCCCATCCAGCGCTCGAGAACTTTGGACACCAGCGGGATCCTGGCGCACCCGCCGATGGCGAGCACGCCGTGCACCGGACGATCGGACCGCGTGATCACGTCCCGCGCCATCCGCGCCGACGATTCGATCGCCAGCATGATCAGCGACTCGAAGTTCTCCTGGGCCAGCAGCACGAGGCCCTGTTCGCTCGGCAGCGCGACCGCGGTGTTCGAGGACAGCTGTTCCTTGGCCTCGCGACACAGCGCGTCCAGCGCGGCCAGACCGGCCGCGTCCGGCGGATGCGCGATCCGGCCCGAGGCGATCTGCTGTTCCCGGATCAGCGAGTCGAGATAGTCGCCGCTGATATCGCTGGTGCGCTCGCTGTGGCGGATCTCACGCGACTGGGTGTCCACCACGCTCACCGAGAGCCCTGAGCTGCCGAGGTCGTACACCACCAGCGAGGAAATGCCACGGATGTCACCGGTGGACTGGGCGAATTCGAGCGCGGCGCCGACCTCGGGGACGAGCTCGTAGTTGGTCAGCTGCTGACGCGCCATCGCGGCGCGGATCGCGCGTGCGTGCTGCTCGCTGCGGTAGGCGATGGCGGTGGCGGCGATACCAGGGGTCGTCTCCAGCGTGACGCCGATGGCCTCGGCAGCCAGCTCCTCCACCGACTGTCCGGACACCGGAATGGTCTGCAGATCGAACGAATGCGGCTCGACGTGTCCGTGTGGGTTCCCGGTGTGCGGGCGCGCCATACGGACAGCGCCGGCCCCCACCGAAACTCCCAGTACCGAACTCATCAGCTGCCCATCTCGTTCACAACTTCACGACATGCGAGCCAGCGCGAAGGCCCGCTCCCCGGACCATACCGTCGACGAGCGTCTGTGCCTACGGCAGGAGTAGTGTCCAGCCGCACATCCCGCCTTCGCGACGCAACTCTACGGTGTGCCGAGTCCCGCGTACACCCATCCGGCTGCTCGCCAGCTGGCACGATTGAGACAGTTCCTTCCGTCGATGATCGACCGTGTCCGGACGACCCGGTCCAGATCCGCTGGTTGCAGCGCCGTGAACTCATCCCATTCGGTGAGCACCAGCACCACATCCGCGCGTTCGCACGCTTCTTTCACCGAGGTGGCGTAGTTCAAGGTCGGGAACACTCTGCGCGAATTCTCCAGCGCCTTCGGGTCATACACCGTGACCACCGCGCCGTGCAGCTGGATCATGCCTGCCACGTTCAGTGCGGGCGAATCGCGAACATCGTCCGATTCCGGCTTGAACGCGGCGCCGAGCACCGCCACATTGGCGCCGAGAAGTGAACCGCCACACGCCCGCGCGGCCATGTCGACCACCTTGGTGCGACGGCGCATGTTGATGTTGTCCACCTCGCGCAGGAACGCCACCGCGTGATCGGCGCCGAGCTCACCGGAGCGGGCCATGAATGCCCGAATGTCCTTGGGCAGGCAGCCGCCGCCGAATCCCAGTCCGGCATTGAGGAATCGGCGGCCGATGCGGGCGTCGTAGCCGAGCGCGTCGGCGAGCATGGTCACGTCGGCGCCGGTGGCCTCGCAGACCTCGGACACCGCGTTGATGAACGAAATCTTGGTCGCCAGAAAGGCGTTCGCCGAGACCTTCACCAGTTCGGCGGTGGCCAGATCGGTGAGCAGGAACGGCACGTCCGCGGCGAGCAGGTCGGCGTAGATCTCGCGGACCAGGTCCTCGACCCACGCGGCCGCCTCACGGTCCCGATCCACCCCGAGCACAAGGCGATCCGGGCGCAGCGTGTCCTTCACCGCGAAGCCTTCGCGCAGGAACTCCGGGTTCCAGGCCACTTCGATGTCGGTCGAGGTGAGCTGTCTGGCGCGGGCGCCGAGCGCGGCGGCCGTGCCGACCGGAACGGTGGATTTGCCGATGATCACCGACGGGCGTTCCAGCATCGGCGCGAGCGTATCCACTACGGCGTGCACATATTTCAGGTCGGCGGCGTACTCGCCCTTCTTCTGCGGTGTGCCGACGCCGAGGAAATGCACATCGGCGTGTGCCGCGGCTTCGGCGTAGGAGGTGGTGAATCTCAGGCGGCCGGCGTCGAGGTTGCGCCGGAGCACGTCCTCGAGACCGGGTTCGTAGAACGGCACCACACCATCGGACAGCTTCGCGACCTTGCCCGGGTCGACATCCACCCCGATGACGTCATGCCCGAGCTCGGCCATGCACGCTGCGTGCGTGGCCCCGAGGTACCCGGTTCCGAAGACTGTGCATCGCATGATCGATTGATAAGCCCTCCCGATGGCCACACCACGTCACCGAGGCAAGAGCCTGCGCAACATCTGATGTACAAGCGGCGACATCAACCCCGCTGACCCCGTTTGACCTGCGGAAACAGGTTGACTGCTGCTGCCTCCGGCATGCGAAGGCAGCAAGGATTCCCGGTGGATGTCAGCTCGGATTGCCGAATAGCGGCACATAAACGCAAGTGCGGAAATCGAGGATCACATAATGCGTGATTCTGTTCGCGGCAGAGCAATGCGCTGACTTCGCTGCGTGCAGCTGTCGTGGTCGACGCGCGGTCCGTCGGCGTTGCTGGAAGTGCCTGCGGCAGTGGCGGAACGCGCGATTCGTCCGACCAATTTGTGCCGTGAGCTGGGAGTTTGCTCTGGGGGTTGACATTCCGCCGCGCTTCGGTGAAACTTTGTGCAGCGCCAGAAGTGCGCCTTCATCCCGAACTCCGGGAAACATCTTCTCTTCCTGCGGAACTCACGGATTTCCGATTCTCGTGGCCTCGATCCCCCAGTGGGATCGAGGCCACGGTCGTTTCCGCCGATCCTTCGAACTAGGAGGCATGCGATCTTGGAAATCGTCGTCTTCCCCGACGTGGAATCCATTGTCGTGTCGTATCTTTCCGCGCAGCTCAGCGCACGGGGCGACACCGCCCTCGTCACCAGGACGGTGCCCGAATCCCCGCCGAATCGGCTGGTCCGGGTCAAGGGATTCTGGGGCGAGGACCGCGGGCGCGCACTGTCGTCCCGGTTCGTCACCGTGCAGTGCACGGACGTGACCGCGACGGGTGCGGCCGATCTCGCCGAATTGTGTTTCGCGATACTGCGAATGGCGTGGCGCGATCCGTCGGTGCCCGCGATTCGCGATGTCGACAGCGTCGACGTGGTGACGATCGAACGGTCGGCGCTGCGGCTGCCGGAACCGACTCCGGCCCGCCCGAGCAACCAATTCACCCTGTCCGTGCTGCTGCGCGGCAAAGCCAGATAACACACGAGTTTCCAGGCCCGGTCCGTCATGCCT
>NZ_BDAY01000031.1 GCF_001612685.1 Nocardia altamirensis NBRC 108246
GACCGACCAAATCCGGCGCGCCCGGAGGACACCCACTCGGCGACCTACTGGTCCGTGGATAGACCGCCATCAGAACGGGATCGGGCTCGGCATCTTCGTCGGCTCGATCGTGGGTGTGCTCGGTGACGCCGCGCTCGATGCGATCGGTGTGTTGCCCTGGTGGGCAACGGTGTTGGTGACTGCGTTCTGGTTGTCGCTGTTGCACGAGCTCGAGCACGACCTCATCCATTCGATCAGCGGACTGCATTGCGGACTGTGGTATCTGACGATCGGTGTCCATCGCTACGAGTTCTTAGGCGGCAGTATCGCTTTCGCGGGGGCGTACCACGCCTTGAACTTTGTTGCGGTGACCTTGTTGGCCCCCAACATGATCCGTGACCCGTTCTACGTCCGCGAAGCGATCCGGGCCGAGTGTCAGGTGATCCTGCGCGAACACGGTGTCCGGTTCAATGATTTCGGCACCTTCCGCCGGGCCAATCGGTTCGGGTTCGCCGCCGCGGGAGTCGAGCCGTGATCGAGGACGGCGCGGCCGTCGGCATGGTCACCAGGCTGTGGATCTGCGTGACCTGCGGGATGATCTGCGACCCTGCCGAAGGGGATCCGGACGGCGGTATCGCGCCGGGTACGGCATTCGCCGACATCCCCGACGGGTGGGTGTGTCCGGTATGTGGCTCGCGGAAAGCGGACTTCATCCTGTACGAGGACTGACCGGCAGCGCCGGGATCGGCTCGGTCTGCCGGGTGCGGCAGGGTGTGGGAGAGTAGGGCACCGCATTCGGCGGCCGAGAGCGTTGGCTCGGGCTCGCTCGGCTTGTTCGGCGGCGATCGGTTTCGCAGCAATCTCACAGGGAATACCCGGTGCAGATGCGGCGGAGGCCTTGATCATGGAGAGGTACCGCAAGACATCGGAGGTGTACATGGCCGTCGCAACGGCAGCCGACGACCGGACGGTCGTCAGATCTCGCTGGTGGCGGCCACGGGTGCCTGCGACAGTCGGCTATCTGACTGCGCTGGTCGTGGTCACCTCGATCTTCTCGGTACTGAGCGATTCGGCGCAGACGAAGGTGGTGCTGCACGCCAGCACCAATCTGCAGAATCTGCTCAACGGGCGAGTTGTCACGCTGCTGTCGAGTGCGTTGGTGATCGGCGACGTCGGCGTCGCGTGGTTGATCATGCCGTTGCTTGCGTCTCTGCTCGCGCTGGCCGAACTGCGGTTCGGTGCGTTGCGGATGGTTCGCGTTTTCCTGGCCGGCCACGTTGGTGCGACGCTGCTGGTCGCGGCCGGGCTGTGGGTGTCCATCGAATTCGACTGGATGCCCGCGAGCGTGCGCTGGAGTGAGGACGTCGGCATCAGTTACGGGGCGATGGCCCTGATCGGGGCGCTGGTCTTCGTGGTGCCGCGGCGGATGCGAATCGGTTGGGCCGCTGTGTGGTTCGTCGGCGCCATCGGCGGCGTGCTGATCGGGCAGACGTTCACGAACGTCGGGCATCTGCTGGCGTTCGGCATCGGATCCGGCGTCGGGTACGCCATGATCCGCACCAAGAAGCCGGTCACCCGGCAGTTCACCAAGGTGGAGTGGGCGCTGCTCGGCATCAGCTCGGTGCTGGCCGGCGCTGTCCTGTTCGGCTGACGACACCGGTTCACCAAGGGGGATGGCAGCCCGCGGGATGGGTAAGCACTAGAGTGCTTGGGTGCGCCTAGTGATTGCTCGCTGTCAGGTCGACTACGTCGGGCGACTTACCGCCCACCTTGCGATGGCTCGCCGATTGCTGCTGATCAAAGCCGACGGCTCGGTCCTCGTCCATTCCGATGGTGGCTCGTATAAGCCGCTCAACTGGATGAGTCCGCCGTGCTGGCTGGAAGAGCGCGACGGTGACGCGGTGCCCGAGGGGGCGAAAGCCTTTTGGGTGGTCACCAACAAGGCGGGGGAAGAGCTGCGCATCACCATCGAGGACATCGAGCACGACTCCACGCACGAGCTCGGCGTCGACCCCGGTCTGGTGAAAGACGGTGTGGAGGCGCATCTTCAGGTGCTGCTCGCCGAGCACGTGCAGACCCTCGGCGCCGGATACACCCTTATCCGTCGCGAATACATGACCGCGATCGGCCCGGTGGATCTGCTTTGCCGTGACGCGGACGGCGCCACCGTGGCGGTCGAGATCAAACGTCGCGGCGAGATCGACGGCGTCGAGCAGCTCACCCGATACCTCGAGCTCCTGAACCGTGACCCGCTGCTCGCCCCGGTAGCGGGCGTCTTCGCCGCCCAGCAGATCAAGCCGCAGGCGCGCACCCTCGCCGAGGACCGCGGAATCCGCTGCCTCACCCTCGATTACGACGCCTTGCGCGGCACAGAGAGCACCGAGTTCCGCCTCTTCTAGCCAACCCGACGTCGGTTCGGATCGAGAGGGCACTGGTGTAGGTGGCTTCTCGGGCGATGCCGCCACCAGTTCCCAGTGATCAGTCGACCAATTCCAAAAGGGCCGCGGAAGGGGCGCGAGAGGTTTGGCTCCGGTGGATTCGAACTCGCGCGCCGGGGGTGACCGGTGGTGAGGAGTTGGGCGGGTTTGGGTGCTGAGGTGACGTGGTTCGCGAGCCCTTAGGCTGGATGTATGCCTCGTCGAAAGCCGCGCGCCGATCGTCAGGCGGGCCGCTCGGCATCGGGCGCTCCGCCACTCGGTGACGTCTTCGGCCGGACCGAGCCGGGCCCACACAGCGACGAAACCTACATCGTCCGCACCATCCCCGCCGCCCGCGCCCTCAAGACCTACCGATGCCCCGGCTGCGACCACGAGATCATGCCCGGCGTCGCCCACATCGTCGCCTGGGCCGCCTACGACGGCGAAGAAGACCGCCGGCACTGGCACCGCGGCTGCTGGAACGGCCGCCAAACCCGCGGCATCACCCGCCGCTGGTCCTAGCGCCTGGTTCCTGACTAGTCCCAGGTCACGAGTCGCTCGGCGAATTGCGCGCTCGGTCGCAGAGTTACCGGATGCTGCACAGCGGTCAAATCTGTCCCGCTCTGCGCTAGACCCAAGTCACGGTTCAGATTTCGGCTTGAGCCCTCGTTGCGCTCGGCCATGTCCCATCGACAACTGGTGGCTCCTCGAACGGGACACGGCAGCGGAGGCTACGGCGTGTCGACTCGGTCCTGTCCCGCTCGTGATGAGGTAGCTCGTCGAGTGGGACACGACTACGGAACCAGGTAGGGGAGTGCGCCGACCCCCCGCTAGCCAAAGTTAGGTAGCGGCCATTAGTTCCCACCTGCGCTTCCGTCGGCACGCGAGCTGCCGCAGTCGCGTTCTTCGTGAGTGCGCCTCCCTGGTAACGGCCTTCGGTGCCGTCGCCTGGTTAGCCGGATCCTCCTCGGGTTCGGTTCAGGCCCCGGATGGAGGTCCGGTTCGGGCTACGCCGATTCAGATTCTGAACGTCGATCGAGTTTCGTTTCGCGGTTAGGCCCAGTCCCTCGGCTCAGGCCCCGGTTCCAGTTCGGGCTCAGGCCTTTGCACCGGCTCGAGTTCGGGCTCCGGCTTACGTTCTGGTTCGGGCCCGTGGTCTGCCTGTGGCGCAGGTTCCGGGCTAGGCCAAGGCTCCGGCATAGGTTCGGGTTTCGGCTCTGGCTCCGGGCTCGGCCAAGGTTTCGGTTCCGGCTCGGGGCATGGGTCGGGGTCGAGTGGCGCGGGCTTGGAGTCGGGGTCCGGTGGTTCGGGTGTGGGGTCGGGATCGGGTGGTTCGGGTGTGGGGTCCGGATCAGGTGGCTCGGGCTTGGGGTCCGGTGGTTCGGGTGTGGGATCCGGATCAGTCGGCTCGGGCTTGGGTGGCTCAGGTTTGGGGTCGGGATCAGGCGGCTCGGGGCATGGGTCGGGATCAGGTGGCTCGGGCCTGGGTGGCTCAGGTTTGGGGTCGGGTTTAGGCGGCTCAGGTTTGGGCTCGGGTTTAGGCGGCTCAGGTTTGGGCTCGGGTTTAGGCGGCTCGGGCTTGGGTTCCGGCTTGGGTGGCTCGGGCTTGGGCTTCGGCTCGGGTTCCGGTGCAGGCTGCGGCTGCGGTTCGGGTTCTGGCTGGGGTTCCGGTTTGGGCTTGGGCCGCCACACCGAGTCGTCGGGCGGGGTGGCGGCATCGTATTCGGGGATGGGCGGGACGCTGAAATACCTTGGTGTGTAGGGGATCTTCGAGGTGGTGTCGGGGACCTCGTCGGGGGTTCGTTCGTTCTGGAGGTGTGGGGGACCTTCCTGTGGCTGTGCGCCCTGTGGGGCTTGTTCGACCCGCGGGACAGTGCCAGCGGTGGCCGGAGCTTGTTCGGGCGCCTCCGTGCGCGGTTCGGCCGGACGGGATTCGGGAGATTCTGCTCGGGGCGTAGCGCTCTGGGAGGCGTTCGCGGGTCCGGCTTCGACTCGTGGGTCGGTGCTTTGGCCGTGTTCGGGTGCTCCTGCACGGAGTTCGGGGCCCTGTGGCCGTGGTGTTGACCCGGCGGGTTTGGCGGGCGGCGTGGGCTGGGGGCGGTTCGCCTCGGACGACGGAGTGGTGTTTGTCGCGTTGGTGGTGCGACGTTCGGGTGCGTTGTCGCGACCGTCGGGAGTGGGGGTGCGTCCGTCGCCGGGCACCGGTCGTGAACTGCTGCCGTCGCCAGTGGTTGGGCTCGATGGCGTAGTAGCGGATGGCTGTGCGCCGTTGGGGAAAGGGGTGGTGACAGTGGGTTGTGCGCCGGTGGGGGTGGTGCCAGTTGGTTGTTCGCTCCCCTTGATGCCGGGATCGCTGGAACGTGTGCTGGTGCCGCCGGTTTCGTTATCGGCGCCGGAATGGTGCTCGGGCTGGATGCCTTTCGTGCCGCCGGGCTCACCGGTGTGCGACGTCGCTGTAGTCGGCTCGTTCAGTTGTGTTGGCGATTCCTGCCTCGACGGCGTCTCCGACCGTGGGCC
>NZ_BDAY01000032.1 GCF_001612685.1 Nocardia altamirensis NBRC 108246
GGGGCCTTCCTCGCGGGCACCGCTGCTCGTGCCTTCGCCCGTGTGAACCGGGGGTTGGTTTGGTTTGGCTGCTGGCTCGTGTGTCGAACCGGACGTGTCGTCGCTGCCCGCCACGGTGGGCGACGGCTGAGATTCCTTGGGGCCGGCCATGATCCCCGACTCGTGACCTCCGGTGGGCTCGGCGCGTGTTACGTCAACGTCGGGCGTGCCTGCGCGGCCGACGTCGGCCTTCGTCTCGCCGGTGCTTCCGGGTCCATTCGGTGGCTGGCTGCTGTGTTCCACAGCGTCGCTGTTCTTCGGTTGGCTGGCGTGTTCTCCTGCGCCCGTGCCCGCCGGTTGGTTGTGTTGCGCAGCACCGTTGTTCGTGGGCTCGCCGCGGTGACCGTCGGCGACAGGGTTCGTCGGCTCAGCGTTGTGACCGTCGGCGCCGGGGTTCGTCGGCTCAGCGATGCGTCCTTGGGTGCCGGGGTTTGTGGGGTGAGCGTTGTGTCCTTGGGGGCCAGGGTTCGTTGGTTCAGCGTTGTGTGCTGCGGCGTTGGCTGGTTGGTTGTTGTGTTGTTCACCAACGGGGTTCGTGGACTCACCGTGATGTTCTGTGGTGCTGTGGTTCGTCGGTTGGGTGCCGTGGGCATCTGGTTCGCTGTTTGTAGACGTGCCGGTCTGTGGCTCATTCGATCCGAGGCGACCGGGAGTTCCCGTGGTCGCGGGTGGCGGGTTTTGTGGACGACTTTCGGGTGCGGTGGTCGCCGGATCGGTTGTGTGGGTTGCGGAAACGGGGTCGCCTGCGCTTGCAGGCCGTACCGGCGGTGCGCTTCCGTCGCTGGTGCTGCCGAAATGCGCGGGGGGTGTGGCGGTGAACCTGTCTGCCGTGGGACCTTTCCCGGGGGATGCGTGGCGAAATCCCTTGCTGCCGCCGGTCAATACGCCGTAGGCGGTGCCGCTGGTGAGTAGGCGTGGATCCCAGGTCCAGCCGTTGGCGAAGCCGCCTACGCCCCAGGCGCCTACTGCGCCGATCATGCCTGAACTGGCGCCGACCGCAGCGCCTTTGACGGCGCCGGCCCAACGTCCGCTGGGCAGTGGAACTTTCGCTGCCGCCTTGCCGAGCAGGCCGCCTGCCGGGCCGCCGACGACGCCCGCTGCCGCGGCGGTGTATGCGGTGGTGCCGACGCGGTTCCAGTCGATGCCGTCGCGGATACCCTCGCGGACTTGGTAAGCCTGGATGGCCAGGTCTTGGCCCGCGCCGAGGACGGTGCTGATGACGACGTGTTTGGCGGTGAATTTCGCTACCGCGGCGATGCCGGTCTTGGCGGCGAAACGCGCGATCGCGCTGACGGCGCGTTGGCCGAGTAGCCGAACGGCCAGGCGGGTCGCGGCGATTGCGGCCGCTTCGACCAGCGGAGCGGTCGGCGGGAAGGCCCATGCCGCAATGATTTCGACGGCAAGCATGGCCAGCGAGCTGATGACGAGGATCTTGGTGTACTGGATTTCGGCGGCGAGTGCGTCCGCGGATTCCGCGACCATGTCCAGGACGTCGGCCAGTTGCCGCAGTGATTCCGGGCCATGGTCGAGTTTGTCCAGCGACGCGGTGATGGCCTCGACTCCTACACCCCACGGGTAGGAGTCGATGGTCGCCTTCTGCGCTGCGGCCAGGTCGGGGAGTAGGTCTCGGATGTCGGCGGCGGCTTTGCGCCAGTCGGCGGCGATGGCCCACATCTTGTCTTCGTCGCCGTCGGGCCAGTCGGAGCCTGCGATCCAGCCGAGCCATTCCAGCTCGCTGGGGATGGTGATCGACACTGGCTACCGGAACGAACCGGCGGAATGCCGATCCATGCCGTCGAGCAAGTCCGCGGCCTCGTACTGGCCGTCGCAGTATGAGCCAAGGGTTTTCGCCGTGTTGCCGAGGCCTTCGGTCAGGTTCTTGTGTGCGGCGAGGTAGCCCTGTGGCCCGTCGGCGAATGTGCTGCCGTAGCCGTCACCGCCCCACGCGGCGCCTCTGGCGGCCAGCGAGGTTTCCAGGTTGGTGAGAATGCCGTGCACCTGGTCCCGCAGCTTGCCCATCTTTCCTGCCGCACTACGCAATTCACCTGACGTGACGCTGACCTTCACCACAAATCCCTTCGCGCACACAACCATTCAGACGATGGCATCGGCGGACCACACAGAACAGGGGTCGTCGGCCAATTTTGCGAGTCTTTGATATGCGTTGCCCGGCAACGGGTCTAGGTAGTGTCCAGGTCGAGGCCGGTCCCGTGCCCGATGCGCCCGCCGCCGATGCGGCCACGCGTTGGCGAATTCTTGACGGTCTACTGCCCTGCCCGCAACCGTTGCGCCAGTGTCAGAAAGACGGTGAAGTTCGGAACCAGGCTCACCGGAAGCGATTCCAGGGGCCGAGGCTGTCCGGCCACGCTGACTCGCACCCACCCTGTGTGCACCGAGATGTCGGTGACGTCGGTCCACAACGCCTGCCGTTGTCCGGCCCCGATCTCCGTCTCGGTCATCCAGAAGTATTCGAAGTCGAGCCGCCCACCTGCCGCGAGCGTGGCGGCCGCCGACGGCAGCTGAGCATCGCTGATCGCCTGGTCGATCTCCGGACCCCAGCGCTCCGGGTGCTCGATGCCCTGCCGCAACACCAAGGGCGTGCCGACGGTGTCGACCAGGGTGTAGGAGTGCGAAACCTGGTTCGGGGCAGGGTTGTTCGCATGCTCGACGATGCTTCGGCGCAGTGTTGTGCTGTCGTAGCGGACCGCCCGCGCCGCGCCGCCGATGCGGACAACCAACCCGCGCTCGTACAGATCGAGCCGACTGCCGCGGTTGCGCTCACGCACGTACACCAGCCACAGCACGTCGACGAGCAAGCGACCACCGATCAGCACCACGCCGGTGACCCCGAAGATGGTCAGGATCGCCGCGTCGCTCACCACGCCGACCAGCGACATCAGCCCGGTCAGCAGTAGCCCGACCGCTTCGATCACGTACCGTCGCGAACTGGGTTCCGACGCAAGGTATGTCGCACGATGCGCACCCAGTCCCGCCGCGCCTGCGGCCAGGCCGACGTCGGTCCGAGGCCCGTACGTCCTGGTCGCCGCGATTCCGCGCATGCCGCCATCGTGCCCGGCCGCAGCACATCTGACCATCGTCCTTGACGGAACCTGTACGGCTTCGTCCTGCGGCACGACCCCGCGAATACAGGAAGGCCGCCCCGTCCGGGGCGGCCTTCAGAGTGGATTCGGTTGGGGTACTGCGTTAGTCGCCGCGTCGCCCGCCGTTAATTGTTGATGTCGGCGTCAGTTGCTGATATCGGCGTTTTCGCGCTCCTCGTCGACAATGTCGTCCTCCTCGGTCGAAACCTCGGGGATGGCCTTGCGGTTGGAGCCGGAGACCTGCTTGGTGTTGCCGCCGATCGACTTGCGCTGATCCGGAACACCGTCCAGCAGTTCGCTTTCCCGGTTGACGGCGGCGAGCATGGCGGGCACCGAGTCGAGCTGGCCACGGATGCCGAGCAGCTGGGCGAGCACCCGGCCGCGCAGCACGCGCATCTCCTCGGCCAGTTCCTTCGCGTGCGCGATCTTGCGCTCGGAGGTCTGGGTGGCGGAGGTGATGAGGCGGTTGGCCTCGTCGGTGGCGTCCTTGATCCGCTGTGCGGCCTCGGCGCGGCTGGTGGCCTCCAGCTCCTCCATGGCGCGGGTGAGCTTGGTGCGCCGCTCGGCCATGGTGACCTCGAAGTCCTGCTGGGTCGCCTTGCGCTTGGCGTCGGCTTCCTTACCGAGACGGTCGGCCTCGGCCTGGGCGGCCTCGATGATCTTGGCGGACTCGGTGCGCGCGTTGGCCAGTGTCTGCTCGAACTCGATTTCGAGCGCTTCGCGCTTTTCCTTGGTTTCGGCCAGCAACGACTCGTACTTGCCACGCATTTCGGTGGCCTGCTGCTCCGCGATCGACACCATCTCCGCGGCCTCGGCCTGTGCCAGGGCACGGACCTCGGAGGCCTCGTCGGAGGCCAGCCGCAGCATGCGGGAGATGCGGTCGGACATGCCTTCCGCGGTCGTTGGCGGCACCGAGAGACGGTCGACCTCCTTGCGGAGCTCGTCGATCTCGTCACGCGCATCCTCGAGCTGGCTCGCGAGGTTACGGGCTTGTGCCGCAGCAGCATCCCGGTCGGTAGCGGTGACCCTTAGTTCGGCGTCGAAGCGGTCGAAGTAGTTGCGTACCTCGTCTTGCGCATAACCCTTGCGCACAACGGTGAAGGGCAGTGCAACGAAGCGATTGCGATCGGACTCAGGTGACGACATGGCACACAAACTACAGCCTACCGAGTCCTCATGGTGACTCGACCGCGAATGTGATTAGGCAGAAATTTTCAGGCTCGATCTTGATACTAGTGCGTAACATTCGGGCTCGGCTCGACCAGCTCGATCAGCACACCGCCAGCATCCTTCGGATGCAGGAAATTGATGCGAGAATCCGCTGTTCCAGGCCTCGGCACCTCGTACAGCAAACGCAAGCCTCGTGCGCGCAGGTGCGCGCAGACCGCATCGAGGTCGGTGACCCGGTAGGCGAGTTGTTGCAGGCCCGGTCCGTTGCGATCGATGAACTTCGCAATGGTCGACTCGGCATTCAGCGGGGCCAGCAACTGCAGGGCAGTCGCCCGATCCGGTGCGCCGGGCAGGGAGAGCATCGCCTCTGTGACGCCCTGGCTTTCGTTGACCTCGCGATGGGTCTCGACCATGCCCAAATTCTCGGCATACCAGGCAACTGCGACATCGAGATCGGGCACCGCGATGCCGACGTGGTCGACCGCGACGACGTAGTCGGCGGGGATGAAACTAGACGAATCCATATCGTTGCTCACCACTCGAACGTAGCGCTTACCTGCGTACCGGCAACCGGAAGTGAGCAGTTACCGTGGAGTACGGAATCCTGCGAAACAAGAAGCGAGGCTCGTCGTGACCAATTCCGTGATCGTCTCCGGTGCGCGTACTCCGGTCGGTCGGCTGCTCGGCGGCCTCAAGGACTTCAGCGGTTCCGATCTGGGTGGCTTCGCCATCAAGGCGGCGTTGGAGCGTGGCGGCGTCGCGCCGGAGCAGGTCGACTACGTGATCATGGGCCAGGTACTCACCGCGGGCGCGGGCCAGATCCCGGCCAGGCAGGCGGCCGTCGCCGCGGGCATTCCGATGGACGTGCCCGCGCTGACCGTCAACAAGGTGTGTTTGTCCGGTATCAACGCAATTGCCTTGGCCGACCAGCTGATCCGCGCCGGCGAGTACGAGATCGTGGTCGCGGGCGGCCAGGAGTCGATGAGCCAGGCGCCGCATCTGCTCGAGAAGAGCCGCGATGGCTTCAAGTACGGCGATGTCACGCTGCGCGACCACATGGCCTACGACGGCCTGCACGACATCTTCACCGACCAGCCGATGGGCGCGCTGACCGAACAGCGCAACGACACCGAGCCGGTCAGCCGCGCGGAACAGGACGCGTTCGCGGCGGCCTCGCACCAGCGCGCGGCCGAGGCGTGGAAGAACGGCATCTTCGACGACGAGGTCGTTCCGGTGACGGTGCCGCAGCGCAAGGGCGAGCCGCTACTGGTCGCGGCCGACGAGGGCATCCGGGCCGACACCACTGCGGAGTCGCTGGCCAAGCTGCGCCCGGCGTTCCGCAAGGACGGCACGATCACTGCTGGCACTGCCTCGCAGATCTCCGACGGCGCCGCCGCGGTCGTGGTGATGAGCAAGGCGAAGGCCGAAGAGCTCGGCCTGAGCTGGATCGCCGAGATCGGCGCCGCAGGCGTCGTCGCAGGCCCCGACTCGTCGCTGCAGGATCAGCCTGCCAACGCCATCGCGAAGGCGTGTGCGCGCGAAGGTATTTCGCCCGCCGACCTGGATCTGGTGGAGATCAACGAGGCGTTCGCCGCGGTCGGCGTCGCTTCGACCAGGAAGCTCGGCATCGATCCGGCGAAGGTGAACGTCAACGGTGGCGCCATCGCGATCGGCCATCCGCTCGGCATGTCCGGCGCCCGCATTCTGCTGCATCTGGTGTTCGAGCTGAAGCGGCGCGGTGGCGGCGTCGGTGCGGCCGCGCTCTGTGGTGGCGGCGGTCAGGGCGATGCCCTGATTGTCCGGGTCTAAATTCCTAAGTCGGACACCATGTTCGCGCGCCGCACCGTCGCTGTGTGGCGCGCGAATGTCTTTCGGGCCTGTTGAGCTGTGACCCGTCCCACTACGACGCGTCGTAGTGCATCCGGCACAATGGTGCGCATGGGCAATGCATTCGACCTCAGCACTCCCGCGAAGCGGTTCCGTTTCATCGCGGTGCTCGAGGCGATCTCGTGGGTTTTCCTGATCATCGGCATGGTGTTCAAGCGGCTGCCGGAGCCGGTGCTGTGGCCGGTCAAGGTCTTCGGCATGACGCACGGCATCATCTTCGTGCTGTTCGTCATCGCGACCGTCATGGCCGCGCGTGAGCTCGGCTGGAACGCGAAGACCACGGTGCTCAGCCTGCTGTCGAGCATCCCGCCGTTCTTCACCCTGCTGTTCGAGATCTGGGCGGTCCGGGCAGGCAAGCTCGCCGAACTCAGCGCGGCGAATTCTGCTGACACCGCAGCCCCGGCCTCTGCCACGTCGTGACAAACTGGAAACCGTGACTCGACCTGCCGCACGCCGAACTTCGCCCGCCGTTGCCGCCGCCATGTCCGGTGCGGTGGATCTGTCCAGTCTGAAGCAGCCGCCCGCGGGCGCCGCCGGCGCGACCGGTGGCGACTACGCGGTCAACGAGACCACCTTCGAGGCGAAGGTGCTGCGCCGCTCGGTGCAGGTGCCGGTGATCGTCGCGCTGTACTCGCAGCGCAGCCCGGGCAGCGTCGAGCTGGTCAGGACGCTGGAGCGGCTGGTCGGCGAGGCAGGCGGCGCGTGGGACCTGGCCACGGTCGAGGCCGAGGCCAACATGCGGATCGCGCAGGCATTCGGCGTGCAGGGCATTCCGACCGTCATCGCGGTCGCGGGCGGGCAGCCGCTCGCCGACTTCCAGGGCGCCCAGCCCGAACCGCAGGTGCGGCAGTGGTTGAGCGCGGTCATCGACGCGGTGGCAGGCAAGCTGCCCGGCGGCGAAGAGGCACCGGAGGCGCCGGAAGATCCGCGCTTCGTCGCCGCGGAAACGGCGTTGGAGCAGGGCGACCTGGCCGGCGCCGAGGCCGCGTACGAGGCGATCATCGCCGCGGAGCCCGGCAACGAAGAGGCCAAGGGCGCGCTGCGCCAACTGCGGTTCCTCGCCCGCGCGCAAGGCATCCCGGAGTCCGCGATCGCCACCGCCGACGCCGATCCCGCCAACGTGGACGCCGCACTGGACGCCGCCGACGTCGAGATGATGAACCAGCTGCCGGAGGCCGCGTTCGACCGCCTCATCGGGGCCGTCAAGCGCACCGCAGGCGACGACCGGACCAAGGTGCGCACCAGGCTGCTCGAGCTCTTCGAGCTGTTCGACCAGGCCGAGCCGTTCGTGGTCGCGGCCCGTCGCAAGCTCGCCGCCGCGCTGTACTGAGCCGGATTCGGCTGGCGCAGGGACGGTCCCGGCCGAGGGATCGGACGATACGCACAGATCGGGCGAGCCGATCGTCGCCTCCTGCCCAGCGCCAGCCACTCGGCCGCTCTTTCCAGCCACTCGGCCGCTGAATCCCAGCCGCACGGCTTATCCGGGCGTCAGCTGCTCGGTGCCAACCAGACCGCGCTGTTCGGCGCCAAGGCGATCGTCGCCGAGGCAGGGCGCCCGTGCCAGGATTCGTCAGTGGCCTTGACGGCACCCATGTTTCCGATGCCGGAGCCGCCGTACTCGGCGGCGTCGGTGTTGAGGATCTCGGTCCACTGCCCGGCGAACGGCAGGCCGACCCGGTACTCGCCGTGCACCGAACCGGAGAAGTTGAACACGCACGCGACGACGGACCCGTCCGACCCGTAACGCAGGAACGCCAGCACGTTGTTGGCCTGGTCGTTCGCCTCGATCCACGAGTAGCCGCCAGGCGTGGTGTCCTGGGTCCAGAACGCGGGATGGGCGCGATAGACCGTGTTGAGATCCCGCACGACGGTCGTGATCCCCTGGTGCAGTGGGTTTTCCAGCTCCGCCCAGTCCAGTCCTCGGTCGTGCGACCACTCGCGGAACTGGCCGAATTCCTGGCCCATGAACAGCAGCTGTTTGCCGGGATGCGCCCACATGTAAGCCAGAAGTGCCCGCACCCCAGCGGCTTTGGCGAAATCGTCGCCGGGCATCCTGGTCCACAATGTGCCCTTGCCGTGCACAACCTCGTCGTGGCTGATCGGCAGCACGAAGTTCTCGCTCCACGCGTACATCAGCGAGAAGGTGATCTCGTTGTGGTGCCAGGAGCGGTGGATCGGATCGCGGGCCAGGAAGCCGAGGGTGTCGTGCATCCAGCCCATGTTCCATTTCATGGTGAAGCCGAGCCCGCCCACGTCGGTGCCGCGGGTGACGCCGGGCCAGCTGGTGGATTCCTCCGCGATGGTGAGCACGCCGGGATGATGGCGGTGCACCGTGTCGTTGAGGTCCTGCAGGAAGTCGACGGCCTCCAGGTTTTCCCGCCCGCCGTGCACGTTCGGCTCCCAACCCCCTTCGGGGCGTGAGTAATCCAGGTAGAGCATGGAGGCGACGGCGTCGACGCGCAGGCCGTCGATGTGGAACTCCTCGATCCAGTAGCGCGCGTTGGCGACGAGGAAGTTGCGGACCTCGTGCCTGCCGAAGTCGAAAACGTAGGTGCCCCAGTCGAGTTGCTCGCCGCGGCGGGGGTCGGCGTGCTCGTACAGCGGGGTGCCGTCGAAGCGGGCCAGCGCCCATTCGTCGCGCGGGAAGTGCGCGGGCACCCAGTCCAGGAGCACGCCGATGCCTGCGGCATGCAGTCGATCGACGAAGGCGCGGAAGTCGTCCGGCGTGCCGAAGCGCGCGGTCGGTGCGTAGTACGAGGTGACCTGATATCCCCAGGAACCGCCGAACGGGTGCTCGGCGATGGGGAGCAACTCGATGTGGGTGAAGCCCGCCGCCTGCACGTAATCGGCCAGCTGATCGGCCAATTCGCGGTAGCCGAGGCCGGGCCGCCAGGAACCGAGGTGCACCTCGTAGACGCTCATCGGTGCGCGGGCGGGATCGGTGCTCGCACGGGTATCCAGCCACGCCTGGTCGTGCCACACGTGCCTGCTCTCGGTCACCACCGACGCGGTGGCGGGCGGCAGCTCGGTCGCGAACGCCATCGGGTCGGCGTGATCGACGGTGCGGCCGTCGGCGCCGTGCACCCGGAACTTGTATTTGGTGCCCGGTTCGACGCCGGGCACGAAAACCTCCCAGACCCCGGAGGTGCCGAGCGAGCGCATCGGCGCGGTGTGTCCACCCCAGCGGTCGAAGTCGCCGAACACGGTGACTCCGCGCGCATTCGGCGCCCACACCGCGAACGAGGTGCCGGACACCTCGCCGTCGAGGGTGGTGTAGCGGCGCGGATGTGCGCCGAGCACATCCCACAGGTGTTCGTGGCGGCCCTCGCCGATCAGGTGCAGGTCCAATTCGCCGACCGTCGGCAGGAACCGGTAGCCGTCGGCGCTGAGAATGGTCTGCCCGCCCGGATAGTTGGTGAGGATGCGGTAGTCCATCAGGTCGGGGTAGGGCAGCACGCCTGCGAAGATCCCGTGTCCCAACGACTTCAGCGGATGGTCGACCTCGCCGACCCGCGCGGCCACCGAATCCGCGTGCGGGCGAAGCACGCTCACCTCTGTGCCGTCCGGATGGGGGTGGGCGCCGAGCACGGTGTGCGGGTCGGCGTGCGTGCCCGCGGCGAGCAACATCAGATCGCGGCGGCGCATCAGAAGGTATTCCGATACGCGAGTTCGGTGCGGGCCTGCTGCGACACCGGCGGCAGCGTGAGAATGTGCGCGACCGCGGTGGACGGGTCGAGCCGCACGTAATTCGTTTGTGCCCAGTGGAATTCCTCGCCGCTGACCTCGTCGTACACCACCGGACGGTCGTGCCATTCGCGTCCGATGGCGGGCAGGTCGAGCGACACCATGCCCCACTCGGCGCCGAACGGGTTCAGGTTCACCACGACAAGCACCGCGTCGCCGCTGACCGGATCGATCTTCGAGTACGCGATCAGCGAGTCGTTGTCGACGTGATGGAAGTGAATGCAGCGCAACTGCTGGAGGGCGGGATGCACCCGGCGGATCTCGTTGAGCCGAGTGAGCCACGGCTCCAACGATTCTCCGCGCGCCAGCGCCTCGGCGAACGGGCGCGGGCGCAGCTCGTACTTCTCCGAATCCAGGTATTCCTCGCTGCCGGGCCGCACGGCCTGATGCTCGAACAGCTCGAATCCGGAGTACACGCCCCAGGCCGGTGCGAGGGTCGCGGCGAGCACTGCACGGATGGCGAACATGCCCGGCCCGCCGTGCTGCAGGCTTTCGTGCAGGATGTCCGGGGTGTTCACGAACAGGTTCGGCCGCGCCTCGTCCGCCTTGGCGGCCAGCTCGTTGCCGAACTCGGTCAGCTCCCACTTCGCCACGCGCCAGGTGAAATACGTGTAGGACTGGCTGAAGCCGCGGCGCGCGAGCCCGTACAGCCGGGCGGGGCGGGTGAACGCCTCGGACAGGAACAGCACGTCGGGGTGGGTGTCGTGCACCGTCGCGATCAGCCATTCCCAGAAGTCGGCAGGCTTGGTGTGCGGATTGTCGACCCGGAAGATCTTCACGCCCAACGCGATCCAATGCCGGACCACGCGCAGCACCTCGGCGTACAGCCCGTCGGGGTCGTTGTCGAAGTTGACCGGGTAGATGTCCTGGTATTTCTTGGGCGGGTTCTCGGCGAAGGCGATGGTGCCGTCGGGCAGCGTGGTGAACCACTCCGGATGCGCGGCCACCCACGGATGATCCGGCGCGCATTGCAGCGCCAGATCGAGCGCCACCTCGAGGCCGAGTTGTGCGGCGGTGTCGACGAATTCGGCGAAGTCGGTCTCGGTGCCGAGCCGCGGATGCACGGCGTCGTGCCCGCCGTCCTTCGAGCCGATCGCCCACGGTGAGCCGACATCGTCCGGTTCGGCGACCAACGTGTTGTTGCGGCCCTTGCGATTGACCTCGCCGACCGGATGGATCGGCGGCAGATAGACCACGTCGAAGCCCATGGCGGCGATGCGCGGCAATTCCTTCGCCGCGGTGGCGAAGGTGCCGTGCACCGGCTTGCCCGCCTTGTCCCTGCCGCCGGTCGAGCGGGGGAAGAACTCGTACCACGAGCCGTACAGCGCGCGTTGGCGTTCCACCAGCACGGTGTGCTGCGGGCCGCGGGTCACCATGTCGCGCAACGGGGTTGCGCGCAAGATCTCGGTGATCTCCTCGGCGAACGCGGGCGCGACCCTGGCGGGCAGCTGCTCGTTGCTGCGCAGCGCGGCCGCGGCGGCGCGCAACCGCTCGAACGGTGTCTTCGGCACGGCCTGCGCGGCCCGCTCGAACAACCTGGCGCCGATCTCCAGATCATTGTCGAGATCGGCCGCGGTCTGCCCGACCGCAAGCTTCGCCTCGACGGCGGCCCGCCAGGTCGCGATCGGATCGCTCCACCCCTCGATGCGGTAGGTCCAGACGCCGGGCAGGTTCGGCGTGAAGATCGCGTTGAACACGTCCGGCTCCAGATCGGGCGTCATCCGGATTCGGATCGGCCGCGAAGAGCCGGGCGCGCGTACCGCCAGCGTCGCGGCGACTGCGTCGTGTCCTTCCCGCCACACCACCGTGCGCACCGGGAAAACCTCCCCGACGACGGCCTTGGCGGGCCGACCGCCCGCGATGGACGGTGCAGTGTCATCGATAGCGATCCGGCCGGTCACGGGACCAACCTACCGTCAGGGCGGGCATTGCACGGGATCAGCGCGCGTCAGCGGCGAGACCGAGGCCGAGCGCGACCAGGATCGCGCCGAGTGCGCGTTCCACCCGTTGCCGCACGCCGGTGCGGCGCAGCCAGTTGCCCGCGCGGTCCGCGGCGAGCACGATGCCGACGCACCACACGGTGTCGACCACCGACGCCACCAGCACGAGGATGAGGACGGTGGGCAGGACCGGACCGGTCGACGGCAGGAACTGGGGCAGGATCGTCAGTCCGAAGACGGCCGCCTTCGGGTTGGCCGCGATCGAGATCAGTGACGCGCGAAAGGCCGCGGCCGGGGTGCGTCCCGAGGGCAAGAGTTTGGTCATGGTGCTGCCGAACTCGTCATCGCCGCGCGCCCCGCGCCAGGCTTGGATGCCGAGCCAGATCAGCACCACCGCGCCGATGATATGCAGCGCCTTGTTCATGAACTGGTTGGCGACCAGTAGCACCGACAGGCCTGCGCCGCCTGCGATGTTCCAGCCGAGCACACCGATCTCGTTGCCTGCCACCGCGGCGAGCCCGGCTTTGCGGCCGTCGCGCACCGAGCGTTGCAGGAAGAGGGCAGTCGCGGGTCCGGGTAACGCGGCCAGAATCAATGAGGCCAGCAGGAATTGGGGGAGAACCTGTACCCAGTGCGGCATCTCGCGATCCTGTCACGCCGAACTCCCCTCCGCGACTGTATTTTTCCCGGTGCGGGAGGGTGTCCGCCGCGCAGCTAGTCCGGTGTGGTCCGTAAGGCGGACATCAGTCGTCGCAACGCCGCCGTGGCGTCGGCAGGCGCTTGCGGATCGGTCGAGGTGGCCAACCACAATGCCGCCTCGTTCATCGCGCCGGACAACAGATGCGTCAACGGAGCGACCGGTTGGCGGTCGATCACGCCTTCCTCGATCAGCACGGTCAAGGCGTCGCCGAGGTGGCGGCCGGAGGCGGCCGCGTCCAGCGCTCGCCATGCGTGCCAGCCGAGCACGGCGGGCCCGTCGATCAGCATGATCCGCTGGATCTCCGGATCGAGGCAGGTGGTCAGGAAAGTTTCACAGCCGGTGACCAGCTGGTCCCAAGGATCTGCGGCCGCGTCGGCGGCCGCCAGCACCCGTTCGCCGACCTCGTGCTGTATCTGCTCCAGCACCGCGGCGAACAGATCCGTCTTGCTGTCGAAGTGGTGGTAGAGCGCGCCCTTGGTCACCCCGGCGTCCGCGACGATCTCCGACAAGCCAACGGCCGCATAACCTTTCGCGGCGAACAGCCGCCTGCTCACGCGCAGCAGACTGCGCCGGGTCTCTTCCCGCTGCTTGGTGCGGATCTTGCTCGGCATCGAGCACCTTCCTGTTGACATACCAGCGGTATGCCAACTACTTTAGCTCACATACCAACGGTATGTGAAAGGCGAGAGAGTTGAAACTGAGCGGCTTCTACCCAGTCATCGGCACCCCCGAAATCGCGGCGGCCCGCGACTTCTACACACAGTGGTTCGACTTCGAGATCACCTTCGAGGCGGACTGGTACATCAGCCTGCGGCGCAAGGGCGACGTCACCTACGAACTCGCGCTGCTCGACTACACCCACCCCACCGTCCCTGAGGCCTACCGCAAGCCGGTCCAGGGCCTGCTGCTGAACTTCGAGGTGGACGACGTGGACGCCGAGTGGGAGCGTCTCGTCGTCCAAGGCGGTCACAAGGCCGAACTGGAAATCCGCTCCGAGGAATTCGGCCAGCGCCACTTCATCATCGCCGACCCCAGCGGCGTCCTGATCGACGTGATCACCGAAATCCCGCCTGCCGCTACGTATGTCGAACAGTTCAGCGACGAGTACGCGGCCGAAAAGTTCGGTGGCACCACAGGGGAGTGACGCAGGACCCGGAGACGCCGCATCGGAGACAGCGTGGTGCAAGAGTGGCGCAACCGTGGGACCGGCTGGCCGGGTTATGCCCCGCCGTGCTGCTGCTCGGCGGGAGTCGCAGTCCTGGCTGCGGCGTTGGAACGCCTGCAAGCGGCCCTGCCGGACGTGGTTCGCGTCACGCTGCCCGATGTCGGCGACACCGCGTCCTTGAACGACGGGAGGCCCGAACTCGTCGCCGCCGAGCTACGACGATTCTTTGCGTGACGTGGCCGTAGCGGAGCGCTCGCTGGCGAGGCAGCCGGCAATCGCCGCGTCGGGCCTGGGCGCGGCACCCGTGCGCGTCGCTTTACCCGCTGCACCGCAGGGCGGCCGACCTGGTCGCTGTTCGGTAGTCTTCGCCGGGTGAAGGCATTGCGTCGATTCACCGTCCGTGCCCATCTGCCAGAGCGGCTGGCGGTGCTGGCCGAGCTCGCTACCAATCTGCGCTGGTCGTGGCATCCGCCGACCCAGGATCTGTTCGCGGAGATGGATCAGCGGCGATGGCTGGAGATGGGGCACGATCCGGTGCGGATGCTCGGGGAAGTGCCTGCCGCCCGCGTGGACGAGCTGGCCGCGGACCCGGAGTACGTGCGCCGGGTGGACGCCGCCGCCGCGGACCTGCGCGCGTACCTCGCCGCGCCGAGTTGGTTCGAGCGCAGGGCCGGGGAGGAAGGGGTGCGCGGGATCGCGTACTTCTCCATGGAGTTCGGTGTGACCGAGGTGCTGCCGAACTATTCGGGTGGTCTGGGCATCCTCGCGGGCGATCATCTGAAGGCGGCCTCCGATCTGGGACTGCCGTTGATCGGCGTCGGATTGCTGTACCGCTCCGGCTATTTCCGGCAAACGCTGTCCGCGGACGGGTGGCAGACCGAGCACTACCCCGACCTCGACCCGCAAGGGCTGCCGCTGCGGCTGCTGACCTCCACCAACGGCGGGCCGGATGCGGAAGCCGCGCCGGTGCTCATCCACGTGGCGATGCCCGATCAGCGGGTGTTGCGGGCGCGGGTGTGGATTGCGCAGGTCGGCCGGGTGCCGCTGTTGCTGCTGGATTCCGATATCGCCGAGAACGATCCGGAGCTGCGCGCGGTCACCGACCGGCTCTACGGCGGCGATCAGGAGCATCGGATCCGGCAGGAGATCCTCGCCGGGATCGGCGGCGTGCGCGCGGTGCGCGCCTACACCACCGCGAACGGCCTGCCCGACCCCGACGTGTTCCACATGAACGAAGGCCACGCAGGCTTCCTCGGCGTCGAGCGGATCCGTGAATTCGTCTCCGCCGGACAAGATTTCGACACCGCACTGGCCGCGGTCCGGGCTGGCACGGTGTTCACCACGCACACCCCGGTCCCCGCGGGCATCGACCGTTTTCCGATGCCGATGGTGCGCCGCTATTTCGGCGGCGCACACGGCGAATCCGAATCCGCCCTGCTGCCTGGCCTTTCCGTGGATCGGATCGCGGCGCTCGGGCGCGAAGCCGATCCCTCGGTCTTCAACATGGCGCACATGGGTCTGCGACTTGCCCAGCGCGCCAACGGCGTATCGAAACTGCACGGTGAGGTCAGTCGCGCCATGTTCGCCGGATTGTGGCCCGGTTTCGATGCGGCCGAGGTGCCGATCGGCTCGGTCACCAACGGTGTGCACGCCCCGACCTGGGCCGCGCGCGAATGGTTCGACAAGGCGCGCGAGCACATCGGCGCCGAGCTCGTCGAGGAGGCGCGCGGCTGGGAGCGGCTGCGCGACGTCGACCTCGGTGAGCTGTGGTCGACCCGGAATGCGTTGCGCGGCATCCTGGTGACCGAGGTGCGCCGCAGGGTGCGTGCGTCCTGGCTGGATCGCGGCGCGGCGGAGGCCGAATTGGGTTGGGTCGACAGCGTTTTCGACCCCGACGTGCTGACCGTCGGCTTCGCCCGCCGGGTGCCGACCTACAAGCGGCTCACCCTGATGCTGCGTGACCCGGAACGGTTGCGTGCCAGACTGCTCGACCCGCAACGCCCGATGCAGCTGGTGGTCGCGGGCAAGAGCCATCCCGCCGACGACGGCGGCAAGGCGCTCATCCAGCAGGTGGTCCGCTTCGCCGACGATCCCGAGGTGCGCCACCGCATCGTCTTCCTGCCCGACTACGACATGTCGATGGCCAGGTACCTGTACTGGGGTTGCGATGTGTGGCTGAACAATCCGCTGCGCCCGCTGGAGGCGTGCGGCACCTCCGGCATGAAGTCCGCGCTCAACGGCGGGCTCAACCTGTCCATCAGGGACGGTTGGTGGGACGAGATGTTCGACGGCGAGAACGGCTGGGCCATCCCGACTGCCGACGGCGTCACCGACGAGCACCGCCGTGACGATCTCGAGGCCGCCGCGCTCTACGACCTGTTCGAGCGCACGGTCGCACCCCGCTTCTACGACCGCGACGCCGCCGGAATGCCGGTGCGCTGGGTCGAGATGGTGCGGCACACCCTGCAGACCCTCGGCCCGAAGGTGCTGGCCTCCAGGATGGTTCGCGACTACGCGGTCGAGTACTACGCGCCGGCCGCCGCCGCCTACCAGCGGGCGACGGCCGACGAGTTCGCGGTCGCCCGCAGCATCGCCGACTATCGACGCCGCGTCGAAGCGGCCTGGCCGTCGGTGAAGGTGATCCAGGTGGACAGTGCAGGCCTGCCGGACACCCCGATCATCGGCGCCCAGTTGTCGCTGTCCGCGCGCATCGATCTGGGTGGTCTGCAGGTGTCCGATGTGGTCGTGCAGGCGGTGCTCGGCCGGGTTTCGCCGTCCGACGACCTGTCCGACGTGACCACCGTCGCGATGACGCACACCGGATCCGATTCCGGCGCAGAGCTTTTCGCGGTGGACACGCCCGTCCCGCTGTCCGGCGCCGTCGGCTACACCGTGCGGGTGCTTCCGCGCAACGAGCTGCTCGCCGGCGATGCCGAGCTCGGGCTGGTTGCGGCGCCGAGCGCGTGAGCGCTAGTCGCTGAGCTGCATCAGGCCCTTCGGGTCCCATGGCAGTGGTCCGGTCGGGAAGCTGAACCGGATCAGTCGATGCGGTGACTCCGCCTCGAAGTGCAGCGTGAACGCGGGCAGGATCCCGTGGATCACCTTGTCGAGCAGGCCGTTGATGTGGGCGAAGCTCGGCTTCGCCTTCACCTGCCAGGCATCGAAGCGCCCGGCGGGCACCTCGACAGTGGTGCGCTTGTCCACCCTGACCTCCACCGGCCAGTGCACCGAGTACGCCAGCCACAGGTTGATCGTCGCCTTCGCGCCCTTGCGGAAGTCGAGCCCGCGGAAGGTGGTCGCACCGCCGAGCAGTGAGGTGAGTGGGCTTGGGAACGGCTCGACCTTGCCACCGAACTGCAGGTGCGAGGTGCCGACGAAGTTGCCCTCCTCGCGACTGACGACGGTCTCGCCCAGCTTGCTCTCCGCGACGTAGCTCACGGTGGCGAGCGTGCCGCCGCTGCGGTCGAAGACCTGGGTGACTTCCATTTCGAAGTCGTCGGGCAGGTTGACCTTCAGGTTTGTCCGGTAGCGGTCGTCGCCGTCGTGCTCGACCAACGAGGCCGCTCGATACTCCGTAGGGGCATCGCCGATGGTCACCACGTAGCGGGACAGTTCGCCGTCTTTTATGCCGGGATCACGAAAACTATTGCGCACCTTCAGTTCCCCTCTGTCGGAGACAGCGTAGGACAAACTGTCTGAGATGGCTACCGCTGAGCCGAGTTGTCTGATTCAGTAAATCGTCGGCTACCGTTCCTGGGCACGCCCGTACCATTTCCCGACTGGAGACCGCCCATGTCCACCGCCGCACCGACCGAGCCTCGAGGTCGCATCGACGCGTTCTTCGGCATCAGCGCGACCGGTTCGACCATGAAACGCGAGCTGATGGCGGGCACGGTCACGTTCCTTGCCATGTCGTATGTGCTCGCGGTGAACCCGTCGGTGCTCGGCGACGAGGGCGCGCTCGGCGCCAAGGGCATTCCGATGCAGGCGGTGTTCACCGCGACCGCCATCGCCGCGGTGTTCGGCACCCTCGTCATGGGACTGTGGGCGAAGTATCCGATCGCGCTCGCGCCAGGCATGGGACTCAACGCCTTCTTCGCCTATTCCGTCGTGCTCGGCATGGGAATTCCGTGGCAGGTCGCGCTGTCGGGCACCTTCCTTTCCGGCGTCATCTTCTTCCTGCTCGCCGTCACCAAGGTGCGTGAACGGATCCTCAACGCGATCCCGATGCAGATGAAGCTGGCGGTCGGCGCTGGCATCGGCTTGTTCGTGGCGTTCCTCGGGTTGAAGAACGCAGGCATCGTGGTGAACAGCGACGCCACCCTCGTCACGCTGGGTGATTTCACCAAGGGGACCACCCTCCTCGCGCTGTTCGGGCTGGTCGTGACCGTGGTCTTCCTCGTCATCGGCTGGCACGGCGCGGTGCTGTACGGGATCGTGCTGACGGCAGCGGTCGGCATCGTCAGTGGGCTGGTCGACCTGCCGAACGGTGTCGTCGCGGCGCCGAAAGGCCTGGAACACACCTTCGGTCAGGCGATCATCCATCTGCCCGACGCGTTCACCGGGCAGATGGCCGTCGTCATCCTCACCATGCTGTTCGTCGACTTCTTCGATGCATCCGGCACGCTGATCGGCGTCGCCAACCAGGCGGGTCTGCTCGACGACAAGGGGCAGCTGCCGCGTGCCGCGAGCGCGCTGGCCGCCGATTCCGTCGGCACCATGGCAGGCGCGGTCATCGGCACCTCCACCACCACCGCCTACGTCGAATCCACGGCCGGGGTGTCCGCAGGCGGTCGCACCGGGCTGACCGCGGTCGCCACCGCGGGCTGGTTCCTGCTCGCGATGTTCTGCTATCCGATCTTCGCGGTGGTCGCGGGATCCGGCGAGGTGACAGCGCCTGCATTGATCGTGGTCGGCGTCCTGATGGCCCGGTCACTCGGCGAGATCGACTGGAATCGGCTTGAATATTCAGTGCCCGCATTCATCACGATCGTGATGATGCCGCTGACCTACTCGATCGCGAATGGCCTGGCGATGGGGATGCTGTTCTACCCGATAGTCATGGTCGCGAAGGGCCGGATCAGAGAGGTGCATCCGGCGATGTGGGCACTGCTCGTCGTGTTCCTGGGCTATTTCTTCTTCCTCGCAGAATGAACCCAGGTCAGGGCGAAATCGTAGTACCGGAATAAGAAGAGGTCTTGGGAAGTTGGCACCACTCGAGTGGTAATTGGACCGTAGTCCGATTAATCGCCGAGGCTGATAGACCCAGATGTATGGAATCGACTTGCAGGGACGAGGACCAGCATGACCACCAAATCAGTACTCGAACGAACGACCGCCAATCCTGAACTAGACGGTGTCACTGCAGACATCGGACTCCTGATCATCCGCGTCGTGTTCGGCGGGATGATGGCCACACACGGTGCGGCGAAACTCTTCGGCTGGTTCGAAGGGGCCGGTTGGACGGCAACCACCGACGGCTTCGACGGTATGGGATACAACCCGGGCAAACTCTTCGGCACCCTCGCCGGCCTCAGCGAATTCGTCGGCGGGTTGCTGCTCGTCGTCGGCCTGCTGACCCCGCTGGCCGGTGCCATCATCCTCGGCACCATGATCAACGCGATCAACGTTACGTGGAGTTTGGGCCTGTTCGGCAAGGAGAACTTCGAGTTGGGGCTGCTGTTCGCCGCGATCGGCGCAGGGTTCGCCTTTACCGGCGCGGGCAAGTTCTCGCTGGACGCCGGTCGGCCATGGCAGCGCCCGAGTTTCGCGCTCGGCGCGGGCGCGGTCATCGTCGCCGTGGTGGCTGCGGTGCTCACGCTCATCCTGAAGTGGTTGCTCTGAGTTCCGATCCTCCATTCGATCGGGGCGTGGTAATCCCTTGGGTCGGCGCGCCGTTAGCCGTTCGGCGATCACGCGGGTCTCGCCTCTCGACGGAGGACGGACCTGCGCTTGCTATCGCCACATCCACAAGGCCCAGTGCAATGTGTTGTGCTCGAAGGAGCAGACGTAATTGATGCGCTTGGGGTCTCGCCCCATCTCGTCTGCGGCTGCGCCCCAGCAGTCCTTGTCAGTCTTATAGAGACCGACGTACCTGGCGTCAGGCTTACCCCACCACGGGGGTTGGTTCGCACTGGCTGTCCCTGTGATGCCGAGGAACATCGCGGCAGCAATACCGGCAACGGCAGCAGTCGATTTCGCTTTCATTTTCCCTCCCGATGAAGCGACGAATCGAGTTCGACCCTACGGCGAGATCGCACAATGCGACGCGTGTGTGCTGATTCATGGCAGCCGGATGGCAGTCAGGCTGGTGATCGCTGTCATGTCACAGTTGGGGATGCTGCGTCGTCGTTCTCTTGTTGTGCTGAGTTGAGTGACAAGGAGACGATGATGGCCATCGAGATCAGCAACCCGTCGGAACTGCACGATCCAACGGGGTTTGGGTACAGCCATGTGGCGCGGGTCAGTGGTGAGCTGGTGTTTGTTGCGGGGCAATATGATTCGGATGCCCAGGGGCATACGACCAGCGACGATTTCGCTACACAGGTTGACAATGCGTTCGCGAATCTCGGGATCGCTTTGCGCTCAGTCGGTCTCGACTTTGCTGAGGTCGCGCAATTGCGGACCTTCATCGTCGATCACAACCTGGAAAAGCTTGCGGTGATCGGGAAGAAGGTTGCCGAGATCTGGGGTGAGCGGCCGCCGACGCAGACGTTGACCGGGGTCGCGGCGCTGGCGCTGCCCGGGATGCAGTTCGAGGTGGATGCGGTAGCCGTGCGCGGCTGACCGAGGTGCCGCCGGGGATCTGGCGCGAGTGCCGGGTCCCCGGTGGCGGGGTGGAACGGTCCTTTTGGAACAGTTTGTTTTGGACTGGAACCGAATGGGGATCTTGTGCGTCCTATCCTGTGACGGGGTGTCTGATCCGGAGTCAGGAGAAATATGCGAACCGCCATGGTTGTGCCGGCGAAGGTCGTGCTGGGGGCAGTGCTGGCCGGTGTGACGGTGGCCGGGCTGGTCACGGGGTGTTCGCCGTCGTCGAAGGATGGGGATCCGAAGACGACGAGCGGGAGCCCGACCAACGGTGAGCAGAAGATCTTCAACCCGTGCACGGAGCTGTCTGATGAGGCGTTGCGGGGCACTCGGGTGGACCCGGCGTCGAAGGGCACCGTCACCGACGCGCCGACGGGTGATGTCGTAGCGCGGATCTGCCGATGGGACTCGACCGACGGTCCTTACCTCGTAAACGTTTCGTCGCTGACGTACACGCTGGACGATCTCCGCAAGAACGACAAGGTCACTGTCCTGCGTGAAGTTCAGATCGGTTCTCGTTCTGGCCTGATCTCTTCAGACAAGTCCGACAACGAAAAGCTGCGATGCCACGTCAGTCTCCCCGCGAAGCAGGGCTCGGTGGAAGTGGGTATCGGCTGGCTCTATAGCGAACGAGCATCGCTGCCTCAGGCGCCCCCGTGTGATCTGGCAATTCGGCATGCCAAGGAGCTCGAACCGTTTTTGCCGAAGTAGATGTTGCGACAGTTGATGTTCGTGAGGAGGGACGATGGCGGAGCCTGAGCAGAGCGAAGGCGCCCAGATGGAGGCCGCGGTAGCTCGCTGGCAGACATTGAAGAAGCAGGCCGAGGGGGGCGAGCTTCGCCTGGACGAGCAAGTCGGAACGGAATTGGCAAATCACGCCGATCAGATGCGCACCAAGCTCAACAAGATCCTGAACGACGCCAGCGAACTCGATCGCTTGAGCGGGTTCGGCACGCTGAAATCGGCAGAAGCCCTGCGCGGCAAGTTCGAGCGTAAGGCGAACGGTGGCAACGATTCAGCCATGGAACGGCTCAAGCAGAGCATCGACGTCGTCACCTTGATGAGCGAGACCTACAAGCTCGCCATCGGCAAACTGACCGAATCTGATCAGTCTGCAGCAGCTCAGTATTCGAAGCTGAACACGGGGGATTCGTAATGGGACTGTCCTTTCCTGACTGGCTCGCGGGGGTCGGTGAGATCGCTGTGAGCCCACTCTCCGACTCGCGGCGCCAGGCCGACAAGAACAAGCACGACGATCAACAGCAGTCCACCAATGAGAAGACGAAGTGGGACCAGGATCGCGCGGACGTCAACACTGAGTGGTCCTCACTGCTCTCGGAGTACGGCAGCACCACGTTCGACGGCCGTGCCATCACCGTGCAAGACCCGTTTGAGACCATGTCGCACAAGGAGATCTACGAAGCGCTCCAAGGAGTGGATTCGGCAGCAATCAACTCAGCGGCTGACGGTTGGCGCAACATGGCCACGAAGGGCAAGAGCGCGGTGGAGGAGTTCTCCAACGCGGTTAACCAGTCCATCAGCGAGAAGTGGAACGGGAAGTCGGGCAGCAGCGCGATCGACGCCACCAAAGACTTCTCCACCACCTTCAAGAAGCTCGCCGCCTCGTTCCAAATGGTCGGCCACGGTTTGGATTTGACGCAAGGACACCTTGCGCAGGCCAAGGGCTCTGTCCCCGAGCCGGACAACTACACCGTCGGCGACAAGATTCTCGACATGCTGCCGAAGCAGAACGTCATCAAAGGTCCGACCTACCGCGCCGAGGAAGCGGAGAGCGACGCCCGCCGCGTGATGATCGACAACTACCGTCCCGGCGTCAACGAGGTCGACGGCATCACGCCGATCCTGCCTGAGCCGACCAGCACGGTGGGCAAGGGCTGGACGGGTGATCCGGGATCCAACCCGGGTACGAGTGGCCCCGGTGGTCCGACGTCGAACAGTCCGTCCGGCACCACCGACGACCCGACCAAGAAGACTTCGGACGAGACGAAGTCCGACGACACCACCACGCAGTCGACGGACAACGCGACCACGAATCCGAACGACACGGACAAGCAGAGCACGACCACTGCTTCGACAACCCCGGCGAGCACCACCACCAGCACCGACGATCCGAGCAAGTCGCGCACCCCGTCGACACCCACCAATACCCCGACAAACACGCCGACGAACACCCCGTCCACCATCACGCCAGGCACTCCGAGCACCCGCTCCGGTGTCCCCGGTTCCCCGAGCAAGACTGCGGGCCCGGGCACGAGTGTGCCGAGCAAGGGGACCCCGTCCACCGCGACCCCCGCCGCGGCGGCAACCGCGTCCCGCGCAGGCGCAACGGGCCGGGCGGGCGCCTCCGGTTTCGGTGGCATGGGCGCACCCGGCGCCCGCGGCAAAGGCGATGACGACGACGAGCACACCACCCCGGACTACCTCATCTACGACCGCGGTTCCGAGTTGCTCGGCACGCAGCCGCCCGCGCTCCCGCCGGGCGGAGTCATCGGCGGATGAACGAATCCCGCTGGCGCCTGGATGGTTTGATGTTCGAGGTGGCGCTGGAGGCGCTCGGCCGTGACCGGTTGCCGTATCCGTTGCGCTATACCGTCGAGGGCGTGGAAGCCTACGAGGACTATGCGCGGGTGCGCGCGCAGGCCGCGCAGAAGCTGTCGAGTTTCGCGGCTCCTGATTTGTTCGCCGCGTTGAATGTGTTGCTGGAGCCGCAAGTTCGGGTCGAGATGCATGGTTTCTACGGCCGCGACTTCCATCAGGTGGTGCGCGTGCACGCAGGAATGACCGGCCACTCGGCCACCATCGCGGTCCAATTACCCGGCCCCACACAGGAATACGGCCGCGATATCA
Organism: Nocardia altamirensis NBRC 108246; assembly: GCF_001612685.1. Lineage (GTDB taxonomy): Bacteria > Actinomycetota > Actinomycetes > Mycobacteriales > Mycobacteriaceae > Nocardia > Nocardia altamirensis. The sequence goes on from NZ_BDAY01000032.1 coordinate 23,425, forward strand.
TTCTGACCCGTTGTCCGCCGCAAGCATTGCCCGCGCAGCTCGCCGCGCAACTGCCGAATTGTGCGCCAGGACGATATCCGGCGATCAACGGTCGCCGTTCGGATCTGACCAAGGTCGAATATGCCAAGCATCCGACCCGCCTGTCGCACACCGAACAGCTCAACCGCATCGTGCGGCGCCCGCGTTCCGGGCTCGGCGAGGTCGGCGTCTTCGCCGGCGGCGCGATCGACAGCAGGCCGACCACCGACGGCCGCGGCTTCCACTGGCTGGACTATCTGCCTGCGGACGGCCGCTACCTGCTGCACAACCGCGACGCCGACGAGTTCGCTTTGACGCCGGGCCCGGCAGAGGAGATTCAGCGTCAGCTGCATGCCCTCATCCAGACCACCTACCGTGCGGTGGCGCACAGCTGGTAGTCACAGCAGGACAAGCGCGTATGGGAACGACCTGGCCGGGTGCTGGACGGATGGCCGACTAGCAGGGTCCGGCGGATCTTGGACTAAAGGTCTGGCAATTCTGGGATTCAAGTGTCGCGAATGTGCGATTATATCGCTGGCAGATTCCAGGTTAGAGAGGACCGACAGTGCCGGAGCCCAAGCTGATCGAACGCCACCTGCAGCGCGTGCTGGCCGAGCTGGTCCATGACGAACCTGTGGTGGTGCTGACTGGCGCCCGCACCGTCGGGAAGAGCACCCTGCTCTCCGCATGCGCCAGGACCGCAGGCCTACATGTACTCGATCTGGATGATCTGGAGACCCGGCGAGCCGTTTCCGCCGACCCTGCGCTATTCGTGGCTTCGGATCGACCGGCGCCGGTCTGTATCGACGAATTCCAGCATGTTCCGTTGCTCCTGGACGCGATCAAGGCCGAACTCAACAAGGATCTACGGCCCGGGCGCTTCCTACTTACGGGCTCGACTCGCTACGGATCACTCCCGACTGCTGGACAGTCGCTGACTGGCCGGGCCCATGTCGTGACGATGTGGCCACTCTCCCAAGGAGAATTGTCAGGAACGCGCGAATCGGCTCTGGACGCACTGATCAGCGACCCTGCAGCACTGGTGACTGCCAGCTCGTCGACAAGCACCCGTGCCGACTATGAGCGCGCCGTGCTCGCCGGCGGGTTCCCACTCGCTGTGGCCCGCACACCTGGTCGCTCCCGTGACCGGTGGTTCCGAGACTTCGTCAACCTTGTCGTCGAGCGCGATGTCATGGAGATCCGCAAAGTCCGCCAGCGGCAAGTACTGCCACAGGTACTTCAAAGGCTCGCAGGCCAGACGGGCCAAGTAGTCAACATCTCGAACATCGCCGACTCTGTCGGACTCGACTCGGGCACGGTCAAAGACTATCTCGGCCTCCTTGAAGCGGTCTTCCTCGTCCATCGCATCGAACCGTTCACCAGATCGGCTACCCAACGGACTATTCGAAGCGCGAAAGTCCATGCTGTCGACACCGGCCTCGCCGCGTACCTTACGGGGCTGACCGAGCACAAACTGTCCAGTCGTATCCCTGCGACACTCAGCCAGTTCGGCCACCTCGTCGAAACCTTCACCGTGAACGAGCTGATCAAGCAGGCCGGCTGGGCACAGCAGGAAGTTGAGTTCTCCCACTTTCGAACCCGAGAGCAGCAAGAGGTCGACCTCGTAGTCGAAACCGTCACCGGGTCTGTCGCCGCGATCGAGGTCAAAGCGGCAGGCACGGTGACCGACCGCGACTTCGAAGGGCTCCGGATGCTCCGCGACAAGCTGGGCAGTGCCTTCGTAGGCGGCGCAGTCATCAATCTCGGCCAGAAGTCATACACCTACGAAGACAAGCTGCACGTCTTGCCTCTCGATCGACTGTGGATACCCCCGACTGAACATGGCACGCAGCCGCCCGCGCTCCCGCCGGGCGGAGTCATCGGCGGATGAACGAATCCCGCTGGCGCCTGGATGGTTTGATGTTCGAGGTGGCGCTGGAGGCGCTCGGCCGTGACCGGTTGCCGTATCCGTTGCGCTATACCGTCGAGGGCGTGGAAGCCTACGAGGACTATGCGCGGGTGCGCGCGCAGGCCGCACAGAGACTGTCGAGTTTCGCGGCTCCTGATTTGTTCGCCGCGTCGGCGCCGGTATCCCACAGGGATTGACGCCTGCGGTCCACAGTGCGCGTAATCAACCTATTTGTCCGACACGGTGCCACCGGAAGCGGTCGGTGTTATTGCCTCGCCGAAATTCCTCTTGGAATTGAGGTCAGAGCCCGGAGCCAATGGTCGCCATGTCGGACAACGGTGCCATCGGCCCGAGCGGCTGACCCGACGATTTCGACGAGCAGTCGGACTGGAAAGTCGTAGCTTAAGCGGACCCAAGCAGAGCTTCGAAGATCTTCAGCAGAAAAATAAATGTCGACGAGCCGGATTCCATTTCAGTCCTCATCTTTCATCATTGTGTGATGAACTTTTGTTGAATCGCGATCACGATTCCGTGTGGAAATGCTAGAGCACGGAAGTGAGTCACGCCATGGTCACAGTCGCATGTGACCCATATCACATCGCTGTAACTCGACATACTATATGGAATATTTTGTCCGAATCTTGGTCGGCGGCCTGCTGGCCTGCGTCGATGCTTACCGACGGGTTGGAATGCGCCTCGAGTTGATCGTGGTTCACGGGGTTGTGGCCATGTCATGTGTGGGTGCCGTTGCGCCGAAGCGGAAGTCGCAGTGCTCAAACCTGTAGCCCGCCAGTGCTTCACGGGCGTCTGGAGGTGAACTGGACCTCGGGTTTGGCAACATCGAAACCCAAACCCAGTTTCCATCAGGAGCTTTCGGCTGTGATCCGGGTAGCTTACCCAAGCGGAGTTGGTGGCGAGGCGTCGAGCGTCTCTCCCGCGCGCAACCACACCTTCGCGATCGTCGGTGCGGCCAGGTCAGTGGCGGACCTGGTGGCTGGCGATGAAAGCCTCTTGCGGGGAACCGGTTTCACGCCGATCCGCGCGCTCCGTAGGAAGAGTAGTGCTGTGGCGGGCGTAGTCGCGGTTCGATGCCGATGAGGTGCCGTATCGCGGCACCGCGCAAAGATCGGCACAGGCGCCCAGTGCACGTAGACGCTCTTCCGTGCGGTGTCGGCGTTCGCGGGCGGCTGGCCGAAATCGGCCCTGGTAACTCGTGCGCCAATTGGCCGAAATGGGTCGCATGTGACGTATATCACATTGCCGTGGCTGGCTCGACTTAAATGACTTGTCACCGACAATTATTCGGCGTCGAGTGCCGCTTGCCGATGTCGAACTTCGCTGCCGTGTAATGCTCATCGGGATTCGCTGATGCCGGAATTGTTGCAGATCAAGGAGTTTCGCCGAGGCGCCAGGGTGCGTCAGCTGGCGAGGTTTGTCGGCCGGGCGGCGATAGCGTCAAAAAGTTACACACGCCACATGTTCAATGCTATCACATCATCTTTCCATTTGGAACAATATTGAAAGAATTGAGCTGCATCGTTGGAATTCGAAATCTCTCAGTGTATCTCGCCTATTCAGCGCAAACGCAGGTCGTTCAACTGGATACTCTACGCAGAATAATGCCTGGTCACGGACCATTGCTGAAACGAAGAATCGTTCGTAACGTTTTTATTCGACAGCCCTGGTTCGATTCAATGTCGGGTTGTTCTTTCGATTATCGCATTCCCTGAGGAGTATGTAATGGCGAGCAAGCTGTTTTTTGCGCGGGTGGCGGTTGCCGCGATGAGCTGTACCGCGGTCACAATGGCGGTCGGCGGCGCGGCCGAGGGTGCCCCCGCAGGCTCGACCACGGTCACCCCGGCCGGAGCCGCAGTCACGGCAACCAACCAGGGTCCGATCGTCTTCAAGGCGGGCCTCGTGACGGTCACCTGCAACACGGTGACCGCCTCTGGTTCCGTGCCGGCGGCGCCGAACAACCACAACGCGAGCGGCTCGGTGTCGCTGCCGATCGCGGCGCCGAGCATCAAAGACTGCACGACCAACCTGCCCGGCGTTGTCCAGGCCACGGTCACCACCTCCGGCGCCTGGGCGGTGTCGGTGCAGAACGGGTCGCCGATTGCGGGCAGCCTGTTGGCTCCCGCTGCCGGAGTAACGCTGAAGACGAGCGGTTCGCTGTCCTGCACCGCCGTGCTCTCGCCGGACGGGCCCATGACAGTGGCGGGCGTCTTCACCAACGGCAATCCTTCGACGGTCAAGGCCACCAACGTCACGGTGCCGATCAAGGCCAGCGGCGATGCTGCGTGCCCGAGGCCTACGTCGGGTACGACATCGGCCACGTTCGCATTGAACAACACGACCGATCCCGCGCAGCCGATCACCGTCGGCCCGTAATTCCGGTCGACCTGGCGGTGGCGGACCACCATCCGATCCGGTTGCCGCGCAAGGAATAACAGGCTGAAGCCGTCAATAGGGCCCGCGTACCTAACGCGGGCTCTATACCTTCAGCACATCTAGACCATGGGGTGGCGTACCGCTGGAAGTCAGTTCAGCACGAGCACGGTGTGCGCCCCGTGATGGAATTCGTAGCTGGTTTCGCGGAGGCTGGTCCGAATACCTTTGTCTTCGAGTTCCTTTCGTAGGTAGGCGACCAGGTCGCCCAGCTGGCGACCGATGTGGTCGACCAGGGGATACAGCCGGGTTTCGCCGACGCAAACGCGGGCCAGCTCCAGCATGGCCGTGAGGTGGAAGTGGGCGTCGAGCCGATCGGCGTAGGTGAACAGCAGGTGGGAGCTGAGGACCAGATCGAAGCTGTCGTCGGGGAAGGGCAGCGACGGCAGCTCGGTGGCGACATATCGGTTCGGATGTTCGAGCAGATCGACGCCGAACCGGTGCGCCGCCGCGTGCCGCATGGCACGGAACCGGTGCGCGCCGCCGTACCAGTCCCACCGATATCTCGTGGAATGCGCTGCTACCCAGCTGCTTCCGCGATCGGTTTCCGCGATGGCCAGGCGGCGCAGCTCGTCGGGCCTGCGGGCGTAGACGGGATCGGCGGCGGTGACGGTGGCACCGAGTGCACTCGCCTCGGCCGTGAAACTCGCTGCCCCGCCGGGACAGTCGAGAATCCGGCCGTGCAGGTCGGCGTCGGAGAGCGCGAATATGGCGCGATATTCGGTGAATGATCTTGCGCTGATGAGGAATTCGCCCAAATGATCATTATCGGGTGCAGGGTGCTTCATCTGAAAACGGTCTCATGTATCGACCTGGTGCGAAGCGAATTCGGTAGTGTCCCCGCGCCGCGTGCAGGGCTTGGCGCGGGGACCGCCGATACATTCGGTGGGAATTGGGGGTTCACCGAAGTACCACTGTTAATTTACTTCTGTTCGGAACTATGCGCGACCCCAATGTGCGCGGTATCACACTGCGTTTGTGGTGAGCCTTTTCAGTGCTTTGACGACAACCTCGGGATCGGAGGTTTCCCAATACGGCGGCAGCGACGCACGCAGATATCCGCCGTAGCGGGCGGTGGCCAGCCGGGAATCCAGGACCGCGACCACGCCGCGGTCGTCGACACTGCGCAGCAATCGGCCGGTGCCCTGGGCGAGCAGCAGCGCCGCATGGTTGGCCGCGACCGCCATGAACCCGTTGCCGCCGCGCGATTCCACCGCACGCTGGCGCGCGGTGAGCAGCGGGTCGTCCGGGCGCGGGAACGGGATGCGGTCCAGGATCACCAGGCTGAGCGAGGGGCCGGGTACATCGACGCCCTGCCAGAGCGACAGCGTGCCGAACAGCGAGGTCTCCGGATCGTCGGCGAACTTGCGCACCAGCGCACCGGTCGAGTCGTCGCCCTGGCACAGCACGGGCGTGTCGAGTCGCTCGCGCAGCGCCTCGGTCGCCGCCTTGGCCGCGCGCATCGAGGAGAACAGCCCGAGTGTGCGCCCGCCCGCCGCGGTGATCAGCCGCTCGACCTCGTCCAGGTAGGCGGGCACGAGGCCGTCACGGCCCGGCGCGGGCAGATGCTTGGCGACGTACAGGATGCCCGACTTGGCGTGGTCGAACGGCGAGCCGACGTCGAGCGAGCTCCAGCGCACCTTGTCCGCGTCGGAGGGCGCCTCCGCGCCGTTGGCGGTGCCGGTGTCGCCGCGCGCCGACGATTGCGCGGGCAGCCCCCAGGTGATGGCGAGCCCGTCGAACGAGCCGCCGATCTGCAACGTCGCCGAGGTCAAAACCACGGTGGCGGTACCGAAGAGCCTGCTGCGCAACAACCCGCCCACCGAAAGCGGCGCCATCCGCAGCGACCGCCTGGTGACGCCGCGCATCTCGTCGGCGGACAGCCAGATGACGTCGCGCCGATTCGCCGGATCCGGTTCGTCGAACGCGGTGAGCGCGCGCACCGCGCTGTCGTGCACCTCGTCGATCGCGGCCAGCGCCTGGGTGCGGGCTGCGGCACTCTCGGGATCACCCTGCTGGGTGGTTCCGCCCTGCGGTGCGAGCGCGGTGCGTGCGTTCCATGCCGCGTCGCGGACGAGGGCGAGCACCGGCGCGACGCCGTCGGGCAATCGCTCCCAGCGGGCGGCGGGCAGGTCCTCCAGCACCTCGTGCCACGCTTCGGCGGCGCCTTCGAGGCGGTCAACCTCTTGTTCGTCGATGAGCTTGGTGCATCGGCGCGCGGCCGCGCTGATCGCCGAGGAGGCCAGCTCGGCCGTCGCAACGCCGGTGACCCGGTCGACCAGCTCGTGCGCCTCGTCGATGACAACCACATCGTGTTCGGGCAGCACCTGGATGCCGCTGATCGCGTCGATGGCGAGCAATGCGTGGTTGGTGACCACCACGTCGGCCTGCGCCGACTCGGCGCGGGCGCGTTCGGCGTAGCAGTCCTGGCCGAACGGGCAGCGCGACTTGCCGAGGCATTCCCGCGAGGACACGCTCACCTGGCGCCAGGCGCGGTCGGTGACGCCTGGCACGATCTCGTCGCGGTCGCCGGTCTCGGTGTCGGAGGCCCACTCGTTGAGCCGCTGCACCTCCCTGCCGAGCCAGGAGATCGCGAACGCGTCGAACAACTCGGCCTCGGCAGGCTCGTCCGGAATCACGCTATTGATCTTGTTCAGGCACAGATAGTTGTTGCGGCCCTTGAGAATCGCGAACTTCGCCGCCCGCCCGAGCGGCTTGCTCAGCGCCTCGGACAGCCGGGGCAGATCGCGATCAACGAGCTGGCGTTGCAGCGCGATCGTCGCGGTCGACACCACCACCGTGCGGCCGGTCCGCACCGCGTGCCGCAGGCTCGGCACCAGATAGGCGAGCGACTTGCCGGTGCCGGTGCCTGCCTGCACCGCTAGGTGCTCCTTGGTGTCGATGGCGTGGTCGACCGCCGTCGCCATCGTCACCTGCCCGACGCGCTCTTTCCCGCCGAGCGCTTGGACGGCAGTGGCCAAAAGTTCGGGTACGGGCGGGAGTTCGGGCACCCGAGCAGCGTACTGCTCGGCACCGACACCGACCGAAGGCCTTGCGGGAAGCCTGCTACCCGCCGACGCTGCCTTCGAGGTCGACGCCCGCGGTGCGCATCCGCTCCAGCGCGGCGTCGGTGGTGTCTGGCGCAACGCCCGCGGTCAGGTCGAGCAGCACGCGCGTGGTGAGGCCCTCGATCCTGGCGTCCAGCGCGGTGGCGCGGACACAGTGATCGGTGGCGATGCCTACCACATCGACCGCATCGATGCCGCGGTCGTGCAGCCAGTCGGCCAGCGCGGTGCCGTCCGCGGCAGTGCCCTCGAAACCGGAGTAGGCGGCGGAATACGCACCCTTGGAAAAGATTTCGGCGACGTCGGCCGTGTTCAGGTTCGGGTGGAAGTCCGCGCCCGGCGTGCCTGCCCTGCAGTGCGGCGGCCAGGAGTCGACGTAGTCGGGGTGCGCGGAGAAATGATCACCGGGGTCGATGTGATAGTCGCGGGTCGCGACGATCGTCGTGTACTCGGTGGTCTCGAGATGGTCGCTGATGCGCGTCGCGACCGCGGCGCCGCCCGTGACGGCGAGCGAGCCACCCTCGCAGAAATCGTTCTGGACGTCGACGATGATCAGGGCTCGGGTCATGGTGACCTCCCGCGGAGTGAACTGTGTGCTGATGTGCATTGTGCCGCCCGTGCGGCGGGCCGTCGCGGTCGGCCGGGGCGAAATCACATGGACCGGGCTGTAAACATCGCGCCGCCGTCCGCTGATTACTTGGTGCGCCTCTCATCCGGGGGCCGACCCGCATACCGCCCACAGCACTCAGCACGGAGTACCTCATGTCCCGCACCAAACTGGCGCTCGCCGTGATCATCAGCACCACCGCGTATCTCGCCGTCTCGTTCCTGCTCGGCGACCGCCCGAACACCGACGGCGGCTGGATCGGATTCGCCGTCGGCGGTGCGCTGTTCGCGATGCTCTTCTCGATGGGGCTGGTGCTGTTCAACCGCTACGCCAAGCAGCGTTGACGCTCAGCTGACGAACGTGGTCGGCACGGCAGGCTCGCCCGCGGACAGCTTCAGTCCCTCCCACGGCAGGCTGATCAACCCGTGCGCGACCTGGTCCCTGCTGTCGGACAGCGTCGGCAGGTCCGCGACCGGCTTACCCTCCCGCACCAGCGGAACAAGCAGTTCACGCGCCTCGTATCCGTTGGCCGCCGGTGTGGGACCGGCTGCCGGATAGACGATCTCCTCGATGATCGTTCCGGTGGGCCTGGCCAGCCGGACCGCCTTCTTCGTTCCGCCGCGCGACTCCTTGTGGCTGCTGCGCTTGGCGACCGGCACCCCGTCGACCTCGACCAGCTTGTAGACCATGCCTGCGGTCGGCGCGCCGGAGCCGGTCACCAGCGAGGTGCCGACGCCGTACACGTCGACCGGTTCCGCGCGCAGCGCCGCGATGGCGTACTCGTCGAGATCACCGGACACCACGATCCTGGTCTTGGTGGCGCCGAGGCTGTCCAGCTGGTCACGCACCTGCCTGGCCAGCACGCCGAGGTCGCCGGAATCGATACGCACACCACCGAGTTCGGGTCCGGCGACCTCGATCGCGGTCGCCACGCCCTTGGTGATGTCGTAGGTGTCCACCAGCAGTGTGGTGCCGATGCCGAGCGCGTCGACCTGGCTGCGGAACGCGACCGCCTCGTGCTCGCCGTCGCCGCCGCCTGCCGCCCCGGTGTGCAGCAACGTGAATGCGTGCGCACTGGTGCCTGCCCCCGGCACGCCGTAGCGGCGCACTGCCTCGAGATTCGAGGTGGCATCGAAGCCGGCCAGATAGGCGGCGCGTGCGCTGGACGGCGCGGCGAGTTCGTGGGTGCGCCGCGAACCCATTTCGATCATCCGACGTCCGCCCGCCGCGCTCACCATCCGCGCCGCGGCCGAGGCGATCGCGCTGTCGTGGTTGAGGATCGACAGGATCAGCGTCTCGAGCACGACGCATTCGGCGAAGCTGCCGCGCACCGAGAGGATGGGGGAGCCGGGGAAGTACAGCTCGCCCTCGGTGTAGCCGTCGATGTCACCGCTGAAGCGGTAGTTGCGCAGCCAGTCCACCGTTTTGGCAGGCAGGAAATGGGCGATGACATCCAGCTCGGCGGCGCCGAACTGGAAATGCTCCAGCGCGTCGAGCACGCGGCCGGTGCCCGCGACGACGCCGTAGCGGCGGCCGTGCGGGAGCCTGCGGGCAAACACCTCGAAGGTGCAATGCCGGTGGGCGGATTCGTCGGCTAGCGCCGCGGCCAGCATCGTGAGCTCGTACTGGTCGGTCAGGAGGGCTGTGCTGACGCCGTCGCGGATGTCCACCAGCCCACTGTAGACAGCGCGGCCGCGCATCATAGGCGCGTGCCCGCCCATGGGGCCGGGAATTGCGCGAATCCGGGCGGAACGGGTGTTGCTCATTCGGAGTCGGGCCGTACCCTAGACGTTATGGCCTTGTGCAACATAGTCGAAGGCGGCGTCGTGGTGGACGCCGTGGACGCGACACTGTCCGCGGCACAGGCGACTCCCGAGGCGGTCGAATACACCGAGATCTTGGAGGCGGAGGATCGCCCGTGGGTCACGGTGGTCTGGGACGATCCGGTCAACCTCATGCACTACGTCGCCTACATATTCCAGAAGCTGTTCGGCTACAGCAAAGCGAAGGCGACCGAGTTGATGCTCTTGGTGCACAACGAGGGCAAAGCGGTCGTCTCCTCGGGTTCGCGGGACAAGATGGAACATGACGTCCAGCGGCTGCACGCCGCCGGGCTCTGGGCGACCATGCAGCGGGACGACTGACCAGGACGACTACCCTGACGCCGTGCGCAAGTGGAGCAGGAAGAACTCGCTGAGCGGTCTCAAACTGCGGTCCGAGATGGACGCACGCGAGGCCAACGTGTTGCGCTCGCTGGTCGGCGCGGTCTCCGGACTGCTGACCGACAGAGCCGATGCCGCACCGGAGGACGAGCTGGCCGCGCTGACCGGATTGCGCACCGGCAACACCACCCCGCCGGACGATCCGCGGCTGCGCAGGCTGCTGCCGGACTTCCATCGCAATGAACCCGGTTCCCCCGATGCCGAGCGCGCCGATCTGAACAGCGCGCTGCGCGGGCTGCACGAGCCGGAGATCATCGACGCCAAGCTGGCCGCAGGCAGTGTCATCCTGGAGACGCTGCCCTCCTCGGGCGGCAAGATCGTGCTCACCCCGGAGCAGGCCGACGCCTGGTTGACCGCGCTGACCGATGTGCGGCTTGCGCTCGGCACCGTGCTCGGCATCGACGCGGACACGCCGGACCATCTCGGCCCCGACGATCCGCGGGGCCCGCATCTGGACGTGTACCACTGGCTCACCTGGATGCAGGATTCCTTGCTGCAGGCGCTGGCACCCTGAGTTCCGGAAACCGACGTCGGGAGTGAATCGTTGAAAGTGCAGCCAGGACAACGCAATTCGCTAACCGATGTTTCCGGTCTGCTGGTCGGCCACCACCACGTGCTCGACGAGGACGCCACCATGGGCACCGGCGCGGCCACCGGCTGCACCGTCGTCTACGCCCCCGGCGGCGCGAACGCGGCCGTCGATGTGCGCGGCGGCGGACCAGGCACCAGGGAAACCGACGTCCTCGACCTGTCCAACACCGTGCGCCAGGCCAACGCCATCCTGCTCACCGGCGGTAGCGCCTACGGCCTCGGCGCGGCCGACGGGGTGCTGCGCTGGCTGGAGGAACACGCCGAGGGCATCCCGATGGATCCGGCCAACGCGAACCTGGTCGTGCCGATCGTGCCCGCCGCGGTGATCTTCGATCTTCCGGTGGGCGCGTGGGACATTCGGCCGACCCCCGAGTTCGGCTACCGCGCGGCGGCCGCCGCGGCGGTGGACTTCGAGCGCGGTGTGGTCGGGGCCGGTGTCGGCGCGCGGGCCGGTTCGATCAAGGGCGGCGTCGGCACCGCGAGCGTGGTGCTCGAGGACGGCGTGACGGTGTCCGCGCTGATCGTGGCGAATCCCGCAGGCTCGGTGTTCGATCCACGCACGGGGCTGCCGTGGGGTGTCGGCACCGACGGCCCGGAACACTTCGGACTGCGACCGGGGACCGCGGCGCAGCTGGCGCAGGCCAACGCGCTCGCGGTGAAAGGCACAGTGCTCAACACAACTCTCGGCGTGGTGGCCACCGACGCGCCGCTGGATCCGATGGGCTGCCAGCGGATGGCGACGACGGCGCACGACGGCTTGGCCCGCGCGATCCGCCCCGCCCATTCACCGTTGGACGGCGACACCATCTTCGCGGTGAGCACGGGCACCGCGCCGTGGTCGGCGAGCTTCCCGCTGCCGCCGTCCTTCCCTCCCGACCTGATGCTGATCGACGAGGTCTGCACGGCCGCCGCGGTCTGCGTGGAACGCGCGATCGTCGACGCGATCCTGTCCGCCAAGGCAGTCGCCGGTATCCCCGCGTATCGGGACCTCTTCCCGCATTGATCGAGGGGGTACTGGTGTAGGTGGCTTCTCGCGTGATGCCTACACCAGTACCCCCTCGATTCCGCGGGTCCGCGACACGCCGACCACCACAAAGGCGCCCGGTCAACGGCACCGAATCAGGACCGGCGCGGTGCCCGGGGGAATAGCCGAATATTCTGACTCGTTGTCGACTGCGATGGGTCGGCGTTGCGGGAAGGGTTCGACTAGTGCTGGTGATCAGAGCCGACCTCGTGGAGGCGATGGTGGCGCACGCGCGTGCCGATCACCCCGACGAGGCGTGCGGCGTCATCGCGGGACCGGAGGGTTCGGATCGCCCCGAGCGCTTCGTCGCCATGGTCAATGCCGAGCGTTCGCCCACCTTCTATCGCTTCGATTCCGGTGAGCAACTGCGTGTTTGGCGTGCCATGGACGACGCCGACGAGACGCCGGTGGTCATCTACCACTCGCACACCGCCACCGAGGCCTACCCGAGCCGCACCGACGTGTCCTATGCCTCCGAGCCGTTCGCGCACTACGTGCTGATCTCCACCAGGGATCCGGAGCAGCACGAGCTGCGCAGCTACCGGATCGTCGACGGCGTGGTCACCGAGGAGCCGGTGCAGGTCGTCGCCGCGTACGAAACCGTCTGAACCGATGCCTGTTCGTGAAACCGAGGAGTTCTCATGCCGGTAACCGTGTCCATCCCGACCATCATGCGTGGCCTGACCGGAGGGGAGAAGCGCGTGCAGGCGCAGGGCGCCACGTTGGCCGCCCTGATCGATGACCTCGACGCGAACCACCCCGGCCTGGCCGAGCGGCTGCTCAAGGACGGCAAGCTGAACCGCTACGTCAACATCTACGTCGACGACGAGGACGTGCGGTTTGCCGGCGGTCTCGACGCCGAGGTGCCCGCCGAGGCGAGCGTGACCATCCTGCCTGCCGTCGCGGGCGGCTGACGATCCGTGGCTCGCTACGAATCGCTGATCGCGACCCTCGGCAACACTCCGCTGGTCGGCCTGCGCACCCTGTCTCCGCGATGGGACGGCGAGCACCACGTGCGGCTGTGGGCGAAGCTGGAGGACCGCAATCCGACCGGTTCCATCAAGGATCGTCCTGCACTGCGGATGATCGAGCAGGCCGAGGTCGACGGGCTGCTCACGCCTGGCTGCACGATCCTGGAACCCACCAGCGGCAACACCGGCATCTCCCTCGCCATGGCGGCCAAGCTCAAGGGCTACCAGCTGGTCTGTGTGATGCCGGAGAACACCTCGGTGGAGCGGCGGCAGCTGCTCACCATGTTCGGCGCGCGGATCATCGATTCCCCGGCTGCGGGCGGGTCCAATCAGGCGGTGGCGCTGGCCAAGGAGATCGCGGCCGCGAACCCGGACTGGGTGATGCTCTACCAGTACGGCAATCCGGCGAACGCGCTGGCGCATTACGAGACCACCGGCCCCGAGATCCTGGCCGATCTGCCCGAGATCACCCACTTCGTCGCAGGCCTCGGCACGACGGGCACGCTGATGGGCACCGGTCGTTTCCTGCGCGAGAAGGTGCCGAGCATCGAGATCGTCGCGGCCGAGCCGCGCTACGGCGAGCTCGTCTACGGGCTGCGCAACATCGATGAGGGCTTCATTCCCGAGCTGTACGACCAGTCGGTGCTGACCACGAGGTTCTCGGTGGGTCCGTACGACGCGGTCAAGCGCACCCGCGAATTGGTCCTCGAAGAGGGCATCTTCGCAGGCATCTCGACCGGTGCGATCCTGCACGCGGCCCTCGGTATCGCCCGCAAGGCCGTGCAGGCAGGCAGGCGCGCCGATATCGCGTTCGTGGTCGCCGACGGCGGCTGGAAGTACCTGTCGACCGGTGCCTACGACGGCACCCTCGAAGAGGCCGAGGACCGCCTCGACGGGCAGCTCTGGGCGTGACCTCGGCGCGTGCCGCGCGCAAGTGCTGCCTGGTCAGCATCCGCGCCGGTACGCTCGGAGGGGCAGGACGACGGCGCGCACGCCGATGCGCGGCCGTCGGATCTTCTGCTCGACGAGGAGGCTGCGATGGCCGGCGGCATCGGTTCATCATTCGACCCCGACCGGATCGCGCAGATCCGCGCGCAACTGGCCAACCCAGGCGCGAAGGCACCGGGCCCGACGCCCGGTGTCCCCGTCAAGCCGAGGTCGGACAACTTCGCCGCCATCAAACAGCTGTGGCTGCGCGCCGGGCTGCTCATCGCCGGCTTCGTCGCGTTGCTCTACGGCATCGAGGGCGTCGACTACCTCGACAACAACGACCTGAACAACGCGGGCATCCACCCACGTGACGCCGACGGGCTCTGGGGCATTCTGTGGGCGCCGGTCCTGCACGCCAACTGGTCGCATCTGGTCGGCAACACGCTGCCGGTGCTCGTCCTCGGCTTTCTCGCCCTGCTCGCAGGCATCGGCCGCGGTGTGGCCGCGACCGCGATCATCTGGGTGGTGGCCGGTATCGGCACGTGGTTGACCGGCCAGTCCGGCAGCGTGCACCTCGGCGCGTCGGTGCTCGTGTTCGGCTGGTTGACGTTCCTGATCTCGCGCGGCTGGTTCGCCCGCAACATCGGCCAGATCATCCTCGGACTCGTCGTCCTGGCGGTTTACGGGTCGCTTTTGTGGGGCGTATTGCCGGGCCAACCTGGAATCTCTTGGCAGGGACACCTTTTCGGGGCGGTGGGTGGACTCCTTGCCGGCTGGGTACTCTCTGGTGATGAACGTCGACACCGTCGCGCGGATCGGGCTGGAGTCATTGCGTCGCCACGGTGATCGGGCGGCCCGCCAGGAAATATGGGGAATTGGTTTCTCGACCGGGCCGGGCGAGCGAACAATGGACGCAGCCGCGCCGTCGCACGGGGCAGCGGCGCGCGTTAGCGAGGTGGTGTCAAATGAGCGAACGAAGTGAGCGAATCACGGGCACAGCCGAGCATTCGCTCGTGACGGAGCCGAGCGTCAGCGAGGCGGAGTCATGAGCGAACGAAGTGAGCGAATCATCGAAACAGCGTGCTTCGCGCATGACGGAGCTGAGCGTAGCGAGGCGGAGTCATGAGTGACAGTTCAGCGTGGCAGCATGGGGGAATGCGCCTAACCGTCCTCGGGTGCTCGGGCAGCGTGTCCGGCCCGGACTCCCCAGCGTCGGGGTATCTCCTGACCGGGCCCGATATGCGGCCGGTCGTGATCGATTTCGGCCCTGGCGTGCTCGGCGCGTTGCAGCGCCATGCCGACCCGGGTGAGGTCGACATCTTCCTGACCCACCTGCACGCCGACCACTGCCTCGACCTGCCCGGCCTGCTGGTCTGGCGGCGCTACCACCCGACACCGCCGGTCGGCCGCGCGATCGTGCGCGGGCCGTCGGACAGCGCGGTGCGGATCGGCAATGCCTCGGCCGAGGTCGGCGGCGAATGCGACGACTGGTCCGACGTGATCGACCATCAACCGTGGATCGCCGGGGAAAAGGTCGAGTTCGGGCCTGGCCACACCGTGTCGGCCAGCCGGATGTTCCATCCGCCGGAGTCCTACGGGCTGCGCATCACCACCGCAGCCGGGCGCACCTTCGTCTACACCGGCGACACCGCGATGTGTGACTCGGTGCGCGAGCTCGCCGAGGGCGCCGACATTCTGATGGCCGAGGCCTCCTGGACCCACGATCCGGCGAATCGGCCACCGGGCATTCATCTTTCGGGCACCGAGGCGGGCATGATCGCCGCCGAGGCGGGTGTGAAAGAGCTACTGCTCACCCATATTCCGCCGTGGACCTCGCGCGAAGACGTGATCGCCGAGGCCAAGGCGCAGTTCTCCGGACCGGTGCACGCGGTCGCGCCGGGCGAGACATTCGACCTCTGACCGGAGTTCCGACTGCCATCAGGGCTAGTTCTTGCCCACCCCGTCGGTGTCGGCTGCCATCCCCTAGGCTGTGCCCGTGTCTAGACGAGCCGATGGCAGGGCGGACGACGAACTCCGCGAGGTCCGAATCACCCGTGGCTTCACCACGCACCCGGCAGGTTCGGTGCTGGTGGAATTCGGCCAGACGCGGGTGATGTGCACCGCGAGCGTCACCGAGGGTGTGCCCCCGTGGCGCCGCGACTCCGGGCTCGGCTGGGTCACCGCCGAATACGCGATGTTGCCCGCCGCGACGCATACCCGCAGTGGCCGGGAATCGGTGAAGGGCAAGGTCGGCGGCCGTACCCAGGAGATCAGCCGCCTGATCGGCCGTTCGCTGCGCGCGTGCATCGACCTGGCCGCCATCGGCGAGAACACCATCGCGATCGACTGCGATGTGCTGCAGGCCGACGGCGGCACCAGGACCGCCGCCATCACCGGCGCCTATGTCGCGCTCTCCGACGCGGTGACCTACCTGGCCGCGGCGGGCGCACTCGCCGACCCGCAGCCCATCTCCTGCGGGATCGCCGCGGTGAGCGTCGGCGTCGTCGATGGTCGGGTGCGTCTTGACCTGCCGTACGAAGAGGATTCGCGCGCCGAGGTCGACATGAACGTGGTCGCCACCGATACCGGAACTCTCGTCGAGATCCAGGGCACCGGCGAGGGCGCGACCTTCCCGCGCTCCACCCTGGACAAGCTGCTCGACTCCGCGCTGGCGGGCTGTGATCAGCTGTTCGTGATCCAGAAGAAGGCGCTGGCGCTGCCGTATCCTGGTGTGCTGCCTGAGCCGTCCGAGTCGAAGAAGAAGTAGTCGTGGCACGTCGGGTGCTGGTCGCCAGCCGCAATGCGAAGAAGTTGAACGAGCTGCGGCGCATCCTCGCCGACGCGGGGATCGCCGGGATCGAGATCGTCGGGCTCGATGACGTGCCCGCCTACGAGGAGGCGCCGGAGACCGGCGCGACGTTCGAGGAGAACGCGCTCGCCAAGGCCCGTGATGGTGCCGCGGCGACCGGATTGGCTTGTGTCGCAGACGATTCCGGTATCGAGGTAGACGCATTGAACGGGATGCCCGGCGTGCTGTCTGCGCGCTGGTCCGGGCGGCACGGCGACGACGCGGCGAACAACGCGCTGCTGCTCGCGCAACTGGGGGATGTGCCGGACGAGCGGCGCGGTGCCAGGTTCGTCTCGACCTGCGCGCTGGTCGTGCCCGGCGGATCCGAGATCGTGGTACGCGGCGAATGGCCTGGCTCGGTCGGCCGGAAGCCGTTGGGCGACGGCGGATTCGGCTACGATCCGCTGTTCATCCCCGAGGGCGGCGACATCTCGGCGGCCCAGCTGACGCCGGCGGAGAAGGATGCGGTCTCGCATCGTGGCCGCGCGCTCACCCAGCTCCTGCCTGCGCTGGCCGAGCTCGCGAATTGAGCTGCCGCACAGCGCCGTGACGGTCTCCGCATGGCCTGCGCCCGAGATCACCCCAACGCCGCGCAGTTCGGCCGGTTCCCGCCCCTCTCGTCGAGGTCTCACAAGCCCCGTCCACTATTCACAAAGGTTCCAGCCTGTGTGAATAGTAGGAAGCCTCTGTGCTCCTACCCGGCCAGCAGGGCAGATCCGGCGCCCCGCCAAGGGTTCGCATACCTTCTGCGGATCCGCACCCGCTCTGGGCAGCCAGAACCGGGCGGATTCATAGAAGTAGTGCGGATCTGGGGGTGACCGGATGTTGGAGGCTGCCAACCTTGGCCGGACCGCTCGACAGGCCCGGCCTAGACGAGGAACTTCTGCTTGACCTGCTTCGCGTTGATGTGCTCGACGAAGAACGACAGCAGCGGAATGGTGCCTGCGAGCAGCGTGCCGAGGGTGCGCGGCGCAGGCCAGCGCACCTTTACCGCGAGGTCGGCGGTGCACAGCAGGTACACGAAGTACACCCAGCCGTGCACGACGGCGATCCAGTTCGGGGTGTGCACGCCGAAGCCGTATTTGGCGATCATCTCGCCGGTGAGCAGCAGCAGCCAGAGGCCGGTGATCCACGCGAGCGTGCGATAGCGCAGCAGCGCGGACTTGATCTTGTCCGTTGGCGCGAACTTGGTGTTCTGCGCTGCCTCCTCCTCAGCGAACGATGTCGCGCTATTGGTGAGCGCCGCTGTCGCCGCGGCGGCGGCGAGAGCGCCGCCCTCGGCCGAGGCCACGGTGGCGTCGCTGGCGTGCAGCATGTGCTCCTCGGCCGCTTCCGTGGCCTCGATCGCTGACGCGCTGTCGGTGGGATTCCCGGGGGTTGTCAACCGGCGCTCCTCTCGGTGTCGCGGGCGCGCAGGCCCGCCTCGCGGACCTGATCATCGATGTCTCGAGCGTGCAATGCGGCCAGGTACTGGTTGTACTCGGCGAGTACCGGGTCTTCGTCGCGCACCGCTTTCGGGCGATCCGGCAGGATGCCTGCCGGAATCTCACGCGGTGCAACAGGTTTCGAGGCAGGCCTCGGGGTGCCACTCGGGTTTTCGGCTTCTTCGGATTCCCGTTCCAGCCGCACGAACCGGAAATAGGCGAACACCGCGAAGCCGGCGAACAACGGCCACTGCAGCGCATAGCCCAGATTCTGGCCGGTGCCGCTGGACGATTCGAACCGCTCCCACTGCCACCACGCCAACGCGAGGCAGCCGAGCGTAGCGACAGTCACCAGCGCGATGAGGGCCGGGCGATTGTGTGCCGAGCGGCGAGGTGAAGCGGACACGGGTACTACGGTACTCGTCTACTACACGATCCGTAGGAGGCAGGTGGGCCCTGTCCCTTCAGCGTCCCGCCCGCCTCCCCGCGGGCGGGACCGCCGAGGTCAGAACTTGTAGGTGATGCCGGTGAAGCGCTCGGACTCTTCCCAGAGCCGCTTCCAGAGGTCCTGCTTCTTCGACAGCCTGCTGGACGGCGCGGCGGCGACCGGCCCCTGGGTCTCGAAGAACCGGCGCGGACCCCAGTAGACCTGCGGGTCGGCGTCGGGCATGGTGGCCGCGAACAGTGTGGAGTGCACGGCCTTGCGCGGCGCGTGCCCGACCAGCGCGACGAACGGCTTGATGATCTTGTCGATCGGCGTCTCGGTCCTGGAGAACAGGTCGGTGGCCGCCACGCCGGGGTGCACCGCGTACGAGCGCTTGTCCGAGCCTGCCTCGGCCAGCCTGCGCTGCAGCTCCCGCGCGAACATCAGGTTCGACAGCTTGGCCTGCGCGTAGGCGAGATTGCGCTGGTAGCGGCGGTGCTCGTAGTTGAGGTCGTCGACCCACAGCTTCGGCGTCTGCCGGTGCGCGATGCTGGCCAGCGTCACCACCCGGTCGGTGATGCGGTCGAGCAGCAGACCGGTCAGCGCGAAGTGGGCGAGGTGGTCGACGCCCCACTGGGTCTCGAAGCCGTCCTTGGTGCGCGAGAACGGGACGTTCATCAGCCCGGCGTTGTTGATCAGCACGTCGAACTCGCCCTGTGCGTCGGCGAACTTGCGGACCGAGGCCAGGTCGGACAGATCCAGCTCGGCAACCCGGACGTCGCCGGGGATCGCGTCGGCGACGGCCTTGGCTTTTTCCGCATTGCGGCAGGCCATGATGACCGTTGCACCGTTGGCCGCGAGGACCTCGGTGGTGATAGCGCCTAATCCCCCGTTCGCGCCGGTGATCACAAAGGTGCGCCCGGTCTGATCCGGGATTTCAGTAGGTTTCCACGCCATGAGACAACCTTACTCTTGAGTAAGTTCCGAGGGAAGAGATCCACTCGAATCCTAGCCAAAGTGTCTCAGACAGAGTGTGATGACCGCCACTCACCGACCACTGCCGATGGGCTGCTGGAATGCGGCCGCAAGCGTGGTCCCGACGGTCTCGCCCCACACCTGCCAGGTGGCCGGATCGAGCATCATCGAACCGGCGTCGATAGTGCGGACGCCCGGCGCGACCGGCAAGCCTGTGAAGCGGTCCTTAAGCCACAGCAAGGCTCGAGGCGCACCGATCGGGTCGAGGGTCAGATGCTCGCTGAAGTGATCGCGGGTGTACTCGACGCGGGCATTCGGATCCTGCGCGTACCAGCCGACGAGATCGTTGACCGGACCGACGGGAATCAGCCAGTCCGGGTTCGACTGGTACATGAACATCGGCATGTCCGGGACCGCCTTGCCCATCTTGGTCTTGTCCAGTACCGCGAGAACCGTCGGATCGGCGAACGGGTTCTTGCCGAGCATGGCGATGTTGTCGGCGAACGGGAAGAAGATCGACTGGTAGCTCGCGCACAGCTGCTCCTTGGCCGCCATCATCAGCTTGCCGAGGCCGTTCATGTTGTCGTCGAGGAACTTTCGCAGCTCCGGATACTCGCGCGCGACGCCCATCGCGCCCGCGAAGATCAGTCCGGCGGAGAGGTTGCCGTTGGCCATCCGCAATGCGGCGGACAGATCGGCGGGGATGCCGCCCTCGGCGACGCCGACGATGTTGAGTTCCGGTGCGTAACTCCGCTTCAGTTCGGCCGCATGGCCGGTCGCGATGGCGCCGCCGGAATAACCCATCAGGCCGACGCGGGTTGCGGTGCCGGACAACTGCATCGGGTCGAAGTTGGCCGCGGCGCGGATGCCGTCCAGTGTGATCCGACCAGCCAAAGGCCCTGCGGCATAGGCGGAATCGGGGCCCTGATGGTCGGGTACCACCACGGCCCAGCCCTGGGCGAGTGCGGCCTGAATCTCCAGGAACTGCCCGGCGACCAGGACGGAGCCGGTGATCGTAGCCGGGATGGAGCCCATCTGTAGTTGATAGGACGGCATGCAGTAGTTGCCGGTGGAGTCCTCGGCGATCTGATACGAGAACAGCGGCCGGTCGGGCATATAGCCGCGCGGCTTCAACACAGTGGCCACCGCGGCGATGGGCTCGTCGCGGGTGTTGGTCGATCGGTACGACAGCTGCCAGGCGTCGACGTTGACCGGGATCAGCGACAGGTTCGCCACATTCACCTGCCTGGCCGCGATCAGTTGGCCCGGTGCCAGATTCGCGTAGGCCTGCGGCGCCGGGCGGTAGAAGGCCGGGTCGAAGCCGGGCGGCAGCGGCGGAATCGGGAACGGCAACGCGGGTTGCACTGGGGGAGTGCCCGGTTCGGCGGCGGCCGCTCCGGTGAGGGCGAAGGGCAGCCCGGCCGCCACCACGGCGAGGGCTATCAGCAGCTTCGATGCGTGCTTGCGCGGTGTGACCACAGAACAACCTCGTTGGTGCAGAGCTCCGTCTATGTGAGCCCAGTTGGTTTCAGACTGAGGTCGAGTATGCAGCGTCATGACGCGGATCACAAACAGCGGTCAGTGAGAGGTGTCTCTCGCCTGGTCACGGCTGCTGCGCGCCCGCTCGTCTACGGTGGAAGCGTGACGATGGTGAGCAGGCAATACGGCGGACGTGCCGTCACCGAACGCAAGGCCGAACGCCGTCTGCGTTTCCTGGTCGCGGCGACCAGGATCTTCGCCGAACGCGGCTACGCGAACTGCTCACTCGCCGACCTCTGCACCGCCGCTGGCCTGTCCAAGCGGCAGTTCTACGAGGAGTTCCAGACCAGGGAAGACGTGCTGGTCGCCGCCTACGATCGGATCCAGGACGACGCGGCGGCGGCCGTGCTTGCTGCGCTGGCCGATCTGGATCCGCGCTACGACATGACCGCCGCGATGACCGCGATGGTGTCGGCGTATTCGGGGTCGATCGGCTCGGACCCGTATCGCGCCAAGGTTGCCTTCATCGAAGTGGTCGGCGTCAGCGACCGGATGGAGCGGCACCGGCGCGAGCGGCGGCACAGCTGGGCGGCGTTGCTCGATTCCGTCGTCGTGCCGGCGGTGGCGCCCGGCGCCCGGATTCGTGGTGGAGGTGCCTGGGGCGCAAGCGCGCTCATCGGCGCGATCAACGGCCTGACGCACGAATGGGTGCTTGCCGAGCCACGTCCCCCCGCGGACCTGCTGGTGGAACTGCTGGTGCCGATCGCGCTGGCGCTGCTGGAAATGCCGGATCAGCGCACCGCGTAGTGCCCGAGTGACGGCGTGAGTGCGTCGAACGCGACGCCGATGTATTCGGTGATGGCCGTGGCGATCTCGTCGTTCGACTGACCGGCGAGGGTGCGGCGCATCGTCTCGTCGAACAGCACCCGGTGCACGCCGCCGAGCTGGGCCGCGGCCACCCTCGGCGTGATATCCGTTGCCGCGGTGCCGGTCTCGGCGGCGAGGGTAGCGGCGAGCAGCTGTTCGCGTTCGTCATGGAATTCGCGGAGCCTGGCGACGAGGGCCGGGCTGTCGTTGATCAGGGTGGCGAACTCGGGGCCGGAGAAGCCGACCACCGGGTCCTGCTCGGCCGCCGCCGTCAGGTAGGCGCGGCGCAGCGCGGCCAGTGCGGATTCGCCGGGCTCGCGCTCGCGGACGACGCGGGCGAGCAGGTCGACAAAGACGTCGTGCAGGTCGAGGGCCAGGTCTTCCTTGCGCGGGAAGTAGTTGGTCACCGTCATCTTGGCGACCTCGGCGGCGGCCGCCACGTCGGCGATCGTCACCTTGTCGAAGCCGTGCTCGAGGAAGAGCCTGGTCGCTTGGTTGGAGATGTTCTCCCTGGTCTGGAGCTTTTTTCGGTCTCGAAGCCCCAGGGTCTCTATGTCCATGGCATCACCATAGCTGATATCGACCAAAATTTATGCTTGACATATTTTTAGGTCCGATCTAAGTTTGTCCTCGTACTCAGAACGAAGGAGCGTCACCGCGTATGAATTTCGGACTTGTCGAGGCAATCCCGGCCAGCACCACCTTCACCATCGACCGAAAGGGACCAGCCACCATGGCCGACAAGACCACCGCGCAGACCGCCACCGAAGCCGTCCTCGGCCGTCTCGTGCCGCCGGGCGAAGTACCGGTGCCGAACCGAAAGCATCGCCGCGGCAACGGGTTTCCCGTGACCGCACGGATCGAACGAAAGGGCGTCGGGCTGCCGCGCAACCAGGCCTTCCGTGCCAATGCGCAGCACCCGCGACGGATTCCCGGCCGCGGCTGAGGCCGCCGAGCAGCATCCCTCGGTCGCCGGCGCGCAGGCGTCGGCGACCGGTTCGCCCCCTTCGGAAGGACTTTCCCATGCAGTACTGCACGACTCGCCCGGCCCGGCTCGCGGGCACCGTCAGCGACGACCAGGTCACGGACTATCTCCGGCTCATCGGCCGCACGCCGTTGCTCACCGGGACCCAGGAGTTCGAACTCGGCGAGCGGATCGAGGCCGGAACGGTGGCCGCCGCGCGACTCGCCGACGACGCCGAACTCGATGTCGCCGCACGTCGTGCGCTGCGTCGCCAGGTCATCGACGGACAACGCGCGAAGGACCACATGGTCGAGGCCAACCTGCGCCTGGTCGTCTCGATCGCCAAGCGCTACCCGACACCGGCGGGCATGTCGCTGCTCGACCTGGTGCAGGAAGGCACTGTCGGCATGATGCGCGCGGTGGACAAGTTCGACCATCACCGCGGCCTGAAGTTCTCCACCTACGCCACCTGGTGGATCAAGCAGGGGATCGGGCGCGCGCTGGCCGACCAGGGGCGCACCATCCGCATTCCGGTGCACGTGGTCGACGTACTGAACCGGGTGATTCGCACGCAGCGCGCTATGGCGCAGCGACTCGGCCGCGAGGTCACGCCTGCCGAGCTGGCCGCCGAGCTCGACCTGACTCCGGCGAAGGTGCGCGAGCTGTTGGACCATGCGCGCGAACCCGTTTCGCTGCACACCCCGATCGGTGACGACGCCGCCGAGATCGGCGAGTTCATCCCCGACACGGCGCCGGACCCGTCCGAGGCGGTGCTGGCGCGCACCGTGCGCGGCCAACTCAACCGGGTGCTCGCCGGGCTGACCGAGCGGGAAGCCAGGGTGATCGCGCTGCGTTTCGGCCTGGACGGCACCGAGCCGAAGACGCTCGACGAGATCGGCAAGACCTACGGCGTCTCCCGCGAACGGGCCCGTCAGATCGAGGCCAAGGGCATGGCCAAGCTGCGGCAACCGGGGCGGGCCAAGGTGCTGGAGGGATTGCTCGGCTGAGCCGACCGCCCCCATCGCGTCGCGGCGCGACGACGGGGGATGCTGGCGTGTCGCTGGACGGACAGCTCGACGGACTCGGACCATACTGAGTCAATGACCGGTGCAGTC
Organism: Nocardia altamirensis NBRC 108246; assembly: GCF_001612685.1. Taxonomy (GTDB): domain Bacteria; phylum Actinomycetota; class Actinomycetes; order Mycobacteriales; family Mycobacteriaceae; genus Nocardia; species Nocardia altamirensis. The sequence continues at coordinate 47,306 of NZ_BDAY01000032.1, forward strand.
GATGTCGCCGAGAAAGCCCAGGAACCGCTCAGTCGCGCCAAGGTCAATGTGGTGTTCGCCACGATTGTGCTGGGCATGCTGTTGGCGGCACTCGACCAGACGATCGTGTCGACCGCGCTGCCGACGATCGTCGCCGATCTCGGCGAGGCCGGGCACATGGCCTGGGTGATTACGGCGTATCTGCTCGCCGAGGCGGTGGCGACCGCGCTGGCAGGCAAGCTCGGCGACCTGTTCGGCCGCAAGCTGATCTTCCAGCTCAGCGCGCTGATCTTCATCGTCGGCTCGATGATCGCGGGCCTGGCGAACGGGATGACGATGCTGATCATCGCGCGCGGCATCCAGGGCTTCGGCGGCGGCGGCCTGATGGTCACCGCGATGGCGCTCATCGCCGACACCATCCCGTTGCGCCAGCGCGGCAAGTATCAAGGCGCGCTCGGCGCGGTCTTCGGCGTCACCACGGTGATCGGGCCGACGATCGGCGGGCTGTTCACCGACCACGCGAGCTGGCGCTGGTGTTTCTACGTCAACGTGCCGATCGCGGTGATCATGATCGTGATGTCGGCCCGCACCATCCCGCGGGTGCGCGCGGTCATCAAGCCGATCATCGACTACGCGGGCATCGGGCTTGTCGCCGTTGCGGTTTCGACGCTGATCCTCGGGCTCGAATGGGGCGGGCAGGAGTACCCGTGGGGCTCGTCGATGATCCTCGGGCTGTTCGCGGCGTCGGTGGTGCTGTTCGCGGCGTTCGTGGTGATCGAGCTGCGCGCCGCGGAACCGATGCTGCCGATGGAGCTGTTCCGCAGCAGAGTGTTCACGGTCTGCTCGATCCTCAGCTTCATCTGCGGCTTCGCCATGCTCGGCTCGATGACCTACCTGCCCGCGTATCTGCAATACGTGGACGGGGTTTCGGCGACCATGTCCGGCGTGCGTTCGCTGCCGCTGGTCGTCGGGCTGCTGGTGACGTCGATCCTGTCCGGGCAGGTGGTCGGCAAGACCGGCCACTATCGATACTTCCCGATCGTCGGCACGCTGGTGATGGCGCTCGGCCTGTACTTGATGTCGACCATGGGCCGCAATACCGGCTTCTGGCAGGAATCGCTGTACATGCTCGTGCTCGGTCTCGGCATCGGCCTGACCATGCAGGTGCTCACCATCGTCGTGCAGAACACCGTGCCGTACGCGCAGCTCGGCACCGCCACCTCGGGTGTCACCTTCTTCCGCACACTCGGAAGTACCTTCGGCACCGCAATTTTCGGCACGCTGTACAGCAACGAGATCGGCCCAAACCTGCGTGCGGCGCTGGCTGAGGCGCGGGTGGTTCCGCCCGAGACAGCGGCGAATCCACAGTCGCTGCAAGCGGTTCCCGAGGAGGTGTCAGCGCCGATCATCGACGCCTACGCCGAAACGATCGATCACGTTTTCATCTGGGTGGTTCCGGTGGCGCTTGTCGGTTTCGTGGTCGCGTGGTTCCTCAAAGAAGTGCCGCTGCGCGATAGCGCCAAGGCGAGCGCAGGCGATGTGGGCGAAGGGTTTTCGGTGCCCAATTCGGCCGACCGGGTGGTGCACCTGGAACGGGCCATCGCCGGATCCATGCGCAAAGCCGATGCCGAAGGTCCGATCGGCCCACGCATTCTCGCGGACGCGGGCAGCACCCTCAGCAGGGGCGAGGCATGGGCGCTCGGTCAGGTATATCTGCGCGATCGGGTAAACGCAACGGCCACACTGGTTTCGGTCGCGCGGGCGCACAAGCTGCCCGACGATGTGCTCGAGCCGATTTATCGCAGAGTGGCCGACAAGGGCTACCTCGTCGACGACGGTCGGGTGCTGCGGCTGACCGACTCCGGTCGGGCCGAGCTCGATCGGGTCAAGGCGGCGTGGCGCCGCTGGCTGGACACCAGGCTCGACGACTGGAACAACGACGACCCTGCCGATCGCGCCCTGTTCGACCAGGCCCTGGACAACATCGCCGCCAAGCTTCTCGAGGAAGCAGCACGCGAGCACGAGTCCGCCCGCGTCTGAAACGCGCCCATATCGGGGAGAACCCCTATTGCGCCTCTAATACTCGTCCACGTATATTCGTAGACGAGTAAGGAGGTGTGATGGCCACGAAGCGCAAGGTGAACAACCTGCTCGCGTTGGCGGTGCTCGCCGTGATGATCGATCGGCCGAAGCACCGCTACGAGATCGCGCAGACGCTCAAGGACCGCGGCAAAGAGCAAGACATGGCCATCAAGTGGGGCTCGCTCTACACCGTGGTGCAGAACCTGGAGAAGGTCGGCTATCTGGAGATCGTCGGCAGCGAGCGTGACGGCGCGCGGCCGGAGCGGGTGATCTACCAGATCACCGAGGCCGGGCGCACCGAACTCGCCGACTGGACAAGGGAATTGGTCGCCGTCCCGGAGTGGGAAGCGACCAGGTTCATCGCGGGTCTTTCCATCCTCTCGGTGCTACCTCCCGATGAGGTCATCGAATTGCTCGGCCGGCGCATCGATGCGTTGAGTCAGGCGATCGACGGCGCGCGCGCCGAAACAACCAAGGCCGTCGCCGCAGGGCTGCCGAGGCTGTTCATCATCGAGTCCGAATACGGGATCGCGATGCTGGAAGCCGAAGTGGCATGGGCACGTTCGTTTCGTGCGGAACTCAGCGAGGGCACCTTCCCCGGCGTGGACTGGTGGCGGCAGATACACGCCGACAACATCCCAGTGGCGGAAGTCATCGCGTCCGTGGAGAGGGGGATGACCAGACCGGAATCATCCTGATCTCGAGACCGGACTCGGCGGGGTGCGGCAACACCGCCGCCGAGCCCGATTGAACAGTCTCGAACCGCGCCCGCATGCGCGCACCCGGCTACAAGGCTGGCAACCACAGAATAACTGGGTGCGTGGTGCACGGGTCGGTTCGGGGATTCGAACAACAACCCGTATCGCACATTCTTGGAGACACCCATGTCTGAAACACGTACCGCACTCGTCATCGGCGGCGGCATCGCAGGCCCGGTCGCCGCGACCGCACTGCGCAAGGCCGGCATCGACGCCCGCGTCTACGAGGCCTACCCCGGCCCGTCCTACAACATCGGTAGCGGGCTCGCGCTCGCGCCGAACGGCATTGCCGCCCTTGATGTCATCGGGGCCGGCGATCCGGTCCGCGATATGGCGAAGCAGATCTCGACGATGAGCTTGTCGATCGGCGGCAAGCTGATTTCGGTGCCGGGCCTTCCTGAGATGCCGCCGTTGCAGTTGGTGGATCGCGGCGACCTGCACCGGGTCCTGCACGATCACGCGGTCGCTGCCGGTGTGCCCTTCGAGTACAACAAGCGCCTGGTCGACGTGGTCGAGGAAGAGTCGGGCATCACTGCCAGGTTCACCGACGGCAGCACGGCCACCGCCGACGTGCTGGTCGGCGCCGACGGCATCCGGTCGACGGTGCGCGACCTGATCGATCCGAACGCGCCGGGACCGGAATACCTCAATATGCTCGGTTTCGGGGCGGTCATCGACGATTTCGACGGCGATGTCGCGCCGGGATCGATGACGTTTGCCTTCGGTAAACAGGCCTACTACCTGTACGGATCGGTCGGCGACGGCCAGGTGATGTGGGGCGCGAACCTGCCGCACAAGGAGTACCTGTCGCTCACCGCCGCACGGGCGATCCCGAAATCGCACTGGCTCGCCATCCTGCGCGAGACCTACGCCGACGACACACCCGGCGGCGAGTTCGCCAGGCGCACCACCGAGGAGCAGTTGGAGGTGACCGGCGCGCTGCACATCATGCCGTCGGTGCCGCACTGGTATCGCGGCCGCATGGTGCTGGTCGGCGACGCGGTGCACGCGCCGTCCAACAGTTCCGGTCAGGGCGCGTCGCTGGCCATCGAGAGCGCCGTCCAGGTGGCGCGGTGCCTGCGCGACATGCCAACGCCGACAGCGGCGTTCGCTGCCTATGAGCAGCTGCGCCGGAGTCGGGTGGAAGGCGTCGCGGCTCGTGCCGCGAAGGCCAATCACAGCAAGACCCTCGGTCCGGTGGCGCGCAAGATGATGGCGCTCGCGGCGCCCCTGTTCATCAAGATGATGAATCAGGAGAAGACGATGGGCCCCGAGCAGCGCTACCGGATCGACTGGGACGCGCCCGTGCAGGCAGGACTCGCCACCGTGTGATTCGAACCGCGCGGGCTGGTGGTCCGTACCCTTGGAGCACATCGATCCGAGAGGACACGGGGGGACAATGCAACCCGACCACCAGCCCGCACTGCACCTGAACGGCCTGTGTAAACGCTTCGGCGGACCGTGGGTCGTCGACAACGTGAGCCTGGCGGTACCGCCGGGCTCCTTCTTCGGTCTGGTCGGCCCGAACGGGGCAGGCAAGACGACGACGTTGTCGATGGCCACCGGGCTGTTGCGCCCGGACGCGGGACGTGCCGAGATCTTCGGCGCCGACGTCTGGGCCGACCCGGTGCGCGCCAAGACCTTGGCCGGGGTGCTGCCGGACGGGCTCGCGCTGCCGGAACGGCTCACCGGACGCGAATTGCTCACCTACACCGGGCTTTTGCGCGGCATGCCGGAGCGCACCGTCGGCGAGCGGGCCGAGGAACTGCTGTCGGTCTTCGAATTGACCGGCGCAGAGGGCACTCTCGTCGTCGACTACTCCGCGGGCATGCGCAAGAAGATCGGCCTCGCGACCGCGCTGCTGCACGCCCCGAAACTGCTGGTGCTCGACGAGCCGTTCGAGGCGGTGGATCCGGTGTCGGCCGGCACGATTCGCACCATCCTGCAGCGCTTCGTCGCAGCGGGCGGCTCGGTGGTGCTGTCGAGTCACGTGATGGCGCTGGTGGAGAACATGTGCGACCGGGTCGCGGTGATCACCGCGGGCCGGGTGGTCGCCGCAGGCACCCTCGACGAGGTGCGCGGAGAGGCCACGCTGGAAGAGACGTTCGTCCGGCTGGTCGGCGGGCGCGTCGGCGGGGAAGAAGGGCTGTCGTGGTTGGCGTCCTGATTCGGATGCGCCTGCTGCTCAGCAAGCGGGCGTTGCGCAACGGGTGGCAAGGCGTCACGTTCGTGCTCGGCATCGTGGTCGGGCTCGTCTTCGCGCTCATCACCGCGGCACTGATCGGGTTCTCGGTGCGCGACGGCGATGTGTCACGCGCGATCACCATCGCCGCAACGGTGTACGGCGTGTGGACACTGGGCTGGCTGTGCGGGCCGGTGCTGATCGGCAGCAGCGACGAGACGGTGCAGCCGGAACATCTGCGACTGCTGCCGCTCAGCAACAGGCAGCTGGCGACCGGGCTGTTGGCCGCATCGTTCGCCGGGGCCGCGCCGGTGGTGAACCTGATCGCCTTCGGCGGGCTCGTCGTGCTCGCCGCGCAATTGAGTTGGGCGGCAACACTGGTCGCCGTGGTCGGGGTGGTGCTGCAGCTGGTGTTCGTGGTGCTGCTGTCCAGGGTGATGCTGGCTTGGGTCGGCGCCGCCATGCGATCGCGGCGCGGTAAAGACATCGGCGTACTGCTCGCCGGACTGCTCGGCTTGGCGTATTACCCAGCGAGCTGGTTGCTTTCGCACATCAGCGCCTTGCAGGATGTGCCGCCCGCGGCGGCGACGGCGCTGCGCTGGTTGCCCTTCGGCTGGGCACCTGCTGCGGTAGAGGGTGCGGCGCAAGGGAATTGGCTGATCGCGTTGCTCGGGATCCTCGGCCTCGCCGCACTGTCGCTCGGCCTGTGGCAAGCGTGGTCGGTGCTGCTCGCGCGCAGGCTCGCCACCCCGATGAACTCGACGGCGGGAACCTCGGGCGCCGGCCTGCTCAGCCGGGTGCGGCAGACCGGTCCCACCGGCGCGGTGGCGATCAAGGAGTTGCACGCGTGGTGGCGGGACAGCCGTCGGCGGGCCACCATGGTGCCGATCCTCGTGGTCGGCGTCATGATGCCGGTGTTCCCCGTCTTCCAGGGCGGGAGCTCCGGTGGCGTGCCGTTCGCCGGTGTGACCGCGGCACTGTTCGCTGCGCTGGCCGGGGCCAACCTCTACGGCTACGACGGCACCGCCGTGTGGCAAACCCTCGTCACGCCGGGTGCGGCGCGCGCGGATGTCCGCGGCAGGCTGCTGGCCATGCTTGTAGTCATCGGCGTGCCAACGCTGCTGGTCACGCTGATCCTGCCCGGTGCACTCGGCCGGTGGGGCATGTATCCGTGGGTGCTGTCGCTGCACGCCGCGGCCCTCGGCGTCGGCGTGTGCTCGGCACTGATCCTTTCGGTGATCGCGCCGTACCCGATGCCGCCACGCACCGGCAATCCGTTCTCGGGGTCGGGCAATCCAGGCTGTGCCAAGGCACTCATCCAGGTGGCGATGGTCTTCGGTCAGATGTTCGCGTTGCTCCCTGTCCTGGTCATCCTGCTGGTCGGGCACTTCGCCGAGCTGAAATTGGTTGAATGGCTTGCCCTCCCGGTCGGCATCGCGCTCGGCATCACCGCTGCTCTCCTCGGCGCCCGCCTGGCCGAGCAACGTCTCTCCACCAAGGGCCCCGAACTCCTCGAAGCCGTTCGCGCCCGCTGAGTCCACCATCCGCCACGCCCTAATCGGCATTCGTGTTGGAAATCTTCCGAAGCCGGGGAACCGATCAGCGAGGTGCGCCGTCTAACCCTGTAACAAAACAAGTTCCGAGCCTGCGACGGTTCGGAGCTGCGCTGCTATGCACAGTCGTGCACACGGGGGAACACTTCATGAACCTTTCCCACACGGTCGGTATTTCCACGCAAGCGAGCCTTCCCGGTTGGCCTGCCCGATTCAGTCGATGGAACCTGGATCGGGCAGCCACGTCGAGGTCTGCGCGCAGATTCAGTCGAACAATTCTCCTCGCGGTGGTATCGACGATCCTGATGATCGCGAGTGTGCAGGCCGCTGGAGCCGCACGGGCCGCGTATCAGTCGTGCACCAACTACAGAGTCACGACCAACTGGGGCAGAGTCGAAGTCGATACCAGGCCAGTAGGAACGGATTACATCGGCAACATCGCATGGGCCATGTTTATCAACAACCTCGCTGATGTACCGGGCAGGTACGACTACCAGATACTGGTCAACGGAAGGCCTTTGAAAACGGAGACGGTCCACAAGGATGACAACCTGCACTTCACGATCCCTCGGCATCAAGGCGGACGATATGTGTACGAAGCCGGGGATGAAATCCACGTAATCGCTTCGCATGCCGCCGGAAAAAACCTGTATGTGACCCCAATCAACCGTTGTACCGTCCCCTATTCGGCAGGATAGCTACATGGATCAAGGAACATCGAGGCGAGGTGCCGAGCTGCTTGCGACCGACATCAGGTCGGCCCTCGGCTTCGAAGTACACATCGACGAAACGATCCCGGAGCACCTCCGCCGACAACCTTCCCCACCGGGGTGGTGGATCGAATTCACCATCCCTGCGTTGAATGTCCTTGTCGGCTGTACCCCGTGCGAATCCACACCCAGCGGTGTGGCGTGCGAACTAGCCCAGCGCATCCACGATGATGTCCTCGCTCGCACCGGAAAGATATGGCCCGCCGACCCGGCAGGTGGAGACCAGCCGTTGCTCCCCACCTACAACGGGTGGCACGGGTTGGCTGGATCTATACCGTTCGGGCAGGTCAAGACGGCGAAGGATCCCGACCCGGGCCTGGACGGTGTGGTCCGATGGTGGCTTCCGCACAGCTACGACGGCCTGATTGCTAGTTGCTCCGGCGACGATGTCTCGTTCTCCATCTGGCAATACAAGGGCGACGAACAGCGCATCACGCCAGGCATGCCGGTGACTTGGCTAGTCGGCGAGGGCCGGCACGGAAAGTACCGCAAGGCAAGCGAAGTTCGCCCGGCGCAGCAGTAACCCGAGAACCGCCCACTGACAGACGGGTGCAGTTCGTTGAGGTGTCGGCGGCGGCATCCACGTGTTGCTCGGTGGCTAGAGACTGCCCGAACGGGCCGCGGTGGGCGGATCGGGGGAGTAATAGAGTGGTGGGGTGAGCGATAGGGATTCCGATGGCAGCAGTCTGGATCTGAATCAGTTGCGCACGTTTCTGGCCGTGTACAGGGCGGGGTCGATCACCGCTGGTGCGCGGCTGATCGGGTTGTCTCAGCCGACCGTGACGGCGCAGTTGCAGGCACTGGAGAAGCGGCTCGGGCGGTTGTTCGAGCGGCTGCCGCGTGGCGTCGCGCCGACCGCGGCGGCGGCCGAGTTGGCGGCGCGCATCGCGGAGCCGTTGGACGCGTTGACTGCCGTCGCCGGGCGGTCCGTCGCGACAGAGTCGGTGCCGCAGCCGCCGGTCCGGCTCGCCGGGCCCGCGGAAATGCTTGCGGTGCAGGCGCTTCCCGCGCTCGCGCCGCTGATCGAGCGTGGCGTGCGGCTGACCGTGACGGCCGGGCTTTCAGAGGATCTGCTGGCCGGGCTGCGCGCTGGGACCTACGACCTGGTGGTGTCGACCATGCGGCCGCGGGGCCGGACCGTGCTGGCCGAGCCGCTGTCCGACGAGGAGTTCGTCCTGGTCGCCGCACCCGAAGTGGCCGCACGCATCGATACCGCGCGGCTGCAGGCGGGCCCCGGCGTGCTGGCCGGGGTGCCGCTGGTCAGCTACGCGGGCGAGCTGCCGATCCTGCGGCGGTATTGGCGCCATGTGTTCGGGATCCGACTGATCGGCGAGGCGTCCGTGGTCGTCGCTGACCTGCGCGCGGTCGCCGCCGCGGTGACGGCAGGTGCAGGCATCAGCGTGCTGCCGCGCTACCTCGTTGCGGCACAGCTTGATTCGGGCCGACTGGTGGCCCTGCTCGAGCCGCCGGACCCGCCGATCAACACCGGCTTCCTGGTCCGCCGCCCCGGCACGAGCACCCGCCCCCACGTCGACCTGGTATGCACAACGCTGCGCGCTGCGGCCCGAAACTGGTAGTCGGCAAGCCTGGAGCCTGTGTCGAAGTCCCAGCCTGTGCCCCCAGCGGCTGGTTCGGTGTCCCCCGAAGTCAGGTGCGCGTGGCGCGGGTGCGCAGGATTTCCGCGGTTTGGGCGTCGGCGGGCAGGAATGCTTCCAGGTGCAGCTCGGCGAGGGTGATGTCGACGGCGGTGGCGAAGGAGGTGAGGGTGGTGATCAGTCGCAGTTCACCGTCGTCGCTGCGTAGTCGGAGCGGCACCGCGAAGCCGAGGTGGTTCGGTCCCGGATCGGCTTGGGGGAGATAGGTTTCCAGCTCGGCGATCAGCTCGTCGAGTGCCGGATCTGGGCTGCGCGCGACGCGGGCGTGCAGCGCCTCGGTGACGTGGCGCCCCCACTCCGGCAGGTTGATCACGCGCCGTGCGAGGCCCGCCGGATGGAGCGCGAGGCGAAGCACGTTGACCGGTGGTTCCAGCAGTTCGGGCGCGGCGCCCTCGGTGAGCACCTCGAAGGCCGCGTTGGCGGCGAACAGGATGCCGTACGGCCGGACGACCAGCGCGGGGTAGGGCTGGTGACCGTCGAGGATGCTGCGCAATGCCTCCCGCACCGGCGCCAATTCCGGTGTGTCCAAAGTGGACTCGGGGAAGGCGGGCGCGAAGCCTGCCGCGAGCAGCAGCCCGTTGCGTTCCCGCAGCGACAGGTCGAGTGATTCGGCGAGCCGCACCACCATGGTGCGACCAGGGCGCGATCGGCCCTGTTCCAGGAAGCTCAGATGCCGCTGCGTGGTGTCTGCTTTGATCGCCAGGTCGAGCTGGCTGACCCGGCGCAGCGTGCGCCAATGCTTGAGCTGGCGGGCGAACCCGGCGGCCTCGATCACCGTTGTCATGCGCTCAGTCTGGCCGGGCACGGACGGCTGCGCGATTCCGCGGAGGGTATGAGCAAGCAGCCGCGGCATGATTCGGCTATTCCCTGCTGGGAATCGCGCGGAATCGTCGCGCTCGCAAAACTCTGTCCCATGAGCAAGCAACTGAACGACACCGAACTGGCCCGCTTCGCCGAGCAGTTCGCGGCACTGTGGAACGAGTCCGACGCTGAGGTCAGGCGCAAGCAGATCCGAGAGCTCTGGGCGCCCACCGCGACCCAGACCCTGGTCGACCCGCCGGTGGAGATGCGCGAGCAGGTCGAGAACCTGCAGTTCGCGCTGCCCGCGCTGGAGGTGCGCGGCCATGACGCGCTGGAGCGCAGGGTGACCCGCGCGTTCGAGATGTTCATCGAGTCAGGCGAATACGCGTTCGCCGTGCCTGCCGCGACCCGGCTGCCCGCCGGACTCGTCGGCGTGACCTGGACGATGGTGACGAAAGCCGACGGTTCGATCGCGGGCGGCGGTTTCGACGTCATCGGCCTCGATGACGAGGGACGCATCCTGACCGATCACCAGTTCATCGAGGGTGTGCGATGAGTGGCATCGCCTATCGGCTAGAGCCGATGCGTGGCCTCGACGGTCTGACCACTGTGCCGCAAGAAGTTCCGCGGCCGGGACCGAATCAGGTGGTGATCCGGGTCAGGGCGGCCTCGCTCAACCGGCGGGATCTGATGCTGATGGACGGCACCTATCCGCTGCCTGCCACACCGGGGATCGTCCCGCTCTCCGATGGTGTCGGCGAGGTGATCGCGGTCGGGGACACCGTGACTCGGGCCGTGCTCGGCGATCGGGTGACCGGTACCTATTTCGTCCGGTGGATCGACGGACCGCAGCGGCTGCCGCAGGTCGTCGAGCAGTACGGCGCCACCTTCGACGGGATGCTCGCGACTTACGCGGTGCTCGAGCAGGATTCGGTGGTGCACGTGCCCGCCCACCTCACCGATGTCGAAGCGGCCACGCTGACCTGCGCAGGCGTGGTCGCCTGGTCGGCGCTGACGAAGCCGGTGCCGGTGGCGCCCGGCGCGTCGGTGCTGACCGTCGGTAGCGGGACGGTCGCGCTGTTCGCCGTGCAGCACGCGAAAATGCTCGGCGCCAGGGTCATTTCGATCACCTCGAGCCCGGACAAGGCCGAGCGGCTGCGCAAGCTCGGTGCGGACGAGGTCATCGACCGCACCGCGACACCGGACTGGGACGCCGCGGTGCTCGAGCTCACCGACGGTCACGGTGTCGAGCACGTGGTCGAGGCGGTCGGGCTGCCGACGCTGGCGACCTCGGTGCGGTCTGCGGGCTACAACGCGATGATCACCATGATCGGCGCGGCCGAGCTGCCGGACGGTCGGCAGTTCGAGAATCCGTTCGTCGGGCCCTATCTCGCGATCCGCCGGATCGCCGTCGGCAGCAGAACCGACTTCGAGGCGATGAACCGGGCCGTCACCGAGCATCGGCTGCGCCCCGTCATCGATCGCACTTTTCCGCTGGACGAGGCGGCGGCCGCCTACCGGCACTTCCGCGACGGCAACCCGTTCGGCAAGGTCGTTGTCACCATGCCGTGATCACGGGCAGGTGCTGAGTTCCCGTGCCATGACGTCCTTCTCGGCCTGGGTCACCCAGAGCGTGTAGGTCACCTTGACCTGGATCTGCCTGGTCAGGTACGCGCAGCGGTAACCCTTGTTCGGCGGCAACCAGGTCGCGGCGTCGGAGTCGCTCTTGGACTGGTTGGTCGGTCCGTCGACGGCCTGCAGGTTCAGCGGATCGTTGGCCAGGTCACGGCGGCGGTCGGCCGAAAGCTGCTGCGCGCCTTTCTGCCAGGCATCCGACAGCGCGATGACGTGGTCGATCTGCACATCGTCGGAGGTCTTCGGGCCGCGGACGAAGTGGATGGTCTTGCCGGTGTAGGGGTCGTTCAGGGTGCCGGTGGCGACGACACACTTGCTGTTGTCCTTGAAGGTGACCTCCGTCAGGTCCCGCTGCAGGATGTCGTTGCGGGTGTCGCACTTGTTGTGGCCGCCGGGCACCGAGACATCGTCGGACCAGGCGGGACCGAATTCCTCACGGCTGTAACCGGTTTTGGGCGCGCGCCCGGCGACCCGCAGCGTGTCGAGCAGCGCGAGCGCCTCGCGGCTTGGGACGCTGGCCGGTGCTTCGGCGCAGACCTGCGCGGATCCGGTGGTGCATTGGGCGCTGGCTCTCGGGTTCTCGGCCCGGTTGACGAGATAGTAAGAAGCTCCGATGAATGTCGCGATGGTCAACCCGATCAGGGCGATTCGCTGTGCTGTGAACTTCATCGAGCTTCCTAACGCCAACCACCTGAACTATAACGGGCGCCAACGTATCCGGAGCTTGACGTTATGGAAGTGATTGCCGGGTATGACGTTCCGCACAGCCAAGTGGGCTGGACATGACACCACCCCCGAGTCGCCGTGCCGGCGCCGACTCGGGGGTGGCGTGATCACGAGGGAGGACGACCGGCTTCGCGCGGGGACGCGGAGAGGTTGTCTAGTCCGATTCCGCACTGGTCGACAGCACAGGACTGATGAGGGAGGTCCCGGGATGTCGAGCCGCGCAGCGGGCGAACTCGCTCGTGATGATCAGGGGCGGATCGGGATTCGATCGGTGTCTGTCGAGAGTTGGTCCCGCGACTGGGGATTCGCCTCTCGCCTGTGCACCGTGTTTCTCCGTCTCGATCGCGCTGCTTCTTACGTATTAGGACAGTAGATAACGGGACACGGCCTTGGCAAGCCGATGGTCCTGATTCGGTCGTATTCTCAGGTTCATTTCAGACTGGCGGGTCATACCTACGAATACCTACTGGATGCATACGGATGTGCCGGTCAATAGCGGGTCCGGCGATGTGCGTGCGAGGTGCCCGAGGTCGCTCGAAATGCGTGACGAGCGTCACGTTCTCGCCGGTCACAGTGGCGCGCATCGGTGTGTCCAACCGGGTGAAGGCAACAACGCCGGACCTCGGAAGGACAGATCATGGCTACCGTCGACGTTCTCGACTCGTTCCTCAACTACCGCGACGTGGGCACCGGCGCGATCCCGGTGGTGTTCCTGCACGGCAACCCCACCTCGTCGCACCTGTGGCGCAACGTGATTCCGCACGTCACCGACCAGACCAGGGCGCTGGCGCCAGATCTCGTCGGCATGGGCGAGTCCGGCAAGCCCGATATCGGCTACCGGTTCATCGACCACGCCCGCTACCTGGATGCGTGGTTCGACGCGCTCGGTCTGGACCAGGTGGTCATCGTCGGACACGACTGGGGCGGCGCGCTCGGCCTGGACTTCGCCGCCCGCCATCCCGGCCGGGTGCGCGGCATCGCCCTGGTCGAGACCTTCCTGCGCCCGATGCGCTTGGCGGAACTCCCGCCGCTCGGCGAGGAGCTGTTCCGGAAGTTCCGCGGCGCGGAGGGGGAGCGAATGGTGTTGGCGGAGAATACGTTCATCGAATTCAACCTGCCCCACGGTGTGGTGAACCTGTCGCCCGAGGATCACGATGTCTACCGCGCGCCCTACCCGACCCCGGAATCCCGCAAGCCGATGTTGGTGTGGCCGCGCGAATTCCCGCTGGACGGGGTGCCCGAGGACGTGGTGGCGATCGTGCGGAACTACGGGGAGTGGGCAGCGCGGACACCCGAGGTGCCCAAGCTGCTGATGGCGCTGGAGAACGGAATCGGCATGGGGTCGCCCGAGACGATCGACTGGGCGGCAAGCACGTTCGCGAGCGCCGAGGTCGCGCCGATCGGGCCTGCCGGGCATCACGTGCCCGAGGACCGGCCGGACGAGATCGGGGCCGCGGTCGCGGGCTGGCTGCGCAGGCATGCGCTCCTCGATGCGACGGCCGCAGCATCCTGAGGCGGTCGCCGGCCGCGGGTCGATCGGTCCAACCGACGCGGCCGCGGTGAACGCTGCCTCGAGCCGTCCGGACGCATGCTGCGCCGGGCGGCTCGGCCGCGGCCGAATTCACCTTGCACGAGCCGACCGGTCATCGAAGGATGGCTGGATGAGTGTGGACGCGGTAGCGAGCGAGCAGATCCTGGCCGAAGAGCGGGAACTGGTCGGACGCGCCGTGGCGGGTGATCGGGCCGCGATCGCCGATGTGGTGCGCCTGCTGCAGGATCCGCTGTATCGGCTGGCGTTGCGCATGGTGTGGCGGCCCGCCGAAGCCGAGGACGCGACGCAGGAGATCCTGCTGCGGGTGCTCGGCCATCTCGGCACCTGGCGGGCCGAGGCGCGGCTGACCACCTGGGCGTATCGGATCGGCGTCAACTATCTGCTGAACTTGAAACGGCAAACACCACAGGAGGCGGCGCAGCTGAGCTTGGACACCTACCGCGAGGGCTTGGCCGACGGCCTTGCCGAGGAGGACTACCGCGGCCCGGAGGCGACGCTGCTGGCCACCGAGGTCAGACTGAACTGCTCGCAGGCCATGCTGCAATGCCTGGCCCGCGACGAGCGCGTCGCGTTCGTGCTCGGCGACGTGTTCGAGATGAACTCCACCGACGCGGCCTGGATCCTCGACATCACCCCGGCTGCGTATCGAAAGCGCTTGGAGCGCGCCAAGAAACGCCTCGGCACCTTCCTCACGTCGACCTGCGGTCTCGCCGACTCGAAGGCGTTCTGCCGCTGCTCGCGTCGCATCGACAAGGCGGTCGAACTCGGCCGGGTCGATCCGCGCAAGCCGACCTTCGCCCGCCATCCGGTCACGCCGGGCGGCCGCACCGCCGTCAAGGCCGAAGAACAGATGATCCAGCTCCACGACGCAGCGGCAGTACTCAGGGCCCACCCCGATTACGCTGCGCCGCAGGCGAAGATGGACGCAATCGCCGGTCTACTGAACTCAGGCCGCTTCCCCCTCCTGGATTGAGCTCCACTGCGCGGTCCGACCGGTACACAACGGCCCACGCAGGAATCACAGAGACTCAGCACTATTCACAGAGGTTGCGCCCTCTGTGAATAGTCGACAGGGTTTGTGGGACCGCGCGGGACTGGGGGTTAGGTTGCGGGAGTGGGGTGTAGGAGTGCGCCGGTCAGGATGCCGCGGAGGGTGTGGGTCGCCACTACTGCCCAGGCGGCGACCAGCGTGGTGAACAGGGTGACTGCGACGATCGCGAAAAGGTCTGCCCCGGTGTGGGTATAGAGGACGGTGCTGCCGGTGACGCAGGTGCCGACCGGGAAGGTGAAGCCCCACCAGGTCAGGGTGAAGCGCAACTCGCCTGCGCGGGCGGTCTTTACCGTGACGGCGAGCGCAAGCAGCAACCACAGCATGGCGAAGCCCCAGGTGGCGATGCCGAAGATCACCGAGAAGACCAGCATGCCGTTGGCGTAGCTGCCTGGCAGCACGGCCGGGGCCGCGGTGGCGAGTAGTCCTGCGGCGGTGACCGATTGGCCGAGCGGGCCGAGCACGATCCACAGCGTGGGGACCATGCCCGCTGGGGGAGTGCCGTGATGCACGAGGCGGGACCAGATCATCGCAATGATGATCAGCGCGGCGAACAGGCTGAGGCCGAACATGGCGAAGCAGAGCACAAGCATGGTCAGTCGCGGCTGGCCCGCAGGGGTGTGCGGGATGAGCAGCGCGCCCATGGTCGCCGACACCATCGGCGGCACCACCGGCATCAGCCAGCCGCCGAAGGCGGCATCGGGTGCGACCTGGTGCCTGGTGAACATCCGGTAGGGGATGGCGAAGGCGGTCAGCAGTCCGAGTGCGGTGCCCGCGGTCCAGAGCACCCAGTCGATCGCCACCGCGGCGGGCATCCCGAGCACGTCGCCGCCCAGCAGCAGGGTGCCGCCACCGACGGTCAGCAGTGCCATCGGCGGTGCGCCGAAGAACTGCGACATCACCGGGTGCTCGCGATGGTCGCGGGCGGTGTCGGCGAATCGGATTCGATGCGCGAGCCACGCCACGCTCACCGCAACGAGTGCGGCGGCGGCCAGCGCCCAGACGACAGTGGCCGCACCGCGCAGTCCGGGAAGTTGCAGCGGCAAGGTGACCGCGGCGTTGGCGACGCTGCGTTAGCATCACCTCTAAATAGGTAGGCTGACATGGGGATTCGGCCTACGAAGATGAAGGAGGCCCGACACGATGACCGCGTCCGCGACTCGTACCCGACTATCCGAAGCGATCGAAGCACTCGAAGGTGACGTGATCACCACCGATGCCGAACTGTTGGCGTTCCTCGATCGTGCCCGCGCGATTCTCGCGGCGTACCCCATCGAACCTGGCGGTGATATTGATTGCGCCGCAGTCGTGCTCCGCATGTCCCAGGACACCGCCCGCACCGCCGCAGGTGTCGCCCGCGACGATGCGACCCACGGCCAAGCCTTGGGCGTGAAACGTCAACTCGTGATGGGTGTGCGCACCGCCGAAAATCTGAGGTGGAGAATTGGTGAAATCTACTGCGACAATTCGGTAACCGCCTCCCGTGACGTCAAGGGACGACGGAAGAAGGCGCGCCCTGAATACGACCGGTTGTTGGAAGATATTGCAGCTGGGGACGTGCAGGCTGTGATCATGCAGGATCAAGATCGCCTGCACCGTGACCGCGCCGACTATATTGCGTTCGAGCAGCTGTGCCGGGTATCTAATTGTCGCTATCTAGTTGGTTCCAGTGGTACGCCGACCGATTTGCACGATATGGACGGCCAGATCATGGCTACGATCAAAGCTGCATTTGCGGAGAAGGATTCACGTCTGAAAGCGAAGAAGCTTCGCGAGAAGTGCGAGCAGCGGGCGCGGATGGGCCAGCCCAATACGGGGGGTAGCCGCCCGTACGGATATGAGGCCGACCGGGTGACGATCAAAGCTGATGAAGCCGAGGTAATTCGTGAGGCCGTACGCCGCTTCGTGGCCGGAGAGGCGGTGCGTTCCATTACGCGATGGATGAACGAGAGCGGGAAGAAGACAGTTACGGGAGGGCCATGGCGGTATCAGACAGTGAACTCAATTCTGCGTTCACCGCGAATCGCAGGGCTGAGCGAGTACGGAGGTGAGGTCATCGGTCGTGCGGTGTGGGAGGGGATCATTTCCCCCGAGGAGCGCGATCGGGTGCTAGCGAAACCTGCGGAAAAGAAATACAGCCGCACCCGCGCGCCGCAACGCTACGTGCTGGCGGGTCTGCTTCGGTGCGGGAGATGCGAAGAGCGTCTTCAGTCCCAGGTAAAAGGCGTTTCTAAGAAGGATAAGGGCGGCTCTAAGAAGCGAGTGCGTCGATATGTGTGCCAATCCGGGCCGGGTGACGGGGCATGTGGTCGGCTGACGGTTGTTGCCGAACAGGTAGAGAGCCTGCTGGTCAATGCTGCACTGGCACGGCTGGATTCGGTGGATCTGGCCGCCGCTATCGCCGGAAAGGCCGAGGCGAATAAGAATTTGGCGGAGTTGTCCCGGCAGGTGGATGAAGATCAAGCCGAACTCAAGCAGCTTGCGCACATGAAGGCCGCGCGCCGGATCACTATGGCCGAGTGGCTTGTTCTGCGCGATGAGATCGAGTCACGGCTGGACGGCAACCGACGCAAGATAGCGCAGGCGACCCAGACAACCGAGGTTGTCGAGATCATCGGCCGTGGTGAGGCCCTGGGGCGGGAATGGCCCGACCTGAGTATCGACCGGCGGCAGGCGATCATCAAGGCAGTGCTCGACCATGCGGTGATCACCCCCGGCAAGCTGGGGGCGCGTTCGCTCGACACCGACCGCGTTCACCCGGTCTGGCGAATCTGACTCGTTCCCCCGAAGGGCCGACCCGAAGCTTTCGGGTCGGCCCTTTCGCTGTTCCCGGCGTGCCGCGATACCCCCAGCGACCGAGACATACCGGTCAGAACGGTCCACTGAGGGTTGCAACAGGTCTAAACGGACCTTATTCTGTTCCGTATGGAACAGCTAGACCGCAAGGTCACCAAGCGGGCACGCCGCGCCGCGCCCGCTGCCGGGTCGCGGCCCGAAGGCCACGAAAACAGCGGGCTACCCGAGCTTCCGTGTACTGAGGACCAGTTCCGGGCGTGGTTGACCAAAAGCTGTGCCGCACAGGGGGTTCCGGTCGTCATTCGAGACCCTGAGACGATCGCCAAAGTGGCCGTGCTGCTCGGCGCGTCCGGACCTCGCCGCCGCTCACGCGGAGTGAAGCCATGACACCGCGCCCCACCTCTCGAAACACTCCGCTTCCGCGCTGCCCTCTGTGTCGCCGCCCTTACCACCCGCGCGCTCGCGTTCCGCGATTGCCTACCGGTGAGGTGTGGCGATGCGCGGAATGCCGCAATGATCCGGGCTCCCAACCGATACCGGCCGACTCCGGTCCCGGTAGCGGCTGGGCACCGACCACCGGACGGGGTGATGCCTACCCCGGATAAGCCATCTCGACGGCGCTATCTGGCAAGTCCGCCGTAAACCGACTGCCCCCGGTATGTGCTCACTCAACTAATCCCGTGCGAACCGGCGTACGGCTCACCCCCTTGGATTGATCCCCCGCAGGGGTGGGACATACCGAAAAGCCTTGCGCCCCGATGGACGCGGGGCTATCGGCGCTGGGGTAGCAGGCGGTGGGCGGAAAAACTGGGAGGCAAGCGCTGGGAGGCTACCCGGCAAGGCTTGATCTCTACCCGTCACCCGAATGCCTGTGCACCACAACGGAAATGAGCGAATACATGACCACCGACCATCTCGTGAACACGCCCGTCGACCTGACACCAGCACCGAACATGGCCCGTCCCGGCCTGCTGTCCCCGGCCGATCGGATCGGGGAATCGGGCCGTGTCGTCGTGGCCCCGTCCCGGCCTGGTCCGCCGCCCGCTCACCTGGGCCCGCCGCCGGTTGCCCTGGCCCCGCTCGCCCTGCCCGGTGTGGGGGTGGAGTCGTGAGTTGGTCGGGCCGTCGGGCGCAGGGGCTGCGGCTGCTGTGCCTGGCCACCTACGGCACCACGTGTCATCTGTGCGGTCGGCGCGGCGCGGCTACTGCCGATCACCTGATCCCGCGCAGCAAGGGCGGCAGCGATGCCCTGGACAACTTGCGCCCGGCGCACAAGTCCTGCAACAGCGCCCGTGGGGACATGTGGTTGCACGAGTGGTTCGCTTCCCGCCGCTACCAGGCAGCACGTGTGGCCCCATCCCGAGAGTGGTAGCACTGCAATGGAACTCGACACCGAGACCTACTGCCGGGGCTGCGGTGCCCCGCTGGCGTGGCGGCTGACCCGCACCACCGCACGGTTACTGCCGCTGGATGTCTGGCCGTGCGAACAGGGCCGCGTACGGGTCTACGACAACAACTCCGCAACCGTGCTGACCGGTGGTGAACTGCTGCTCACCCGCGCCCAGGGCGTAGCCCTCTACGCCCACCACGTCGCCGGGCAGGGATGTCCGGACGTGTGGCCCGCCGACGCGGGCCGTGTCGCAGCGGCCCGGCTAATCGATAGCACAGTGCTGCCCACCATTGCCCAGACCGCCCGGTCTTTTGATGCGCCGTCATGCGGACGCCCCGCGCCGGGCCGTCCACTTTCTCCGGGCCGACCACCCCTGCGGGGTAGGAACACCTACCCCGCAGGGGTAGCGAACCGTCTTGTGAACCGACAACGAAGGAGACCCGATTATGCCTCGACGACACAGCAAATCACCTGATCAAGGCCAAGATTCGATGTTTCCCGGCTTGCCCGCCACTGATGTGGTGGTGCGTACCGAACCGGGACGGCACGCCAAGGCGGTAGCCGTCGCGATCGAGGCGGCGCGCCGCGATCAGGCGCTCTGTGATGCCGACGAAGCGGCGCTGACGCTGATCCGGTCTGGCGCTTGGGCGCTGGACAGCTTCGAATCCCAGAACAAACCCTACGGACCCAGCAAACTTCTCGGCCCGGTGCTGGACGCGCTCAAGGAACTACGCATGACCCCGGCGACGCGGGCCGCCGCCCAGACCGACGTGTTAGAGGAGTTGCTACGTGACCTCGCCACCCCCGCCGCCGCCGACACCGCCACCCAGGTACGCGACACCACGCGACCCGAGTAGGGCGACGTTCGGCCCTGCCGTCGCGAAAGTCAGTGCGGCACTGGGGCAACCGCTGATGCCGTGGCAACGCCACGTCGCCGATGTGGCGTTGGAGGTGGACGAGCGGGGCCGGTTCGTGCATTCGCTGGTGGTGATCTCGGTGCCGCGCCAGTCCGGCAAAACGACGTTGGTGTTGGCAAATGCGGTGCACCGCTGCCTGTTTCGGTCGAATCAGCGTGCCTGGCACACCGCCCAGACCGGGCAGGATGCGCGCGATCAGTGGCGGGAGATGGCAGGCAGGTTGCTGCGTTCGCCGCTGGAACCGCTGGTCACGGTGAAGTGGGGTGCGGGCGACAGTCGCGCGATCTTCGCGACCGGTTCGGAGTTGCGTCCGCACCCGCCGACGGTGGATGCCTTGCACGGCAAGCAGAGCGACTTGAACAATGTGGATGAGGGGTGGGTGTTCGACGACGCCCAGGGCGCGGCGCTCATGCAAGCCATCGTGCCGACACAGGCCACCCGCCCCGGTGCCCAGACCATCGTCCTGTCGACCATGGGCACCGCCAATTCCACTTGGTTTCACGGTCTTTCGGATCGGGGCCGCGACGGCGATCCGGGCATGGCGTATTTCGAGTGGTCGATACCCGAGGATGCCGACCCGCTAGACCTGGACGTGGTGGCTGGCTGCCATCCCGCTTACGGGCACACCATCGATATGGACGCGTTGCGGCGGGCGCGAGATCAGTTGGGCGACAAGCCCGGTGAGTTCGCTCGCGCGTACGGCAACCGGCGCACCGGTGCCGGGGAACGACTGTTTCCGCGCTGGGAGGAAGCCCAGACCAGCGAGCCGTTCCCGGCCGACGTGCGTCCGGCGTTCGGTGCGGCGGTGGCGATCGATCGCAGCGAAACCGCCATCGTGGCCGCCGCGCACGTCGACGGGCTACCGGTCGTCGAGTTGATCGAATGCCGCCCCGGTACCGCGTGGGCGGCACCCCGGTTGCGTCAGCTGGCCGCTACCCACCGCCACCACGGGCTAGCGGTCGACCGGGCCGGACCCTCGGTCACCCTTGCCGATGAGCTCGGACGCCTTGGTGTGGAGTTGATGCCGATCGGTACCCGTGACATCACCGCTGCCGCCGGGAACCTCCTGGACAGGTTGAATCCCCGCGACGGCGGTCCGATCCGGCTGCGGTTCCGCACCGATCCGGCATTCTCGGCCGCCGCCGAGATCGCCGCGCTACGCCCGGTCGGCGACGCGTTCGCCCTCTCACGCCGTGCGCCCGGTTCGATCGCCAGCCTGGAGGCCGCCGCGCTGGCGGTGTACGCCTTGGAGCATCAACCGCCCCCGGCGGCTGTCCCGGTGAGCGTGTTCGGATGAAGATCACTACTGATGCGACCGCGCACATGGTGTTGTCGGTGTGTCAGTGCGGGTGGCGGTTCGCGGGTCAAACTCGAGCCCAGAACTACCGGGCGGTTCACCGGCACGTACGCGACTCTCACGACGATCCGGCCGCGCTGGCACGCGCACAGAACGTGGCGCACGTCGCATCTCATCGCGAACGTAAGAGGTTTGCGCAAGATCGTATGCATGGGAGTCCTGTCCTCGCTCAAAGCGATTCGCTCGCTGCCCGATCTGGCAGCAGCGGCGCGTAATTCGCCGAACGCGCTGCAAGTGTCGTCGCCGTTCTCGCGCTACCCGAACCATCTCAACGAAGTGGTGTGGCCGGATCTGGTGGGGTTGGACAACGTTCTGCCGATGACGCGCCTCGAGGCTATGAGCGTGCCCGCGATGGCGCGGGCGCGGCGCATCATCGCGGGCAGCATCGCGCGAATGCCGTTGCGCGCCTATCGTGCCGACACGCTACTGAGCCAGCAGCCGTTGTGGTTGGACCGCACCGACGGCCCGGTGTCGCCGTTTCACCGGATGCTGTGGACGGTCGACGACCTCTTGTTTTACGGGTGGTCGTTGTGGGCGCTGACGCGTGACAGTGCGGGCCTGGTGATCTCTGCGGGCCGGATTGCTTGGGAGCGTTGGGAATTCGATTCCACCGGGCGGATCGTGGTGGACGGGGAACTGGCCGCCGACGCCGATGTGTGCCTGATTCCGGGTGTGGATGAGGGTGTGTTGTGGTTCGCTCAACGCGCGATCCGTCACGCCTCCAAGCTGATCGCCGCCGCCGACAAGGTTGCCGACACCCCCGCCGCCAACTTGGAGTTGCACCAGACCACCGACGCGCCCATGACGCGACCGGAGATAGATGCCCTGGTCGCCAGCTGGGCCGCCGCGCGGCGCGGCTCCAATGGTGGTGTCGCGTATACGAATTCGGCAATCGAGCTCCGCGAGCACGGGGCACCCGACGGGCATTTGCTGATCGAGGGCCGCAACGCTGCCGCTGTCGATATCGCCCGCGCCGCTGGGATTCCGGCCGCGTCGATCGATGCGACCGGGCCGACGGCGTCGTTGACGTATGAGACCACGCAGAGCCGCAACATCGAACTGGTCGATTACGGGCTGGCCCCGTACATGTCGGCGATCTCCGCGCGCTTGGGTATGGACGACATGGTCCCGCGCGGAACCCGGATCGCTTTCGACACAGAGGATTTCGTCGGGCCTACGGTGCGCGTGCAGGTGCCCGACGACGGCGGACCGGGCCCCCGGCCCGCCACCGCCGCGCCCGATGCCACCCCCGCACCGGGCGCGGCCCCCGCCACCGCTGCTACGGGGGTGCGGTCGTGATGTGGGTGGCCGTTGTGGCGCTCGTCCTCGCGTGCCTGGCGTTGATCATCGTCGGCGCGGTGGTGCGGGTGCTGGTCGCGCTCGTCGACGCCCTCACCGACGACACCCCCGCCCGCCACCGGCCCGAGCACATCCGATGAGCCGCACCCTGTGCACCCTCGCCGCTACCGCCGACCTGTCAGCGGACGCGGCGCGCCGCATCATCATCGGGCTCGCGCTGCCCTACGGGGTGGTGGGGCACACCAGTCTCGGCCCGGTCACCGTGGAAGCGGGCGCGGTCACGATTCCCGGTGATCTGCGTCGGGTCAAGCTTTTCCGCGACCACCGCCCGCCCGACGGGGGCGGTACCCCGGTCGGCTACGTCTCCGCCGTCACCGACACCCC
Source organism: Nocardia altamirensis NBRC 108246 (assembly GCF_001612685.1). Classification (GTDB taxonomy): domain Bacteria; phylum Actinomycetota; class Actinomycetes; order Mycobacteriales; family Mycobacteriaceae; genus Nocardia; species Nocardia altamirensis. Next base: position 70,190 of record NZ_BDAY01000032.1, read on the forward strand.
GTCCGGGTTGGCGCTGACGTTCAAAGTCGGTTTGGGCGCCGACGGCGATCTAGCGCTGTCGGATGCCGTCGAAGGCATCCGCGACGCCCTGTCGGTGGAGCTCTCGGCGGTGCAGCTGTCCCTCGACGGCTCCCGCGTCGTGGCGGCCGTGCTCGAGGCCGTCGCGTTGGTCGCGGTCCCGGCGTTCGCCGATGCCCGCGTGCACAGCGTGGCTGCCGCCCGCCCCGGACCTGATGAAACCCTCACTCTCGCAACGAAGGAACCCCTCATGACCACAGCTAGCACCGATCTCCCGGCCGATAGGGTCACCGCCGATTCGACCGCCGGGGCAGTGCCGGCCGAATCGGGTGCCCGATACGCCGGCACCGAACCTGCCCTGTCCGCCGCTGCCGCCGCACCGTACGGGCTGCACGCCGCACGCACCCAGCCACGCCCGATGTCCTGGGCCGATGTGTGCAGCACTCTGCACGCCGCCCGCCACGGCGACAACACCCTGTCGGCCGCGCTGGTCGATATCACCCGCTCGGCCAACCCGTGGGTCAGCCCCGATGGGTGGGTGGGGGAGGTGTGGTCCGGTGTCGCCTACGAACGTGCAGTGGTGCCGCTGCTCAACCCCGGCGCACTCACCCACTGGAAGGTCACCGGGTGGCGGTGGAAGACCCGCCCGGTGGTCAAGGATTACGCGGGCGACAAGACCGAAGTCCCGTCGAGTCCAGCCGTCACCGAAACCGTTGCGGTGGAAGCCAAACGCCTTGCTGGGGCGCATGACCTCGACAGGAAGTTCTTCGATTTCAACGATCAGGAATTCATCTCGTCCTACTTCGCGGCCATGGCCGAGTCCTACGCGTACGAATCCGACCAGCGCGCCGCAAGTTTCGTCATGAGCTCGGCCACGGCGGCCGGTAGCGCGCCGAGCTTGCTGAAAGCAGTCGCCAAGGGCAAGACGTTCCTGAAGCTCAACGCCCGTGCCCGTGCGTCGTATGTGCTGGTCAGCCCGACCGACCTCGAGGCGCTGATCGATATCACCCGTGACAACCTGCCCGCCTACCTCGAACTACTCGGCATCGATCCCCGGAACTTCGTTGATTCCGAGTTCGTGCCTGCGGGAACGGTTGTTGTCGGCGCACGACCGGCCGCGACCTGGTATGAACTGGCTGGCTCACCGATCCGGGTGGAAACGGTCGACATCGCGCGCGGTGGACGCGACGGGGCCCTGTTCGGCTACTACGCCGGACTGCTCCACAGCGCCAAGGGCATCGCGAAGCTCACCATCACCGCGCCGACAGCGTAGGGCCCCGCCGTGACGACCCCCATGCAGACCCCAGCGACCGACGCAGCGGTGAAAACCTATCTACGCCTTGCTGACCCCAGCGACGACGCGGCCGTGACAACGGCCGTCAACGCGGTGAATTCGCTTATGGTGGAATGGTTTTCGGCACCGATACCGCCGCAACTATGGCCCGAGTCCAAACGCCAGGGCGCGGTGATGCTCGCCGCACGGTTGTTTCGCCGCCGCAACTCCCCGGCGGGGGTCGAGTCCTTCGGGGAGCTGGGCCCGATCTACGTGCAGCGCAACGACCCTGACCTAGCCATCCTGCTCGGCCTTGGTAGCTATGCGCGTCCGGCGGTGGGCTGAGGATGGCTGAGCTCGATATCACCGCCGTACTCGGCGGTGTCGTTGCCGCGCTGCGCCGTGCTGGCGTGCGGGCAGGAGTCGACCCGCGCGACCTCAACCCGCCGTGTGCGTGGGTGACCGGCCGATCCATCGCCCATGACCTACTCGGTGGTGGTGGCACCGTCACTGTCGACGTGTACCTCATCGCCCCGGATACCGGTGCAGCCCAAGCCTATTGGGCACTGTCCGGGATGCTCACGAGGGCTCTGACGGTGTTGGAACCCGATGGGGATACCTCGCTGTCGGAGCGGGTCACCCTGCCCGGCGGTGGCGGGCCGCTGCCCGCGTTCCGTCTCACTGTCGACATCGAAACCTGTTAGGAGACAACAGCTTATGCCTGCCAGATCGTTCAAGATGGGGCCCGGCACCCTCACGCTGGGTGCGACCGGAACCCTGATCGATATTTCGTGTCAGATCACCAGTGCCGTGCTCAAGCCCGACAAGGACAAAGAAGACGACCTGAGAACGCTGTGTGGTGATGTGGTGCCCGGTGAGATCACCTACACCTGGACGCTGAACGCCACCATCGTCCAAGACCTGTCCACGGGCGGCATCAACGAATGGTCACTGACCCACGCAGGCGAACAGCAGCCGTTCAAGTTCGTACCTAACACGGTGCTGGACAAGGGATTTCAAGGAATCATCACTGTTGACCCGTTGTCGATCGGTGGCGAAGTCAAGACCAGGCCGACCGCTGAGGTGGAATGGTCGCTGGTCGGGCAACCGGTGCCCTTCGACCCGACCCCTACCCCGTAATGGCATCGGCACACGTGCAGGGCGCGGCCCGGCTCGAAGCCACGCTGCGCCGCGCTGCGGCGGGCATGAACGAGCTACGCCAGGTGCACCGCTCGGCCGCCGCACTCGTGGCGGTGCGGGCCCGCTCGCTCGCCCCGCGCCGCACCGGCCGACTCGTCGGCACCATCCGCGTCACGGGCACCCGACGCGGCGGGGTGGTGCGCGTCGGCGACAACACCACCCCGTATGCCGGGCCGATCCATTGGGGCTGGCCCGCCCGCGCTATCGCCGCTGATCCGTTCGTGTCCCGTGCCGCACAACAGAGCGAACCGGGGTGGGTGGGGCTGTATGCGCGCCACCGCGACGAACTACTCGACCAAGTCAAAGGACTCTAGAAATGGCTGTATCCAGGATTGTTGTCGATATCGCGATGCTCGACGGCACCGAACACCACGGCATCGAAACCACCGTGGCCGACCAGATGGCTTATGCCCGCACGCGGCGCACCCACAACTGGGACACCCCCCAAGACGACCCGTTGACGTTCCTGAACTTCCTGGGCTATGCCGCGCTGCGCCGACTCGGGCTCTTCCCCGGCAGTTGGGACGAGTTCGTCACCGCTGCCGCCGCTGTGTCGGAGGCAGGACAACACGTGGTGGACCCTACGAACCCGGCTCCGTCGAACGACTCATAGTCGAACTCGCTATTGCGACGAAAACCATGCCGTCGCAATGGCTTACGGAGCCGGACGAGATCATCGCCACCGCCATAGCCGTGCTCGAAGAGTCGGCCGAACGAGCCAGAGAAGGAGGATAAGCCGATGGCAGGTCGCACAGCGATACTGTCGGTGCGCATCCTCGGCGACGGGTCGGCCGCGCGCCGCGAACTCGACCGCACCGCCCGCGCTGTCGCCGGATTCGCCACCGCCACAACCAAACTCGCTGCAATCACCTCCGCTCTCGGGTTCGCTCTCGGCGCGGTCGGCAACCTCGGCGTCGGCCTGGTCGGGCTCGGGCTGCTCGCCGCCCCCGCCTTGGCTGCGGTCAAGGTGGGAATGGAGGGCATCAAGCAGGCCGCCCAAGGGGCGGCCCCGGCACTGGCACGATTACGTGAGGCCGTCTCCGCGACGTTCGCGCGTGAGATGGCCCCGGCATTCGTCCAGCTGTCCGGGCTGCTCGACCGGATCACTCCCGCGATGACCGGTATCGCGTCGGCCGTGTCGGGGGTGTTCGGGGCCGTCGTGGCACAGTTGACCGGTCCCGGTGCCGCCGCGATAGATCGAATCCTTTCCGGTGCACAGACATTCGTTGCCAGCCTGGCGCCCGGTCTGACGAAACTGACCCAAGGCATACTCGACCTCGGCGCGTCCGCCGCGTCGGTCGCGGGCCGGATCGGCACCGCGTTCGGGGGTGTGCTCGGCGCGATCGGGCAAGCGTTCTCCCGTCTCGCCGCCGACGGCACCTTGACCAAGTTGTTCGCTGGGTTCGCGCAGGCACTGACCGGTCTGGGCGCTCTGATCGGCCCCGTCGTCGCGTTGTTCGCCCGTCTCGGCGCGGTCGTCGGCCCCGCCCTGGGCAGCGTATTCGCCAGTCTCGGGCGCGTGATCACCAGTGTCACACCATATTTGGAGAAGATGGCCGCGACCGTGGGCGGCGCGCTGACCGGGGCGCTGGACGCACTGATCAGCACCGGCGCGCTCCCGCAGATCGCCCGTGCCCTCTCCGCAGTGACTACGGCCGTGGCCCCGCTGGTGCCGCCATTGGCCCGGTTGGCGGGCATCCTCGCCGCCGGACTGGCGCAGCTGGTCTCAGCGCTGGCCCCATCCTTCGCTGCCTTGGTCAAATCCCTTGCCGGAGGGCTCGTTTCGATCCTTCCGACCGTGGCGGACCTGTTCGCCCGCCTGGTGCCGGTCGTGGCGGAGATCGCCGCCGAGATCGCTGGATCGCTCATGCAGGCGATCAAGACCTTGGTCGACAGTGGGGTGCTGACGCTGATCGCCCGCGCGTTCGCCGATATCGTGCGGGCCGTCGTCTCGCTGCTCCCGCACCTGGTCCGCCTGGCGGGCATCTTGGCCGCCGGACTCCTCCAAGCGGTCTCCTCGCTGGCTCCGTTGTTCGTGGCGCTGGCGAAATCCCTTGCCGGAGGGCTTGTTTCGATCCTGCCGACCATCGCGGATCTGTTCACGCGCCTGGTGCCCGTGGTGCAGCAGGTAGCGACCGAGATCGCCGGATCACTGGTGGCGGCGATCAAGATGCTGGTCGACAGCGGCGTGCTCCCGCTGCTGGTGCGCGCGTTCGCGGATCTGATCGTGGCCGTGGTCCCACTGGTGCCGCCTCTGGTCCGGTTGGCCGCCTCGATTCTGCCGCTACTGGCCAAGGCCATGATCGCCGCCACCCCGGTGGTCGTGACCGTGGTCAAGGCCCTCACATCGCTAGCGAACATAATTGTCAGCCACGTCAATCCACTGGTAGATCGTTTCACCGCGGGCGTGGCCCGCGTCCCCGAGGTGCTCTCGCGGATGGCGGGCCCGGCCCGCTCAGCGTTCGAGGTGATCCGCTCCGCGATCAACACCGTCGTTGGCGCGGTCCGGTCGCTGCTGAGCGTCCTGGGCTCGTTGCGGTTCCCTTCCCCGCCCTCGTGGCTCAAGAAGTTCTTCGGCGGGCGCGCTGCCGAGTTGGCCGCGATCCCCACCGGTGCCGACGTGACGCGGCTCCTGCCCACCGGGTTCGACACCTTCGCCGCGTCTGGACCCGAGCTGCGCGCCGCCGCGCCGACCCTGGCGGGGTGGGTCGGAGCCGTCTCGGCCGCACCGCCACCGCAGGTCACCACCATCAACATCACCATCAACGGTGCGATAGACCCGCAATCGACCGCTCAGCAAATCCAGCGGGTACTGCGCGCCCGCAACATCACCGTCGGCGCAGCGTCGGCGATCAACCTCAAGGTGGCATGACATGGCCTTCAACCCCACCCCCTACCTGCTCATCGATGGCGAACGCGTGGAATGCGCAGCCACACACGCCGATACCGCCCCGCTCGCACTGGACGGGATCACAGTCGACTGGGGCAGATCGGAATACCTGTCCCACGCCCGACCCGCCACCGCGCAACTATCCATCCTCGACCGGACCGGGACCTGGGCCGAGAAGTTCGCGACAACGACCGTGATCGGCCGCCGGATCGAACTGTGGTGGGAACACCCGGAAGCCGCGTCGCTGCGCTGGTTCGCCGGACGCATCACCGCCGCCACCGCCACCCCGTCAGGGCCCCACGGGTGGGTGCTGGCGATCACCGCTGCCGCCCGTGACGCCGATCTGGGCAACGTCGTCATGACCACTCCGGGCACCTGGCCCACCGAATCCATGATCACCCGCGCGAACCGCATAGCCCAAGCGGCGACACCCGCCGAGATCGATGCGTTCTACATCTATCCCGGCGTGACCGAGCACCCCTGTTCGCCGCTGGACGTCGGCGACCGCGACCTACACGGGCTCGTCGACGAAATGTATATGTCGGCAGGCGACACCTACTCCTACCAGCCACACACCAACGTCATACGCCACCTCTACCGCCGCAACCACGACGTGGCCGCCTACCTGGTCCAAATGCCCGACGGGCTGATCTACGTCCAAGCAGGCGATATCGCCTACGACGGGCAAACCCACAAAGGCACCGGACTGGCAGGGCACCACACCAGCACCGACGACGGAATCCAACTCGCCCCCAACTCCGTCATCAACCGCGTACAGGTCAACTGGAAAGACACCGACGGCGGCGACCGAACTACCTTCGCCGTCCCCGCCGACGGCGACACCCACGGGCGCCGCACCCTGCAATTCGACTCCTGGTTCGACAACGACGCACACATCGAACCCCTGGTGACCGAAGTACTCAACCGCGCCCAATACGAAGGCGCACGGCCCCCGCACCCGCCGATCACCTGGGACACCCGCCGCACCAGCGGATTTCACACCCGCACCGAAGCCGAGACATTCACCCTCGCCGCCGAAACCCAAGCGGTGACCTACGTTTCGTCCTCGCTCTACACCGCATGGCTACCCCAACTATGGCCCGTGTTCGCCATCATCGGCGGAACCATCACCTACGACCACGGATGGATCATCACCACCACACTGCAACACGTATGGAAAACCAACCCCACACCACAGGTCACCTGGGCAGACCTCGACAAAAACCTCCCATGGGCCACCGGCTCACCCCGACAACTATCGGACGCCGTCAGCTGGAACGACCTGCGCTACCTCACCCACTCCGGCGTCTACCCGCCCTCCTAGGAGACCCTCGTGCCCGGCGAAACACCCCGCTACCGCTGGCCCTACCCCGACGAAACCGACGCCATATGGCAAGGCGCACAACAAATCCGGTCCCTCGCCACCGCGATCGAATCCACATTCTCCCAGACCAGCATCCCACCCGGTTCCGGCGCGCCGCCGTCGGTATCGGCAGTACGCACCACCGCCATGAGCGTGCCCAACGGCGTCGACACAACAGTGACCTGGCAAACCGCCGAATGGGACACCCGCCCCGGTGGGCAACCCCAGTACTCGACAAACGGGCTCATCTGCCGCGTAGCAGGGCTCTACCTCATCGAAGCCGTATGGACCTGGGACGCCAACACCAACGGACGCCGCGCCGTCAAAATCACCAAAAACGCCGGAAGCGCCGGAGCCGTCCTCGCCCGCGCCGACAACGCCAACGCATGGGACAACATCACCACCTGCACTGGCACCCGCCGACTCGCCGCCGGAGACGAGCTCCGCCTACTGGTCACCCAAGATAGCGGGGCCGTACTCACCGGCGGGCAGGCTATGTTCGACCTACGCGGCAGACTGACCATGACCTACGTCCGCGCCGCGCCGTAGCCCCCGCTGTCAGGGCTCGATTTCCTTGTCGTCTCGGCCGCGTTCGAGTTCGGTCGGTGGGTATGGGTCGAGGTCCCGCACCGACAGCGGCTTGACGTCGATCACCTGAATATCGCACAACGCGACCAGGCCGGAGGCCAGGAGCGCATCAACATCGGCCGACCCGAGCGGCATCGTAAAGCCGTCTTCCCCCACGACGGACCAGCTGCCGTCCTCGTGCTGGAGGAATCCTGCGTAGTCGCCATCATCGGCCCATGCGCTCACCGGGTGCGCCCCGAGTCGGGCACCAACCGGCGTGCGTCCTTCAGAGTCTGGAACGCTGCCGTCTTCGCGTCGCACTCGCCGACGATGCACTCTCGATGTACCTGCATCGCGTTGTGCGCAGCCGTGACGCTGGAACTCGGCCAGGCGGTGTTATGGCAATCAACCTTCGCGAGTAGCGCATCATCCCACCTCATCTCACACACCCTTGAATCGCTGGTCTGACATGCGGCTCTCCTTGGTTGGAGGACTTATAAGTCCTCATCGGACTAGTCCTATGAGGACTATAGTCCTGGTAGGACGCGCCGCACCTTCGGATCGGGGATCATTTTGGGAGCGAAGTACCCCGCAGTGAATGGAGAGCAGGCAATGAGCGCCAAGGACCGGATCGCCAAGAACATCGCCCACTTCCGCAACCGAGTGATCAACCCGCAGACGGGCGAGCCCATGACCCAAGCCGAACTCGCCGAAGCAGTCGGAGTCAGTCAGCGCCAGATCGGGCGATACGAACAGGGCGACCAAGAAGCGTCCGGATCAATCCTCGACAAGATCGCCGAAGCACTCGGCATCGCGCCCGGCCAATTGTTCGGCCGCCCGCACACCGGACCCGATCTGTCCGGGCGCTGGTGGGTCAGTTGCCAAGTCTGGAAAGACTCGATTGAACGCGTCGACACCAATGCGGTAATGATCATTCAGGATGGCGACTTCCTCAGCCTCGACGGTGAGCGTGCCCAAGGCGAGAACGCTATCGAGGCAGGCGATTACGCGTGGGTTGGCGAACTCACCCACCGCCGAGCCACCCGGACGCTCATTGGCTGGTATGAGTCGGCCGACGAGGGTACCGACTATTCGGGCTCGTACTGCTTCACCTTGCATCCGCAAGGAACGCACGCAATCGGCCAATGGTGCGGACCCGACTACGACGGAATCGTTGTCTACGGGTGGGCCGTTCTGGCGCGCACCGAGGAACTTGCCGAACAGCAGCTTGCAGCGGCAATTGCAGACGCCGAACCGAACGGAAACCTACTCACATGGCCGAAAACGTCACCGTAGCAACGGTGTATCTGAATTGGGCTGGCGTACCACGAGCGTGGTTCGCCAGCCTCGCGAGCACGTTGGTTGCCGAGCGGTACGCAGCAACCGCCACCATTTATGAACGTTCCCACCCCGACAACGGAGTTGACGTGTTGGCCCGTCTCTACACACGGGCCGACCATGTAGACCAGATCCGCCGCCACGCTCCCCATGCGACGGTTCGAGTACATCCGCTCGAATGCGCACCCGACTATGCCGACTGGGTACTTGCGCAGACTTCCCGAGCAGATATGCCGACCGACCCCAGACGGTAGGCGGGCCCGCTCCCAACGGGCCTGCACCCCGCCCGGAAGCAGAGGGCACCTTTAGAACTTGCCGCGTTGGCGACGATGCCGGTGCCCATCACCGCGGCGAACCAGTTCGGCCCGAAGTGCCGCAGCGCGCTCGGCTCGTCATTGCGCAGGGCGCGGCGCCCACTCTGGGAGCGCTGCTCATGATTGCCAGGAACGCGGCGCTCAGCATGCTGAACACGGGACTCGGCGGGGTACTCGACCTCGCCGACCTGACGCCGCGGCGCGGCGGGTTCGAAGCTCACGGTGGCGGTCATGTCTCCAGCGTCGTCGCAACTTGTCGTGTCAGGTAGCAGGCCCATTCCTATGCATGCATAGACTCGTTCTATGCCGTTGTCGCCGCGCGTCCCCGACCTGGCCGCGCTCGACCTGCTGCTTTCGGTGATCGAGCTGGGCAGCCTCGGTCGTGCGGCGCAGGCACACGGCATCAGCCAGCCCTCGGCGTCCTCGCGGATCCGGTACCTGGAGAAGCTCGTCGGGATGCCGGTGCTCGAGCGCACCACCCTCGGTTCCCGCCCGACCGCGGCGGGGTCGCTGATCGCCGAGTGGGCGCGCGGTGTGGTGCACGCGGCCGAACAGCTCGACGCGGGCATCGACACGCTGCGCGCACAGCGGCACTCGCAGTTGCGCGTCGCGGCAAGCCAGACCATCGCCGAGTACCTGTTCCCCGGTTGGCTGATGCAGTTGCGTGCCACCGCGCCCGGCACTGCCCTCGCGCTGGAGTCCGGCAACTCCGTCGAGGTCGCCAAGGCCGTGCTCGACCGGAGGGCCGCGCTCGGATTCATCGAAAGCCCGCAGCACTTCCCGGGATTGGCGTCGCATCAGGTCGCGCGGGACCGGCTCGTCGTCGTGGTGCCGCCCTCGCATCGGTGGGCCCGGCGCGGCACGGTCACCCTTGACCCCGCTGATTCAACGAGAATCCGGCTCGGGCACCCGAACCTGGTTCGAGCACGCGGTCACTCGCCTACGCAAGGGCTGGTCACCCGAGGTGGCGCTGGAACTGTCCTCCACCACCGCCATCAAGACCGCCGTCGCCTCGGGTGCGGGCCCTGCCGTGCTCAGTTCGCTGGCCGTCGCGCCCGAAATCGCTGCGGGCACCCTGGTTTCGCCGACCGTCACCGGCCTCGAACTGGAGCGCGTCCTTCGTGCCGTCTGGCCGACGGGCGACCGGCTGACCGGTCCGGCCCGCGACCTCTACGCCATCGCCCGCCGCGACACCACCTGACCTGACGCAGGACAGTGGGTCGCGGCCCGCGAGCTCAAGAGTCGACCGGCTGGGCAGTCGGCGGAATCCCGGTGTCCAGGAACCGGATCAGCCGGTCGATGCGGGCGGTGTGATCCATGCAGCGTTCCAGATGATTCGCGAGCAGCGCGATATCGATGGCCGTTGTGGTCGGCTGCGCCACTGTGGGGTCGGCGAGCACCGTATGCAGTTGCTGGTGCAAGGCATCCATGGCAGTGGCGCCGGAATCCTGCTCGCTGATCGGTTCCTGATGACCGGTGGCGACGGCTTGGCCGCTGAGCGCGGTGTGCTGCGCAGCGAGCCTGCCCATGGCCGCGAGGATCTCCAGAATGGTCTGCGGGGCAACATGTCCCGGGTGACTCTGATACACCTGCTCGGCGACCCGGCTGACCAGCCCGCTGATCCTGGACAGCTCGGTCGCGATCTGAATGGCGGTGACCACGTGCCGCAGATCGCGCGCCACCGGCGCCTGCAACGCGAGCAGCACGACGGTGCGTGCCTCGCACGCGCTGTACATGGTCTGTAGTCGTTCGTCGAGCGCGAAAACCTCGTAGGTAGCGGTGAGATCGGCGCCGACGAGCGCCTCGGTCACCCGTTCGGCCGCGTCGTGGGTGAGTCTGCACATCAACGTCAAGTCATTGGTCAACGCGACGAGCTCGCGAGTGAACTGGGTGCGCACGCGCAAATTCTCGCCTATATCTCCGTGTCCAGACCCATGAATCCCCTCCTGGTCACCTAAATGACTACGCATATGATGCCGAATCCGCGCCGATGGCCGAGAATATGGAGGCATTGGACCGCGGCTGGCAGGATTGTGTAGTGAAGCGCGATGTCTCGGCCCAGCTCGAGGTGGCGATCACCGCGCCAACCACCGTGGAATTCCAGATCGCCGTGGCCAGGCAGCCGAATCTGGAGTTGACCGAATCCCTGGTGTTCGACCTCGACGGCTGGATCGTCAACCCGTGGGAGATCACCGGTCCGCACGGCACCAGGATCCACAAATTCTCCGTCGGCACAGGCACTTTGCGCGCGAACTACAGCGCGACCGTCCTCGGCGCCGCGCCACCGCAGGCGCCGTCGGACTACGACCTCGCGCTCTATCTGCGGCCGAGCCGGTTCGCCGAGTCGGACAAGTTGCTCGGCTTCGCCGCCACCGAATTCGGTTCCGGCCCACCGGATGCCGAGCTCGCTGCCAGGGTGTCGGCGTGGGTCGGGCGCCGGATCCGCTACGTCGCGGGCAGCAGCGACCCCATCGACGGTGCGGTGGAGACTCTGCTGTCCGGTGCAGGCGTGTGCCGTGACTTCACCCATCTGGTCGTCGCTTTGCTTCGCGCGGTCAAAGTGCCTGCGCGGGTGGTGTCGGTGTACGCGCCGGGCTGCTCGCCGATGGACTTCCACGCGGTGGCCGAGGCCTATGTCGACGGCAGCTGGCGCGCGCTCGACGCCACCGGCCTGGCTCCGCGTTCGACGCTGGTCCGGATCGCCACCGGCCGCGACGCCTCCGACGTGGCGTTCTTGGACAACCACGGCGGCGAGATCATCGTGAACAGCCTGCGGGTGACCGCGTTCGTCGAGGGCTATCTACCGTTCGACGACCACGTCACTCCGGTCTCGCTCGGCTGAGCCGGATCAGGAGTTGTTCTTCAGGAACGACACCGCATTCACCGCGCCTGCCACCGCGATGTCGAGCTTGCCGTCACCGTCGTAGTCGGCGAGCGCCGGCGTCTGCGGGGCCAAGGTGACCTCGAAATCGCCGGTCTTGGTGACGGTCGTGCCGTTGCCCTGGAAGATCACCATCCGTGAGCTGATCACCGCGGACATCGCGGCGTCCAGCTTGCCGTCCTTGTCGAAGTCGCCGACCGCGATGCTGGTCGGGCCGAGTCCGGACAGCGGGATCCGATCGGTCTTCTTGAAACCACCCTGCCCGTTGGAGAACAGCAGCGTGGTGCTGAGCGAGAACGAATCGGCGGTGATCACATCGTCGATGCCGTCGCCGTCGAAATCGCCTGCGCGGATGTCCTCGGTGATCAATCCCGACGTGCTCGCGCCGCGCCGGGTGAAGGAGCCGTCGCCGTCGCCGGTGAAGACCTGCACCTGTTGCAGCAGGTCGTTGTTGATCGCGATATCGATCTTGTTGTCCGCGTTGAACTTTCCGACTGTGAAGGCAGCGGCGACGCCGGGGATCGAGCTGGTCGGCCCGGCATCGAGGCTGCCGTCGCCCTTGCCGAACCAGGTCTGCACGCCGGTGGGCACCAGTGCGAGCACGTCGGCCTTGCCGTCGGCGTTGGCGTCGGCGACGATCACCTCCTGCTGCGCGCCTTCGAGCACCAAGTACTTCTTCGGCGCGCCGAAGGTGCCGTTGCCGTTGTTGAGGAACGTCGCGATCGTCGTCCACGCCTGTGCGACGACATCCGGCTTGCCGTCGCCGTTCAGGTCGCCGACGCCGATCGCGCCGAACCCGTTGCCGACATTGCCGACTCTGGTCCCGGTGTTGAAGCGACCGTTCCCCTGTCCGGTCATCAGCACCGGCCCCGCCCCTTGGAAATCGGCGGCGACCACATCGGCCTTCCCGTCCCCGTTGAAGTCGGCGGTGACCATGCCGATCGGTGACGGGCCTGGTCCCCATGACGGAAATTGGCCGCCGGAGGGCGAATCCACCTTCGGCGCGAAGGTGATCGTGCCTGCGGCGTGTGCGGCGATCGGGGTGATCAGACAGAGGGTGGCAGCGGTCGCGGCGAGAACCAGGCCGCGCGGACGAAGGCGAGAAGCGTTCATGAATTGTCCCGGTGTGCTGAGAGGTATTGCAGGGCCCGGACTTTATGGCCCGGCTCACAGAGACGCCTTTATATCTATGACAATTCGTCGAATTGTCTATCGGCGTGCCGTGGATTCCGGCACTGTGCCAACGCGAATTCGGCATTCCGCCCGACTTTTCTTCGGCGCGCGCGACAGTGTGCCCAGGTGTCGCGCGACACGAACGCCGCACCGCGCTGACCTGGACACGGCGCGTCGACTGCCACGATGGGACCCATGATCCGTGTGTTGACCGAACGCTGGACCGTGTACATCCCCCTCCTCGCCGCCGTGGCGCTCGCGGCAACCTGGGGGCGAAGTTTGTCCGGAGTCGCGGTGGTCGTGGTGGCCGCCGCGCTGATCGGCGCGGTGCTCGCGGCGGTCTATCACGCGGAGGTGGTCGCGCACCGGGTCGGCGAGCCGTTCGGGTCGCTGGTGCTCGCGGTCGCGGTGACCATCATCGAGGTCGCGCTCATCGTCACGTTGATGATCTCCGGCGGTGACAAGGCTGCCTCGCTGGCCCGCGACACCGTCTTCGCCGCGGTGATGATCACCTGCAACGGCATCTTCGGCCTTGCGCTGCTGGTCGGCGCGCTGCGCAGGCGGGTAGCGGTGTTCAACGCGGAGGGCACCGGCGCCGCGCTGGCCACCGTCGCGACCCTGGCCACACTGAGCCTCGTGCTGCCGACCTTCACCACCAGCGCGTCCGGACCGGAGTTCTCGCCTGCCCAATTGGTCTTCGCCGCGGTCGCCTCGCTGGCGCTTTACGGCTTGTTCGTCATGGTGCAGACGGTGCGTCATCCGGACGACTTCTTGCCCGTCGAGGGTGATGGCGTGGTCGCCGACGATGACGACCACGATGATTCGCCGACCGCCAAGGCCGCCGTGGTGAGCCTGGCGTTGCTGTTCGTCGCGCTCGTGTGTGTGGTCGGGCTCGCCAAGGTGGTGTCCCCGTCCATCGAATCCGCCGTCGCCTCGGCAGGGCTACCGCCCTCCGCCGTCGGCGTGGTGATCGCGCTGCTGGTGCTGCTGCCGGAAACCCTGGCCGCAGTGCGGGCCGCGCGGCGAGATCGGGTGCAGATCAGCCTCAATCTCGCGCTCGGTTCGGCGATGGCGAGCATCGGGTTGACCATCCCGGCGATCGCCGTAGCAACTATCTGGCTAGATGGTCCGCTGGTGCTCGGCCTCGGTGCCACCCAAATGGTGCTGCTCGGGCTTACAGTCGTTGTCGGCGTACTCACGGTTGTTCCCGGCCGGGCGACGCTATTGCAGGGCGGTGTCCATTTAGCCCTGTTCTCGGCTTTTGTGTTCCTCGCCGCTAGTCCCTAGGCGAAGTGATTCGGATCACGCATCATTCGCCAGGATGGCAAGGATCGTTTTTTAGTGGCAAGGGTCACAGCTCTTCGATTTTGTTGTGACCCAGCGTAACGATTAGCTTGCAATTAGTTGGCATTGATTGCCGGGATGCGGAGAGTGCGCCATGAACTTCGACACACAACGTGCCGCAGGCGCGGCCAAAGGGCATCGGCAATGACGCCGGACACACGGAAAGTCGACGAGTCCGCGGCCGCGGTCGTTCGCAAGAATTTCTCGGACACCATCGTGTCCTCGTTGCGGACCTTCGGCCGGGCGGTCGGCATTGCCCACGAATCTGTTGTCGGCGGGTGCACCGATCTCGTTCGCGGCCAGTTCCAGTGGCGCGAGGCGCTGCTGCAGGCCTGGCGACTGGTGACCGTCACGGCGATTCCGGCGATCCTGATGGCGATCCCGTTCGGCGTGATCGTCTCGGTCCAGGTCGGCAACCTGATCCACACCCTCGGCGCGGACTCGCTGCTCGGCGCGACCGGCGGCCTCGGCGTCATCAAGCAGGGCGCGCCGATCGCCACCGGCTTCCTGCTCGGCGGCGCTGGCTCGGCGGCCATCGCGGCCGACCTCGGCGCGCGCACCATCCGCGAGGAGATCGACGCGCTGGAAACCATGGGCATCAGCCCGGTGCACCGCCTGGTGATCCCGCGGATGGCCGCGATGCTTGTCGTCGCGCCGCTGCTGAACATCCTGATCATCTTCGTCGGCGTGCTGTCCGGCTACGCGGTCGCGATCGCCGGCCTCGGCGTCACGCCGGGCAGCTACTGGGCCACCTTCGGATCGTTCACCACGCCCGCCGACGTGTGGGTGTCCCTGCTGAAGGCGATCATCTTCGGATTCCTTGTCGCCGTCATCGCCTGCCAGCGTGGGCTGGAGGCCAAGGGCGGCCCGCGTGGCGTCGCCGACGCGGTGAACGCGGCGGTGGTGCTCTCGGTGATGTCGATCGTGGTCGTGAACCTGGTCGCCGCCCAGGTCACCGCGATGTTCCTACCGACGAAGTTGGCTTGATATGGCAACGTCATACGCGCCCAAGGGATTTGCTTGGATCAAGCGCTACGCGCGCCGGGGCAGCGCGCTGGTGCGCGCCGCCGAATCGTTCGGCTTCGTCGCGGTGTTCGTGTGGCAGGTGCTCTCGGCGATTCCGTTGACGCTCAAGCGGTATCGCGGCGAGACCATGCGGGCGATCTCCGATATGACCTGGGGCCGCGGCTCGGTCATCGTCGGCGGCGGCACGGTGCCGATGATGGGCGTGCTCGGTCTGGTGATGGGCGCGTCGGTCGCCGTCGAAGCCTTCGCCACCCTGGACACCCTCGGCATGGGTCCGGTCACCGGCCTCGTCTCGGCCTACGCGACCACGCGCGAGCTGGCGCCGATCGCGGCAGCGATCGGCTTCGCCGCTCAGGCGGGCTGCCGGATCACCGCGGAGATCGGCTCGATGCGCATCTCCGAGGAGATCGACGCGATCGAGGCGCTCGGCCTGCGCTCGGTGCCCTTCGTGGTGACGACCAGGGTGGTCGCCGGCGCGCTCGCTATCGTGCCGACGTTCCTGATCGCGCTGATCCTGAGTTACGCGGCGTGCCGCGGGTTGATCACGCTGGTGCACGGCCAGTCCGCCGGCGTCTACGACCATTACTTCTTCCAGTTCGTCTCCGGCTTCGACGTGATCGCCTCGGTGATCAAGGTGGCCATCTTCGGAACGGTAGTGATCCTGGTGCACAGCTATTACGGGTTCTTCGCCACCGGCGGGCCGGAGGGTGTCGGCATCGCGTCGGGGCGCGCGGTCCGCGCCAGCTCGGTCGCGATCATCGCGATCGACATGGTGCTGTCCATCGCGCTGTGGGGCTTCAACTCGGCGATCAGTTTTACGGGGTAGCGGATGCCGAAGTATGGAATGCCAGGGGTCGATGCCGACCGCGGGAAGTCGCGCGTGGTCGGCGGGTCGGTGCTGCTGCTCATCGTGGTGGTGGTGCTTGCGACCGTCGTCTATCGCAATACCGGCTCGCCGGACGGACTGCGTATCGCGTTGCGCACCGAGCAGATCGGCGACGGCATCAGCGAGGGCAGCGATGTCCGGCTGGACGGGGTTCGGGTCGGCAAGGTCGCGCGGGTGGTGCCGGACGCGCTCGGCACCCAGCGAATCACCTTGCAGCTCGACGATTCCCGGCTGCACGGCATCGACGACAGCATGAAGATCGACTATTCACCCGCCAACCTGTTCGGCATCAGCGAGATCGAGTTGCGCCGTGGGACAGGCGGTTCCCCGCTGCACAACGGTGCGCTTGTCGAGTTCACCGGTAAGCGCGCCGCCGATGTCTACGACGCCACCCTCGGCAGCGTGCTGCGCAGCCTGTCCCAGGTCGGCGCGAATGTGCTGACCCCGCAGATGGTCACGGCGCTCTCGCAGCTGTCCTCCGACTTCCGTGCCTTCACGCCGCTGATGCAGGCGCTGATCACGGTGGCGCGCAGCATCGCCGACAACCAGACGATGAAACCCTCCGAACTGGCAGGCAATCTCGGGCCCGCGTTCACCGGTGCCTCCAAATTCGCCGCCGCCGGTGTCGAAGTGATCAACCGGCTCAACCACATCAACATCGTGCAGACCGACAAGCAGCACTTCGACTACGCCGTGGAGACGATGAACAACGTCATCCTTCCCCAGGTGTCGAAGACGCTCGGCGTCACCGGCGGCTACCTCTCCGGCACCACCGACATGCTCGCGCCGACGCTGGTCATGTTGGCGCAGTTGGTCCCTCGGCCGCAGCAGTCCGCCGCCGACCTGCGCGCACTGCTCGGAAATCTGCGGCGTGCGATGCCGGATACGCCGGACGGGCCGGTCCTCGATCTCGACGTGGACCTGCGTGGCGTGCCCGGTATCGCGGTGCCCCTGCTCGGTTCCCCCGCGACTCCAGGAGGTGCCCGATGACGGTACGTGGTGCGGCCTGGCGGCTCGCTCTGTTCGCCGCGGTCATGGTCGTGATCCTGTCGCTGGTGCTGACGGCGATCAAGCGCCCGGTCGGCGGCGACTCGGAGGCGCACGACGCGATCTTCACCGACGCGAACGGGCTGAAGGTCGGCGACGACGTGCGCATGTACGGCGTGCAGGTCGGCAAGGTCGAGGGCCTGTCGCTCGAGGGCGACAAGGCGAAGGTCGAGCTCACGGTCAAGACCGATACGCCGATCTACGACAACTCCATGCTGGCCATCCGCTACCAGAGCCTCACCGGCCAGCGCTACATCGACCTGCAGCAGCAGCCGAAACCCGGTGTCCGGATCCCGGCGGACGCGCGCATCGACACCAAGATGACGGTGCCGTCCTTCGACGTGACGAGCCTGTTCAACGGCCTCAAGCCGGTGCTGGCCACATTCTCTCCCGAGCAGGTGAACCAGTTCACCAAGAGCCTGCTCGCGGTGGTCGAGGGTGACAGCAGCGGCGTCGGCGCGGCGTTGGACGCGATCGACCAGCTGAGCAAGTATGCCAGCAACCGGCAGGCGGTGATCGGCACCGTGGTGCGCAACATGTCCGAGCTCAACGAGAAGGTCGGCGGCAGGCAGCACTATCTGGTGCCGTTGCTGGCCAAGTACACCGACATCTACCAGTCGCTGGCCGAAAGTGTGCACGGGCTCGCCGATTTCGCGGATACCGGGCCGGGGGTGTTCGGCCCGCTCGACCGGCTGCTCGGCACGCTCGGGATCACCAAGGACAGCGGCCAGGACGTCGACGCACTGATTCGCACCGTCTTCCCGGATACCAAGCAGGCCGTCGAGCTGTTCAGCAAGCTGCCCGCGCTGATCACCGCGCTCGACAACGCGCTGCCGAGCACTCCGGCGAGTGTGAAACCGGTGTGCAGCAAGGGAAATGCCGAGGTGCCCATGCCGTTGCGGGTACTGATCGCAGGACAGCAGGTGGCGATATGCCAGGCATGATCGGTCGCTGGTTCGGCGGCGAGAAGCCGGTGCTCGACGAGCCGTCGACGCAGCGCCGCGAGGTGCGGCTCGGCATCGCGGGCGCGGTGCTCGTGCTGATCGGCATCGTGGTGGCCGGGGTGCTGTACGCGGTGCCGATCGGCAAGACGACCTACACCGCCGAGCTGTCCGAGGCGCAGTCGGTAAAGGCCGGCGATGACGTGCGCCTGGCAGGCATCTCGGTCGGCAAGGTGAAATCGCTGGAGCTGAAGCCGGATCGGGTGGTCATGCGGTTCACCGTCGACTCCGATGTCTTCCTCGGCGAGGAGACGACGCTGGACATCCGCATGCTGACCGTGGTCGGCGGGCACTATGTCGCGGTGACCCCGGCGGGCAAGAAGCCGTTGGGCAGCAAGGTGATTCCGGTCGATCGGGTGCGGCTGCCCTACAGCCTGGTGCAGACCTTCCAAGACGCGACCGCGCCGCTCAGCAAGATCGACGGCAGCACCTTGCGCGAAAACCTTGCCGCGCTGGACAAGTCGGTCACCGCGGCGCCGCAGACGCTGCGCACGACGCTGGACACGGTCAGCAAGTTCGTCGACGCCATCGACCGGCAGCGGACCCAGGTGTCCAACGCCATCGCGGTGGCCGACGAGAACGTGAAGCTGTACGACAGCGCCAAGGGCGAGTTCCACCGGATGATCGACAACATCAACCTGCTCGAGACCGTGCTGATCGACAAGCGCGCAACGCTGCGCGAAGCGATCGCCGATCTCAAGAGCGTGTTGCAGCGCGCGACCTTCCTGGTGCCTGCCTGGGAATCCACCTTCAAGCCGATGGCGCAGCCGCTGGCCGACGCGGTGAACAAGCTGGAGGGGCTGACCGACCGCATCGAACCGCTCATCAACGCCACCAAGAGTCTCGGGCAGAAGATGCAGCAGTTCGCGCCCGACGGCGGTGTGACGGTGGACCAGTCCGGCCAGACGATCCAGGCGCCCGCGGGCGTGTGCATCCCGCTTCCCGGAAAGGCGTGCTGATGCTGAAACAGGTGCTCGGATCCCGGGCGTTCATGTCGATCGCCGGGGCCGTTGTCGTAGCCGCCGTCGCGGTGGCGGGCTATCTCATCGCCTTCGATCCGCTGAAGCGGACCGAATCCTATTGCGCGATCATGCCCGACAGCATCGGGCTGTATCCGGGCAATCAGGTGACGATGCGCGGTCTGACCGTCGGCAGCGTCAGCAAGGTGCACAATCAGGGTAAGGATGTCCGCGTCGACTTCGAAGTCGACGCGAAATACCCTGTCTACGTGGATGCTTCGGCCACCACGGTCTCGGACACCGTGGTCGCTGACCGCAATCTCGCGGTGCTGGCCAGCGGTAAGAACTTGCAGCGCTGGGCGCCGGGCACCTGCATCACCAACACGGTGACGCCGAAGAGTCTCACCGAAACTCTCAACGCGCTCGGGCAGTTGTCCGAACAGCTCAACGGCGCCGAGGCGGGGCAGCAGAATTCGCTGTCCAAGGGGCTGGCCACGTTGGACGCGGCGTCCTCCGGCACCGGCCCGCAGATCAACGCGCTGATCCACAAGCTCGGCTCCGCGGTCTCCTCACCGGACGCCGACATCGCCCACCTGGCAGGCATTTTCGATTCGTTCGCCGCGGTGTCGAAGAAGGTCGCCCAGTACTGGCCCGACATCAAATCCATGATGACGCGGGTCGGACCGGTGCTCGATCAGTCCAGCGACGATCTACTCCTGCCCGGCGTCGAACTGTTCGACGCACTGCGCCAGGTGTTCCCCATGCTGAATGAGATCGTCACCATGTTCGGTAGCACGATCCTGCGTGGCTTGGACTTCACCGTGCCGCTGATAAAGCTGTTGCGCGCCAACGTCGGATCGCTGCGCGACATCATCATGATGGTGCCCGGCCTCGTCGCCGGATTCCGCACCGTCACCGACCAGTCGACCAACGCGGCAGGCATCACCTATGCCCCGCCTCGGGTGCGGATTCCGGAACAGAACGCCGAACAGGTGTGCGCGGCCGTGAATGCGATCGCACCGGGACGCTGCTCCGGCGCCGCGAACGGCCTGGTCGACGTCGACATCGCACGACTGGTACTGGGAACGGCAGGTGCCCGATGAGCCGATACTTCTGGTCACGGCGTATTCCGTTGCGGCACATCGCGGTAGCGCTGGCGGTGACGGCCGGGCTCGCGGTCGGCGGCTGCGCCTTCGATCCGTCCTCGGTGCCGGTGCCTGGCACCACGGTGTCCGGCGACACGTATCGGATCCGGATCGAATTCGCCAACGTCCTCAATCTGCCTGCGCGCGCCAAGGTGGTCGCCAACGGCGCCCAGGTCGGCACGGTCGACAAGGTCACCGTCGTGCCCGCAGACAAGGCGCCCGCCGGTCGCGGCGGGTATGTCGTTGTCGACGCCGACATTTCGACCTCGGCGCGACTGCCGAAGACCACCATCGCCGAACTGCGGCAGAACACGGTGCTCGGCGATATCCACCTCGCCCTGACCACCCCACCCGACGGGTTCGGCTCGCTGCTCGGCTCGGGGGACACCATCCCGATATCGCGGTCCAAGGCACCGGTGCAGCTCGAGGACACGATGGCCGCGCTGGCCTTCTTCAACCAGGGCGGTGCGGTCGGCAATCTGCAGGACATCATCGGCCGGTTCAACTCGGTGTTGCCGCCGGAACCGAAGGAGACCGCGCGCATCTCCGAGACGATGCGCTCCGACCTCATCGACCTGGCGGCCAACCAGGACAAGGTCACCCAGATGCTGGATGGCTTGGACGCCAACGTCTATGAGAACTACCGGCTGATGCCGCAGCTGGAGGAACTGCTCAGCGAGAAATCGGTGCAGCGGGTCACCGATTCGGTGAGCTCCATCCACAACGTGACGAACATCTTCGCCCAGCTCGGTCCGCTCGGGCAGTCGTTGACCTGGCTCGCCCCGGTCCTCGGCGGCGTGGACGGCACGTTGAAGGCGTTCGTGCCGCTGGCCACGGGTGGTCCGCTCGATCTGAGCAAGCCGACGAACCTGAAGCTGCTGGTGGAGTTCTTGCGGGACAAGGTGATTCCGTTCGCCGAACACGGGCCCAAGGTGAATGTCACCAAGGTGCAGGTGGATTCGGTATCTCAGCAAGACCAGATCGATCGGATCATCCAGATCTTGCGCATGATCGGAGTGGTGCGATGAAGTTGGGTTCGCTTGCCTCGCTCGGTGGCATCGCCGCCATCACCGTGCTCGGCGCGAGTTATCTGACCTTCGACGTGGTGCGCGCCGACCCGTTCGCCGAATACACCCATGCCTCCATGGTTTTGAAGGATTCGGGTGGGCTCGCCGTCGGCTCGCCGATCCTGCTCACCGGCATCCCGGTCGGCAAGGTCACCTCCGTGGACAGCACCATGAGTGGGGTCGAGGTCGGGTTCCGGGTGAACAACACCGACCGCCTGCCGACCAACAGCACGATCACCATCGAACAGTTGTCCGGGCTCGGTGAGCCGTATGTGCAGTTCAAGCCGATCGCGGACAACGGCCCGTACCTGAAGGACGGTCAGCGGCTCGACACCTCGGAGGTGCTCTCGCCGCGGTCCATCCCCGAGGTCGCCCGGCTGTTCAGCAACACCCTGAATCAGCTCGATCCGGTGGTGGTCGGTTCGTTGGTGAGCAACCTCGGCCAGTCGCTCGACGGCACCGCGCCGGTGATTCCCGGGCTGACCCGCGCGGGCGACCTGCTCGCCTCCACGATCATGTCGCGAGAGCCGAGGATCGCCGAACTGCTCCGCAGTTTCCAGTTCACCGCAGGTGATATGGAGTGGACCGGTCCCGGCGCCGAGGCGGGTGCCCCCGCGCTGGTGCGGTTCGGCGAGTCGTTGAACGCGCTCGTCGAATCGGTCGGCAGGCTGACCAGCACCGGTCGCAACCCGGAGGAGTATCTCGAACCCAACGGGACGGTGCCGTTCCTGCAGAAGCTGACCGAGTGGCTGAACAAGGTCGGCCCGGATCTGAAGGAGACGTTGCCGGTGCTGCAGCCGCTCCTCGAGGCCGTCAATTCGGTGGCGCCCAAGATCGATATCAGCGCGCTGATATCGCAGGCATTGGCATCGACCGACGACGATGCGGTCAAGGTGCGGGTCACCGTCAAATGATCAGCTAATTCATTTAGTGGCATTTACCTGCAAAAATACAATTCTCATAATTCGATCATCGGCCCAGCAACGTTCGGGTAACGTGCCGGGTAGCTCAGCATTCGTACCGGTTTTTCCTGTCAGCAGTGAAGGCGGTTTCGATGGTGACACCCGACCGCGGTCGCGGATCCGACAACACCCGCGTGCTGGCCATCGCGGCCGTGCTCGCCGCCGCGCTGGCGCTGGTGGTCGCGATCGGGCTGCTGCTGCGCTCCGGCACCGACTCGGCGGACCCGAAAACGACGCCGTCGGCCACCGCGACCGCAACGCCACCCAGCGCGTCGCGCACCCTGCCGCCGACACTGCCCTCGCCCGCACCGACCCGGCTGAGTCCTGGGCCGCCGACACCGGTCGCACCGCCGCTGCCCGCCCGCAAGATCGGCGACGACTGCTCGGCGGGCGGCATCGTCGCGCAGTGGGATCTGCGTGGCGGGCAATGGATGTGCGTGCCACAGGGGCAGGGCGGTGCCGAACATCAAGTCGGCGAGGACTGTTCGTCCGGCGGCGTTGTCGCGCAGTGGGATCTGCGTGGCGGACAGTGGATGTGCGTGCCGCAAGCGCAAGGACGCGACGAACATCAAGTCGGCGACGACTGCTCGCGCAACGGGATCGTCGCGCAGTGGGCACTCGGTCCAGAAGGTCAGTGGCTCTGCGTGCCGCAGGGGCAGGGCGGCGAGCCGGAACCCTTGCCTGCCGTGCCGGGCCCGCGGTAACGCCGATCGAAAATCGATCGACACGGCTGAGATGCTCGAAGCCGTGACCCTTGTCCCGGAATTCTTCGCCACCCGTCTCGCGAAACAGGAGGGCGCGCCCGCCCGCGCCTGGCTCGATCGCCTGCCCGACCTGGTCGCCGACTATCGCGATCGCTGGCAGCTCACCGTCGACGGCCCCTCGATGCACGGCTACGGCGGGCTGGTGCTTCCGGTCCGGCGCGCCGACGGCAGCGCGGCCGTGCTGAAACTGGCCTACCTGACGCCGGAAACCAAGGACGAGCCGGTCGCGTTGGCGGTCTGGCGTGGCGACGGCGCGGTGTTGCTGCTCGAGAGCGACGCCGAGCACGGCGCCTTGCTGCTGGAGCGGTTGGACTCGGGACGATCACTGGAAACCGAGCCGATCGACGATGCGGTGCGGATCATCGCTGAACTGTTGCGCAGGTTGTCCATCCCTGCACCGCAAGGGATTTCGCGCAACCTGCGCACCGAATCGGCGGTGTGGGCGGAGGAACTGCCGAGAGACTGGGCCCGGCTCGGCGAGCCGTTTCCGCGCAAGCTGCTCGATGCCGCGGTCGAGGTGTGCACCCAGCTCGGCCCTACCTCCGCCCAACTGCTGGCCAACGAGGACCTGCACTTCGAGAATGTCCTTGCCGGACACCGTGAACCATGGCTGGCCATCGACCCGCAGCCACTGGTGGGCGACCCGGAGTTCACCACCCTGTCGCTGCTGTGGAACCGGCGCACCGAATCCACCCTCGACCACCGATTCGCCGCCGTCGTCGACCTCGCAGGCCTCGACCAGGACCGCGCCCGCGCGTGGACAATCGTCCAATGTGCCCGCAACTGGATATGGTTCGCGGAAGACGAGGACAGCGACGATCCGGGCTACCCCTCGGTGCAGGCGATCGCACCATGGGCGTTGCGCTGACAGCACGAGATGCCAACGCGTGCACGGACTTCACCGACCGGTACGCGTGTGTTGACGTCGCCGACTGGCGAGATGTTCACGCGTGCGCGGTTTTTCCGCCATCGATGACCAGCTGAGCACCCGTCATATACGGGTGCTCGGGGGAGGCGAGCGTCAGTGCGAACGCCGCGATCTCGGCGGCGGTGGCGAGGCGGCCCAGGCCGGGAACATTGCTGCCCGCCCACTGTTTCATCAAGGTCTGCCAGGCGGCGTCCGGGATGTTCTCCATGCCTGCGGCGCGACGCACCAGCTCGGTATCGGTGGTGCCGGGGATCAGCGCATTGACTCGGATGCCGTCGGCCGCATAGTCCAGCGCAGCCGACTGGACCAGGCCGACCAACCCGCGCTTGCTCGCGGTGTACGCGCCCCGGCCCCCGTCGGTGGCAAGCGCATTGCTCGACGAGGTGACCACGATGGTGCCGCCGCCACTGCGGATCATCTCCGGCACTTCGTATTTCATCGCGAGGAAGGTGCCGCGCAGGTTTGTGTGCATGACCTGATCGAACTCCGCGCTGGAATACTCGTGCAGCTTCTTCTGGATGGTGATGCCCGCGTTGTTGAACGCGACGTGCAGTCCGCCATAGGTTTTCACCGCCGTCTCGACGAAACCACGCACCTGATCCTCGATCAGCACATCCGCCTGGATGTAGGTCGCCTCGCCGCCTGCCGCGCGAATCGCCCGCTCGACCTCACGGCCTCGGTCGATGCGCCGCCCGCAGAACGCGACTCGGCCACCCTCGGCGGCGAACAGCCGCGCGGCGGCCGCGCCGATGCCCGAGGTGGCGCCGGTGATCAGCACGGTCTTGCCGTCGAACCGGCGCAGCGCGGTCGGCTCGTATCGCGGCGGATTC
>NZ_BDAY01000033.1 GCF_001612685.1 Nocardia altamirensis NBRC 108246
CGCGAGCCCGGAGGCCGCGGCCACCGTGCCGAGCAGGCGCCGACGGCTCGGCCGCGCCTGCGTCGGTTCGGCGGGTGCTGCGGGTTCGGTTGGCGTGTTGTCGGCGTCGAGCTGCTCGTTCGTCATGCCACTTACCTTCGCGGCGCACTCGATCCGGCGACTCCGCCCGCGGGTCCGGCTTCCGGCCGCAAGGAGGAGGCGCTCCTCCTACCGGAGGAACCGCGTGGGACGGGCCAGACGGCATGATGGGGAGTGTGGTGAGCTCGGCCGGGGTGACCCGAGGTGTGCAGTGGTGGTTCGACGTGCGGTTTCTGCCGCTGCGGACGCTGCTGCTCGCGGTCACGGCGGCGGGGTATCTGCTCATACTCACCGACGCGCCGAGCCTGCGCGACTGGGCGATCGGGTTGCTCGCCGTGCTGGCGACCGCGGGCGGGGTGCGCTGGCCCTTCCTCACGTCGCTCGTGGTCAGCGGTGTGCTGCTGCTCGGTTTCGAAGTCGGCGATACCGGCCCGGTGGTGGCGAAGGTCGCGGCCGCGGTCGCGCTGATCGAGGTGTCGGCCCGCCGGTCCGGCTGGCAGCCGTGGCTCGCCGCGGGCGCGCTCGCCGGTGCCTACCTGCTGCATCCGAGCGGGGAGCTGGCGGCCAACGGGTATCGGGCGCTGGTCATGGCTGGTGCGCCGCTGCTGGTCGGTGCTTTGCTGCGCACGGCGCGCGAGAGCGCCGAGCACGCGCGCAGGCAGGCACAGGAGATGGCGCAGCGCCGTGACGCCGAGGTGGCCGCGGCGCGCGCCGTCGAACGCACCGCCATCGCACGGGAATTGCACGACCTGATCGCCCATCACGTGTCGTCGACCGTGTTGCGTGTCGGCGTCGCCAGGCATGCCATGCCCGATGCGCCTGCGGGCGCGCTCGAAGTCCTCGACGATATCCACGCAAGCGGCAAGGAGACTTTGACCGATCTGCGCAGGCTGGTGGCGATCCTGCGCGATCCCGCGATGACCGATGATCCGTTCATCGCGCCCGCCGATCTGCCCGACGCGCTCACCGCGGTCGTGATGCGGGCCGGGCAGTCGGGGGTGACCGTGACCACCGCACTGGCCGAGGACATCACCGAAGTCGATGCGGTGCTTGCCCTCACGATGCTGCGGCTCACCCAGGAAGGAGTCGCCAACATCGTGCAGCACGCCGGTCCTGGCACGACGGCTCGGCTGAGCATCACAATGCAGGATGGCGTACTGCATTTCCTGTTGCGTGACAACGGTTCTCGTGTGCGTTCGGAGCCCGCGCCCGCCGGTGCCGGTCACGGGCTCGGGCTGATCGGCTTGCGCGAGCGGGTGGAACTGCTCGGCGGCGAGTTCACCGCGGCCTGCGTCGGCACGGAATGGCAACTAGCGGCCCGTCTTCCGGTCGGCAAACAGGCATTGCCGACCGCCGCCGCGCACGAAATCACTACGCGATGATCCGCGTACTGCTCGTCGACGACCAGCACCTGGTCCGGGCCGGTCTGCGCATGCTCTGCGAGACCGATGCGGCACTGGAAGTGGTCGGCGAGGCGAGCACCGGCACCGAGGGCGTCCGCCTCGTCGAGCAGTTGTGCCCCGATGTCGTGCTGATGGATCTGCGCATGCCAGGCATGGACGGAATCCGTGCCACGGCAACGATTCTCGCCGCGAGGCCGCAGACGAGGGTGCTCGCACTGACCACCTTCGACGACGACGATCATCTCTACCCGGCGCTGGCGGCAGGTGCGTGCGGCTTCCTGGTCAAGGATGCCTCGCCCGCCGATCTGCTGCGCGGCATCCACCGCGCCGCCGAGGGCGATCGCCCGTTCTCGCCGGAGGTGCTGCGCCGAGTGGTCGACACCGCCCTGAGCGCCCGCGCGACCCCGGTCGACCACCCGGCCCTACCTGGGCTGACCGCGCGCGAGGCGCAGGTGCTCGCCCTCGTCGCCGACGGACTCGGCAATGCCGAGATCGCCACCCGCCTGCACCTCGGCATCACCACGGTCAAAACGCACGTCACCAATCTGATGGCGAAGACCGGCAGCGCCAATCGCGTCCAACTGGCCGTCCTCGGTGCCCGTCAGCGGTGACGCGTCCGGCGAAATTGGCTGGACAGGGCTGAGAGGCTCGAACGGTGACCTTCGTTCCCGAGCCTTTCGCCGAACACGTCGTCGCATGTGCGGGGGAGACGGGTCAGGCGTGGCTGGACGGCCTGCCCGACCTCGCCGCCGACTACGCGCAACGATGGCAGCTGACTTTCGACGGCCCCGCAATGCACGGCTACGTGGGTGTGGTGCTGCCCGCGACCCGGAGTGACGGCAGTCCGGCCGTGCTCAAGATGAGCATGGTGGACAAGGAGACTCGCGACGAACCGATCGCGCTCGAGGTCTGGGCGGGCGCGGGTGCGGTTCGCTTGCTCGACAGTGACGCGGCGCGCGGTGTGCTGCTGCTGGAGGGCCTCGATGCCACCCGCTCGTTGCAGACCGAGCCGATCGATGACGCCGTCCGCATCTCGACCGGGCTGCTGCGCCGGCTCTCGGTGCCCGCGCCTGCCGGACTGACCCGTGACCTGCGGATCGAGGCCGAGCAGTTCTCGGTGGCAGGGCCCGAGCTGTGGGCCGACCTCGGTGCACCGTTCCCACGCAAGCTGCTCGACGCCGCGCTCGATGTCTGTGCGCAGCTCGGCCCGACCGCGGCGCGGCTGCTGGTCAACCAGGATCTGCATTACGAGAACGTGCTGGCCGGGACCAGGGAACCGTGGCTCGTCATCGACCCGAAGCCGCTCATCGGCGATCCCGAATTCACCACGCTGGCGTTGGTCTGGAACCGGTGGTCGGAGTCCTCGGTGGACGACCGATTCGCGGCGATCGTGGACGGAGCAGGCTTCGACCCCGATCGGGCTCGCGCATGGACTCTTGTTCGCGCGGTACAGAATTGGCTGGATTTCGTGGGCAACGAGGACTTCGAGGACGTCGGGTTCCATGCGGTCCAAGAGATCGCCCCGTGGGCCATGCGCTGAAGGGTGTGGTGATGCGGCGTAGATGGGCACGACAGAGCGTTCGACCCGCGCACGTGCCGTGGCGGCTGCCGAAGCGGATCAGAACGACGGTGACGGCACCGCCCGGCCGGTCGACCGGCCGCCGCCGGAGTCGGCGGCGACGCCGGTGAGCGCGGTCAGTGTGGGTGTTGTGCAGCGTATTTCGCGCGTTCGATGGCGCGGCGGCGGGCGCGTTCGGGGTTCTCCAGGTCAGCAGGCAGGCCGTGCTTGACCAACCGGTGCGCGCGGTTCATCGGCATGAATGCTGTGGTGTAGAACAGCGCGAGCAGCCCGGCGAGGAGCACCATCGACCCGCGCAACCACAGTTCTCCGGGGAAGAGCAGGAAGGCCGCGAACAGCGGGGTGAACGGGAGCATGCCACGCACGAGATGTCTTGTGATGGCGTGCTTTCCGGTGAGGTCGTGGCGGACCCATTCGATCATCGAATCGGGTAGGCGGCGTCCGAAGGCGTAGCCGATCCACTGGATCGGGTTGGGCCGTCGCTGTTCTCGGGGCATGCGCGGACTCCTCGCGGTGGTGCGAACGGGGTTAGGTGAGCACGGAACGCCGTGCGGCCTTGTTGACGCGGGTGAGGACATCGCGGAGTTCCTCGAGATCGGCCAGCGTGACGCCGAGGCGGTCCACCACTGCGGGCGGGATCTGCTCGGCCTGTTGCCGCATCGCGGTGCCGGCCGCGGTCAGGTTCACCACGAGGTTTCGCTCGTCGCGACTGTCGCGTTCCCTGGTGATCAACCCGGCGCTCTCCAGCCGCTTGAGCAGCGGCGAGAGCGTCGGCGAGTCCAGCTGAATGGCCTCGGCGATCGCCTTGACCGACATCGGCGCCTCACCCCAGAGCGCGAGCATCACCAGATACTGCGGGTGGGTGAGCCCGAGCGGTTCCAGCAGCGGCCGATACACGGCGAGCACCGAGCGATTGGCCACCGCGAGCGCGAAGCAGACCTGCCGGTCGAGCCGCAGCGGATCGTCGATCTCCATCTGTCCTCCTGTTGTGCCGGTCTATAGATTAACGCACAAACAGTTAACGCACGAAGTATGTGGGCGACATCTCGGCCGAGAAGCGTGGTTCGGGCCCGGGTTCTGGTTACGTTGAGACGCATGCACCAGAACGCGGTCCGCCCACGCATCCACGAACTCGATGCCGTGCGCGGATTCGCCCTGTGCGGAATTCTGGTCGTCAACATCTGGCAGCTCACCGACATGGCCACGGTGAAAGCACCGGGGGAGATGGTTCCGCTGCGGCACCTGCTGTCGGTGTTGTTCGAAGGCCGGTTCTTCCCGATCTTCTCGTTCCTGTTCGGGCTGAGCTTCGCGCTGTTCCTCGACAGTGCCGCGCTGCGGACCGACCGGCCGCGGGTGGTGCTGGCGCGCCGACTGGTCGCGCTCGGTCTGCTCGGGTTGGTGCACCACGAGTTCCAGCCAGGCGAGGCGTTATTGCCTTACGCCGTAGTTGGATTGGTGATTCTGCTGCCTGCCGCGAGTCTGCCGCGTTGGGCGATCCTGATCGCAGGCCTGGTTGGCACGATCGGTGTCGCGGTCTGGCTCGGCGGCGGATTCGGGCTGATCCCAGGACTTTTCCTGCTCGGCCTTGCCACCGCGCGCTTCGGCATCGCCGACACCATCGACGAACGTGGCTGGCAACTCGCGGTGGTGTTCGCGCTGGCACTGCCCGCCGCGGTGGTCGCAGGGAGGTGGCAGTACCGAACGCCCTACCTGGACCTCCTGGCCACGTGCGCGCCCGCGGTCGCAGGACTGCTCGGCGCACTCGCCTATCTGACCGGGCTCTTGCTGGTGCTGCGCACCGAAACCGGTGCGGTGCTGGCCGAGGCGCTCGCGCCGATGGGCCGAATGGCGTTGACCAACTACGTGTCCGCGACGGCGTTGATCCTGCTCGCCGCGCCGCACCTCGGACTGTCCGGGTCCGCCAACTACGGTCTGCTGCTCGGCTTGGCCGCGGCGATCATCGTCGTGCAGGCGTTCGTCAGCTGGGGGTGGCTGAAGGTGTTCCGCTACGGTCCGCTCGAATGGGTCTGGCGCTGCGTCACCTGGTGGGAGCTGGTGCCTGTCCGGCGCGAACCGGAGCCAAGCCGCCGCTGGTGAAAGCGGCTGGCGGACAACATTTCACGCCAGTTTCACCGGTAGTGTCTGCGGTCCGCGATGACGGAATCCGGAGCGCCAGGCGATGTCTCGTTCGGGAACCGTGAGCGTGGTGTCCGGCCAGCGGGTGAAGACGTGGTCGAGCACGGCTGCGGTGAGCGTGCGCACCAGTGCGTTGCCGAGGCAAGCGTGCATGCCGAGACCAAGGCCGAGCTGCGCGTGCGAGGCTCGGGTCAGATCGATGTCGTCAGGGCTGTCGAAGAATTCCGGATCGTGATTGGCCGAGGCCAGGCACAGCAGGACCGTCTGCCCGGCCAGGATGGTGTGCTCGCCGATGGTCAACTCGGTGGTCGCGAACCGGGGCCCGGCGAGTACCTGCGGCGACAGGTAGCGCAGTAATTCGTCTACCGCCGAATGCTTTTCGGCTGCATCGTGCAGGATCTTCCGCTGGTCGGGACGCCCGATCAGCGTCAGTACCGACCCTGCGACCAGGTCGACCAGTACCTCGTACCAAACGAACAGCAGATAGAACAGCAGTCCGGCCAGCTCGTTCGAGTTCGGCGATCCGGTGTCGTCGTGTGCGGCGACCAGCCTGCCGAGCACCGTGTCAGCCCGCGCCGCCCGCGCCTGTTCCGTACTAGCGGTGACGATCTCGAGCATGGTGGTCAGCGTGTCCCTCGCCCGCGGGGGAGTCGCCGAGGGCAGCAGAGTCGAATTCGCCCAGCCGAGCAGACTTTCGCGTTCGGCCGCGCCTAAGCCGAGTAGTTCGCCGATCACAGCGGCGGGCAGCGGGACCGCCAGGCGTTCGACGAGATCGGTCTCCGTGCCCGAATCCAGTTCTCGCAGTAGGGAATCGACCAGCGCCGGCGCAGTGCGGGTCCACTCGGCCAGCCGTCGTGGCGAGAGCTCACCCGTCACCATCCTGCGCAACCGCGCATGGTCGACAGGCTCCGCGAGAACCATCGAGTTCAACGGTGCCGGGACCGCGAACCCGACGTAGTCCTCGGCCCCCGCCCACCGCGTTCTACTCGTCAACCGATCGTCGAGCAGCCCCGCCCGCACATCCGCATACCTGGTCACCAACCACGCAGGCGGCCCATCCGGCGTCCGAACCCGATGCACCCCACCCTCGCCCCGCAGCCGCGCCAGCACCGGCCACGGATCGGCAGCGAACCCGGCACCGAATATCTCCGTCACCCGCCCATCATCTCGTATGACGGTGGTGCCGACACGGCGCGGCGGGTGGGTAACCGGGGTGCCGCATCGCAGACTGGACGGTCATGGACCAGTTGGTGCTGATGTTCGTCATTCTGTTCGCCGCGATACTCGCCGAACCGCTGAGCAAGCGGATCGGGGTGGCGTCGGCGGTGCTGATGACGGTGTTCGGGTGTGTGGTCGCGCTGGTCCCGTTCGCGCCGCGGGTCGACATCGCGCCCGAGTTGATCTTGCCGTTGGTGTTGCCGCCGTTGCTGTATGCGGCGGCCCGGCGGACATCGTGGCGGCAGTTCGCGGAGAACTGGCTCTCCATCGCGCTGCGTGCATTCGGACTGGTCATCGCGACCGCGGCAGCGGTGGGCGCGGTCTTTCATGCCTGGTATCCAGGGTTGCCGATCGCCGCGGCCGTCGCGCTGGGTGCTTTGGTCGCGCCACCGGATCCGGTGGCGGCGTCGGCGATGGCGGGTCGCCTCGGCTTGCCGCGCCGCCTGGTGGTGGTCCTCGGCGGGGAGGGGTTGTTCAACGATGTGACCGCGATCGTCATCTACGGGGTCGCGATTCAGGCAGTGGTCACCGGCACGTTCTCCGCGCCGCGTGCCGCGGCGGAGTTCGTGATCTCCGCGGTGGTCGCCGTCGTGGTCGGGCTGGTGCTCGGCTGGGCGGGGAGCCGGTTGACGAACCTGCTCACGGAGGCGACCTGGCAGGTGGCGCTGAGCCTGCTGCTGCCGTTCGCGGCCTACGGGCTCGCCGAGGAGTTGCATGGTTCCGGCGTGCTCGCCGTGCTGGTCTGTGCGTTGTATCTGACCGATGCGGTCACCCAGTTCGGCGACTCGAACTATCGGCTGGTCGGTGAATCGTTCTGGGACATCATCGAAATGTTGTTGAGCGGCTTCGCTTTCGGCCTCATCGGGCTGGAACTCGCCACGGTGCTCGACGCGACAGGACACGAATGGCCGCGACTGCTCGGCGGCGCGGCCGCGGTGGTTGCGGTGGTGGTCGGCTTGCGACTGGCCTGGCTGTTGGCCACCTTGGCACTCGGCAGGAACTGGCGGCGCAGGGCGGACACCGACGAGCCGTACACCTGGCAGGAAACGATCGTCACCTGGTGGGCGGGCATGCGCGGCGTCGCGACGGTCGCACTGGCGCTGGCTGTTCCGTTCACCACCGACGCAGGCAAGGACTTTCCCGGCCGCACCGAAATCCTGTTCACCGCGTTCGCCGTCGTGCTCTTCACGCTGCTGCTGCAAGGGCCGACGCTGCCGCTGGTGGTGCGCCTGACCGGGGTGCACGCCGACACCAAGCGCGAGCGCGAAGTCGAGCGCCAACTGTGGGAGCGGGTCGTCAAAGCAGAGTTGGCCCGTCTCAAGGAGATTGCCGCCGCCGAGCAGCTGCCCGACGAGGTCTACGAGCGTTTCCGGGACACGTTCCGGCTGCGCTCGGCGAAGGCCGACCCGGAGGCAGCGGACGCCGACGCCGAGTCGGATGCCAAGCGAAACCTGATGCTGGCAGGGAAGATTCGCGAGGTCCGCGAGGAGGTCCTGGAGGCGGGCCGTCGTGAAGCACTCAACGCTCGCCGTGAGCCAGGCATACCGCCCGACGTGGTCGACCGGGTGACCCGCCGCCTCGATCTGGGCAGGCGCTGAATCAGCTTGCGGAAACGCCGTTCTGCCGGATCGCCTCGAGCACCTCGTTGTAGGAGAGGCTGGAGGACACCAGCGCGCGTTCGGAAGGAACGTCGATGTCGACGGAATCGACACCGTTGACACCGCGCAGATTCGACTCGATGGCCGAGGCCGACTCGCGGGTGACGTTGTGCAAGGTGATTGTGTAGGTAGCCATGTGGACCGAATAGACCGAATCGGCGAGCGTAAACGCCGGCGAACAGTCGAGTTCGATTCCTACGTTTGGTCGTCTGCGTCCCGGGAATAGCCGGGATGTCATACAACTCGACGCAATAGGATTGTCATGATCATCATCGGGCTCGTCGTCTTGATCGCGGCAGTGATCGTCGGAGTCGCAGGCGTGGTGGCGAACAACGACGGAAGTCACGTGTTGTCCAGTGATTTCGCCGTTTTCGACTACCACTTCCACGGATCCAGCGGTGTGCTGTTCGGCTACGGCATCATTCTCGGCGCCATCGGCATGCTCGGGCTGACCCTGCTATTGACCGGTTCCTGGCGTGTCTCCCGACGCGGCATGGTTGCCCGTCGCGAACTCAGGCAGTCCCGCCGCGAAATGGCAGCGGTCCGGCGTGATCTCGGGGACAGCACACCACCGCCGGTCCGCAAGGAACCCGCGGCGCCGTCGCACCGCGAGCCGGTCTGGAGCAGGTTCGTCCGTAAACCGGCCACCACTGCTACCGGGGACACACCGCGCGCCGAACGCACCTCCCGTGCGCAGGCGCCGACGTCGAAATAATCATCGATAAAAGGAAATACGACCATGATTGTTCTCGGACTCATCCTCCTCATCGCAGGATGGTTGCTCGGAATCGGATTGCTCACCACCGCAGGCATCATCATCCTGATCGTCGGCCTCGTGCTGATGATCGCGGGTTCGGTGGGCCGCCCGGTCGGTGGTCGGCGCTGGTATTACTAGGGACCGACCATGAACTTCGAAGACCGGATCGCACATCAGGTGCAAGCGGCAAGGGGCAACGTGAAGAAGGTCCTCGGCCGGGCGGCGGGAAATCGCCGCATGGAATCCGAAGGGCGTCGCGAACAGACTCGCGGTAACTTGAAACGCGCCGCGGATAAACTACGGGACGCATTCAAGCGCTGACCTGTCGAACCGAAAGCCGGTGTCGGCCATGGGCAATCGAGCCCTCGGCCGCCACCGGCTTTCTGCTGTCCGTCAAATACCTGCGACTCCCGCGAGTTGCCCGATGCCGTAGGTGACCGCCATCGCCAGCGCGCCACCGATCACCACCCGCAGCACCGCCCGGCCAGGGCCGCTCCCGCCGAGGCGGGCACTGATCGTGCCGGTCAGCGCCAGCGCGACGAGCACGGCGGCGAAGGTGACCGGAATCCGCGCAGGCACCGGCGGCAGCAGGATGGCAAGCAGCGGAAGCAAAGCACCGAGGGTGAACGACACCGCCGAGGAGAACGCCGCCTGCCACGGATTGGTCAGGTCCTTGGGATCGAGCCCGAGTTCCGCCTCGGCGTGCGCGGTGAACGCGTCGTGCGCGGTGAGCTCCTCGGCGACCTTGCGGGCCGTGTCCGCAGACAAGCCTTTGGCCTCGTAAATGCCTGCCAGCTCGGCCAACTCGTAGTCCGGCTCCTCGCGCAGCTCCCTGCGCTCCTTGGCGAGCAGTGCCCGCTCCGAATCGCGCTGGGTGCTGACCGAGACGTACTCGCCGACCGCCATCGAGATCGCGCCCGCCGACAGCCCGGCGATGCCCGCGGTGAAGATGGCGTTCGTGCTGGTCGTCGCGGCGGCGACGCCGACGACCAGGCCCGCGGTGGAGACGATGC
Organism: Nocardia altamirensis NBRC 108246; assembly: GCF_001612685.1. Lineage (GTDB taxonomy): Bacteria > Actinomycetota > Actinomycetes > Mycobacteriales > Mycobacteriaceae > Nocardia > Nocardia altamirensis. Next base: position 9,843 of record NZ_BDAY01000033.1, read on the forward strand.
CGTCGTTCGCGCCGAGCACGCCCGCGCGCAACCAATTCAGCTTGGACGCCAGTCCCTCGGCGTGCGGTTCGTGTGGGTGCCCGCCCGAGGCGGGTGCGCCGGTCGTTTCGTCCATGAGCCGCAGACTATGCCACTTCCGTGACGCTATCGGTGCGCCTCGTCAGCAGCCGAGTGAGAGAAATGCACGCAGATATCCCGCCGACTGCCTCAGGTACATCCACGCCCAGAAACTCGGGCCCGAGTCGCTCGGGCTTGCCACCATCGTCAGTTCACCGTCGAAGCATTTCGACACGATGTACCGCGCCCGCGACACATGCGGTGTGTAGGTCACCACGATGATGTGCCGCCAGCCGAATTGCTGTGCCCGCCGCCGTATTTCGTGCGCTTCGCCCTCGGTCGTCCACGGATCCGGGAGGAAACAGCTGACGGTGAAGTCGAATCGGCCTGCGCAGTACTTGTCCATCTCGTGGTCGTCGTTCCCGGTGGACCGCGAAATCAACAGGGTGGGAGCGTATCCGCGCTGCGCGAGGTCGAGCCCGACATCGAACCGTGCATAGGCGGTACCGCCGAGCACCACGATGGCATCGGCCTTGCGCAGCGGGTCCGTCTGCGGATGCACGTACACCGGCAGCCCCGCGAGCCTGATCAGCAGGACCAGAGCGAGCAGGGTGCCGAAGAATATTCCAGCTCGTCGCAGGCCGGGCACTTCTCCGAGGGTACCGAAGCCCCGACGACAGCTCGGCCGTCGATCATCGGCACAGCTGGCCGAGATGATGTGTCAGCAGTTCCCGAAGCCGGGTCGGTGGCACCTTTTCCGGGCGGATCAGCGCCTGCACAGTGAGACCGTCGATGAGGACGTAGAGGCGCTGGGTTTCCAGAGCCAGGTCGAGATCGTCGCGCAGGCGGCCACTCGCGGCCAATTCCTCCATCACCCAGGCGACGAGTTCGCCGGTGGCGTCATAGAGTTCGTCGCTGCTCCGGCGCAGGGACGGCTCGGTGAGCACCCGGCCGAGGAAGGCCAGCCACACCTGGGTGATCGCGCGTTGGCGCGGGCCGGTCGGCAGCAGGCCGGTGAGCAGGATCTGCACCGCGCGTTCGAGGGGGTCTTCGGCCAGGTCCAACTGTCCGATGTGGTCCATCATCCCTTCGCCGACCATGCCGAGCGAGAAGGCGAGCAGTTCGGACTGGGTGGCGAAGTAGTGCCGCAGGCTGCCCATGGACATCCCTGCCTCGTCGGCCACTCTGCGCACCGACGCGTGCTCCAGCCCGTCGCGCTGGATGACCCGCCACACCGCCTCGGCGATCGCCTGTCGCCGCTGCTGATGGGCTTGTTGATCAACGGTTCTTGCCACCTCGTATTTGTAGCACGACTGTGCTAACTTAATTGCCAACACAGTCGTGCTAATAAAGGAGTGGGTGGCGATGCGGTGGTTCGGTGCGATGCTGGCGGTGCTTGCGCTGCTGGCCGGGTCGTGCGCGGCGGAGCGGACGCGTCCGGCGGAGCAGGCCGGGCCGACCTGGGCGCCGTGCGCAGGCATCCCCGGCGGCGGCCGGGTGTGGGAGTGCGCGACGATCACCGCGCCGCGCGACCATCGCGATCCCGGCGCGGGCACGATCGATCTCGCGATGATCCGGACCCGCAGCGCCGATCCGGCGCAGCGGCTCGGCTCGCTGGTCTACAACCCGGGCGGGCCTGGCGGCTCCGGCCTGGAAACCGTGGTCGGTGTGGCAGCCAAGTTCTCGGCGCTGCTCGATCGCTACGACCTGGTGTCGTGGGATCCACGCGGCGTCGGCCGCAGCACCGCGGTCCAGTGCGCGGAAACCGCACTGCCCGACCGTGTTCCGCGCACCGATGCCGAATGGGCCGCGGTCGATGCGAGCAGCAGGCAGTTCACCGACTCGTGCGCCGCGCAGTCGGGCCCGCTGCTGCCGCACGTCGGCCTGTTCGATTCCGCGCGCGATCTCGATCTGGTCCGCGCGGCGGTGGGCGACGACAAGCTCAACTATCTCGGCGTCTCGTACGGCGGTCAGCTCGGCGCTGCCTACGCCACGCTGTTCCCGCAGCGCGTCGGCCGGATGCTGCTCGACGCCCCCGGTACCCCGTTGCGCACATTCCGGCAGAGCCTGCTCGATCAGGCGGCGGGCAGTGAGGCCTCGCTGCGCGCATTCCTGGATTTCTGTGTGGCGGAGGGCAATTGCCCGCTCGGCGGCACGCGGGAGCAGGCGCTGGCTCGGGTGGACGCGTTTCTCGCCGAGGTCGAGGTCGCACCGGTGCGCACCGATCGTGGCACGCCGCTCACCCGCGCCGTCGCGACGGCCGGGCTCGGTCTCGGTGTGGCAGCGCCGGAGACCTGGTCACACCTCATTCCCGCGCTGACCAAGGCCTTTTCGGGTGACGGCAGCGAACTCGTCGGCTACGCGGACCTTTTCGCGGGGCGCAGGCCCGATGGGTCTCGGTCGAACTTCGCGTCCATCAACACCGCCGCGAACTGTGCCGACTACCCGGACTTCTACACCACCGACCAGGTGCGCGGGCTGCTTCCCGAGTTCGCCGGGGTTGCACCGCGTTTCGGTGAGCTCACCGGGCTCCGCCTGGCGGAGTGCACCTACTGGCCCGTGCACGGTGTCGGCCGTGCCCCGCTCGGCGGCGCCGGTGCCGCACCGATCGTGTTGATCGGCAACACCGGTGATCCGGAGGCGCCGATCGAGTGGGTGTCCGAGCTGGCGCAGGCACTGCCCACCGGTGTCCTGCTGACGTATCACGGTGTCGGCCACGGTGCCTACGGCGGCGTGAACGAGTGCGTCGACCGGGTGGTGAACGGCTACCTGCGTGCGGGTGTGGTGCCCGAACGTGGCGCAGTCTGCCGCTGATCGGATCGTCGGCAGGGTGGGAATAATCGAAACACCCCGCCTTGTTCCATTCCATGGAATGAAGATTCATGGCGCCGACGAGGGGTGTGTCATGAATTTACCTCTAAATACGCCGCAGTAACCGACTGCGGTCAGAGAAGAAGCCTTACGGGGAATGGAGTACCGCATGACGGACGCGCGTCTGGTCGAGGTGTTCGACCAGCTGGTCCGGGTGGAAATCCTGCTCTGGAACACCGTCGAGCGGCGGCTGCGCGCCGAGCACGCGCTGCCGGTGCCGTGGTTCGAGATGCTGCGCATCGCGGGCAGACCGGGCGGCGCGCGGGTCAGGGACATCGCCGAGGCACTGACCATCACCGAGGGCGGCGCAAGCAAGATCGTCGATCGGGTGCAGGCGGCGGGCTACGCGCAACGCCAGCGCGACCCCGCCGACGGCCGCTCGTCGCGTATCACGGTGACGGACAAGGGCGAACGCATGCTGCATGCCGCCACCGAAACGGTCGAGGCGGAACTCGCAGAGCGGATGGGCGCCGTACTCGGGACGGTGTCCCTCGACCGGCTCGATGCCACGCTGCGCCTGCTCCGCGCCGCCAATGCCGCCGCCGCGCCGACGGCGGAACCAGAGAAGGAGTAATCGAATGACCGCAACCACCATGCGGGCTGTCGTGCTGGACGGCCCAGGGCCGCTCTCGGCGCTGCAGATCCGCGAGCTACCGGTGCCGACGCCGCGGCCGGGGGAGGTGCTCATCCAGGTAAAGGTGTTCGGCCTCAACAGGTCCGAGCTGCACACCCGGCTCGGCCTCGCGGAGGGCATGACCTTTCCTCGGGTGCCTGGCATCGAGGCGACCGGTGTCGTCGCCGCATGTCCCGGCGGCGAGTTCGCGGTCGGCAGGCAGGTCGTCGCGATGATGGGCGGCATGGGCCGCGCCTTCGACGGCGGCTACGCCGAGTACACGTGTGTGCCGGTGGCCCAGGTGATTCCGTTCACCAGCTCGCTGGACTGGCCGACGCTCGGCGCGGTCCCCGAGATGCTGCAAACCGCCTACGGCTCGCTTACCATCGGACTCGATGCCCAACCGGGACAATCGATTCTGATCCGCGGCGGCACCTCGTCGGTCGGCGCGGCCACCGCGGTGCTCGCCGCGCAGCGCGGCATGACCGTCTTCGCGACCACCCGCAACCCGGCCAAGGCGGATGCGTTGAAGCAGCTCGGCGTCGACCACGTGTTGATCGACGACGGCGAGGTCGCCGCGCAGGTCCGCAGGATCGTGCCAGACGGCGTCGATGCCGCGGTCGAGCTGGTCGGCACGCCGACGCTGCCGGACACGTTGCGCGCCACCAGGATCCATGGCGTCGTCTGCTTCACCGGCATGCTGTCCAACGAGTGGCTCGTCGAGAACTTCTATCCCATCGGCTATCTGCCGCAGGGTGTCCGCCTCACCGCCTATGGCGGCGACGCGAGCGACCTGCCCGCCGCCGTCCTGCAGGAGTTCCTCGATGCCGCGGCGGCAGGCCGGATCACCATTCCGGTCGATCAGGTCTTCTCGCTGGACCAGATCCGAGAAGCGCACGGCTACATGGAATCCGGCGGTGCCATCGGCAAGTTGGTCGTCGCGCTCTGAGTGCACCTCGCCAGCCGGTGATGGACAGGAGGGCGGAACCGAGTCGCCGATGATGTCGCAGCGCACCCTCATCATGCGCTGCTGGTGTCGGCGACGGGACGCAGTGCGCCTCGCGCACCCCACGAACGCGAGTCGACGCGGTCCCGGCCCCGCCTCCCGGTCACGGTGCCTGCGGCCGTTAAGCCGCACGGCTGGTCTCCTGTCCACCACTGGCGATGATGGTCACACAGACCAAGACGATGCCAGCCGCCGTTCCGCAGCCGATAAATAACGAATCAACGTTCGTTATTCAAGGCCTGCGACGTCTGTTTCCGCAGCGTGCGCGCCATACAGCCGATCGAGGTTCGGCGGCGACAGGCCCGCCCGCCGGAAGATCTCGGCGGCTTCCTCGAACTCCTGCTCAGCGCGTCCGCGTCGGCCGCGCGCCGCCAGTGCGGCGGCATGCAACGCCATCGCGCGCGCCCGGTCGATCGGGTCGGCGGCCTTGGTCAGCAGGCGCAGCGCCTCGACGGCGTTCGACTCTGCCTCGACCGGGTCGCCCGCCTGCAGGTGGATCTGCGCCAGCCTGGTGCGCGCCCAACCCTCCCACAGTCGCACCCCGTTGCGCCGCGCCGCGCGCACCGCGTCGGTGCCGAGCTCGATCGCGCGCTGATGCTCGCCGAGCATCGACAGGGTGGCCGCCAGCTCGTGCGTTGCCCAGCCGAGCGCCACCGGGTTCGACGACTCGTGCGCGAGCGCGATGGCCCGCTCGGCCATCAGCACCGCCTCGTCGTATTGTCCTGCCTCGCAGTAGGTTCGGGTGACCAGGGCCAGGCACCATGCCTCCATCGACCGGTCGCCGAGTGCCCGGGTGAGCTGGGTCGCGTGCTCGAAATGCCGATGCGAGGCGTCCGCGTCGCCGAGCCTGCGCGCCGCGACGCCGAGCAGCACCGACGCGAGCACCGCGAGCCTGCGGTCGGCGTCGTTCGCCTGCGGGCCGGAGACCGCGTGCAGATGCGGCAGGCTTGCCTCGACCTCGCCGAGCCCGACCTGGAGCAGCGCGCCGAGCGCGGTCCTGATCCGCCGCTCGGCGGCCAGGTTGTCCTCCGCGATCGCGGTGTCCAGCAACGATTCCAGCGCGCGCGAGAGCTCGCGCGCACCGGTGCCCGCGTCCATCAACTCGGCCATCACCCAGGCCAGATCGGCCGCGACATCAAGGGCGCGCCCGCCGATCCGGGCCGCCTGCTGGTGCAGCGCGATGACGACGGGACGCTCGATGTCGTTCCACGCCTGGCCATCCGCGCCGCCGGCGAAGGCGCGGCCGGGGACCGTCGTCGGGACGAGCAGGCGGGTCGTGTTGCTGTAGTCGATCGCGCTGAGCAGGTTCTTCGCACTGGCCAGGTAGTAGTCGAGCACCCGGACCAGCAGGACGGATTCGTCCTCGTCGGCAATGCTGCACGCGAAAAGCCGCAGCAGGTCGTGGAATCGGTACCGGCCAGGCGCGGTGGTCTCCAAAAGGCTGAGATCGACCAGGGATTCGCACAGCTCCTCGGCCTGCGGCGCGGTGACGCCGAGGATCGCGGCGATGCCGTCGACGGACAGATCGGGCACCTCGGCCAGTGCCAGCGTGCGAAAGGCCTTGGCCTGCTCATCGGTGAGCTGTCCGTAGCCGAGCCGGAACGCCGCCTCTACCGCGAGCTCACCGGTCTTGAGGACGTCGAGCCTGCTCTTCTCGTCGGCAAGCCGCTCGGCGAACGACGCGATCGTCCACTGCGGCCGGACCGCGAGCCTGGCGCCGACGATGCGGACCGCCAGCGGCAGGTGTCCGCACAGGGCGACCACCGCGCGGGCCGAGTCCGCCTCGGCGGCAACGCGATCGACGCCGAGGATGCGCTCGAGCAACACCAGCGCTTCCGCCGCTTCGAGCACGTCGAGCCGGGTCCTGGTCACCGAGGGCAGCTCGGTCAGCGCCGACCGGCTGGTGATCAGCACCGCCGACCCGGCGAGCAGCGGCGCGACCTGCGCGTAGTCCAGCGCGTTGTCCAGCACCATCAGGATTCGCTTGCCGGACAACCGGGTACGCAGCTCGGCGGCCCGCTCGTCGAGGGTGGACGGGATATCGCCCTCCGCAACGCCGAGCGCGCGCAGGAAGCCACCGAGTGCGGCGGCGGGCGGCGTCGGCATCGGATCGACGCCGTGCAGGTTCGCATACAACTGCCCGTCCGGGAACCGATCCCGCACCCGGTGCGCCACATGCAGTGCGAGCGTGGTCTTTCCGACGCCGCCCATGCCGCCGACCGCGGAGATCGCGACCGCGCTGCTCGCGCCGGTCAGCTGTGCGGCCAGCTCGTCGACGAGTTGCGCACGGCCGGTGAAATCGGCGATGTCGGGCGGCAATTGGGCAGGCACCTGCTCGATTCCGGCCCGCTGGACGGTGGCCGCGGCCGGCATCGGGAGCGCGCCGCGCAGGATGCGCTCGTGTACCACGCTCAGCTCGGGACCCGGCTCGACGCCGACGCCGTCCACCAGCGCCCGCCGGGCCCGCGCATAGGCGTCCAGTGCGTCGGATTGGCGTCCGCAGTGATAGAGCGCGGTCATCAGCAGCGCCCGAAACCGTTCGCGCAGTGGATGTTCCTCGATCAACGGGCCGAGCTCCGCGACGGCGTCGGAGCTGCGACCCGTCTCGATGTCGAGGGCGAGCCGGTCCTCCAGGATGGCAAGTCGCCACTGTTCGAGCCGCGAGCGTTGCCGTTCCGCGAACGGGCCGGGCAGTCCGCTGAGTGCGGTGCCATGCCACTTGTCCAGCGCGGCAACCAGATGGGTCCACGCCGTGTGCGGATCGAGGTCGCGGACCTGTCCGGCCGCCGCGACCAGCCGCTCGACCTCGGCGACATCGGTGGCGCTCGGCGGTATGCGCAGCGCATAGCCGTCGCCGATCGAGACGAGCACCGTCGACGGCCCTCGCGACTCCCGATTCGGCTCCAGGGTTCTGCGCAATTGCGCGACATGGGTGCGCAGCGCGGCGACCGCGCGCGGCACCGGTCGCTCACCCCAGATGCCCTCGACCAGTTCGTCTGCCGTCACCGCGTTGCCTGCACGCAACAGCAAGGCCGCCAACACGGCTCGTCGCTGCGGCGGCCCCAGCTGGAGTGGCGCGTCCCCGCGCCACCCCTTGACCTCCCCCAACACAGTGAAGTGCACCAGTAAGAACCTCCCGAACGCTGGGAGTTTACTTGGCGGCGCTTCGGGTTGGCGCGCCCCGTGAGTTCGGGGCGTGTCAGGCCGCCGCCCTGGTGCTGCGGAAGGTGAGCGCGACCAGGAAGGTCAGCACCGCGATGCCGACGGCCGCGGCGAACGCCGTGGTGATTCCGCTGACCAGCACCTGCTGCGCGGAGCCGGTGGCGCTCCTGGTCGCGGTGCCGAACACGGTGACGAGGACGGCGAGGCCGAGCGCGCCGCCGGTCTGCTGCAGCGTCTGCAGCGCTCCGCCTGCCGCGCCCGCGTCACTCGGCGGCACATTCGACATGATGATCACGTTGAGCGGCGAGAATGCCAGCCCGATGCCGAGCCCCATCAGCAGCATCGCCGCGAACAGCAAGGGGAAGTAGCCGCTGTCGGTCGTCAGCTGCGTGAGCAATGCCAGCCCCGACCCCATGAGCAGGGTGCCGACGATCGTCACCGGTTTCGGCCCGAAGCGCGGCAGCAGCCGCGGGATCAGCCTGATCATCGTGAACATCAGCACCGCGGTCGGCAGGAACGCGAAACCCGTTGCCAGCGCGCTCAATCCGCGCACCTCCTGGAGGTACTGAGTCAGGAAGAAGAACATCGACAGGCCCGCCATCGGGCCGAGGAAGATGTTGGCGTAGGCGGCGGCGCGATTGCGGTCGGTGAACAGCCGCATCGGCAACAGCGGTTGGGCCGTGCGGAATTCGATCGTCAGGAACGCAATGAGCAGGATGACGCCAGCGGCCAGCGCGATGTCGGTGGTCTCGCTGCCCCAGCCGTTGGACGCGGCGCTGATGAAGCCGTAGACGAGGGACGCGACACCGGCGGTCGCGGTGACCGCGCCCGGCAGGTCGAGCCGGGCGGGCTGCCGCGCCGCGTCGGGCAGATAGCGCAGGGCGAGCACAGCGACGGCGAGGCCGAAGGGCACGTTGATGAACAGCACCGACCGCCAGCCGAGCCATTCGGTCAGCAGGCCGCCGACGATGAGGCCGATGGCGAAGCCCGCGCTGGACATGCCGGAGAAGAGGGCGAGCACCCGCATCCTGGCTTTGGGTTCGCTGAAGGTGGTGGTCAGCAGGGCCAGCGTGCTCGGTCCTGCCATGGCCGCGCCGATGCCTTGCGCCACGCGGGCGACGAGCAGCCAGGTCGCCGACGGGGCCAGTCCGCCTGCCAATGAGGCCAGGGTGAACAGGGCGGTGCCGACGATGAACAGGTTGCGCCTGCCGAACAGGTCGCCTGCTCGGCCGCCGAGCAGCAGCAGTCCGCCGAAGACCAGCGTGTAGGCGTTCATCACCCAGGCCAGCCCGGTCGCGCTGAAGTCGAGGTCGGTGCGGATGCGCGGCAGCGCAACGTTCATCACGGTGATGTCCAGGATGATCATCAGCTGGCAGGTGAGCAGGGTGACCAGCACGAGGCTGGAACGGACGGGGCGTTGGCCGGTGTCCGGCGCGGCGGTGCCCGTGGAAAGTGTGGTCGACAAAGGACGCTCCATCGTGTCGGACTAAACGGAGAGAGTCTCCGTTTCGATGGAGCTATCATATGGAGAGTTTCTCCGGTTTCGCAAGACTAACCGGAGAGTCAATCCGTTTCTAGTGGAGGGTTCGTGGGCGCACCTTCGACCGGTCGGCCGATGCGGGCCGATGCGCGGCGCAACTATGAGCGGATCGTGGAAACCGCGCGCGAGGCGTTCGCCGAGCACGGGCCGGACGCGCCCCTCGACGACATCGCCAGGCGCGCTGGCGTCGGGGCCGGCACGCTCTACCGGCACTTCCCGAATCGGGAGGCGCTCATCGAGGCGGTCTATCGCTCGAGCATCGAAACGCTCTGCAGGCGTTCCGGTGAATTGCGGGAAACCATGCCCCCCGTGGACGCACTCGAACAGTGGATGCGTGAGCAGGTGGCATGGGTGATGGACAAGCGCAGCCTCGCGACCACGCTGAAGGCATTGATAGACCACGACTCCGAGACCTTCACGCTGTGCCGGACGATGATCACCGACGCCGCCGCCGAGCTGTTGAAACCCGCACAGGAGGCGGGCCTCATCCGCGCCGACATCGAACCGCGCGATGTGCTGCGGTTCGGGCACGGCATCGGCGTCGCCTGCGAGAAGACGCCGGAGGTCGCCGATCGGCTGCTCGCCGTCACCTTCGACGGGCTGCGCGTCGCCGGTCGGTGATCAGCCGCGGTGCCTGCGCACCACGGTCGGCGTTGTGCCCCACCATCTTCGGCAGCACCGGGTGAACGTCGACTGCTCGGACAGCCCGATCAGCGAGGCGACCTGGCTCATCGGCATGTCGGTGGTGGTGAGGTAGCGGCGGGCTTCTTCGCGGCGGACATCGTCGAGAATGGCGGCGAACGAGGTGTCCTCGGCGGCAAGGCGACGTTGCATGGTGCGCGGATGGACGGTCAACAGCCTTGCGACAGCGTTGATTTCGGGCGCGGTGGTGCCGAGTAGCTGTTGCACCGCGGCGCGGACCTTCGGTGCGACGGCGGCGTCGGCGCCGCCGGACTGCTCGGCGAGGAACGACATCGCGATGCGGTGCAGGGTTTCGTCGCCGCCGCTCAGTGGTCGGTTCGGCAGGTCGCGCGGCACCCGTAGCGCCGCATAGGGCCGGTTGATGCGCACCGGCGCACCGAAGAATTCCTCGTATCGGGTGATCGGTGCGTCCGGTACGTAAGGCAATTCGACCGAGCGCAGCCCGTAACGTTCGTCGCACAGACGCTGAATCGTGCGGTGCACGAACGCGAGTCCTAGGTCGATGCCTTGGATGGGCGGCGGCAGCCCTGGGCGAGCGCCGTAACGCAGCGCGATGATGCGCGGATCGTCGTACGGGTCCGGCTCCGAAGTGAGTGTGAGGGAGCGTGCGTGCAGGAATAGGTAGCGCGCGGAGCATTCGAGGACATGGGCCAGCGAGGGGGAGTTGCGGATGGCCAAGGCCAACGGGCCGAGCATGTCGAGGTCCTGACGCATGGAGATGCGCAGGCCGAGGTCGGGGCAGTTCAGTTGGTGGGCGGCCAGTTCCAGCGCGGCGGCCAGTGCTTGATCCGGAATCAGCAGATCGTCGGTGTCCAGGGCTGCGAGCGGCAGCCCGCACGCGGTGGCGAAGTCCTCGGCGTTGCCGCCGAGCTCCGCGACCGTCGCGCGAAAGCCGCGTAGTCCCGCGGAGCGAATCACCGACATGTCGTCCAGGGTCAAATAGTTGTCGTGCAAAGTCAAGAATCCGAGGTCGCATCGTTACAGACTGGAGGTCATGAGTCAGTCCGTCGCAGCCCCCGAACACCTCGATGTCGTGATCGTCGGCGCTGGCTTGTCCGGCATCGGCGCCGCCTATCGCTTGCAGACCGAGTGCCGCGGGAAGACCTATGCCATTCTCGAGGCCCGCGCGGCGATGGGCGGCACCTGGGATCTGTTCCGGTATCCCGGCATCCGTTCGGACTCCGACATGTTCACCCTCGGCTACCCCTTCAAGCCGTGGCGCGATGCCAAGGCGATCGCCGACGGCCCCTCGATTCTCCGCTATATCAACGAGACTGCCGCCGAATTCGGCATCGACCGGCACATCCGCTATCAGACCAAGGTGATCGCGGCCGACTGGTCCAGCGAAACCGCCCGCTGGACACTGACTCTCGAAGAGCGCGACCAGGCGGGCAACACCACGCGGCGCGAACTGACCTGTGGCTTCCTGTACGCCTGCGCGGGCTACTACAACTACGACCACGGCTACTCGCCCGAATTCCCCGGCGCCGCTACGTTTTCCGGCCAGGTGGTGCATCCGCAGTTCTGGCAGGAAGACCTCGATTACGCCGGTAAGCGGGTGGTGGTGATCGGCAGCGGGGCCACCGCCGTCACGCTGGTGCCCGCGATGGCAGACCAGGCCGAGTCGGTCACCATGTTGCAGCGCAGCCCGACCTGGATCAGTGCGGTGCCAGGCCGTGACAAGTACGCGGACAAGATCCGGGAGCTGCTGCCGCCGAACCTGGCGCACCGGGTGATCCGCACCAAGAACATTCTGTTCAGCATCGGCTTCTACCAGTACTGCCGTCGCCGCCCGGATGCCGCGCGCAAGCTGCTCACCGGCTTGACGACGCGAATCCTCAAGGACGAGAAGGCCGTAGCCGAGCATTTCACGCCGAGTTACGACCCGTGGGACCAGCGCCTGTGCGCGGTCCCCGACGCCGACTTCTTCAAGGCGATGAAGAAGGGCAAGGCCGAGGTCGTCACCGATCACATCGATACCTTTGTGCCGGAGGGTATTCGGTTGAAGTCCGGCCGGGTGCTGCCCGCCGACATCGTCGTGACCGCCACCGGCTTGCAGATGCTCGCGTTCGGCGGCATCACTCCTCGGGTCGACGGTGCAGCCGTCACCCTGGCCGACCAATTCGTCTGGCAGGGCGCGATGCTCACCGGCATGCCCAACTTCGCCGTCTGCATCGGCTACACCAACGCGTCCTGGACCTTGCGCGCCGATCTCAGCTCCCGGCTGGTCTGCAAGATCCTCAACCACATGGACCGTCGCGACTACGCCGCCGTCGTCCCGCGCCCGGAGCGCAACATCACCGAGCAGCCGCTGCTCGACCTCGCCGCAGGCTACATTCAGCGCTCGATCGCCGATTTCCCCCGCCAGGGTGACCGGCATCCGTGGAAGGTCCGGCAGAACTACCTGCTCGACTCGGCGACCACGCTGCGCACCGACCTCGACAAAACCCTCGCCGCTACGCCGAGGTCTGCGGTCCGCGAGCCCGAGTTCTCGGCGGCGCGCTGACGCCCTGTGCCGCCGCCGCCCGATAGGCTCGGCGCAAGATCACATCGCTGATCGTCCGCAACCCACGAGGAGCATCGAATGGCCGACTGGAACACCAAGATCATCGAGGAATTCCGGAACAACGCCGGCAGGGTCGGCGGGCCGTTCGAGGGCGCTGATCTGCTGCTGCTCACCACGATCGGCGCCAAATCCGGCCAGGCCCGCATCAGCCCGGTCGCGTACATCCGTGACGACGACCGGCTGGTCATCATCGCCTCGAAAGCGGGCGCACCGACCAACCCCGACTGGTACTACAACCTGCGCGCGAACCCGGAAGTGACCATCGAGGTCGGCACCGAGACCCACAAGGCGACCGCGACACCGATCACCGATGGGCCGGAACGCGATCGCCTCTACGCCGCAATGGTCGAGGTCATGCCCGGTTTCGCCGACTATCAGGAGAAGACGGACCGCATCATCCCGGTCGTCACGCTCGCGATCGATAGCTGACAAAAACTAACCCGTTGGGGGGCTAGGGTCGAGGGATGCGATACGGAATCTCGATTCCACAGCATTTCGCGGACGGGACATTTCAGCCGAAAGCCCTGCGCGAGTACCTCGATCGGGCCGAAGAGCTCGGGTTCGAGAGTGCGTGGATGACCGAGCAGGTGATCGGATCCGCGCCGAGCATGAGTCCGCTGGAGCTGCTGGCGTTCGCCGCGGCCAGTAACGAGCGGCTGCGGCTCGGGTGCTCGGTGTTCGTGACACCGCTGCACAATCCGGTGCATCTCGCGAAGCGGATCAGCACGCTTGACCAGTTGAGCAGAGGCAGGCTGGAGGTCGGCGTCGGGATCGGCGGGCGCGGCAGGATGCTGTCCGCGTTCGATGTCGCGCCCGACGACAATCTCGTGCGGCGTTTCAACGAGGGCCTCGACTTGATGCAAGCGCTGTGGACCAAGCCGACCATCGATTTCGACGGCGAGTTCTGGCAGTTGGCCGCCGCCACCATGGAACCGAAACCGTTCCAGAAGCCTTATCCGCCACTGTGGTTCGGCGGCAGCAAGCCGGCTGCGCTGCGCCGCGCCGTCCGCAGGGGCGACGGCTTCTTCGGCGCGGGCTCCTCGAGCACGGCCCAATTCGCCGAACAGGTCCCGATCGTCCGCGCCGCGCTGGCCGAAACCGGCAGGGAACCAGCGACTTTCCGCATCGCGAAACGGGTGTACATCGCGGTCGACGACGACGCTGAGCGCGCACGTACCCGCATGGCCGAGGCACTCGTCGCCCAGTACGGCGACTTCGGCAAGTCACTGCTCCCCGTCGTGGTGTGCGGCGCACCCGAAACCTGCATCGAGGAACTGCGCGCGGTAGCGAACATCGGCCCCGAAATGATCCTGATCAACCCGCTTTTCGACTCGGCACCCCAAATGGAGCGCCTCGCCGCCGACGTACTACCCCACGTCGCCTGACCCCCAAATCCGCACCCTTTCCGTGGATCCGCACTGGTTCTAGCAGCCCGCAAATGGTGCGAATCCGCAGAAGGGGTGCGAGCTTTGGCGGGCGTTGACGGCCACCCTTGCTGGTACCCGCTGGCTCGAATATCCCAGAGGTTCGGTGCTGTTCACAGGGGTTGGAG